>NZ_JAMDGW010000012.1:0-294688 GCF_028656995.1 Pseudomonas sp. TNT2022 ID642 | reverse complement strand
AAATCCAAGCTCTGATCGTGCGATTGCTGCAATTGTGCACTGCTTGGGATTTTTGCCTCCCCGCCGCAGGCTTTATCCAGGCAGAGGCATCGATTTGGAATCTGTCGAAAAATATCGTCTGGTCAAATCACACCTCGTCGTTGGGCGTAGATACCGGCTGTCCAGAATCATTTAAGCCAGATCAGTCAGTCCCCTCTCCCTCTGGGAGAGGGCTAGGGTGAGGGCTTCTTCGCCGGGTTGAGTTTCACGGCCGCACATACTGCTCCCAATCGGCCGTCAGTGTGGCCAGCGTCAAGGCGTTGCCCAGCGCTGCGCCGCTGGCGGTGTTGTCGAATATGCACCAGGTCGCAGCACCTGCTGCGGCCGCTGATTGCAGAGTATGTGCGAGGTTTAGCAGATAAGTTGAATCGTAGGCGCTGTGGTAAATGCGTGGTGAGCCGTGCAGGCGCCAATACTGAGTTCTCGTCCAGCCGCTTGGCGAAACATCACGACTGATGCGCGAAGGATCGACCGCTGCTCGTGCGATCTGATGAGTCGTTAACATCGACTCGCCGCTGACCCACGATTCATGCCTTGGCTCGAGCACCACTGCGCCGGAGAACCGTTCGCGCAACGTCGTGAAAAAGGCGTCGGCGCTGGCTTCTTCGAACACCAGCGATGGCGGCAATTGCACCAATAAGCAGCCAAGGTGCTCGCCCAACCCGCCGCACTCAGCAAGAAACCTGTCCAACGCCGCCTCGCACCCCGCCAGGCGTAATTCATGGGTGATGTGTTTGGGCATTTTCACCGAAAAGCGAAAGGCCTCCGGTACGCCATCGGCCCAACGTTCGTAGGTTTGCCGCCGATGCGGACGGTAGAACGAGCTGTTGATTTCCACGCAGTTGAGGCGCGAAGCGTAGCGCTGCAAGTGCGAGCCTTCCACCGGAAATGCCGGCCAATGCTCGCGCCCCAGATTCCAGCCTGCACAGCCCACGAAAATCATCAACTTACCTCTTGTCGTGCCCACTCGATCGGTGATCGTTCCCACGCTCCGCGTGGGAATGTTGCCCGTGACGCTCCGCGTCACTGGACGCAGAGCGTCCCTAGAGGCGTTCCCACGCAGAGCGTGGGAACGATCAACAGTTGCCAGTCGATTAACCGGTTATTTTTTGCCGGGCAACACCGCGCCGAGTACTTGTTTCGCGGTCTGCACGATCACCCCGACCTCATCCGGATCGCCCTTGAGCAACGTCGTGGCGAATTTCTTCGCCTGCTCAAGCTTGATGTGCGGCGGCAGCGGCGGCACGTTCGGGTCGGTCTTGAACTCGATCACCACCGGTACCTCCGAGGCCAGTGCCTTTTCCCACGCAGCGGCGACGTCTTCTTCGCGATCGACAAAAATGCCTTTCAGGCCAATGGAAATGGCAAACAAGTGATAAGGCACGTCGGGAATACTTTGCGAAGCTTCAAACTTCGGATCGCCCTCCATCACCCGCTGCTCCCACGTGACCTGATTGAGATCCTCATTGTTGAACACCGCGCAGATCCACTTGGGGCTCGCCCACTGTCGCCAATACTTGGCGACAGTGATCAGCTCGGCCATGTTGTTCATCTGCATCGCGCCATCGCCCACCAGCGCGATGACTGCACGTTCGGGATAGGCGAACTTGGCGGCAATCGCGTAAGGCACAGCGGCGCCCATGGACGCGAGTCCACCGGACAACGAGCACTGCATGCCACGGCGGATTTTCAGGTCACGAGCAAACCAGTTGGCGCAGGAGCCGGAGTCGCTGGTGATGATTGCGTTATCGGGCAGGCGCGGCGACAACTCGTACACCACCCTTTGCGGGTTGACCGGATCGGCTTTGGCCATCGCACGTCTTTCCAGGGTTTTCTCCCAGCTACCGCGCCAGCCTTCGACTTTCTTGCGCCACTTGCTGGAGGTTTTCTGTTCGAGCAGTGGCAATAACGCGGCGAGGGTTTCCGCCGAATCGCCGACCAGATTGACCTCCATCGGATAGCGCAGGCTGAGCATGTCGGGCTGCAAATCGATTTGCACGCCACGGGCCTGACCTTCTTTTGGCAGAAACTCCGAGTACGGGAAACCCGAACCGATCATCAGCAAGGTGTCGCATTCGCTCATCAATTTGTAGCTCGGTTCAGTGCCGAGCAGGCCGATGCTGCCGGTGACCCAAGGCAGATCGTCGGGCAGCACAGCTTTGCCCAACAGCGCCTTGGCAACGCCGGCGCCGAGCTTTTCCGCCACCGCGATGACTTCATCAGTCGCTTGCAATGCACCGGCGCCAACCAGAATCGCGACCTTTTCGCCCGCGTTCAAAACGTCGGCGGCACGCTGAAGATCCACGTCATAAGGCAGCACTTTGGGTTTCGTATAACCCACACCCGAATGCGCGGTGCCATGGGCGCGCGCCGGTGCCTGGTATTTCAGCTCCTGCAAATCGTTGGGCAGAATCAGCGCGGTGACCCGACGTTCGCCCACGGCCGTGCGCACTGCCCGATCGAGCAAATGCCGCACCTGCGACGGCGCGGAAGCCTGCTGCACAAATGCCCCGGCGACGTCCTTGAACATCGACACCAGATCCAGCTCTTGCTGGTAGTGACTGCCCAGCGCGGTGCGTGCTTGCTGACCGACGATGGCCAACACCGGCATGTGGTCCATGCGTGCGTCGTAGAGTCCGGTAATCAAGTGTGAGGCGCCCGGGCCGGACGTGGCGATGCACACGCCCAGCTCGCCGGTGAACTTGGCATGCGCCGAGGCCATGAACGCGGCCATTTCTTCATGCCGCGCCTGGACGAATTCGATCTTTCCCTTGGCCCGGCTGAGCGCGCCGAACACGCCGTTGATGCCATCACCCGGATAGCCAAAAATCCGCGTAACGCCCCACTCGCTGAGCCGTTCAACCAGAAAATCTCCCACTGTCATCGTCATCTCGATCCTCGTCTTTCTCCGCTGCATGGAGCTGCCCTGACAGAACATCCGTCGGGCGGTGTAAGGGTCTGGACAGTTGAGTTGTCAGCGAAGTTTCGATGGATTTCCCCGAGCCGCGCCTTGTTTGCGAACACACCCGTCAGGCCGGCACAATGCGCCCATCGATAATGCCAAGGACAAAACAGACATGGATTTACCAGCAGCGTGGCGCAGCCAATTTGCCGCAGCGGCCATCGAACAACAGACCATTGGCGAATCGCGTGCGGATGTATGGCGGGTTACGCCTCCCGGGGCAGCGTCGCTGTTCGTCAAAGCCGAGCAGGTGATGACCTGGGGCGAGTTGCCCGGTGAAGTGCAGCGGCTACGCTGGATGGCGACTCAGGACTTGCCGGCGCCGCGTGTGCTCGACACCCTCGTTGAAGCGGATCACAACTGGCTGTTGATGACCGCCGTTGCGGGGCGGGATCTGGCCAGCAGTGCACACCTGACGTCGCAGCAGATCGTCACGCTCGCGGCGCAGGCACTGCGCACGCTTCACACGGTCGCGATCGACAGTTGCCCGTTCGATCACTGCCTGGAGCAGAAGATCACACGGGCCCGCGAACACCTGCTCGCCGGGTTGATCGATGAAGAAGACTTCGACGATTCGCGCCTCGGCCAATCTGCCGAAGCAGTGTTCCAGCAAATGCTCGCTGCACGCCCAACCCACGAGGATCTGGTGGTGACCCACGGCGATGCGTGCCTGCCCAATCTGCTCGCCGACGATGGCCGCTTCAGCGGATTTGTCGACTGCGGACGGCTGGGCGTCGCTGACCGTTATCAGGATTTGGCGTTGGCCGCCCACAGCATCACGGACAACCTCGGCGCGCAGTGGCTGCCGTTGTTTTTTGAGGTGTATGGCGTGGAGCCGGACTTGCAGCGGATCGCCTTTTATCAGTTGCTCGACGAGTTTTTCTGAGGCACCCCACGCGGCGAGGCTATTCGCGAGCAGGCTCGCTCCCACAGGGGATTGCGGTCTGAATGTGGGAGCGAGCCTGCTCGCGAAGACGTCAGAACAGTCACTGCTGAGACGGGGCCTTTCAACGATGCGGGTGCACCGTCCACGCCACCAGTTTCACCACGATCGGCCGCACGACGAGGATGCACAGGAACGCGATCGGCATTGCCAGCTTGTAGGCGTGCAAGGCATTACTCAGGTAGTCGTTATCAATCCCCGAATTGGCGGCGGTGATCACCAGCGACATGAGAAACGCCATGATCGTCGCCATGTATAACGCGAACACATACGGCGTAGCGCGCGGCGACAGCTTGCGGCGACCGATGATCAAGGCTTCGGCGTTGGTTCTTTGATTCATATGGCTTTTCCATCCATTGACAGGGAGACCGCACGTTAGCAAAGCCGACCCAGCGCAACTAGACGCTCAATCGCAGGTACTTTATAAAGCAGAACTTACGAATCCACCCTCGGCAGGACACGGATGAATCTGTTAGCGGCGATTGCCAGTTTTATCAAAGTGGTCGAGTCCGGCTCCATCGTCGGCGCCGCGAAGACGCTGGGTGTGAGCGCGGCAGCGGTGAGCCAGACGATCAATCGGCTGGAAACGCACCTCGGCGTGCGTTTGCTGCAACGCACGACGCGGAGCATGGCACTCACCGAAAACGGTGCGGTGTACTACGAGAAAGTGCGGAAAATTGCGGCGGATCTGGAAGCCGCGCAAAGCTCCATCAGCTGCGCCGAAACCGAGTTGCAGGGCCGGTTGAGCATTGCCTCCACCTCAGCGTTCGGCCGCCATGTGCTGGCCTCGCTGATCGCCGATTTCGCTGCACAGCACCCGCGCCTACTCATCGAACTCTCGACCACCAATGGCAAGATCAACCACATCCAGGACGGCTTCGATCTGAGCCTGCGGATCAAGCCGCAACTGGAGGACGGCATCGTCGCGCGCAAGATCGTTTCACTGCCCTTCATCATGTGCGCCGCGCCGGCCTATCTTCAGCGCGCCGGGTGGCCGCAATCGCCGGACGATCTGCAAAATCATGCCTGCCTGGCTTTTCGTTATCCCCTGGACGGACGTTTTCTGCGCTGGACTTTCATGCGCGACGGCCAGCGTTTCGACGCGCCTATCAATGCCACCGCCATCAGTGATGACATCGATGCGCTGGCGCAAATGGCGGTCCACGGGGCCGGGGTCACGCGACTGGCGGAGTTTGTTGCGGCGCCGTATCTGGCGAGCGGGCAATTGGTGCCGCTGTTTGAACACAGCGTCGTCCAGCCAATGGACATCTACGCCTGCGTCCAGGAACGCGCGGCGATGACGCCCAAGGTCAAAGCCTTTCTGGATTATCTGGGCGCGCATCTGGCCACGCGCTGGCCAATGAAAAATGTTTAAGACGCAGGGCTCAAAGAGGCTCGCTGAACTGCGCGAAATCAGTCAAAGTCCACCTCGCCAAATCGGCCCATCACGGAAGATAACAACAATGAAAAAATCTCTCGGCGCGCTGCTTCTGATCGGCTTGAGCAGCCACGCATTCGCTGACGCTCAACCCGTTGGTTTCCAGTACGCCACGCTGGCGGATCCACGTAACGAGCGCCCAGTGGAAATGGTCGTCTGGTATCCGAGTGCGACCACCGATGCGAAGCCACAATTGTTCGGCGACAACCCGGTCTTCGTCGGTGCCCCTGCGGTGCTCGATGCCCCGGCCGCCAAGGGCGAGCATCCATTGGTGGTGCTGTCCCACGGCAATGGCGGAAGCTGGATCAACCAGACCTGGCTGGCCAGTGCACTGGCGCATCAGGGTTACATCGTCGCGGCAGTCAACCATCCCGGCACCACCAGCCGCGATCGTAGCCCACAAGCGGCGGCACAGCTGTGGCAACGTCCGGTCGACCTCAGCCGGGCCATTGACGCGGTGACGGCGCAACCGGAAAAATTCGGCGCGGTGGCCAAGGATCGAATTGCTGTCGTCGGCCATTCGCTCGGCGGCTGGACCGTGCTCGAAGCCGGCGGCGCGCGCTTCGACCCCGAGCGTTTTACCAAAGACTGCGACGTCCATCCGCAACTGGCCAGTTGCACGGCGTACCAACAGATGAACACGGCAAGCACTGCGCAATCAAAAGCCCGGCTGGCGGCCGACTGGCGTGACAAGCGCGTCACTGCCGTGGTTTCACTGGACCTGGGTCTGTCGCGCGGGATGACCGACGCCAGTCTGGCAAACTACCCCGTGCCGATCCTGGTGATCGCTGCCGGTGTACCGTCGAAGGAGCTGCCCGCTCAGCTGGAATCTGTCGATTTGGCCAAACGTCTGCCGAAAACCTCATCGCGTTATGTCGAGATCAGCGACGCCAGTCACTTCACCTTTATGGCGATCTGCAAACCTGGCGCTGTAGCAATGCTCGACGAAGACGTGCCGGGCGACAGCATCATCTGCACCGATGGCGAGGGCGGCCGGCCACGCGCGCAGATTCAGCAGCAAGTGGTTTCCCTGGTCACCGATTTCCTCGCGCAGTCACCTGACAGCTTGAAACAAGCCATCACTTACAAGGAACCGCAATAACAATGCTGACGCCCTCCCCCCAGACCTTCCGGGGCAGTTGCCTGTGCGGAGCGGTGAAATACCAGATCCGCTCACGGCCCAAAGCGCTTTCGCACTGCCATTGCAGCCAATGCCGCAAAAGCCACGGCGCGGCGTTTGCCAGTTATGGCAGCGTGCTGCGCCAGAACCTGGAACTGCTGGAGGGCGCCGAACAGCTCAAGGCCTATCAGTCTTCGCAATCGGTACAACGCCAGTTTTGCCTGAACTGCGGCTCGTCGCTGTTCTGGGCAAATAATCAGGGTGAGTACCGCGACTGGATCTCGGTAGCCCTGGGCACGCTGGACACGACGTTCACCACGGAAAAACAGCAACACGTCGAAGTGACGTCGAAAGCACCGTGGTTTGAAATCAAGGATCAATGGCCGCAGCGCTGAGCGTGAAAGATTCAATCATCAAACGTTGTTTCACCCTTTGGAGATCAGATGAAACGCTCAAAAATAGCGGCCTTCTCTGTGCTGGTAATTGCCGCAATAACCGTCATTGCGCTGCAGATGTTTCTGTACGACGCCGAAATAACCATGGCTCAGGCATCCATGGGCAGCGTGCCAGTTCAATTGGTCGCAGAAATCCTGATCACGATCGCCACTCATCTGTTCGTCGTCCTGATGGTGCCAATGCTCTTGATCGCCTACAGGAAATACCTCGCCGGCTATGCGGTGCTTGCCCTGTCCCTCGCGGCCTACGCCCAGATGACCACAGGGCTGGGTGTGATCGGGCCGATGATCGCGGTCATCGCCGTCTCGATCCTGGGGTTTTATGGCTTCAGAAAAGCCAGCGAATGGGTACGTTATATGCGCGCAAAATAAATGACGCGGCCGCTCAATCGCATAGCAAATCACCGTCGAGCTGACGCGTGCAAGCGCTCATCGCTTCGCTCAGCCATGTCCTGAAGGCTGTGCTGTTGGCGCTGTTCTCGAGCGGCCGCGGTGATTTGGCCAGTCTCAGTGCAGCGGGCAATCGGAACACAGGAATCCATCGCGCTCTGGAATACGAAGCCGGTTCTGTGGTGTCCTGTCTATTCTCAGCAGGTATTTTTCCACTCGCCAACGATGAGGCCCCTTACATGAGCAAAGCGCCGTACGTTCCGCCCCAGGTCTGGAAAAACGAAGCCCCGTCTGGCGGCCAGTTCGCCAGCATCAATCGACCGATTGCCGGACCAACCCATGACAAGACCCTGCCAGTGGGCAAGCACCCGTTACAGCTGTATTCACTGGCCACGCCCAACGGCGTCAAGGTGACGATTCTTCTGGAAGAGCTGTTGGCGCAGGGGCACAGCGCTGCCGAGTACGATGCGTGGCTGATCCGCATTGGCGAAGGCGATCAGTTCTCCAGCGGGTTTGTCGAGATCAATCCGAACTCGAAAATCCCGGCACTGCTGGACCGTAGCGTCGAGCCACCGATCCGCGTGTTCGAATCGGGTTCGATCCTGCTGTATCTGGCGGAAAAGTTCGGCGCCTTCCTGCCGAAAGATCCGGCTGGCCGTACCGAAACGTTGAACTGGCTGTTCTGGCAGATGGGCGCGGCGCCTTATCTGGGCGGCGGCTTCGGCCATTTCTATGCGTATGCGCCGGAGAAACTGGAGTACCCGATCAACCGCTTCACCATGGAAGCCAAGCGGCAACTGGATGTGCTGGATCGGCGTTTGGCCGAAAGCACTTACCTGGCCGGTGACAGCTACACCATCGCCGACATCGCCGTCTGGCCGTGGTATGGGCAACTGGTGCGCAACAACGTTTATTCGGCGGCCGAGTTTCTCGCCGCCCACGAATACACGCATGTGCAGCGCTGGGCAGAGGAGATCGCCAAACGGCCGGCCGTCATTCGCGGGCAACGTGTCAATCGCACGTGGGGCGATGAGGCAACTCAGGTGCCCGAGCGGCATCAGGCCGAAGATCTGAACTGACTACCCTTTCAAACACGCTCATCCGCTGAGCGTGCCCCACCAGCAGCGCCGGCGCAGGTTTTGTGTCCGGCCGCTGCGCCCTGATTCACCTCTCGCACGCCCCCCGAAAACCCACACGTCCCTGCGGATCCCCCGAGGCAGAGCCTCCGGACGATTGTGAAAAATTCGTTAACTAACTGACTCGTACGCCTTTTCTCCACGAATGCGATCTGAGACACTAATGAGAACAATTATTACATGCGCTTGTATCAGATTCGTTTTCGTACCTTGGGGGAATCAGTTAGATGTCGTTTCACACCAATTACCGCCGCGCAAACCTCTCACCTAACCTGCTGGCGCTTGCCATCTGCATGGCCAGCATCGCACCTGCGCTGGCAGATCAAGCAACACCCACCGCGCCAGCGGGCACGCTGGAACTGGACGCCACCGAAATCGGCGCCACCCAGATGAGCAGCACCACCGAAGACACGCAGTCCTACACCACTGGCCCGATGAGCACGGCGACCAAGCTGTCGTTGACCATGCGCGAAACGCCTCAGGCGGTGACGGTGATCACTCGCCAGCGCATGGACGACCAGAACATGACCAGCATCAACGATGTGGTGAAAGGCACGCCGGGCCTGTTCCTCAGCCAGACCAGCGGCCCGGGACGGCAGACTTACAAGGCGCGCGGTTTCGACATCGACAACATCATGTACGACGGCCTGCCCAGCGCGTACTCGCCTTACTCCATGGCGGTGCAACCGAACCTGGCGATGTTCGACCGTGTCGAAATCGTCCGCGGTGCAACCGGGCTGGTCACCGGTGCCGGCAACCCGTCGGCGGCGATCAACATGGTGCGCAAACGGCCGACCGCCGATCAGCGCGTGACCCTCACCGGCGCAGCAGGCAGTTGGGACGACTACCGTGGCGAAATCGATGCCTCCAGCCCGCTGAACGACAGTGGCACCTTGCGCGGCCGAGTGGTGAGTTCCTATCAGGGCGCCGACAGTTTCCGCGACAAGGAAGAGAACGACCATGGCCTGTTCTACGCCATCGGTGAAGCCGACCTGAGCGACAGCACCACCGCGACCCTCGGCTTCTCCCGGCAGAACGAACAGACCAACTATTTCTGGGGCGGTTTGCCGCTCGGCACCAACGGCCATCACCTCGATCTGCCCCGCTCCACTTATCCGGGCACCGATTGGGAAAACCGCAAGCTGCAAATCGACACCGTGTTCGGTGAAGTCGAGCATCGCTTCGACAATGACTGGAAACTGCACGTCGCCGGCTCGTCCTCGACCCTCGATGGCGAGTTCTCCGGAACCTACCTGTCGCGTTATGCCGGCCCGCTGGAAACCACGGCCTATCAATCCCATCACACCGACAAGCAGCGCGCATTCGACGGTTTTGCCAGCGGCCCGTTCGAAGCGTTCGGCCGCACCCATGAACTGGTCGTTGGTGCGAGCAACCGTGTGTATGACGCGACCACCAAGGAATACGACCCGTACACCACCGCCTGGCCGATTGGCGCGCCCAAGCCTGATTTCGTACGTGACGGCAAGACCCGCAGCGTCACCACCCAGGACGCCGTGTACCTGACCACCCGCCTGAGCCTGGCCGACCCGCTGACGCTGATCCTCGGCGGCCGCCTCGACTGGTACGACTACGATGACCGCACGGCCGACGGCGACTACAAAGTCACCCGCAACCTCACCCGTTACGCCGGCCTGATCTACAAGCTGGACGACCATCACTCGGTGTACGCCAGCTACACCGACATCTTCACCCCGCAAACCCAGAAAGACCTCGGCGGCAAAGTGCTCGAGCCGATCGTCGGTGAAAACTACGAAGTGGGCATCAAGGGCGAGTACTTCAACGGCGCCCTCAACGCCAGCCTGGCGGTGTTCCAGATGGACCAGACCGGCCGCGCCACCCTGGCCGACAACCAGTTCGGCTGCCCGGTCATGACCTGCTACAACACATCAGGCAAAGTGCGCAGCCAAGGCGTGGACATGGAACTGCAAGGCGCGCTGACAGAAAACTGGCAGGTCGGCGCCGGCTACACCTACACCCGCGCGCACTACATCAAGGACGAGAACCCGGCGAACAACAATCAGCGTTTCGATACCGACACGCCTGAGCATCTGTTCAAGGTGTCTACGGTGTACCGCTTCCAGGGCCCGCTGCAGAACCTGCGCGTGGGCGGCAACGTCTACTGGCAGAGCCGCATGTACAACGACATCACCCTGGCCAATAACGGTAGCTACCGCCTCGAACAGGGCGGTTATGCCGTCACCGATCTGATGGCCGGGTACGAAGTCAACAAACACCTGGATCTGCAAGTCAACGCGAACAATATCTTTGACCGTGTCTACTACTCCGCCATCGGCTCTGATGTCACCTGGGGTTCCACCGACAACTATGGCAACCCGCGCAGCTACATGCTGACCGCCAAGTACAAGTTCTGAGTCGATAACGTTCGATCTGTCACAACAAACAAGGGCGCCGGGGAAATCCGCGGCGCCCTTGTTTTTTCTACCCGCCGTATTAGTCATGAACGGCAATACCAGATAGTCTCTGAGCGAACTCATCTCGAAGCATCGCCCATGACCAACCCGGACTTTGCACCCGACATCGAAGCCATCCGCAGTATTGACGCGGTGCCGGTCATCCTGAGCATGGTCAAACACCTCACCGGCATGCGTTTCGCCGCGGTGGCAAGGGTCACCGAGAGAAACTGGGTGGCGTGCGCTGTCGATGACTCGATTGATTTCGGGCTCAAACCCGGTGGCGAACTGGTGCTCGAATCGACCATCTGCCACGAGATCCGCCAGCATCAGCAGCCAGTGATCTTCGGTCATGCCAGTACGCACCCGGTCTTTTCGCTTCACCACACGCCGAAAACCTATGGGCTGGAAAGCTACATTTCCATTCCCATCGTCAAAGCCAACGGCGACTTCTTCGGCACGCTGTGCGCCATCGACTCGGTTCCGGCCAATATCGATGAACCGGCCATTACCAAAACACTGACCCTGTTCGCTCAATTGATCGCCATGAACCTGGACACACAGCGCCATCTGGAAGCGACCCAAATCGAGCTGAACAACGCCAATGAACTCGGACGCCTGCGCGAGCAATTCATCGCCGTACTCGGCCATGATTTGCGCACCCCACTGAGCGCGGTGCGCATGAGCGCCGACTTGCTGGAAAGCAAAACCGAAGACAAACGTTCGCTCAACCTGATTGCGGCGATTCGCAACAGCTCGGTGCGCATGGGCGTGTTGATCGAAAACATCCTCGACTTTGCCCGAGGACGACTGGGCGGCGGAATTCCGGTGCAGCGCAAGCTGGTGGATGACCTGCAGCACACCTTGCAACTGACCCTTGCCGAGGTTCAGGCGTCCCATCCGCAAGCGAATTTCATCCATGAACTGGATGTGCCGGCAGGCGTCTATTGCGATGCGCTGCGCATCAGCCAGTTGCTGTCCAATCTGCTGGGTAACGCGGTCACCCACGGCTCGAACAGCACACCGATCATCCTCAAAGCCTGTGCGGAAAACGACGAGATCGTGATTTCCCTGACCAACCAGGGCACGCCGATTTCAGCGCAGCTGATGCCCTTACTGTTCGAACCCTTCTCCCGCGCCGAAGCCGGGCAACGTTGCGAGGGCTTGGGACTGGGGCTTTACATCGCCTCGCAGATAGCGATGGCACACAACGGCACGTTGAGCGTTACCTCAAGCGCCGAGTCGGGAACCTGCTTCGTGGCGAGATTCCCGGCCCGGTTCAAATGGGTCTAAGCCGTCTGCCGACGCATCGTCAGAATCGCCGCGCCAAACCCGATAAACGTAGACCCGACCACCCGGCTGACCCAACGGGACAAAGCCGGACGAGTCAACACGCCCTTGGCCCGCGAAGCCAGCGCGGCATAAACGCTCAGTGACGACACCGACAACGCCATGAAGATCGAAGTCAGGATCAGAAACTGCGGCAAGAGCGCGGCGCCCTGATCAATGAACTGCGGAAACAACGCAGTAAAAAACATTGTCGCCTTGGGGTTGGTCACCGCGGTCAGGAATGCCGATTTGTACAACTTGCCGCGCGTCGGCCGCACCTTGCTCGCCTCCCCCTCGACTCCCTCAGGCAGCATCGGGCCTTTCTTGAACAGCTGCTTGACGCCGAGATAGAACAGATACCCGGCACCGATGATCTTCACTGCATTGAACAGCAGTTCCGAACTGGCCAACAACGCCCCCAACCCCAACATCGCCGCCGCCGACAGACAGAACAAGCCACTGGCGTTACCCAACGACGACCAGATCGTGCTGCGCTGCCCATGCGCGAGGCTATTGTTGATCGCCATCAACGTCGCCGGCCCCGGGCTGGCGATGGCAATTGCGGCGACCAGAGTGAAGGTCAATATCGAGTGAGAATCCATTTTCGCTGCTCGTATGATTGAAGTTGCCGCATGTTACAGCAACCGGCTGCATAGCCCAGATCAAAAGCCCCTCACCCTAACCCTCTCCCCGAGGGAGAGGGAACTGACCGAGGTGACTACCAGAGTTACGCCGACGTGAAATACCGAGTCGAACTCAAATTCTCAAACAGATCAAAAGCCCCTCACCCTAACCCTCTCCCGGAGGGAGAGGGAACTGACCGAGGTGACTACCAGAGTTACGCCGACGTGAAATACCGAGTCGAACTCAAATTCTCAAACAGATCAAAAGCCCCTCACCCTAGCCCTCTCCCGGAGGGAGAGGGAACTGACCGAGGTGATTGCCAGAGTTACGCCGACGTGAAATACCGAGTCGAACTCAAATTCTCAAACAGATCAAAAGCCCCTCACCCTAACCCTCTCCCGGAGGGAGAGGGGACTGAGCGAGGTGACTACCAGAGTTACGCTGACGTGAAATACCGAGTCGAACTCAAATTCTCAAACAGATTAAAAGCCCCTCACCCTAGCCCTCTCCCGGAGGGAGAGGGAACTGAGCGAGGTGACTACCAGAGTTACGCCGACGTGCAATACCGAGTCGAACTCAAATTCTCAAACAGATCAAAAGCCCCTCACCCTAGCCCTCTCCCGGAGGGAGAGGGAACTGACCGAGGTGACTACCAGAGTTACGCCGACGTGAAATACCGAGCTGGACTCAAACACAGAAACCAAAAAACCGAACACGCCCGCGCTTCTCACCACTCAACAGGATGAGCGTTAGCTCGGCTGCAGCTTTTGATCTTGATCCACGGGCGACGTCGGAAGGCTGAGTGGAGGGATTGATCCGGGCGTGGGAGCGCAGCGACCGTTTGGTGCTTCTTCGGCGTCTGGAAAAAGTGACCCGCCGTAAGGGCGGAACCCTAAGCCGCCATCACCGCAGCAACGGATATTCACAAAGAACACCCCGAGCATGGTCGGCCCAAAGGCCGCCAAGCTCAAAAAACAGCCAAAAAAAAGCCCCACAACCACATAAGGGCGTGAGGCAAAAAATTGGTTGGTTGCGGCCAACCAAAGGAGCTCAGTCAAATACGTACAAAAGCCAAAATCAGATGCAATCCTGCGCAGCCCGCTCAAAACTCGAAGGCAAAAGATTCGAAGCCAACAAATGGCGCTCATAGATAAACACCTTGCCGCCAGCGCCAGCCTTATAGGCCTCCAGCACGTTGTCAGCAGAAATCTTGCTCGGCACCACAATCCGATAACTGCGCTGAGTCTGCGAAACCGTCGGGTTCAACGCACTGCCCTGCAACTTCGGCACAACACAATCGGCGTACTGCGCAGGCGTCTTGCTGGTCTGCAAAGTAAGGCTCGGATTGTTCGGCGCCGAAGCGCAACCAGCGAGCAACAAAGAAGCGACAGCCATGGCAGGCACGAATAAAAGACGCATCGGTGTAATCCTGAAAATAAAAGTTCGGTTCAATCGGCAACGGTTCAGCCTCACGGAGCCGCCGTTGCCATTTATGTTTTAAGTGTTCAGCTCGACGCCACCAGCGCCTTGAGCGACACATCAAATTGCTTCAAGGCGTTGAGTTGCAAGTCACGCTGCCTGTCGATCTGTGCAGCAATGGCCGGTGCCGCCTGGTTATGCACCCACACCGAAGGCAGCTGTTTCTCGACGGCGCCTTCAGCCTTGCCGATGTATTGCAGGTCGGCGTCGTAGAAGCGTGCGGTAAAACGCGCTTCAACCAGGCTGTTCTGCTGCGTCAGCAAGCGGTTGAAGGTGTCGAGTTTCACCACCACGTCCGGATGCGCCTGCACCAAGGCATCAAGGTTGTCGTATACGGTCACCGACAAGAACTGCTGTTGCAATGAACTCACCAGCCAGTCGATGGCCAGTTCCGGATCGGAACTGCTGACAAAGGCTTCACGAATTCGCGAGTCGAGCGCATCTTTCGCGCCGTTGACCGCCATGTCGTGGTAACGCTCAAGGTATTGCAGGTTGTCCAGTGTGTTCTCACTGAGCAACACACCCACGGTTTGCGAATGCTGCAACGTCGCGCTGCTGCCGGTGATGGTCTGGAAGTGACACGACCCGGTGTCGGCTGCGTAAGTCGGTGCTGTGAACAGCGCGCCGCCTGCCAGCAGGGCGACCAAAGCCAGTCGGGTCATAGTCTTCATCGCGCAGATTCCTTGAGCGGCGTGTTCGATGGAGGCGATTTTCCGCCGATTGCCGCCAAAGCAGAACTTGCGTTTCTTGATGGTCACTATTACTTCTAGCAATAGTTGCGCGACGTGCAGACTGATACACACTCAATCACAACGAGAAAAACATGAAATGAGGAGTTCGCCTTGAGAACGTTTGACCTGATCCGAGACGCCGTTTTGCCCGATTTCCGCGAGCGCGTGGCCGAGTATCTGGTTCAGTACGAAAGCGTATTGCTGAACAAAGACGCGACTGACCCGCAGCTCATCAAAGACACCGCCAACCAGTTGCGCGGCTACCTGCGCGGGCTCAACACCACCCGCGTGCTGGGCATGGCCTACTGGGAAGAGCTGGACCGTCGGGTCGTCGACACCTGGCTCGCGCCCGAGCAATGACCGATCGGCGCGGTGATCAGGGCGGCGGCCAGCAACCGCGCCCTCCCCGCTGCCAGCGGTCTGCGCGGCAACACGCCCTCTGCGAAAAAACCGCCTGAACGCTTACAATCGCCGGTCTAATCGCCAATCAGACAGGCTCATCCAGAAATGCCGCTCGACCCACCTACGATGTTGACCATTTCCATCGCCCTCGCAGCCGCCGCCGCGCTGTATCTGGCGATTGAATGGCGCAGCATTCGTGAGCCTTCGCTACTGTTCTGGAGCGCCGGTTTCGCCACCATTACCGTCGGTTCCACCCTGGCCCTGTTGCGCAGCAGCGGCTTTTTGCTGATCGGCATCTGGTTCGCCAACGGCTTGCTGGTGACCGCACACTTCCTGTTCCTGCTTGGCGTGGCACGCTTTACCCAGATACGGCTGTCGCCGTCCTGGTATCTGATCTTCGCCACTTGGCTGGTCATGCTGCTGTTGCCGGACGGGCCGCTGTGGTCCAAGGTCATGCTCGCTGCCAATTCGCTGCTGGTGGCGCTGTCGACCCTCAAGGCCAGCTCGCTGCTGCGCCCCCACGGCAAGTCGCTGAGCGTGGGCGCGGTGCAGTTGCGTTACGTTCTGCTCGGTCACGGGATCTTCTATGTGGCCAAAGCCCTGACCGTGGTGATCCCCGGCACGCTGATCGATCTGGCGGCGTTTCGTGGCGAGATCATTCAGATTTCCCTGGTCGAAGGCGCGATGGCGATCATGTTGATTGCCCTGTCGATGACCGGCACCGAACGTTACCGCCGGGAAAAACAGATCGCCCGCCTCGCCGAGCGCGACCCGCTGACCGCCCTGTACAACCGCCGCGCCCTGGAAAAGCGTGCACCGCGCCTGCTCGAACACGTATCGCCCGAGCATCCCGGCGCCTTGCTGCTGATCGACATCGACCATTTCAAACTGGTCAACGACCAGTACGGCCACACCGCCGGTGACCGCTTGCTCATCGCCTTGAGCGAAATGATCCGCTCGGTGCTACCGCGCAATGCACTGACGGCGCGCCTGGGCGGTGACGAGTTTGTCATCCTGCTCAGCAGCGCATCGAGTGAGCGCGTCATGGAACTGGGCAACACATTGCGCGAGCAGTTTCTGAGCACCACTTCACAGACATTCCCCACTACCGCCGCCGTGACCCTCAGCATCGGCGCCAGCCTGTTCGACCACCCGCCCGCCAACCTGACGGCACTGATCGAGCAAGGCGATGCGGCACTCTACGAATCGAAACGCGGCGGTCGCAATCGACTGCGCCTGACCGGACTCACCACGCCAGGATAATAAAAACCATGTCCAGCCTCGATACTCCCCTGCAAGACCTCGCCGCCCCCGAAGGCGTCTGCTACGGCTGCGGCGGCCGCAACCCGCACGGCCTGCACGTGAAAAGCCATTGGCATGAAGACGGCGTGCACGTCATTGCCGAACACCTGCCGGAGGCCAAGTACTGCGGCTGGCCGGATCTGGCCTACGGCGGCCTGATCGCGATGCTGGTCGACTGCCATTCCAACTGGACGGCAATGGCGTACCACTACCGTGCAGAAAACCGCAAACCCGGTAGCCTGCCGCGCATCGACTGCGTCACCGGTAACCTCGGCATCAAATTCATCAAGCCGACACCGATGGGCGTGACGCTGACTCTGCGCGCGAAAGTCGAGGGTGACGTCGGGCGCAAGACCCGGGTGATCTGCGAGGTGTTTGCCGGGGAAGTGCTGACGGCGGTGGGCGATTCGGTGTTTGTGCGTGTCGATACCGGGCAATTGGCCGACGCGGCACACGGGCGATAAACCTGGCGAGCCTGCCTGGCTTGTCGAACCGTTACCGGCAGGCCCTGGCGACTGTTCAACTGACCACAGCCCCTTTGGGGCCGCTGGCAATCAGGGCGGCGCCACAAGCGGTTTTCATGCCGTCCAACGCCACAGGCGTGCCATCAACGGTGTAAGTGCTACTGCCCTCGGCGATGGGAAAAACCCCTTTGCACAGAGGGCAGCTTACATTGTGTCCGACACCGGCAATGGGCTTGCCATTGAGATCGGTTCGAGAGAATGCTTCAAGGACCGTGCCACCATGCGTGGTGGAGTCACCCAAGCGAATCGCGTCTTTCACAGCATCACTCCTTTGCCGTTCAATCAGGCCCGACGGTCTGACCTTCGCCCCCTCATTCTTCAATCTCCCACGCCAATCCCGGGTCCGCGGTGCCGTGTTCGCAAAAATACAGCAACGCTTTCCGGGCACTTTCTTTGTCGACAACCTGGTTTTTCGGGTAACTCCCGGACTGCCCACCGACGACGACATCAACCGTCTCATCGCTTGATGCATCAGGAGTGGTCAGTGTGTAAAGCTTTTCGTCGACGTTGACCGCGATAAACACAACATAGCGATGGTCGTTCCCCCCGCCCACGCTCATGTAGTTATCGTCATCGAGCAAAAACAGTGTCGAACTGCACGCCTTTCCATCCAGTCGATCCAGAGTTTCGAGTACCTTTGCGCGGTCGGGACTCAAGTGCTCTCGCTCTTTGAAAGTCTCGCCCTTTGCTTCGTCTTCTAGGATTTTTTCCAGCTTCATGATCACTACTTCGTTGGTGTGTAAGTTCGGCTGCCACTGGGTGAATGCACGGTAATATTACATCCCAGATTTCGAGCCAGTGAACGAATTCCCCCTGCGCCCGGCAACCCGCAAGCCTTGCACGGATCGCGGTCGACCCACATTTCGGCACTTTCGGCTTTACCTGCCATGCCCGCATTCACGGCATGTTGCACCGCTTCAGCCTCCGCGTGGGTTTTGGTTTGCGCATTTACCCGGTCGAGGGTAATCGCCGTCTTGGGATTCTGGTCACCTGAGTTTATACCCTCGAAACTCTGACCATTGACCCTCAATAAAGACAATGTCGATGTGTCATTGGCAGAACCTGCGACGGGTAGACCCAAGGCTTTCCTGCGGTCAGCCAGTCGCTGCCGTGGATCACAGGTTTCCAGGCCCAGCGGATCGATCCAGCCCGTCGGGTTTGGTGCATAGGCATAAAGATTCAAGCCACCGGCATAGCTGATCGGGTCTTTGCTGATGAAACGACCGACCTGCGGATCGTAGTACCTGTAGCGGTTGTAATGCAGGCCCGTCTCATGGTCATGGTACTGCCCCTGAAAACGCAGTGGATTCGTCAGCCCCTGTTGCCTGGCCCAATCTGAACGCTGCTCCTGAACTTGACCCCACGCCTTGTATTGCGCACTCCAGACGATTTCACCTCGCTGGTCAGTCAGTTCCTGTGGCGTGCCCAAGTGATCGCACTGATACCAGCTCAACTCATCGATCGGTTGGGCCTTGGGTGCGTGGCTCCACAACGGATCATCGTCCAGTCGATATTCGTCGCTGTAGTCGGGCTGCTCCGACAGTTTGATTGCCTGATGCCGCAGTGCCTGAGCGACAGGCACAAAGGTGCCAGGCTCGTACACGTAATGCACGGTACGACCATAGTCACCATCCACCTGTGCCAGGCTACTTTCCCAGGCTAGAACGTCACCGTCCCAACCATACAACGTGAAGCCGCAACCCGACTCGCGCTGCTTGCGTGCGTATTCGTGATGGTTCCATTGAGAGCCGGCTTCAGGGTGCTGTTTAAAGTGCGCACGGGAGTGTTTGTAAACCCTGCGGCCCAGCGCATCATAGGCGTAATCGACCTCCAGACGGGCGTCGTCAAAATGCACCAGACGGTCGAACAGATCCCAGCGCAGCCGGCTGTAACTGCCGTTATGCCAGCGCTGGATCAGGTTGCCCCGCTCGTCATACTCATAATGAGTGCCGGCGTACTCGCGCAGCAGGTTATCCAGAAGCTTGCTGCGGGTCGGGTCCTGATCCAGCGGGCGTCGGGTTTGCCGGGCCGTTTCGTCGAGCAGATTGCCAGCCGGGTCGAAGGCGAAGGTTTCCACACCCAGGCGACTGCTCGCCTGAAGCAGACGACCGATCGGATCGTATTGATAAGCCAACGTCCCTCGGCGGGTATCGTCAATACCGCGCAACTGACCTGCCGCATCGTACTGATACTCGCGTTTGAGCACAGTGCGCTTATCGTCGGCGCGTCCCAGCAGTTGCTCCTGCAAACCTCCGGCGGGGTCCCACTGCTGGGTTTGCAACAGATGATTGCCCTGATGCCGCGCAACTTCACGATGCAGGTCGTCGCGCTCGAAACCGATAAGGTCATGTTCATCGAGGCGCATGCCCAACAGATGACCGCTGCCGTAAGTCAACCAACTGACCCGATGACCGTCCGGACGCAGCGTGGCCACTCGCTGATTGAGCGCATCGTATTCATGTCGCCAGATCGCGACCGAGGGTTTTTCCAACCCCAGAAAATGCTGATGTTCGCGCAGCAGGTTGCCAGCCGGGTCATGGAACCACTGCAAGCGGCTCTGATCGTTACAGGCAAGCACCAGGTTGCCGTTACCATCGTAGGCGAAGGTTTCCGCTTGCGACTCGCTGCCCAGCGTCGCCAAACGGCTGATCATCCGGTTCATCGGGTCGAACTGGAATTCGGTCAGGCGCTCGCCGTCGCGAATGGAGGCCAATCGCCCGGTCTCGGTGTCATAGCGATAGTGTTTGCTGCGCCCATCGAAGCCGGTTTCATGGAGCAAGCGCCCCACCGGATCGTACTCGAACTGCACCCGCTGCTGGTTCTCGTTTTCCAGGGCGGTCAGCCGCCCCAGTCGGTCCCAGCGATAGCGCAACGTCTGCTCCGTGGCATCCACTCGCTCGGCCACCAGCCCCGCAGCCGTGTAACGCCAGGAGGTGCAGCGGTCCAGCCCGTCGACATGGGCCAGCAAACGACCTTCAGCATCGTAAGTGAAACGTTCTTCGGTTTTATCCGGATGCCTGATCAGCACCCGCTGGCCGGCACGGTATTGGTACTCGGTGCTTTGCCCGGCCGCGTCGGTGAAGCAAATCAACTGCCCAAGACTGTTGTACTCCCAGGTACTGGCCTTGCCGGAGCAGTCGGTATATTTCGTCAGTTGACCGGCATCGTTGTATTCAAGTTTCTTCTCGGCGCCGTTGGCGTCCTTGATCGCTTTGAGCAGGCCTGCCGAGGTGTAGGCGTATTCGGTCTGGTTGCCCAATGGGTCAATGGCTTTCTCCAGATTGCCGTGAGCATCATAGTCGCGCAGCCAGAGCCCGCCTTCGGCGTCGCTGATCTTGATCAACTGATCTTGATCGTCATACGCAAAATGCACGACGGTGTCGTCGGCACGAATATGCTCAAGCACATTGCCCCGTTCGTCATAGCTGAAGCGGTCGATGCTGCCGTCGGTGTGCACATGGCGCACGACGTTTTTCGCCTCATCGCGAAACAGCCATTCCGAGCGTTCATCCGGGTGCCGAATGCGATAGGTGTAGCCAAGGATGTCGTAGTAGTGCCAGGTCTCGTTGCCATGGGCATCGGTGACATACGTCAGGCGGATGTTTTCGTCCCACTCCAGCCGGGTATCGAAACTGCCGTCATCCGCCCATTCGCGGACGGCTTTGGCATCAGCGCCCTGACCTTGCCATTGCAGGTTCATCCCGCGCCCGGTGCGATCGGTGTAACGCGTGACCAGATGGTGCTGGTATTGATAATTCCAGGCCGCGCCGTTTTCATCCTGAGCCTGGATCAGATCACCGCTGGCGTCGTAGCGATAGGCACACAATTGACGCTTGGGTGCACCGTCGCGAATTTCCCAGAGACCGATCAGGTGCCCTTGCGCGTCGAGCAGGGTGCCGAGCTGCAAGTGGACGTTGCTGATATCGCCTTCGTAGGTAATCAGATCCGACAACACCGCCTCGTCGTCATGACGGTGTTCGTAGTGAAGCATGACCCCGGCACCGCTGCGCAGGACGATACCGATCAGCACGTAACGCTGACCGCGGCGCACGTAGGTTTCCTTGCGCTCGATACCGCTGCACAGCACCAGCCGGTTTTCGTCGACCCGCACCAGCGTCAGGCTTTCAACCGGGTCGTAATGGGCCTCACCGACTTTGGGCAGTGGGTAGTTGTGGCTACGTCCATCTGCCGCGTGAAACACCAGGCCGTCATCGACGCGATCGAAACGGGTGGTGAATTCGGTAATCCAGCGAGCGCCCATGCCCCCTTTGTCATAGGCCTCCAGGCGCGAGTAATACGTGCGCGTCCAGTTGATCGGGAACGGGCCCGGCAGGCTGAAATCAGTGTGACGGAAAGTCTCCGAGCCCATCGAGAAACTGATGCTGTGCGCGGTAATCGGGCACACCACGTTTTTTCTGCAATTAGGGTCGGCTTTCGCCCCGGCTTGCTTGGACTGCATCTCAAGCTGACCTTCCCCGGCCTTGCGCTTGGCCTGGGTGGTGCCGCCGGGTTTGACGTTCGTACTCTGACCATGCGCCTTGCGCTTACGCCAGGTGACCACGGCGCCACCGAGCATCTGCAACAGCCAGCCGATGGAGTGTTGAACACCCGGATCGCTGAGCTTCTTCAGCTGTGTTCGCAGCTCTACGCCCAAAGTCCGCAGCATGGACGTATTGCTGAGCACCAATGCCTTGGCTTTTTCCGGCAGCAGGTTTTTCGCTGCGCTGTTGGCTACGCCTTTGCCGGCGGCCTTGTAGGCACTGAACGCTGCACCGAAGATGTTGCCGATGGCCGCTTTGGGGTCATGCAGTAACTGGCTGCGCGCCGCCGTGATCTTTGAACCCGCAGCGTTGAGGTCGCCCTTGGCATCGAGTTTGCCATTGACGACGGTTTCCAGCCCCTTGGCAATCTCGTTCACCGCGCTCTGGCCCAGTTTGCCAGCGTCGTCGAGAATGCCAGCGAGTTTGGGCTGCGCCTGTTTTACGAAGTCATCGATCGTGCCGACAATGGTCGCGTTCAAATGCCCGATCAACACTTCGATCAGCGAATCACCCAGAAGCATCTTCGCGCTGTTACGCAGTTCCTGGCGCACCAGGCCCAATGTCGGACGCAGCGTCATGCGTGCCGATGCCATGGTTGGAGGGGCCGGCAGTACGCCAATCAGGTTGATCCCCAGGCTGACCCAGTCCAGCACTTGGCGCTGCTTGCTTTTGGCCAGGGTCACGATGTCGCCAAGGGCGTCGACCAGCGCCATGATGTTACCCACCACCGGCAAGGCACCGGCAACGTTCTTCACACGGTCGAGCGTGACAACCCCGCCACTGATCGACTGCAGCCAGGCATCGAATTTGGCGGCGCCGCGACCGACGTCTTGAATATCGATGGTGTTGAGCGGAACGACAGCAACCTGGGGTTCACGTTTTTTATCGGGCGCAGGAGTCGGAGTAGTCATGACATGAACTCATCTGGCAGCAAGCTTGAGGCCGGACTCAGGCCGGGCGTTTGAATCGCGTTTTTGGGCAACGAAACGGCAGGCAAACTCGGCAACTTGCCGTTCTTGCTCGCGGCGCCGAGGATGCTCGACGCACTCGGCAACGCCGCACTCGCCAGTTTCGGCAACCCGGCCACCCCGCCCTGCACAACCCCCTTAACCTGCTGCGCTGTTTGCATCGCACCTTGCGCGGTCTGCATCGCACTCATCCCTGTTTGCGCCATGTCCTTGCCCTTCTCCAACATGTCCCAACTCTTGCTCGGCAAGACCTGCGCGACCATGGCTTGCACCTGACTTGGCACGTCTTCGGCACCCGGTGGATTCAACGGCCACTCCGGTTTGCCGATGTAACTGCCATCGCTCCACGTATCTGCTGGATCCTTGCCGAACAGCACCCGTGCCGGCCCCGGCGCAGCGCCGGCGACGCTGGCAAAACCCTTGCCGTCGAGCTTGCCCTTGATGCTTTTGCCCAAGGCATCGATGACTTCGTAATCCCCCTCTTTGATGCCCTGACGCCCGGCGTACTGGTTGAACAATTCCAGGTTGCCCTTGCCCGGTTTCGGCGGTTCCGGGAATACCCCGGCGAGACTTTTCGCGCCGGTGTAGGCGAAGTTCGCCGCGTGCGCGGTGTAAGGGCCGCTGGTGGCGTGGGTGATGCCGCCGGCGTTGTAGGTGGTGGCGCTGCCACCGCCCTGGATCACCAGTTCGGTTTTCGCAGTGATGGTGATGCGATCGGCATTGGCGGTGATGTTGAGTTTGGCCAGCAGGTTGATGCTGTCCTTGAGCGCACGCACGTCGATGTCGCCGGAGGCCGCGACCAGCCGCCAGCCCATGCTCTGCACGAACAGGCGCATGCCACGACTGGCGCTGGCCAGCAGGCGTTTGCCGATCGACAGGCTGGTGTGGCCGGTGCTGCTCAGCGCCAGATGTTCGCCGGTGGCGATGTGGGTTGAGCGCGGAGTGGTCAGGGCGATGCCGGCTGGGCTGGCGAGGACAAGATGCGGTTCGGTGAACTCGGGGAATTCGTTGGCGGTGAGGTTGGCCGGTCCACTGCCGAGCACGCCTTGATGCTGGGCATGCAATGCCTTGGCGACGTCGTCCTGATCGCCCGCCTCTTGGGCTTGCAACTCTTTGGCTTGAACGGCGAATCCGTCCTGCTGATCGCTGGCGGTGGCGAGGCGTTCAGCGGTTTCCGGCAGATCTTTGTGGTGCTTGGATTCGTTTGGACGCGGCTCGGTGGTGATCAAAAGACCGGCCGCCGCACGCACCGCACCGTGGCGATCGGTTCTTAGTTCAAAACCTTCACCACGCGGCTGACCACCGCTCGGGCGCGGATGGGTCAGGTAACCGAGGTTGATCGCACTCGCACCGTGGTCACTGCGCAGCGCGATGCTGATCTCGCTGGTGGTGTCGTCGATGCGCAGTTCGTTGGCGCGGCTGCCCTTGTATTCCTTGCTCTTGACCGTGGCCAGGGTCTTGAAATCCGGCAGTTTGTAGGGCGGCAGATTGGCGCCGTGGTACAGGCAACCGGTGATCAGCGGTTGATCGGGATCGCCTTCAAGGAAGGTGATCAACACCTCCATGCCGACCCGTGGAATATTGATCGAACCAAAAGTCTCGGCGGCCCAGCTCGACGCCACGCGCATCCAGCAACTGGTCATGTCGTCGTGCTTGCCTTCGCGGTCCCAGAAGAACTGCACCTTCACCCGGCCGTACTGGTCGCAGTAGATCTCTTCACCTTCGGGGCCGCAAACCACCGCACTTTGCGTGCCGAGGACTTTCGGTTTCGGGTGATCGAGCGGCGGACGGTACGGCACGTCCCACGGGATCGCGCTGAAGCGGTTGCGATAGCCCTGGTGGAAATCGTCCTTGAGGTCGGTGGTGTCGCTGGTCACCGACTCTTCGAGCACTTGCGGTTGTTTGCCTTCGTGGAAGATTTCAGTGAGCAGCCAGAGGTCGTTCCACGTCGGGTTGGCGTGGTCGGTCAGGGCAAGGAAATGCCCGCTGACGAGGATCGGCTGATCGCTGTTGCCCTCGGCCAGACGATAGTCGCTGCGATGCCGTTCCAGTGCGCGATTGGCCAGGTGTTTGCCACGCTCGCGATCGACGAAACGGCCCGGGTAATCGTAGTCTTCGAGGTCCGGTTGCGCGCTGCTTTTGGCGTCGCTTTCCAGCTCGATTTTCGGTTTGACGAAGTCGTAATCGCGCCGCGTGGTGCGGCTGGTGCGGGTGGCCAAACGCAGGCCGAAGCGCTTGACCACCGGTTTGTCGGCGACCAGTCCGGAGTCCTGCTGATAGGCCACTGGCGCCAATTTCGGGAACACCGTCTGGTCATCACCGAATGTCAGCTTGTGGCCGCTGGACGTGTGCTGGAAGTGGTAGTGAATACCTTCTTCCTCGCACAGCCGCTGGATGAAATCCAGGTCCGACTCGTCGTACTGCACGCAGTAAATGCGCTCGGGATAAATCGCGCTGAGCTGGAAGTGGTAATCGCTGGCGAGGATGCCGTGTTCTTCCAGGACCTGGCTGATGATCTGCTGCACGGTCATCTGCTGGAAAATTCGCTGATTGACTCGATGCGCGAGGTACGCGAGTTGCGGGCGCAGGGAAATCTTGTAGCGGGTCAGACGCTTGCCCGCCTCGCCCTGGGCGATGCTGTAGACCAGCCCGTGAATCCCGCTGCCGCTCGGCGACAGCTGAAGAAACGCCAGTTTGTGCAGCACGCTTTCGAGGTTGATCGAGGCCTTTTCGCTGACCAGTTCCAGCTCGAATTCAAATGGCGTGTTGAGGGCCTCACGACCGGTGAACGACAGCACTTGAAAGTCACTGTCGATGCCATCGACGGTCAGATTGAAATGAGGCTGGTTGGCCGGTGAGAACATTCCCTTGTCCCTCGCGCAGTGCTGCGACGCGCCTCAGGGTGCATGAAACTGAGGCGAAGAATTCCTTGATCGAACAGTGAACTCGACCAGTCAGACTGGTCGAGTCGGTATCACTATCAGCCGCGATTAAACGACTGGAGCACGCCAGTCATCGGAACCCGAAGTGCCGGAGACTTCGTGGGTCCAGGTGATTTTGCGGTAGGTGAACTGCACTTCTTCCAGGTGAGTGAAGTGCGCGTTGCCTGGATCCTGGCAGTTGTGCATTTTGTTGTTGATGGCGACGATGATCGCGTCTTCCAGTTTGGTGGTGTAGTAGTGCTCTTGGGTGCCTTGCGCCGAAGTGCGGTACCACTGGATAACGATTTCGCTCATGCGCTCGCCGGAAGTCAGCGCCGCTTGCAGCAGCGGCGAAGCCTTGTCATAGACCTTGGTGATGACCACTGGCTTGTGCACGCGCTGACCGGTTGGCTGACCGGATTGCGGGTCACGCGGGATGATCACGTCGTGGGTGAAAGCCTGAACCATCACCTGGTCTTCGTGGCCTTCTTGAAAGGTGTTGCCAACGGAATCGGCAGTAAATGCGCCGGCAGTGATCAGGCCTTGTTTTTCGCCAGTGACGGACATGTAAGCGGGGGTTGCCATGGAATGCTCTCCTTGCTCAAAAGACACAAGTGACAGGCACCATTGCCTGTCCGTGCGAGTTTGGAGATATCAAATTTCATGCCAGTCATTACATTGCCATTGTTCATCAACAACTTGTGTAAACAACTTCAACAGAAGTAGCTATTGCAGCCAGGAAGAGTCGTCGTAAGTGCGCAACTTCTTGCGCAGTACTGCGCAAGAAGTTGCGCACTTGGCTGCACGCCCTGAACGGCGTGGCCTGTAGCGGTTTTCAGGGATGTTTTCTGGAAACAACTGCGCAACTTCTTGCGCAGTTGCTAAAAAGCGTTTTTATCGTCAATCGACGAAAAATCTCCAGATAGCCTTACTCTCGTTGACGTTGCATCAACGCAGTTTTGCTGAATAGGCAAAACATCGCGCGTAAAGAAAAGCCAGGCAACTGCCTGGCTTTTCTGGTCAGCGGAAATAATGTAGTCAGTGCGAAGAAGCTGTCACATTCGCCCGCGCCGAATGCAGCTTTTTATAGCTCTCGATCAAGCGCAAATGCCGATCCAGCCCTTCCAGCTTCATGCTCGTCGGCGTCAGGCCATAGAAGCGCACGCTGCCGTTGACCGAGCCAATCGCTGCATCCATACGCTCGTCACCGAACATCCGGCGGAAGTTGGCTTCGTAGTCTTCCAGCTCCAGATCTTCATCCAGCTCCATCTCCAGCACCACGTTGACCGCTTGATAGAACAAGCCGCGCTCAACGGTGTTGTCGTTGTATTGCAGGAAAGCTTCAACCAGATCCTTGGCCTGTTCGTACTTCTGCAGGGCGAGGCAGATCAGCAGGCGCAGTTCCAGAATGGTCAGCTTGCCCCACGGCGTGTTGTCGTCGAACTCGACGCCGATCAGCGTGGTGATCTCGGTGTAATCGTCCTGCTCGCTGTTTTCCAGACCTTGGGCGAGGTTACGCAGGCCGACCTTGCTGAGGTTGTGCAGGTTGAGGATGTCGGCGCGGAATTGCAGGGCTTTGTTGGTGTTGTCCCAGATCAGGTCTTCGACCGGGTAAATCTCCGAGTAGTCCGGCACCAGAATCCGGCAGGCCTTGGCGCCGATGTGCTCATAGACCGCCATGTAGACTTCTTTGCCCATGTCTTCAAGGATACCGAACAGCGTCGCGGCTTCTTCGGCGTTGGAGTTTTCGCCAGCGCCTGAGAAGTCCCACTCGACGAATTCGAAGTCCGGTTTGGCACTGAAGAAGCGCCACGACACCACACCGCTGGAATCGATAAAGTGCTCGACGAAGTTGTTCGGTTCAGTGACGGCCTGGCCGGAGAACGTTGGTTGCGGCAAGTCATTGAGGCCTTCGAAACTGCGGCCCTGCAACAGTTCGGTGAGGCTGCGCTCCAGCGCCACTTCCAGGCTCGGGTGCGCGCCGAACGAGGCGAACACGCCGCCGGTGCGCGGGTTCATCAACGTCACGCACATCACCGGGAATTCACCGCCCAGCGACGCATCCTTGACCAGCACCGGGAAGCCCTGCTCTTCCAGACCTTTGATGCCGGCGAGGATGCTCGGGTATTTCTCCAGTACTGCTTGCGGCACGTCCGGCAGGGCCATTTCGCCTTCGAGGATCTCGCGTTTGACCGCGCGCTCGAAGATTTCCGACAGGCACTGCACCTGCGCTTCGGCGAGGGTGTTGCCGGCGCTCATGCCGTTGCTCAGGTAGAGGTTTTCGATGAGGTTGGACGGGAAGTACACCACCTCATTGTCCGACTGGCGCACGAACGGCAGCGAGCAGATGCCACGCTGGGTGTTGCCGGAGTTGGTGTCGAACAGGTTCGAGCCACGCAATTCGCCGTCACGGTTGTAAATCTTCCGGGTGTATTCGTCGAGGATCTCGCTCGGCAACTCATCTTTCGGACCGGGCTTGAACCATTGTTCGTCCGGGTAGTGGACGAATTCGGCGTTGGCGATTTCTTCGCCCCAGAACTGGTCGTTGTAGAAGAAGTTGCAGTTCAGGCGCTCGATGAACTCGCCCAGCGCCGAGGCCAGTGCGCCTTCTTTGGTCGCGCCCTTGCCGTTGGTGAAGCACATCGGCGAATGCGCATCACGGATGTGCAGCGACCAGACGTTGGGCACGATATTGCGCCACGAAGCGATTTCGATCTTCATCCCGAGGTCGGCGAGGATGCCCGACATGTTGGCGATGGTCTGCTCCAGCGGCAGGTCTTTACCGGCGATGAAAGTACCTGCGTCCGAACCGGCCACTGGCATCAACAGCGCCTGGGCATCGGCATCGAGGTTCTCGACTTCTTCGATGATGAATTCCGGGCCGGTCTGCACAACCTTCTTCACCGTGCAGCGGTCGATGGAACGCAGGATGCCCAAGCGATCTTTCTCGGAGATGTCCGCCGGCAACTCGACCTGGATCTTGAAGATCTGGTTGTAGCGGTTTTCCGGGTCGACGATGTTGTTCTGCGACAGACGAATGTTCTCAGTCGGGATGTTGCGCGTGTCGCAGTACAACTTCACAAAGTACGCCGCACACAACGCCGACGACGCCAGAAAGTAGTCGAACGGACCCGGTGCCGAGCCATCGCCCTTGTAGCGGATGGGCTGATCAGCGATCACCGTGAAGTCGTCGAACTTGGCTTCAAGTCGAAGGTTGTCGAGAAAGTTGACCTTGATTTCCATGCGGGATTACCAGAATACGGCTAAACGAATGGCGGCCATTATCCGGTTTTTGCGCGGGAAGTCTTGCCCTTTCGGGATTGGCCGCTGATCGGCGTCCTGCACTTGGGAAGACAAATCACGCGGCGTTCACTACGCTTTCAGAGCAGTCGCCGAGAACATTCTGAACATTGCGCCCGCGCCGTGGTTCTAGATTCAGAAGACAGCGGATCAAGGACGAGCACATGGACCTTTCCAGCTATGCAGCCCCGCTTCCACCGCGCCAGAGCGCCGTCACCCGCCGCCTGGCCTTCGCAGTCGGGGCGCTGTTTGTCAGCGGCGTGATCGCGGCGGCGGTCGCTTTGCTGGGTATCGCCGAGCGCCTGGACAGCGAAGAGGTCAACAAAACCCGCTTTTACTCGGCTCGCGCGCTGGAAAACCGCATCACTGCCGCGAAGAACTACATCACCAGCTACGCCTACTGGACCACCGCCTACGAGCATTTGAGCGGTGAGGTCGACACCGATTGGGCCTACACCGAGCAGAACCTCGGCAAAACCCTGTTCACCAGTGACGGCTATGACGGCGTGTTCGTCCTCAACCGCGAAGGCACCCGTTACGCGGTGGTGCGCGGGCAGTTGGTCGATGCCGAGCTGTCCGCGTTCGTTCAGGTGAGTGCCACGGAGTTACTCGATCAAGTGTTGGGCCAAGGTGATCTGACCAAGCCAGTCAGTCGCTATTCACTGTTCGAAGGCTGGCCGGCGCTGGTGTCGACGGCGGCGATCATACCCAACGATGAGCGGCCCCTGGGCGATCCGCAGACCTCTTCGGTGCTGGTATTTGTCGACAAACTTACGCCGACCAAATTGCGCCTGATCGGCAGCGGCTATGGCTTGAGCAACCTGACCTTGGCGCCGGATGAAACCCTTGAACATGACCGCCCGCGAGTGCCGCTGGACAGCACCGGTTACAGCCTGATCGCTGATCTGGAACGGCCCGGGCAACATTTATTGTGGTCATTGCTGCCGCCACTCGGCGCGACGATTGTGGTGCTGATGCTGCTGACCGCGTACTTCTTCCGTCATGCTTTGCGATCATCGCAATACGTCGACCAGAGTTTTGCCGTCATGCAAACCTCCAATCAAGCGCTGGAAAACGCCAACCGCGAACTGGAAGCCAGCGAAGAACGCTTTCGCGCCGTGGCCGAAGCCGCGTCGGACTGGATCTGGGAAGTCGACCGCCACCTGGCGCTGACATACCTGTCGGCGCGCTTCAGCGAAGTGACCGGTTACCCGCAAACCCTGTGGCTGGGGCAGGACATCGGCCACCTGTTGAGTTGCGACACCACGCCACTGGAACTCTGGCTGAGAAACCTGACCGAGGAAAACAGCACCAGCGACCTGCGTTGCACCTACCGCGATCACTCCGGCCAGCAACGCCACTGTCGGTTGTCCGCGCGGCCGATCTTCGACAAGCACACGGTTATTGGCTATCGCGGCACCGCCAGCGACATCACTGACGAAGTCGCCGCCCATGCGCAGATCCAGCATCTATCGATGCACGACGCCCTCACCGGCCTGCCCAATCGCAACAAACTCGCGCGTTATCTGGATGACGCGCTGTTGCTCAAGGAGCACGCGCCGCCGCTGACGCTGCTGATGATCGACCTCGACAACTTCAAACCGATCAACGATTCACTCGGCCATCCGGCCGGTGACGCGGTACTGCAGGAAGTCGCTGTGCGCCTGCATGAATGCACCCGCGAACATGACATCGTCGCGCGACTGGGCGGCGACGAGTTCATCGTGGTGCTCAATGGCATGGACAGCCCGCATGAAATCGACAAGTTCTGCACCCGCCTGATCGGCAGCCTGCATCAACCGGTGATCTTCGAGCATCATCCACTGCACATCGGTGCCAGCATCGGCATCGCACTTAGTCGCAGCCACGGCTACGTACCCAGCGACCTGATCCGTTACGCCGACATCGCCCTCTATCAAGCCAAATCCGAGGGCAAAAACACCTGGTGTTATTTCGAAGCGCACATGAGCGATCAGATCCAGACGCGCCGGCAAATGGAAGATGACCTGCGCCATGCGCTCAAACACAACGAATTCATCCTGCACTACCAGCCGCGCTACAAGGTCGATGGCAAGCACATCGTTTCGGTCGAAGCGCTGGTGCGCTGGCAACATCCGACCAAGGGCTTGCTGGGGCCGGACTTGTTCATTCCATTGGCGGAGCAGACCGACCTGATCGTCCCGCTCGGGCGCTGGGTGCTGCGCGAAGCGTGCGAAACCGCGCTGGGTTGGCCCGAAGACATACTGCTCTCGGTCAATCTGTCGCCCGCGCAGTTTGCCGTCAGCGATGTGGTTGAGGATGTTCGTGAAGTGCTGGTGCAAACCCGTTTTCCGGCCAGTCGCCTGGAACTGGAGATCACCGAAAACGTGATGCTTAACGACACCGACGGTGCGCTGACCACCATGAACGCCCTGAAGGAACTCGGTGTGCGCCTGAACATGGACGACTTCGGCACCGGCTATTCATCGCTCGGTTACTTGCGTGCTTATCCGTTCGACGGGATCAAGATCGACAAGCGTTTCATCGCCTCGATCAGCAGCGGCAGCAATGATCGCGCGGTGGTGCAAGCGATTATCGGCCTGGGCAAAGCCATGGGCCTAACCGTCACCGCCGAAGGGGTCGAGACCGAAGAGCAACTGGATATTCTCGGGGTCGATCAATGCAATGAGGTGCAGGGTTACTTCATGAGTCGGCCGATCGACAAAGCAGCGTTTGCGCGGTTGCTACAAGATTCCAGAGGTGCACAGTTGATAGCCAAGAAGGGTCGTGTGACCTGAACGGCTACAGGGTGGATCAAGCGCTGAAGCCGTTCGTAGCGCCGTCAACCGTTTGTTCGCCGCATGTCCCCGGTGAACACATTGCCCGCATCCCGCACCAGTTGCCGCCACTCGGCGCTGGTGATCAGCCCCTGCTCCTCCATCTCATCGGCGGCTTTTAGCAGTTCGTCGTACTGTTCTTCCGGGTCCAGACGCATCTGCGCGTGCGTCGCCAGTTTTCGCCATGCCGCCAGTTTTTCCTGTTTGCGCTGATCGAACATCGGGGAAAGATCTCGTGAAGGACTTCCTTGATAGAAAGACGTGAGATCCCAGTGGTTCAGCGCAGTCGACGGATGGAAGAAAACAAGCCATTGGCCATCAAGCTGAACCAATGCCAGAATCTCCCCGCTTTCGCCATTCGGCAAAGCCATTACGATCGCGCAAGGAACGCCAGTGCAATTTTTTAAAGATCTTTTCGCCTCATTGAAAAAACCGGCGGCCGAGCCAGCTCAAACGCCAGAAACAACTGAAGAACACTACGAAACCTTCTCCCATGAAGATTTGAGCGAGGCGGAAAAGGCCAATCTGGCGCTAAGAGACGCCACTCAGAAATCCTTGGATCGGCACTGGAACACGGTTGGCGTCAGTGAAAACGATGTACTGGGTTACGCGGTCAGTCCGAGCTTCATGGGCGGCCCGGATTGGCCATCGACGCGCCAAGCCTATCGCGTGGTGCGCCGCGGCGACTCGATCATCTTTGCCACCGAAGGCATGTCAGACCCTTTCGATGGTGTCGAGGGTCTGGGCAACGGTTTCGAAATGGAATTGTTCATTGAAACAGCCGACATCCCCGAGCATGCGCGCGGTGCGGTGGGAGACGTTGAGCCGTTTACACGCAGTTGGGCCTTCGAGTTGTTGAAGCACCTCGCGAGGGAGGTCGCGTACGCCGGTGGTATCACCGAGCGTCTGGAAAAATACGGTTCGATGTCGTTTGAAATTCCCGGGTTCAGCAAATCGGACTACATGTGCGATCAATTGCCAGCGCATTTCGTCACCGAAGATGACATGACCGGCATGCTGCTCGGCGCGCCAGAAGCGGATTTTTCGACGCAAATCGAGGACATGCCGCTGTCACCCGTCAAACTGGTCAGCGTTATGTTGATCACCGCCGCTGAACTGGAGTACATCCGTTCGGGCGGGCAAAACGCTCGGAACGATCTGATCGCCCGCTTGAAGTCCGCCGGTTTCGGCCCGGTCAGCAGCCTGACGCGCGCAAGCGTCGTGTGAGCCAAAGTGGCGTTCGCCCAGTGGCAAACGCCAACACCTCAAAACTTCGCCGCTACGCGTTTGTACGGATAATCCGGATCGCGGTACTTGCCCGGCTTCTGCCGCTTGGGCAACTCGACCTTCTCGCGCTTCACATCCTCATACGGAATGCGGCTGAGCACATCGGTGATGATGTTCAGCCGGGCGCGGCGCTTGTCGTTGGAGTCGGCCACCAGCCACGGCGCGTGTTCAGTATCGGAATGCTTGAACATTTCATCCCGCGCCCGTGAGTAGTCGTACCAGCGACTGTAGGACTTAAGATCCATCGGTGTCAGTTTCCAGGTCTTGCGCCCGTCGTTGATGCGCGCCTCAAGCCGGCGGGTCTGCTCTTCGGGGCTGACTTCCAGCCAGTACTTGAGCAGGATCACTCCCGATTGGACGATGGCGTGTTCGACCCAGGGAATCGATTTGAGGAATTTGTCGGCCTGTTCGTCGGTACAAAATCCCATCACCCGCTCGACACCGGCGCGGTTGTACCAACTGCGATCGAAAATCACCACTTCGCCTGCCGCGGGCAGATATGGCAGGTAACGCTGCACATGCATCTGGCTTTTCTCGCGATCGGTCGGTGCAGGCAGCGCCACCACGCGGAAGACACGCGGGCTGACGCGCTCGGTCAACGCCTTGATCGTGCCGCCCTTGCCAGCGCCATCGCGCCCTTCAAAAACGATGCAGACCTTGACGCCCTTGGCAATCACCCATTCCTGCAACTTGACCAGTTCGACGTGCAGTTTGCGCAAATGCTCGAGGTAATCCTTGTTTTTCAGTTTCAGACTTTCAGGCGCCGTGGCGGCCTTCTTTTTGCCTTTTGCCATGACCTTGGCCTCTCTCCAATAAATGCAGAAACAGAGTGTTGATTGACGGGACAAACCAGACACGTGAGGTTAGTCCATGCCGTGCCGTTTGCCATGGCCGGGCAAAAAGCCAAATTGCCATGTGTTTCGTTCGTTCTTTGTTGCGTCGCACTGTTCATTGCCCTGCCCTTGTCTGCCTGGAGTTTTCTCGATGCCCGCGTCCAAATCCCTGCCCACCGCCCTGCTCGGCTTGGCCCTCGCCTGCCCGGCGATGGCCGAGACTCAAGGTCTGGAACTGGGGCAAGTGCTGATTTCGGCCGACGAGCAAAGCGCTTCAGACGCGAGCGTCGAAGAAGCCAAAACCCGTCTGGAACAAGTCCCCGGTGGCACCAACGTGGTCGACATGCGCCAGCCATTGCAGGGTCGCGTGGCGAGCAATCAGGATGTGCTGGCCTATCAGCCGGGCGTTTATGCGCAGTCGGCGGGCAACGAAGGCGTGAAAATCTCGGTCCGTGGCTCGGGCATCAACCGCGCACCGGGCGCTCACGCGTCGGGGCTGTACACCCTGCTCGACGGCCTGCCTCTGACTGGCCCGGGCGGCACGCCGTATGAATTGCTCGAACCGCTGTGGGTCGATCACGTTGAAGTACTACGCGGCGCCAACGGCTTTGATCGCGGTTCGCTGGCCTTGGGCGGCGCCATCGATTACGTCAGCCACACCGGTTACACCGCGCCGAAACTGCAGGTGCGCTACGCCACCGGTAGCCACGGCTATCAGCAGCGCCAGGTCAGCTCCGGGCAAGTGCTCGGCGATTTCGATTACTACGTGTCGCTCACCGACTCCAACGCCGACGGCTATCAGGATCACACCGCCAGCGAGAGCAAAGGCGTGATCGCCAACTTCGGCTATCGCTTCAACCCGAACCTGGAAACCCGCTTCTATATCCGTTACCGCGAAACCGACAACGACCTCGCCGGCCGCGTGACCAAGCACTCCATCGAACACTCGCCTCGCGCGGCCAATCCGTCCTATGTGGCACGCGATGACAGCCGCAAACAGCCGGGCAGCACTTTCATCGGCACCAAGACCACTTATTACATCGACGACGATTCCAGCATCCAGACCGGCCTCGCCTATCACGACTACCCGATGGACCTGCGCGAAGGCCCGAACCGCTTGAAGGTCGCCTACACCGACGTCAGCGGCACCTTCGACTACAAGCGCCGTGACACGATTTTCGGCATGGAAAGCCGCAGCAACGTCGGCCTGCGCGTGACCAAACACCTGCCCAACGACGGTGCCAGCGAATTCGTGCGCATCCCCAGCGGCAACACCGCCAGCTACGTGCCCGGCACTCGCATGCGCAATTTCACCTACCAGGGTTCGGACACCGTTCTGCATTTTGGCAACGACCTGGAAATTGCCGACGACCTCTGGCTGACCACCGGCCTCGCCGCCATCTACACCCGCCGCGAAAGCGCTGTGACCTACCCACAGAGCGGCGGCAAAACCAGCATGAACGACTGGGATTATGCGCCGCGCCTCGGCCTGCGCTACCAGATCACCCCGGACCTGCAAGTGTTCGGTAACCTCAGCCGCTCGGTTGAGGCGCCGCATCCGTGGTCGCTGATCTACAGCTCCAACGTGCGCTTCCCGGCCGGCAGTGGCGCGGCGACCGGCACGCAGAAAGACCCGATCAAATTGCAGAACCAGACCGCGACCACGCTGGAGCTGGGCGGTCGTGGCGACAGCGCCGTCGGCGAATGGAGTCTGGCGTGGTACTACGCGCAGGTGCGGCATGAACTGCTGTCGGTGTTGCCGGATGCCACCGCCGTCACCCCTTACGAACTCAACGCCAGCCCGACCGTGCACCAAGGCGTGGAAGCCAGCCTCAACAGCAAACTCTGGTCGGCGGCCGATGGCCGTCAGTTGAGCTTGCGTCAGGCGTATACCTTCAGTGATTTCCACTATCGCGATGATGATCGTTTCGGCGACAACCGCTTGCCGGGCCTGCCGATGCATTACTACCAGGGTGAGTTGCGTTACGACTGGCCGCAGGGGTTCTTTGCGGCGGTGAATACGCAACTGGTGTCCAAAGTGGCGGTGGATTATGCCAACAGCTACTACGCCGATCCGTATGCACTGTTCGGTGCGACGCTGGGTTACAACGCGCCGAAGGGTGACTGGCAGACGTGGGTGGATATGCGCAATTTGACCAACAAACACTACGCGGCAACGGTCACGCCGGGGTATGACGACAAGGGACTGGATGCGGCGCGGTCTACTCCGGGTGAAGGGATGGGGGTTTATGTCGGGGTTTCGTGGAGTCTGCTCTGATACCTAATCCTGCTGGTGGTGGCGGTGTGTCTGTTGCGAAGAAGCTAACTGACCCACCACCATCGCTAGCAGGCAAGCTCCCACAGTGATTTGCGCTGCACCCGAATTTTGTGATCTATACGCAAACCTGTGGCAACGGGTTTGCCCGCGTAGGCGTCAGCCGAACACGCGTCGATGTACCTGTTCTATGCCCTGTTTCAGAACGAGTCACGGATGAATACCATGGATACCCAACCAGAAAACCTGCTGGAAAAAAGCCTCAAACGGGCCGCCGACGAACCGGCACATCGCCCCGAATTTTTCAACACACTGTTGAACTCGAGCGTATACATCCTCGGTACTGCTGGTGAGGCCGACGGCCACGTCAATCTCCAAGCCGGCAGCAACATCAGCATCGCCCATTGGCAAAAACCGGACGGCACCCCGGTCATCCCGTTTTTCTCGTCACTGCAAACACTGCAACAGTCCATCGACAGCGAGCAGTCCTACCTCGAGATACCCGCCCGATCGTTGTTCGAAATCACACTGGGCGCCCTGCTCTGCCTGAATCCGAAGTCGCCGTACGGCAAAGAGTTTTTCCCGCAAGAGGTGCAAAATTTGCTCGCCGATGCTGTTGGCCAGACCGCCACGGAACGCACGGTCGAGAAAGAAACCAACGTGCTGCTCGGCCAGCCTGCCGAATACCCGTCACAAATGGTCCACTCGCTCACCCAACTGCTCGCCAAACATTCCAATGTGAAGCGCGGATTTCTGGCATTGATGCATGACACCTCGGTGGACGAAAAACCGCACTTGATCGTGGGCATTGAGGCGGACGGCGATATTGAGCAGGTTATGCGTGAGGCGGGCAATGTTGCCGGGGATACCGCGCCACAGGGCGAGCCGGTTGATTTATGCCGGGTATCCCAAGGTGAAGCCGGCCTGAGTGATTACTTTCTCAGGGAAACCACGCCCTTCTATGAGCGCAAGTGGGGCCATAAACTGCGTTCTTTTCTGGGGTTTGGTAAAGCATGATTGAACATACACCAGGACCTTGGGTTCTGGACGAGACCGCCGAGGTCACCGGAACCCAACCCTCTCCAATGCCCGCCGAGTCAGGAAATGAATGAACTTAGCCGATGAAATGGCGGCCGCTTTTCCTGCGGGCAATCCGCTGCCCACACGCCTTCGCCATGCACTTGAGTTGTTGGAAGAACATGGCTGCGTGCGCAGTCACCGCGATGGCACGCGCTACATGACGCTGCATCCGGACCCGGCACATAGCGATGTGGCGACAACCGCTTTTTACCTGCCAGTACCTGCCGACACCGCCCGCTGGACTAATAGCGATGATCCTGACGTAAACCAGCGCCTGACCCTGTTCCTCAGAACCGGTGGGGACGGCTCGTGGGCCGGGCTGTGGCTGGACGACATCGGGCAACAGCGATTCGTCCATCTGGGATCAGGGTCCGGGTCAACGATGCTTTGCGTCCTGACCGACACGATTGAAGACTTGTTGAGGCTGCTGGCTATCGGTTACGACGAGCTCTGCTGGCCGGAGCAGTTCCAACTGACCCCGGATGAAGTACGCGAAAAAAAATACGCCGAAGACGATTACCCTCCACCGCCTCTTCTGTTGCGAAGCCACGTCGAGCGAACGCTCGGGCTGGGCATACCGGCGCGAGCAGCGGATCTGGTCCGCGGTACAGAGTGCATGGATGTGAGCGAATCGAACGACCCCTTCTGGAACTGGCTCAAGCAGGTCAGTCGGCATTAATGGCGACACTGTTCGATCACTTCCACATCCAGAGCACCCTCGCTGAAGCCATGCGAGACGCAATGGCCGACAGCGATGAGGCGATCATCGATGCGCTGGATGATTTGAAGGATCAAGCGCAGGGCTAAAACGGCGCCATGAGCGCTCGCCTCTTCGCGGGCTTGCCCGCGAAGTCGGAAACTCATTCAGCCTTACAACCACTCAAGTGTCGCTGAAAGAAAGGCGCGTGCCCCTCACCCGCGCTTCGGCAGCTTCCAGTTCGGCCGAATGAAATGGCAGGTGTAGCCATTCGGAATACGCTCAAGGTAATCCTGATGCTCCGGCTCCGCTTCCCAGAACGGCCCCGCCGGTTCGATTTCGGTCACCACGCGGCCCGGCCATAGTTTTGAGGCGTCGACATCGGCAGCCGTGTCTTCAGCGACATCGCGCTGTTCTTCGCTGAGGTAGTAAATCGCCGAGCGATAGCTGCGTCCAAGGTCGTTGCCCTGACGGTTGGGCGTGCTCGGGTCGTGAATCTGGAAAAAGAATTCAAGAATCTGTCGGTAGCTGATCACCGCAGGATCGAAGGTGATCTCGATGGCTTCAGCGTGGTCGCCATGGTTGCGATAAGTAGCGTTCGGCACATCGCCGCCGGTGTAACCGACGCGGGTCTGCAACACACCGGGATAACGCCGCAGCAGATCCTGCATGCCCCAGAAGCAGCCGCCAGCGAGGATGGCGGTTTCGGTTTGAGTGGTCATGGCGTGTCGTTCCTCTTCGGGGTGTTGGGTATAGCGATGGTTATGAGGGCGGGTTGGCGGATTCCAAGGGGCTGAGCCAATAGAACTACTGACGCGCTGAAACCTGATTGGCTTCATCGAGCAAAGAACCCGTAATCCTTCGGCCGCTGTAATCACTGACAAAGTAATTGATTCGGTTAGCCAGATGCTGAATCGATAACCAGCCCAAACCGTGGTAGTCACGCATTTCCTCGGCGTTGAGCTTGATCATGGACTGGTACCCCACAAAAGACGCTTCACATTCAACGAGGATGTAGACAGAACCATCTGCGAGCTTGAAAAGTCGCCAGTAGCTGTCGTTGGTGTGATATTCCGCAGGGGTGGGTCGAACCAGTTCCATGATTGAATTCCGTGGGCTTTCTTTTGGTTTCGAGACCATAACATGGCTGCAAAGCCACGGTTTTAGATGAGACGCTTCTGGCCGGTTGCCGACGTTGACGACATTCATTTCAATTCAAAAACGCCAATCACGGGTACTGACGAGACAAAAGTTATGAGAACAGCACATTCACCTGCTAGACACCATTAGACGCGAGCTCCAGCATCCAGGTGAATTGAGCAATCGCCAGATGAATCTCATCCTGAGTATCGCCATCCCAATCCTCCACCGTCGACAACTCAGCCCTCAGCGCGTCAATTCGACCGCGTATTTCAGCAACCTCTTCGTCCCCACACTGCTGCGCAATTGCCGTCCACTTTTCATCCGAAATACGCTGCTGCACAGAAAGGCCCACACTCGCTTGCGCGATCATTGCTGACAGTTTGCTCATCAAATATCCCTCCTCTATTCCTTGCAGACAGTCGGCCCTATACCCTCACCGGAAATGGGCATGATGTCATTGGCCGTGCTGAGCCTCAGCACTTTATTACTGAACAGACGCCCAAATCAGCGGGCTAAACGAGACCGGATCTATGCCGACATACGGTCCGGGGATACCTCAACGTAACTCGACTCCCCGCCTCCACTGGCCCCCGACAACCACCCCCACACAAACCGCAACGTCGTCCGCCCCGCCTCATCAACCCCCACCACGCCCCGCGACCAACCCGCGCGAATCTCGCCATCCGTGGTGATGCACTGATAAAGCAGCTCGATACTGTCCGGTCCGGTCACCCGCCCGACCTGGTTACCCATGCGAATATGCCCACCCGCATAAGTCCCCCAAACCGCCTCGCCTTCGACGTAGTAGTGAAACACCGTGCGCGCATCGGACAACCCCTGAGCGTTGTTCGCCACGGCAAACCGGCGGTTGTGCAAACGCTCGGCAACTTGCGAAAAAGCAGATTCCATAAACCACACATCCTTAGTCGAGAAGATCCATTCCAGCCTTCGCGCATCCTAATCCATTACCTTCTCGCAGCAAGGCTCTACAGGCGTTTTCTGCCCACCCAACCGCACAGTCACGTTTGACGGTCCTACCCGCCCCACCTAGTCTGCCCAAAACACCCTTTCAGCCAAAACCGAGTTCACGAGAGGCAAGATGAGCAACTTCCCAATCGTCGCCACCGTTCTCTCGATGATCCTCGGGCTCTCCGTCACCCGCCTACTGCTCGGCACATTAACCGTGTTCCGCATCCGCCGAGTAGCCAAGCCAGATTGGGTGGCGCTGGTCTGGGCGGTGATGCTGTTTACCATGCAGCTGCAATTCTGGTGGGCCGTCAACGCACTGTCGGCGGTGAAACAGACCTTCTCGTTTCTCGAATTTCTACTGCTGGTGATGCTGACGCTGTCACTGTTTGTCACCGCGGCGTTGTTGCTGCCGAGCCGCAGTGAGGATGAGCAGCACGGGTTGCGCGTGTATTTTGAACAGGATGGGCGCTATGCATTGCTGTCGCTGTCCACATATCTGTGCTTGGGGCTGATCGTTAATGTCACGTTGTTTGAGGCATCGCCGGTGGCGCTTTGGGGTTTGCTGGATGTGATCATGATTGTGTTGCCGATTGGCGCGTTTGTGGCACGGTCGCGTAAAGCGTATGCGGGGATTACGCTGATTTATGTGCCGATTAATGTGATCGACATGCTGATTTCGCTGGCGAATTAAGTCCCCCCTGTAGCGAGAGGACTTGCCCCCGATGGATCGCGAAACGGCTCCCGCTCCTCCAGTCCACAAAGACATCGCAAAAACAGCTCGAACTGCCCTGTTGAAGCAATTCCTGGGCTTTGTTTAAAGACACCCCAAGTTACGTCATCCCAACCTACAACGCCTTGCGCCGTTGCCTACGACTACGCCAGAATCCGCCGGCTTGTGCGCCTTGGATGCGGGTTCTATTGTGGTTCGGTCACTGAATAGCAGTGATCGGGTTTGGTAGCCCGACTTTCCCAGGCGCATTGCGCACCTTTCGCAGAGATCGTTTGTCTGATCTCCGCTTTATGGTGGCCATGCGTAGGGCGTCCTCGGACGCGCCGGGCTCCTGGGCCGGTCTACCAACCTGTGCATGGCCGCCACCCCTCGTTTGGTAGCGAAGTGTGATGGCTCCTTAATCGTTTCCCAGGAGTTTCATCTATGTTCAAAATTACGCCGAACCCGCCAGAAACCGATCCAATCGCAGGCGACGAATCCCCCGACGCCAAGAAATTCAACGAAGCCGTCGACCGCGCCCTCTCCCACTACCTCGGCCCCGCTCCGGAAATCATGGCCACACCGTACCAAACCAACACGATGTTTATCGCCAATCCAAAAACCAAGACTGAGGAGTTGCTGCTGAATGCCAGTGAATCGCTCGGGTCGGCTTCCGTGATGCTTGGAGATGTTATCGGTATGGTTCACGGACCGGCACGCAAGACACTGCAAGGCATTGCGCAGGTGGTAATGCTAGGGGAGTTGGCGGTGAATCGGGCGTTGGATAACGTAGTGCCAGTGGAGTAAGCAGTGACTCCCTCTGTAAAAGCTGATTCGGCTATCTTTGCAGAGGGAACTCGAACGCGTGATTTTGAAAGAGTGCGCCGTATACCTGCCAGAAGTCGTCACAGGTCCGCAGATCTATATATTGACAGATTCTCTATTGCTGCTTAGCTGTTGAAACATGACTTGCTAATGCGAGGGATAGCCATGGGCTCATCGGACGTTGAGATAGCACAAATCTCTTTTTTCCTAGCGCGCAACAACAAGACGTTCAAAACAATATTTGATCAAGAAAAAAATATCCTTGGCTTATTATCAGCAAAAGGGTTTAACTTTACGACATCCAACATTGACTGCTATTTTATTTACTTCGAAACTTCTACAGAAAAGTCCAACCCACCGTGGCTGAGTTTCATAAACGATAAAATACCCACTACTGAAAACTTAGAATTCAAGGCAAAAAGCAAGAACCCGAATGGGATTTTGCTTATGAACATTAACGACAGGATATTCGCTGCAACTTTTGGGCGCAGCGCAGCGAGTTACTTAGATAGAGATGCTTTCGAATCAGACTTTGGAATAAAAACCGCAATGAACATGTGCGGAAATGAAGAGATACGCCAAACAAAAAGCGAGAGCCACGCAATAACTCCGACACATATTGACAGACAGGTCAATAAACCTATAGACTCATTCGCCTTTGGATTAAGTGAAGCCGAAGATCTGCGGTACATTTCGGCCCACATGAAAAACCACAAAAACGTCACTCTTCAAGGCCGCAACAACCTAACTATAAAAATTATAGGAAAAGAGAAATTAACCTGGCAGATCCTTATCGACTACTGCGAAATTTTTTTGTTAGAGTACGCAAGCAAAGAATACACAAAACTTTTCCCAAACTACAAACATTTCAATGAGGCATCAGAAACAGAAAAAGAAGCTTTAGACCATATATTAATCAATCATCTATCAATTAAAGATATATCAAAAATAAGCCTCGGAATCCCAGAAGTACTTATAGACCCAGACTGCGGGTTCACTTTTACAAACAACAAAAAGCGTGATGACAAAACCTATTCATACCTAGACATACTCCAAGTATTCGAGCACATAAATGCAGACAAAATCACAATAGCAAGATTAAAGGCGAGAAACATTTATTGCTACTCACACGAAGAGAACAGAGTACTAAACTATAAAAAATGGCCAATATATAACTGCCTATCATTTGAGCAATGTCTCGATGACAAATATTTTGTTTTAAGTGATGGAAGGTGGCTTCAGGTAGACAATGACTTCTATCAAGAGATAGTCAACTTTACCAACAACAAATTACACGAAGAACCATGCGAAGAAATTTTCAGCGGAATAGATATCAGCGATGATAAAAACATGCTTAACAAAGAAAGTATCTTTAATAGCAGAGTTTGCAAAATCCGCCCTTCATGCATCCTATTCGATCAAGCAAAATTAAAAATCGGAACAGGCCGTAAAGATAAAGAATTTTGCGACATCCTAGACCTAACCGACGAGAGAACAATTAGAATCATTCATTGCAAGCCTTACAAAAATACATCATCTACCAATTACCTATTTTCTCAAGCGCAGTTCTACTGCCATGCATTCGTAAACGACCAAACTTTTCTTGATGATATAAGGCTCCATATTAGCCAAGGCACAAACACCAACAAAAAAAACTATTTAGACTACTTAAAGTCGGATATTGCAGACATATACGGAAAAGATTACACTGTTTGCCTGTGGTTGTTATACGACCAACGAACTAAAGCACCAATCAAACAGGATATACCACTTATGGCTCAGTACGAATTAAAGCTAATGCACGAACACCTTAGAAATATATGCAAGTTTAGCGATGTCATCATACGCTTCATACCTGTAATTAGAAAAAACTATATAAGATCAATATCACACTAATACAATGCGCACAAAACAAATAAAAATCTTCAGAAACGGCATAAATACACCACTCGCGCTACCCAGGCGCTTAGAAAAACGAGTAGCTTACAACCATCCAAATAGAGACAATCATATTTCAAACAAAAAGGATAGATCTATTGTTATAAAAATAGATCTATCCTGCAATGCCACACTTCACGCCAAAGATCGCCTTACTGTTTCAACAAACACTTTAGAATCCGCGTCACCAAAGAGAACAATCCACACTTTTGTAACTCCTCTCACAAACTCCGCCTGCCCGATATTTAATGATCGAGACATATTTCCTGCCCAGTCATGAAAATCCACACCAGCTGTAGAAGCGATAGCAACTAATAAATCCCGAGGATCTACTCTAAGTTCGCGAGCAACCGATTCTTGGTCCAACTCCCTAAAGCAATTTCTTAGAATCTGATCGGGAGGCTCGATGCCTGGTAAGAACACATGAGGCCAGGGTAAATTAAGGGTTCGATGGTGCTCCCGCTGGTCTCCGTCGAAACATCCAATTAGGGTCGCCCACCCCTGAACTCGGGGCATAGTGTTAAGAACTTTAACTATTTCAGACTCACCATCTCTAGCGACCACAAAACTAACCTGCCTTGCGAAGTCGGGATCTATTTGCTCAATAATCGTTTCGCAAAAAACCTTTGCAGTTTCATCCTCGATAACAAGAAGTGCCTTGTATGAAATCCCACCCCCTAACAAGGACGAAATATGGTGCGAACGTGGTGGCGTTAAAATGCATGATCGAGAACCGTTTGCCAACAACAAATAAGTATTAGATAGGGGAATGCGCTGTAATATTACAGGTGAATGTGTTGTTAAGAGAAAGCTAATTCCGCGCCTTCCTCCCTCTCTCGCCAAAAAATCCATAAAAGCAAGCTGAGATCTTGATGACACATGAGTTTCAGGTTCCTCAAGTATTACTAGAGAGTTATCCGGCGATCGCTGAACAGTCCAAAGCGCCGAGAGCAAAGCCAATTCACCCTGCCCCATAGTCTCACTTCCGTATACAACACCATTAATCCCAACCCTAAAATATGGCCAAACTTCGAATGGCCCGTACTCTGAGACCTCCCAAACCTCACAAGTTTCATAATCCTTACCCACTACATAAGAAGCTAGCTGAAGCTGCTCATCAGTTAAAAGTTTTGGAGTGATACCATCCAGTATTTCCTCAAATGTCTTGTCGCCATTAATTTGCTGCCGACACATCATTGAAAATAAGGATGGATCTATCCATATACAACTTACGGTATCCTCGCCCTCAACTATTTTTGTGCCATTACCAAAAGAAACTTTACGAGTATGAGCATTACCTTCTTTAGATATTTTAAAATCTATAGCAACGCCATCGATACGATTTTGCTGAGCTAAAAGATCGGGAGTAGCTGCGGAATTCAAAAGACCTTCGACTATAGCGTGAGCAAGTGTAGACTTCCCTACACCATTACCGCCAACTAATGCAACAATACCCCTCCCCAAGGAAATATTAGCATCTTCGATTGCCAACGAATTAGAGATGGAAATTTCTTTCACGCACTCCGAGTAATTCCGATGAAAGACACGCCGCCAATCATCCCCAAAACTAGCTGCTCGAACACTCATTTCAGCTCTCCCCAGCCGGAATTAAGTATTTTTCGCCCCAATACATCTGGATCTATCGCAGAGTCACTGAGAATCCCTTCTATTTTATTTTTGACATTATCTATTGCCACATTACTAATCATGGTGATCTTTGAGAACTCTACAAACGAACACCATATGACAAAATCGCGGAGAATTATCGATGATACGTCTGCGACCCTAGAAGTAGCACGATCATCATGAATTGGAAATAACATATACATGGGATAACTTCCCGGTACAGGGCCGTCTAAAGCTGCCAGAGTATTCTGATAAAAAAAGTAGCGAAGAAACTGCGAAATGATCTTAGAGCTATCGATATCAAATGCGCCTAAGGAAATACCTCTCACCGCAAAAACCAACCAAGAGTATAGAGTTGCCTTGTTAAACTTTGGTTTTGGCTCAGTCGTACATGCCTCGGCAAACATCACTAGGCACGCTTCTAAATGACAGAAATCCGCATCACTAAGAGCTTCCTCACTCCGATACAACTCAACCAAATCGTTGCCAATAATTTTGGTAGCAATAGTCCCGCGCTTAACAGTCAAAGCAACTCGACAGACCACATCATCATACGCCATTCGCGCATTAGAAAATCCAAACTCTTCTTTCCCTATGCCACGACGCTCGAGAGTTTTAACCAACTCTCTAATTTGATCTCTTACAGGTCCATAGAATGCGTTCCTTTGCTCTGCGCCCGTTAAGTTTGATGGCTGATTGAGGCGATAGAAGAGCTCTGCAGGTTCCGACGGTTTAAAATCAACAATTCTATAAAGCCGCAGTGTAAACTGGTCAAATTGGCGTTGAACCTCATCCGGGAGATCTCTATATTTTTTTCCATCAAGAATTTTAATTTTAGAGTCCAGCGGCTCTATAGATCCATCTACTGAGAATTCCCCCCTAACAAAATCCCTAATAGCAACAAGACGTTGCTGACCGTCAAGGACTTCCTGCTTTCTCGTGTCTGGACTTTCAATTACGTGAATAGGTGGTACATGCCACTCGCGCAACACACTGTCAATTAGCCGCTGTTTCTTTGATTTCGGCCAGACTTCACCACGTTGAAAGTTTGGTTGCAGATCTAAAGCGGCAGACTCGATGCGAGTCATCACTGTTTGGATATCTGGATCCCATGGTACCAACCGCATACACCCTCCTAAATGAATGAAAATTGAACCGAGCATAGCCGATCCCAAAAATTTTAGCGTCCGTCACAAAACTGGCCGCACCGCCACCCTTTCCCCATTCTCGGCTCCCAGTGTCCAGGTTCCCCAAATCAAAGAACCAATCAAGGTGTTCTCATTCCCAAACCGTCAACAAACCACCCTCCGCTGCGACGACCTCTTTTCCGACGACTTCGGTATCCTTTTTTCCAACTATTCGGCAACCGCTTCGCCGATGAGTCGCACGATCGATGAACATCATCGGCGGCGTATCAGGACCGTACGATCGCGTCAGGTTACGTCGCATGCATTACCACGACGTCATCGTTCTTCCGATCCACAGAACGACATCACTTTCGTCGTCGCTACAACCGACCAGATCGTCCCTATCCACGATCTGGTCCACCGCTATGCTGCATATCGAACCTAGCTCTCGACAAGTAGATCCACAAAATGCGCGTCTTCGACTTACGCGCATGATGAGATAATCAATCGTGAACAACTCACCGAACTGTTGTCGCCCTTATTGGCTAAACCGATCCTAGATAAACTAAGGGGAGCGGACGTAAGAGCTGACTCTCAGGAAAGAGGAACCGACCACCGCCATTAAATCGCGGCCTCCCGCTAATACCGGCATAATTTAGAACGCATAAATCATCGATTTCATCGAGCGCAGGTGAACCTTCACCCTTTCCTCTTGAACAACTTGTTCCAGTAATACCTCAAACTCCACCGATCCTTCGGCCGCGGCTTATAGTGCGTTTTATTCCTCTGCCCCGGCTCCACACCCACCCGACTCGCCGTGTAGTAATAAAGCGCAATCGACCGCCGAGTGATGTGTTCCGGCGTGGTCAACGGCTCCGGATGCCCGTGATTGCTGTCCTTATCCGTATTAAAAATCACACACCGGTTATAAACCGGCAGCACCTTCTTCAGGCATTTCTTCATCCCCACATCCCAAAGCTCCAGGTTGCCGCCGTACGCCTCCTGCCAGTCCTCGGTCAGGTAAATGATCACGTTCAACCGCCGCTCAACATTGAGCTTTTTGTTCAGCCGAAAATCCGAATGCACGCCGAGGAAGCCGCCGGTTTTGGTTTCGTGTAACCCGCCGCCTGCAAAATAAGGGTCAGGAATCAGTCCTTGAATGCCGGTGAGTTTTTCGAGGAATTCCAGCATGGGTGCGGAGTTGAAGGTGTTGAACACGTTCTTCAGGTAAGGGCTGCAGGCGTTGGGGCTGATTTGGCGTTTGAGTTGGCCTTTGTAGCCGCGCTCGTAGATTTGTTCGTTGTTGGTCGGTTCGACCGGGAAGTGTTCGCGGATGCTGGCGATGACGTCTGCTTGCAGGAAGTTGTCGATGACGATGTGCGGGAATGGTGTGGCTTGGGTGTATTCGCTGGTCAGTGATTCGCCGAAAGCGCTGGCGGCGTTTTGGTCGAAGTCGAGTTCCGGGGTCAGGGTGATGGGGAGTGTTTGTGTGTTGGCTTGCATTGCCGCTCCAATTAACTTGAATGCTTTCAGGTCATGTCAAACAGGGCCAAGCGCTGGAGGCGTCGCCGCTATTTGTTTGCTGAGTACAGTTGCGAGCAGGTTGCCATGTCGGCGATTGGCTGCCGAGTGTCCTTTGCTTAAACGTGGTGCGGCGGTGTTACGGCATGTTTCCGGCTGTCACAAACCGGTCATATTTCCTCTGCTAATCTCCTCGGCGCCCTACCCTTCATCCCTGCCCTAGAGCCCCCAACCGAAGGTGCCGCCAAGGTGTTTCCGACTCCCGTTCGCCAGCAAATTATCCTGCGCTCCGACAACCTCCGTTCGGACGACTTCGGTGCACTGTTTTCCAGATTGTTTGGCAATCGTTATGCGGACAATCCGCCGCTGCCGTCGAACATCATTATTGGCGGAGTTTATGGGCGGCATGAGGGGGTGAGTTTTCGGCGGATGCATTATCACGGTGATTTCACCGTCGCTTTCCCTGATCCACAGGATGAGATCACGTTCGTCATTCCCACTGCTGGCAAGATCGTTTTCAACCATGCCACCGAGTCTATCGGGGTGTCGCACGTTGGGCTGGCGATTGATAAGGCGGATATCCGTTCGATGCGCTTTCTGGATGATCACGCGCATCACGGGATGTCGATCAATCGTCACCAGCTCACCGAGCGACTGTCGGCGTTGTTGGATAAACCGATTCTGCAGAAGATCGTTTTTGAGCCGAGCGTGGATCTTGAGACGGCAGCGTTTCAGGGGATCAAGGCGTTGATTGATCTGGCCACGGGGACGGAGTTTGATTTGTTGATCAACAGCGGGACGTTGATGCCGTCGCGGTTGCGCGAGATGTTGATTGATGCGGTGTTGGAGGCGTGGCCGCATAACTTTTCCGAGGCGTTGCGCCGGCCCACGGCGATGGTTGCGCCACGGCATGTGAAGTTGGCGGTGGAGTTTATTCAGGCGCATCCGGAGCAGTTGGTCAGTGGCGTGGATCTGGCGCGGTTGAGTCATGTCAGTCAGCGGGCGTTGCAGGAGGGGTTTCGGCGGTTTGTCGGGATGTCGATTGTGGCGTATCAGCGGCAGGTGCGGCTGGAGCGGGCTTATGAGGTTTTGAGGCAGCGGGATTCGGGGTCGGTGACTGAAGTGGCGTTGCGATTTGGGTTTAGTAATGTGGGGCGGTTTTGTCGGTATTTTCAGGGGGCTTATGGGGTTAGTCCGGCGGAGTTTCGGGCTCGGGGGTGATTGGGTAACAGGTTCGCAAGGTAACTTGTGGTGAGAATATTTAGCTAATCGTCGCACCGCGCCGATGGGTCGCTAAGCGTGGGGATGGCACGCCGACGCGGTTGATCGAGGAGTGGGCGCGGAGGCGTTTGACCGAGTTGGCCAGTTGATTTTGCGGTAACTGCTTTCCCCTCACCCTAGCCCTCTCCCCGAGGAGAGGGAACCGAGCCGGGCATATTGAAGATCTACACCGACCTGAGAGTCTTGCTTTGAATCCATAATCGCCTCGATCTTTCAGGTCGATGCATGACGCAAGACGCCTCGGTCAGCCCCCTTTCCCACAACTTCATATACAAGCGCAAGGGACACTCGCAGGTTTTGTGGTGGGGCTGCCCCTCATCGGAACGCCGCCCGCCCATCCCTCTCCCGAGGGAGAGGGAGCCGATTGGTGGGCTTTTCAAAATTTGAGCTCGACTCGGTATGCCACGTCGGTGTAACTCTTCCAATCCACGCGGTCAGTCCCCTCTCCCTTCGGGAGAGGGTTAGGGTGAGGGGCTTTTGATTGGCTGCTATTGGATGGAATCAAATTTGTGGGAGCGAGCTTGCTCGCGAATGCGGTGGGTCAGTCGATTTAATGTTGACTGGTCTGGCGCTTTCGCGAGCAGGCTCGCTCCCACATTGGTTTTTGGGGTGTTTGTTGGATGGGGTCGTCCTTCCTTGACCCCGTTTTCTTTTAGAACGCGTAGCTGGCCTTGAGGCCGCCGTTGAAGCCGTGGCTGTCGCCGCCGCCATTGGCGCCGACTTCTGCGCCCAGGCTCAGCGCGCCGAGGCTGGCCATGAGGTTGACGCCGCCACTGAACTGATCGCGATTGTCGAAAGCCGCGCGTTGTTCGATATCGAGGCCCAGCAGGTGGCTTTGGCTGTCGACCTGATTGTCGCCCAGTGTGCGTTCGTAACCCACTTGCACGCCCGGCACCAGTTGCCAAGCGTCCATCGCCACTGGGGCGAAGGCGACGTTGAGGTTGGCGACAGCGCTGCGGCGGGTGGCGGTGTTGTCGTCGACGTCGAGGGCCAGTTCGCTGCCCTTCTCTTTGAAGCCGTTGAGGTCTAGGTGGCTGACTCGGAAGCCGAGGCTCGGTTCGAAGGTCATGCCGTTGACCGGGGCGCGGTAACCGAGCGCGACGGTGGCGCCGCTGAGGTTGCCGTGGGTGTCGCCCTTCGCGGTGCCGAGGCCGCCGCCAAGGTCGCGTTTGCTGTCGTAATCGATGTAGCCGGCGCTGGCGTTGGCGTCGAGGAACAGGCCTTGTTCGAGGCTGGTGAAGCCGTAGCGGGCGCCGACGTTGAGGAAGGTGAAGTCGGTATCGGCTTCGCCACCTGCACCGCCGACCGTGCCTTTGCTGTAGCCGAAGCCACCGCGTGCGCTGAGTTGTTCGCTGAAGCGTTGGGTGACGCCGACCATCAGGCCTTGGCTGTGTTCGTTGCTGCTCTCGGCGTGGGCCGAGCCGTCGGTGCCGAGGTAGCCGGCGAGCGCGGTGGTCCAGAGGCGGTATTGGCCGACCTTGAGGTCAGTGCCGCTGGCGAACGGTGCGGCGGCTTGTTCGATCATTGCGTTTTGGCGCAGCAGGTAGCTGGCGGCGTCGGCGTGGACTTGTCCGCCGACCTGCGATTCGACACCGCCGAGGGTGCCAGCGTCGATGGCCGATTGCAGGTAATAGTTGTAGGCGCTGTAGGTGCCGGACAGGCTGGTGTTCTGCAATTCGCGGAGCAGTTCGGCGCCGGCAGCGGCGTTGCCGATCAGCCCGGCTTGGCCTGGGAGGCTGTTGTATTCGACCAGTTTGCCGCGCAGCACGTAAATGGTTTCCTGCGACAGGCCGAGGCCTTGTTTGAGGTAGTTGTCCATGCTGCCGTATTGCGCAGTGACTTCGTCGAGGCCGGCCTGCAAGTAACTGGCCTGCACACCGAGCAGTGGCTCGTAGATCGCGGCCATGCTTGGCGGTAGCGCCTTCAGCGTGGCGGCGACGCGGGCGGCGGTGTAGTCGTTGGTGGCCAGGTAGTTGGCCATGATGGTCGCATCGTCGACCCCGGCAATGCTCTGCAACACGGCGGCGGTCCAGCCGGTGCGATCCTTGCCGGCGGTGCAGTGAAACAGTTGCGCAGCATCGACACTGGCCAGTTCATTGAACAGCACGCCGAACTGGCCGCGCATGCCGGCGTCGCTGACGAACGCGCGGTTGGTTTGCTCCATCATGGCGATGGCGTCGGCGGCACTTTTGAAGGAGATATTGGTGATGTTCGCGCCGGACGTGGTGCTGCCGATGATGTCGATGTTCTGGTAGGTCGCTCCGCTGATCATTGTGTCCGGGGTGGCGGCGATTTCGCTCGGGGTGCGCAGGTCGTAGATGGCTTTGATGCCGAGGCTGTTGAGGGTCGCCAGATCGCTGGCCGTCGGCGTCAGCGCGTTGGAGCGGTAGAACACGCCGCTGCGCATCGTGCCGTCGTGGGCCGTGGTGTACGCGGTGGTGATGCCGGCGATATCACGGAAGTTGTCGATGCCTTGCAGGCGCGGCGTGTCCAGCGGCACGGACTCGGCAGCATGGGCGGCGGCGATGGACAGGCTCAGTCCGGACAGCGAACACAGAAGACGTTGAAACACAGTGCAGCCTCATTGTTTAAGCGTTGGGCTGGTCACTATGGTTAGGCAAGTGATACTGAATATGACAGTTTCGGTTTGAATGGAAATGGCTGCGCGATTGGGCCGTGGGGTGCGTGATTGGTCCATCCTCCGGCAGAGAAAGTCTCAGGAATTAACGAAAATGGAAGATCTGATTCGAATGGCAACACGCGAAGATGCCGCGAACATCAGTGAGCTCATCGTGAATACTTTGCGTGTGTCCAATGGGCGCGACTATTCGCCAGACGTTATAGAGCAGGTGCAGCGCAGCTTTTCACCGCAGGCGGTTCTGGGCTTGCTGGGCAAACGTCAGGTTTATGTGGCGACTTTGAATCAACACATCGTGGCCACCGCCAGTCTTGATCAGGACGTGGTTCGCAGCGTGTTTGTCGAGCCGGGCTGTCAGGGTAAAGGACTGGGTAAGCGGCTGATGGAAAGACTCCAGTCTGTTGCCGTTAGCCAGGGTTTCACCAAGCTGCATGTGCCCTCTTCGATCACGGCTGAAGGATTTTATCGATCGCTTGGGTTCGACAGGGTTCGAGACGAATATCACGGCGTCGAACGTACGATCATCATGCAAAAGCAATGGTGATGGCAGTACCGAACCCACCGTAGAACCATTGCAGCAGTGAGCCTGCTCGCGATGGCGGCCGGCCAGCTGAGGTGGTGTTGACTGAAAAGCCCCCCATCACGAGCAGAAAAAGACCTGAAGGCATCAGCGCGAACTCAATCGACGATGAACAGTTTCGCGCCAGTGGCGGTGAAGGATCGATGACCTTCGGCGTCGTTGCCTACCTGGTAACTCATGCCGGGAGTCAATGTGAACTGGCGGCCATCCTCCAGTTCAGTCTGCAACTGCCCTTCCAGGCACAGGAGGATATGGCCGCGCCAGCACCAATGATCAGCGAGGTAGCCGGGACTGTACTCGACCATCCGCACGCGCGTTGCGCCAAACTGGCACGTTCGCCACCAGGCCGTGCCGGTTACCCCGGCATGCGCCACCGGCTCAATGGTTGACCAGTCGGTGGTACCGAAAGGAATGGCGGTGAGATCCATGGTTACCTCGTTGATGTTCGCGAAGCGCGCAAGGTATCAACGAGGGAATTGTGCCGATAGATACAGACAGCTCGGATTTGCGGGATACAGACTCTGATTACGGTCCTTGTGGAAGCTGGCTTGCCAGCAATGAGGCCCGGTCACACAGCTCACAGAACGCAGAGAAACCAAACAATCCGGGCAGTCAGTTAAGTTGATCTGGAGCAGTATTTACCCTACACGGCAGCCGTAATCTGTAATGGCTGAAAACAGCCGTGCTGTGCGCACGTCACAGGCCTTGAGGCCAAGGTGGCGCTAAATGAACAAAAAACGCATTGTCTGGGGGAGCATTCTCCTGGGCCTTCCGTGTGTCTTGCTTCCGGTCCTTTTGATGGGTTACGTCGCCTGGATGTTGAATCTGGCAGCGGCTCAACAACGCCTGGAAACCCTCGCATCCGTCGCTTCCAGTCGTGCCCATGGCACTTTCAGTGAAGCGGCCGGCGCGCTGAAATCCATCGCCGGCTCGCGTCTCGCGCCGTGCACGCCGGAAAGCATCGACGAGATGCGTCTGTTGACCATCAACACGCTCTCGGTAAAGTCGATCGGTTATGTCGAAGAAGAGATTTACGCCTGCGGTTCCTGGGGCCCGGTCGGGCAGCATGCGGCGCCGTGGCGTGAAGACTTCACCACCTCGGATGGCGTGCGTGTGTCGCTCGGTGTGCAGTCGCGCATCGTTGCGGCCAAGCCGATGATGGCGCTGCAGTATGCGGCGTTCAACGTGCTGGTCGATCCCGAGCAGTTTTTGCAGGTGATGCTTGATGAGGATCTGCACCTGGCGGTCGGCACTGCTGCCGGGCAATTGGTCAGCGCCTCGCGTCCGGGCGCGGAACACTTCCTTGCTCGCGTGCATTCCGGCCCGCACTCGGGCCTTGCCGACGGCTACCTCTACACCCTCGTCCACAGCGGCGACTGGGTCGCCATCGCCGCACTGTCGCGCCACGAGCTGATGCAAGGGCTGATCCGCCGTGAATTGATGCTGTTGCCGATCGGTGGCTTGCTCGCAGGTGTGCTGGTGTTGCTGATCGTGCGCCGCACCCGGCAACGCCTGTCACCGCTGGCCGAATTGCAACTGGCGGTGCGCAATCGCGAGTTCGTCGTTCACTATCAACCGATCATGCGCCTCAGCGACGGTGCCTGCGTCGGCGCGGAGGCACTGGTGCGCTGGCAGCATCCGGATGGCTCGCAGGTGTGTCCCGACGCGTTTATACCATTGGCCGAGCACAGTGGTTTGATTCTGCCGATTACCGATCAGGTGATCGACCATGTGATGCATGATCTCGGCCCGTTGCTGGTCAAGGAACGCAGCCTGCACGTAGCGATCAACCTGGCGGCGAAAGACGTCAGCAGTGGCCGCTTCCTGCCGAAACTGGAAGCTGCATTGCGTCGCGCCGATGTGCAGCAGAAGCAGATCTGGCTGGAAGCGACTGAACGCGGTTTCGTCGAGATCGACGCTGCCCGCGCCACCGTCAATCGCGCCCGCGAGCTGGGTTATCTGGCGGCCATTGACGATTTCGGCACGGGTTTTTCGAGTCTTCAGCATTTGCAGCAATTGCCGCTGGATGTGCTGAAGATCGACAAATCGTTCGTCGACAACATCGATCAGGATGCAGCCACCGGATCAGTGACTGGCCACATTATCGAAATGGCCAAAAGCCTGCGTCTGCAGATCGTTGCTGAAGGCATCGAGACCGAAGCGCAGCGCGATTACCTGCGCGGTCAAGGTGTGCAGTTTGGGCAGGGCTGGCTGTTTGGCAAGGCGATGCCGGCGGATGCGTTTTTGCGCTTCTTTCGAGAGCGTACGAACGTGGCGGTTGAGCAGGATGCACTGGAAGCAGCGATGCCGATTTAAGCGCGCATAAACATCCGGGCAAACCCATCTTCGGTCGCGTGATGGGTTTGCTGAGAGCCCGCGTCAGCTGGTCTGGCTGACCACCTTGATGTGCGTGATCCCTACCCGCGCGGCATGTTCAAGAATCTGCTCGGCTGTTGAATCCGCTGTGGGCATGATCAAACCATTCTCCGCGTCGCCCAGATGCAGTTCCAGCAGATGCATCGCGGCCTCGTGGACAGGCAACTGCTGTTCTTTGAGTTCAAACAAGTGATCACGAGGCTCTTCGTTAAATCGGTATTCGATGCGATAGCTGTACATGATGTCATCCGCGTCAGTAGGAAAAGGCAACTGACTATCCTGACGCGATGGTCAGTTTTTAGTTCAAATTGAATCGCCCTCAGACCAATCTGGAATTCATGGCAAACTTTTCGCTCGCCGAGGCGTCCCTTTCTTAAACCCCCAACCGGCTGATTTCAGCCAAGGACTGGCGATGACCTTTTTTATTTTTCTTCTGGCCTGCGCAGCGGCGGCAACCACCGGCGTGATGTTCAAACCGGGGCCGTGGTACGAAGGGCTGAACAAACCCGGTTTCACTCCGCCCAATTGGGCGTTCCCGGTGGCCTGGACGATTATCTATCTACTGCTGGCGTGGGCCGGTTACCGCTTGAGCCTGATCCCCGGCAGCCAGACCGTGCTGGCGTTGTGGGCGGCGCAGATTGCGCTGAACACATTGTGGACGCCGGTGTTCTTCGGTGCGCATCAGGTGCTGGCGGCGATGGTGATTCTCACGGTGTTGTGGCTGGTGGTCGCGGCGATGGTGGTGCTGGCGATACAACTGGACCTGATCACTGGCTTGATCCTGTTTCCTTATCTCGCATGGCTGTGCGTTGCCGCGGCGTTGAATTTTTCCATCCTGATCAAGAACCGCTGATGACCAGTGCCAATTGGGGTAGTGAAACACCGTGGCCGCAGGGCGAACGTGAGTTGGCGCAGGTGCGGGCCTTCAACAGGAAGCTCGCCTGGCTGCCACGCTTCAAGATCCGCAACCGCCTGACGCCGCGCTTGATTCAGGCGCTGTTGCGCGTCAGCCAGATCGGCGGCTCCGGCGTGTTGCGCAAGTTTGGCCTGACGGCTGAGCGCAAGTTGATGGATGACGTGCCTGTGCGGATCATCCGCCCCAAAGGCCCGGCGAAAGGCGTGGTGCTGGATTTTCACGGTGGCGGCTGGGTGATCGGCAATGCGCAGATGGACGACAACTTCAACGCGGCCATTGTTGATACCTGCGAAGTGACCGTGGTTTCGGTCGACTATCGATTAGCGGTTTCGACGCCGATTGAAGGTCTGCTGCAAGACTGCCTCAACGCTACGCGCGGAGTATTGAGTGATGCCGAATTTGCCGGTCTGCCCGTGGTGGTGGTCGGTGAATCGGCGGGCGGCCATCTGGCGGCGGCGACCTTGTTGGCGCTGAAGCAATGGCCCGATTTACTGCAACGCATCAACGGCGCACTGCTGTATTACGGCGTCTACGACCTCACCGGAACGCCAAGCGTACGCAACGCGCCTGCGGACACACTGGTGCTGGACGGCCCCGGCATGGTCGAGGCGTTGCGCTTGCTCACACCCGAACTGACCGACGAGCAGCGCCGTCAGCCATCGCTGTCTCCGCTGTACGGCGACTTCAGCGGCCTCCCGCCCGCGCTGCTGTTTGCCGGTGAACTCGATCCGCTACGCGACGACACACTCGACATCGCCAAACGTTGGGCGCAAGCGGCCCCGGTCGAAATGTACCTGCTGCCCTCCTCACCCCACGGCTTTATCCACTTCCCCACGGCTATCGCTCAAGGCGTGCTGGCCTACAGCCGGAAATGGATTTCGGCGCGCGTCGAGGCCGTTGGTTCGCCACAAACGCCAGCAGCGGCGCCGTCTCACTGAGTCCACCGACTTAGCTCTAGAGTCGGGGTTAAAGTAAGATCTGTCCGCAACTCCTTGGTTGAGGAGACAGGCTCATGAATACGAAGGGACAACGTGAACCTACGAGATGAAATCGAGAGGACTTTTCAAGGCAAAGCCTTTGCCCGACCGCTTTACTATTCCTACCCTGGAGGACTGCGTTTTGAGCTCTCCGAAACGGGTGGGGTCATTGAGCAGTTCCTGACCGCCCTACGAAAATCGACAACGATCTGCAGCGATATCTTTTCTGACGCGGCAACGTTTGCGGTGTGTCTGCGCACTCACTCAGGCGCCCTTGGTTTTACTCATCGGGCCGCGATTCAGGCATTTCGATCTGCCGGCATTGATATTCCTCCTGAACGCTCGATCTGGAGCGAGGAGATAGATGTCGAAGAATGGTATTGCGAAGAACAGCCTGAGTACTGGATCAACATCGCGTTCGAAGCGCCGATCACAAGCCTTCAAGCATTTCTCTGGTGTGCATTGGCTAAAGATTTTGGCGTTATCGAGCCCAATCCCCACGTTGATGTGTATCTGTTCAATCTGCCGAAACAGGTCATGGTCTTCCCCTACGACGACAGAGGCATGGATGTCGTCGGCCCTAATGCATCGCTGCTTTCGCAACTGTACGAGCGGCACAATCAATACCTGCTGGACTATGACCGCTCGGCCATGGATGCCACGTTCGCAGGGGCGCTTTAGTTGCTACACATGGCGCTGACATCAGCGACGAATCCCAAAAGGGAGCTTTTGGGCGTGAGCAATACTGGGGGCGCAATATGGAAATAGATCGTCTGCTCAAGAAGCGGCAACTCAATGTGCAGGAACAGAATGCGGTGACTGCCCATCGCCTGACGGAAACTGCTCGATTCTGGCGTGATACCGGTATTCCCGAGGCCTTGGCACGTTTCGGCGAGCGCCAAGGTGTTGATTGGTCAGAAACCGTCGTACTCGATCTTGAAGTCGACTTTCCCGGAATGCCACGCCTGTATGGCTTGATCCTCGATCAAGCGGAACGGTTCATAGCGTTTCAAATTGACACCGACAGTGATCATCAACACGTTGAGTTCGTAAGCCAATGGGAGGACGTGTCGGCGCATCAGAACTATACGGCTTCCCAGCGCGGCACCGGCCAAGGCTTTGCTGTGATTTCTTTGCAGGTCAGGCGTGAAGTGCTTGCACAACGATAGGCGCCCGTTTTCAGGCTTAGGTTTACTCTCCCTGGAAGGCCGACAATCGCCACGCTCAGGCGATGTAGAAGAAGTACAGCGCCAAGCCAAGCAACTGCATGAGCAGCAAGATGGAAAGCAAATGATTACACCCCTTCCAGACATTGCTCACTGGTTGGTTTCTGGCGACTCGATAACGAAGGTAACTGTCGAGTGAGAGCGACGCCGTGGGGATCAGCACGAACACAAACGTCAAAAAGAAATTAAACATTTCCTTTGTCCATCGACTCCCAACATGGATCCCGGTGTGTTCGCTGCATCTTGCGCTGCTCAAGTCATATGAGCAGAAAGCTTAGCTGATCGGCACACGCCCGCGATCCGTGGGATTGGGCACCACGATGATGCGGGCAATAACACTTTGTGGGGACAAACCGTTGACATGCAAACCCGCAACACCGCCATTCAATGGCAGAATCCCCTGACCCTGATGATTTCGGAGACCACAATGCTGCGCGTGTTTGAACAACGACTCGACCCCTTCCCGCCCGACGAAGCACCACCCCCGCCCGTCGGTCTGATGCGGTTCCTGTGGGCCTGCACCCGTGGCGCACGCGGTTATATCCTTGCGCTGGCGCTGCTCAGTGCCAGCGTGTCGATCTACGAAGCGTGGCTGTTTTCCTTTCTCGGCCAGGTCGTGGATCTGCTCTCGACGTGGCAGGCCGGCGGCGGTGTCAACGCGCAGGAAAGTCGCGTGCTGTGGGGCATCGGCATCGTCTTGTTCATCAGCATTGGCCTGGTGGCGCTGCGCACTATGGTCCAGCACCAGATATTGGCGATCAATCTGCCGTTGCGGCTGCGCTGGGACTTCCACCGACTGATGCTGCGGCAAAGCCTTTCATTCTTCTCGGATGAGTTCTCCGGGCGAGTCACGACCAAGGTCATGCAGACCGCGCTGGCCGTGCGCGAAGTCCTGTTCACGCTCATCGAGATCGCACCGGGTATCGGTGTTTACTTCATTGCGATCATCGCCCTGGCCGGCGGCTTCGCCCTGAAACTCATGTTGCCGTTCATTGCATGGCTCGCGTTGTTCGGGCTGGCCATGCTGTACTTTGTGCCCCGCTTGGGGAAAGTCGGCCAGGAACAGGCCGATGCACGATCGTCGATGACCGGGCGGATTGCCGACGCCTACACCAACATCACCACGGTGAAACTGTTCTCGCACTCCAAGCGTGAAGCGCACTTCGCCCGCGCGGCGATGGAAGATTTCAAGCTCACCGGGTTTCGCCAGATGCGTCTGGTCAGCCAGTTCGAAATCGTCAATCAGGCACTGGTGGTCGGGCTGATTATCGGCGCTGGCGGTTACGCCCTGTGGCTGTGGCATCTGGGCCAGGTCGGCACCGGTGCGGTGGCGGCGATCACCGCCATGGCACTGCGCATCAACGGCATGTCGCACTGGATCATGTGGCAGATGACGTCGCTGTTCGAAAACATCGGCACCGTCCAGGATGGCATGGCCACCCTCACCCGCGGCCCCAAGGTGCAGGATGCGCCGAACGCCGCCGTGCTGGTGCCGGCGGGCGGCGCGGTGACGTTCGACAAGGTGAACTTCAACTACAACGGCGAACGTCAGGTCCTCGACAACCTGAGCCTGAACATCCGCCCCGGCGAAAAAATCGGCCTGGTCGGCCGTTCCGGTGCGGGCAAATCGACGCTGATCAATCTGCTGCTGCGTTTCTATGATGTCGACAGCGGTGAGATTCGCATCGACGGCCAGAACATCGCGAAGGTGAGCCAGGACAGTCTGCGCAGCGCCATCGGCATGGTCACGCAAGACACGTCGCTGCTGCATCGCTCGATTCGCGACAACATCGCCTATGGCCGCCCGGACGCCACCGACGAAGATATCCGCCGCGCCGCCGCCAATGCCCAGGCCGACGGTTTCATCAGCCAACTCAGCGACAAGCAAGGCCACAGCGGCTACGACACGCTCGTCGGTGAGCGCGGCATCAAACTGTCAGGGGGCCAGCGCCAACGCATCGCCATTGCGCGTGTGATGCTGAAGAACGCGCCGATCCTGCTGCTCGACGAAGCCACCAGTGCCCTCGACTCCGAAGTCGAAGTCGCCATCCAGGAAAGCCTCGATGAAATGATGCAGGGCAAAACCGTCATCGCCATCGCCCACCGACTGTCGACGATTGCCGCCATGGATCGACTGATCGTCATGGATGAGGGGCGGATTATCGAGCAAGGGACTCACGCTGAATTGCTCAGCAGGAACGGGATTTATGCGCGGCTCTGGCAGCATCAGAGTGGTGGTTTTCTGGGTGAAGATCAGGGGGTGGCGGCGGCGATGGATCAGGCTTGAGGGGACGGGGTTGGGAGCAGTCGCTGAGAAGCGACTGCGTTCGGCCAGATCCGCTCAGTCGTGGTAGATACAAACTCGCCAGCGACCTCGCTGCCCCCACTTTAGTCGACAGGCGCAACCTTGCGGTCGCGCAGCGAAACTCATCCGTAGGTGTTCACGAACAAGCCCGCAGTCAGACAGCGCCGGGGCGGCCCCGGCGCAAACGGCTCTTCAACTCGAAGCTGACTTTCTTCGCGAGAAAATGCCATTCCGGCAGTACCAATAGCAGGCCGCCCTCGCGCCCCACGCCACACTCGCGGGAATCTTTGCGTGTCAGCGAAAAAAATCGGTGTGGCAACCTCACACGGTTTCGAATGCATCCCTTGATCGTCCAGGTGACACCTCGCCTCATATAAGCCGTGGCTACCTGACGCTTGCGGTTGAAGAGATGAAGATGAGGCTTGAGCGCAGCCAGGGTGTCCCGGTAAGCGTCGTAGCTTGTCAGGACATGATGCTCGTCTTTGACGCTATTGGTCAGCGACCCTTGACGCACCCTTTGGAAATATCGATCGGCCTGCGTTGCGTAGCAGAGCTTGCTATGAAGATAGATGTTCATGCTGAACAGCTGATCCTCGTGCGCACGCCCCTTGAAAGTCACGTCGAAGCGTTCAGTCACGGTTTTTTTGAAAATGTACTGCCATGTCGTGGCCTTGTATTTATTACTGAGGATCAGATCCTCGAACAGTTCTACGCCCTGACTGAACCAACCCTCGCGGGAAGGTGCGGTATCACGTCTTAAATAATTACGCTCGCCACTCGAATCAACAAAAGAACGCTTTGAGAAGTAATAAAGTTCTAAATCGCTGTTTTCACTTACTGCTTTATTGAAGCCTGCAAAAAGATCGAGACTGACCACATCATCCGGGTCGCAAAAAAACAAGTAGTCGCCTGTAGCGGCATTGAATCCCGTCACGCGCGCCCCACCGACGCCCATATTTTCCTGGGTGATGATTCTTATCCTGCTGTCATCGCCATACTTCGAATTAATTAACTCCAGCGTTCCATCTGTCGATCCATCGTTAACAATCACGATTTCCGATGGCTGAACAGTTTGTCCTAAGAGCGACTCCATCGTCTCGACTATATAATTTTCTACATTATATGCAGCAACAATAACGGAGACCTTCAAATCCAACATGAAATATGCTCTTTAAAAACAATAAAATAAAAGCAGGATAATAACTCGCAAATCATAGCATGGTGATACACGGATTACACTTGGGCAGTTCCTCTCCTACCGCTGTGCTCAAGACCTGCAGGCCGAAAACAGTCATTCAACGCGACTCGGCAACATCCACCCGCCGATCAAGATGCGCACTGCTCCTGGCAACGCCTTGCTGCACACACGAGTTAACTCATCGGCACAGCAAAAACCGCACTGGCCCGCGCAACCGTACGCTCCCCAACATGCAGACTGACGGCAGCAAACGCCAGTTGCCGGCCTTTTTTCGAGTACTCGAGACGCACCTCCAGCCACTCGTTCATGTGTACGGCGCCGAGATAATCCAGGGTCATGCTCGCCGTGATCAGTGGCTGCGGAGGGTCGCTGGAAAAGGCCATGGCGTAACCCATACCGACATCGGCCAATGTCGCCAAGACACCGCCATGCAAGGTGCCCCGGCCATTGGCATGGCGTGAGTCAGTCAACAGGCCCAGCTCCAATTGCAGCCCGCTGCCCCTTGCGTAGATCGGGCCCAGCAAATCCAGCAACGGGCTGCTGCGGCTGAATGGGGTGAATCCCTCGGGAATTGCGCTGACGTCCATGGTCCCTCCGTGTGCCGGCGACTCACCGGCGTCATTGAGCTGAATACTTCGATTCAGTTGGAAGGTTTATGGGGAATCATGTAACGGGGGAAGCACTATACGGATGCGGAATCTGCACTGATAAACCGTGCGCCCTGAATGGGCGGCACTGACACCCGGGGAGCTATCTTGATACCTTGCCGAATCCGAAACAGGCTTTTATTCAAGGAGGAAAATTGCGTATCTACATTACAGGCGCGTCGTGTGCAGGCGTAACGACATTGGGGCAGAACCTCGCCCTTTTGCTCGACCTGCAACACGTCGATGTCGATGATTATTACTGGATGCCGACAAATCCTCCGTTCACGACTAAACGACTGCCCGATGAACGCGTTTCATTGATGCAGCGAGAACTCGGCGACGACGATTGGGTGCTGACCGGCTCGTGTATTAACTGGGGAGATGCGCTGATTGCCCATGCCGATCTGATTGTGTTCGTTGTCACACCGACACCCATTCGCCTTGAGCGGCTGGCAGCACGGGAAAAGCAACGCTTTGGAGAGCGGATTGCACCCGGTGGCGATATGCATGAGATACATGTGGCCTTTCGAGAATGGGCCTCGCAGTACGACAATCCGGGCTTTTCGGGACGCAATCGAGCGTGGCACGAGGCATGGTTATCGGCGCAAACGGCCCCGGTCTTGCGAATCGACGGGATCAATACTCCTGAACAAATGGCTGCGGATGTCATTCACGCTTTAGCGCAATAGCTCAAAACCGCGTAGCGCAGATAACTGCGGCCTCACCCCACCGACGTGACCCTCGCCGCTGGCGCTGGATGACGCGACGTCACCAGGCCGATAAAGGAAATCGCCAGCGCAAGGCCGATCGTTGTGGTGACTTCGGTGCGGTGTTCCGGGGTGATCATCATCACCGCCAGCGCTGCGCAAATAAACACGATCACCAGCCACGTCAGCCAGGGGAACAGCCACATGCGAAAGGTCAGCTCGACGTTGCGCTGTTGCAAAATCCGGCGCATGCGCAACTGCGACACCGCGATGGCGAGATACACCAGCAAGGCAATCGCCCCGGAGCTGGCCAGCAGGAATTGAAACAGCCCGGCAGGCATGAAATAGCTCCACACGGTAATTGACGCACCGATCACGGTGCTGGCGATGACCGCTGCGCGCGGAACACCTTCCGAGGACGTAGCCTTGAGCATCTTCGGTGCATCACCGCGACGGCCCAGCGAATACAACATCCGTGAGGCAATGTAGATCGAGGAGTTCATGCAACTGGCCACGGCGATCAGCACGACGATGTCGACCATGAACTTGGCGTGGGGAATGTTCATGATTTCCAGGGCACGCTGATAAGACCCGACCGAAGCCAGCAACGGATCATTCCACGGCACCACAGAGATGACCACGAAGATCGACAGCAGGTAAAACACGCCGATGCGCCAGATCACCGAACGCGTGGCCTTGGCAATGTTGCGCGACGGATCATTCGATTCGGCGGCGGCGATGGTCACCGCTTCGGTACCGATGAAACTGAACATGATGGTGATGAAAGCGCCAACAACCGCTGACAGACCGTTGGGCGCAAATCCGCCGTGGTCGGCCATCAACCCGCTCAAGCCGCTGACTTCCCTGTCGGGAATCCAGCCCATCAGCACGGCAAACCCGACACCGATAAAACCGATGATCGCCACGACCTTGGCCATGGCAAACCAGAATTCGAACTCGCCGTACTTGGACACGCTGAACAGGTTGGTCACCACCAGCGCAATGATCGAGCCCAATGCAAACAGCCACGCATCGACCTGCGGAAACCATTGGTTCAGCACATGCCCGGCGGCGAGCGCTTCGATAGGAATTACCAACACCCAGAACCACCAGTACAACCAACCGATGGTGAAGCCCGCCCAGCGCCCGATGGCCTGGTCGGCATAGGTAGAGAACGAGCCGGTGTCGGGATTGGCCACCGCCATTTCACCGAGCATGCGCATGACCAGCACGACGAGCAAACCGGAGAACAGATAGGCCAGAAGAACCGCCGGCCCCGCCGCCGCAATGGCATGCCCCGAGCCTACGAACAAACCGGCACCGATAATCCCGGCGATGGACAGCATGGTGACGTGACGAGGCTTGAAGCCCTGCGCCAATTGGCTACTCGAATCCGTTGAGTTCGGGCTGATCATTGGTTTTTTTATTCTCTGCTGATCGACATTTAAGCGAGTTGCCTGAGGCAAACGAGCACCATCGTTGCCTGCTGAAAGCCCTGAATGGAGCCTCCTCAACCGCCGCAGTTCTTATCACCCCCATGTTCTTGATGGGGTCATTTTTTTGTAAAGCCAAGCCACCTTACCCGGCCCGTCAGATGATTCAGTAGCCTGAATGCGCCATGGTTGTGTCTGATATCGACATGCGAAGACCGAGTGGTCGAGATCGACACCAATCAGTCAGCGAGAACTCTCTGAATAGCTTGCGGGTTCGTTGAGCCTTGTTCCAACAATCAGCCATACGCAATACGCAGATGTTTGATCACTTCTTCAATGGAAGGGCCTTGCGCCTTCGGTGGTATCGGGTTTTCCCCAAACTCCCGCCAGACGAACAACGTCAGCTCTGCACCGTCAGTCGCTGATGCAGCGCATTCAACGTGGGCAAACGTATCGAGGAGCCGATATCGCGTGTCCTGCCAGAACAGCGCTTCGACCCAGTGATAAACCGGAATGAAATGGAAATGAATCGGTAAACCCGGCTGATGCCCGTATCGACCGATGTAGAGATGTTTTGGCTTGAGTTGTCGCTCGATGACTTGCTGAGTTTTGGCAAGCAAACCGCCCAACTCGCCCAAGGCATCGGATGACAACTCGGCCAGCGATGTGGTTTCGATCTTAGTCCCCAGCATCAGATAGCCGGGAAGCGTGTTCGCCAGATGGTGATTGATGATCCAATGTTCGGTTTCATGAATGATGAAATGCGGGGCAATTTCCATATGCCGGAGGTCCTTAAGCAATTGAGGCCAAAGAGTAACAAAGGACTCGTCACGATGCCTGCGCAGATCCCGATCCCCCGGCAATGTAAACATCACCCGCGCCCCACGCGGCGCGTTAGCCTCCGCCCACAAACGCCACCATGGGCTGAACTCACGCTAGCTCGACGCAGCGCCATTTTCCGCTTGCTGCCGACATGGCAACAAATCGCCTACTTGCTGGGGCGCCTCGAGACGGGCCACGCCGGACAAACCTATTGGCTCGGCCAAATCGAATGGTGGTGCGACAGGCAGTATCTGGCTGTCGATCCGGTAACACCCAAGGCCGAGCGCGAAGCATTGCGGGAAAAGATTCGGCAATTGACGGTGAAGGGCCTGATTCGCTCGGGTGTGCGCTTGCTCTCCTGAGTGATCCGGGCTGATGATTCAGACAACAGCTACCTTTCCTCTTTTACATGGAACGACGGTCGATCCTTGTTCTCTACCGCTGAACCAACAGCGGAGGGATTGACCATGATTGCCCCTGAAACCGGTATGAAACCGGGTGAGCGTTATCGCATTGAAAGCGTGGAGCGCGCGCCGCAATTTCCTGGATTTTTCCTCGACGGCAAGTATTACCTGGGCCCCGAGCTGCAAACGGCTGTCGGCTGGCTCGAAGGGCAGAACTTCTTGTATGACCAACTCGACCCCAATGGCGAACCGGTTTATCCAGACAGAATCGTCGGCACGATCACCGCGCGGACACTGGAGCTGACAGACGGCCTGCGTCTGAACATCGATGAAATACCGTTTCAGGCAGAAGCCGTTACCCCACTCCAGACGCTTGACGAAATGGCCATTGAAAGCCGACCGCTGGCAATATCGCAACGGCATACGGCAGCAGGCTTGCGCCAGCCGATGCAACCTTCGGCGCTACTGGTTGCAGGTGCCGCATTGCTGGTCGGGTTGTGTCTGTTGGCGATCAATCGCTCTGGTGGTCGAGTCAGGTAGCTTTTGTACGACGCGGGTGGTGGCCGCTGCGTTGTCACGGCCCGCGATCAAAAGCCAAGCACAGCGCTTGCCTCGCGCATGAAGATTTCCACGGTTTTCGGACCGATGCCGTCGAATTCCGCCAGCCGTTGATCAAACGCCTGGCGATCGGCACTTGCCTCGACCATATGGCTGACCTTGCCCGCGTACTCATCGTTTAACCTGCGTGCCAAGGCGTGAAGCCGCGCGGCGGTGGTCTCGTCGTAACGCACGTAATGCGCCTCCCCGAGCATTGCGACCAATTCACGATGACTGCACGCAGCCAGTTTGCGCGGAGTATCGCGCCCGTGTTTATCGGCAATTACGCGATAGGCTTCGGCGGCGATTTCGGCCTGTATCCGCTTGCCCATGAGGAAACTGGCAAGCAACCATTTGAACAGTGCAGCGTCGTCGTTGTGCTTGAGTTGAATGTTCAAATCCTCGGCGCTGATCGTCTTGTTCACTGGCTACCTCCGTGGTTGAAATCATGGGAATTCTTCGTCCCCTTCTATGGTCGGCAAACGCCTGATCTTTAGGCTGCCGCCAGTTCCAACCGTTCAAAGCAACACCATTGTCAGCGGCCTGAAACAAACCGCGAAAATCCTTTGAATCTTTTTGGTCGGCAAAACTCATTTGCGTATGAGCGTAAGGAGGAACGCATGAGCAACGTCGACATCTTCGTCATCGAATACAAACTTCACGGCCAGGCAAAATCATTCGTCATCCGCGCCAAAAGCATGCGCAACGCTGACGCATGGCATTGGGCGAGTTGCGATGCCGGCATTGCACCGATTCCCAAACCCGGCAAACCACCGCTGAAAGTCATCTCCAAACCCCAGGCCGAGCGGTTCGGCATCACCGAGGTGAAATGGCGCGAAACGGCAATGGTGGACTGGATGGAGGCTTAGTCATGCTTAAACAGATCGGTAACACGCTGATCCGCCGTGACCACCGCGCGAGTTGCCATTGCGGCGCCGTGATCCTCGAAATCCACTTGCCCGATGGCCTGCCCACGCCGCATCGCTGCGACTGTTCATTCTGCAAACGCCGAGGCGCGATCGTTGCGGCGGTGCCGGCGGCTGACCTGAAAGTGATCCGTGGTAAGTCGGCATTGATGAAGTACAGTTTTGGCCAGCAAGTGGCCGAGCATTTTTTCTGCGGCAACTGCGGGATCTACACCCATCACCGACGCAGCACCAATGCGCAGGAGTTTGGTTTCAATGTGGGCTGTCTTGAAGGGGTCAACCCGTATGATCTGGGTGAGGTGCCTGTGGCGGATGGCGGGCCTTGGCACTCGCTGTGAAGCAAATGTCCGCTGGCGAGCAGATCAAAGCTCGCCAGCGGTTCAATGAGTAGAACCGGGATTAGCGAAAGAAACCTGCCTTATTGCACTTTCAGCTCAAGCAACTCACCGCCCTCTTTGCTCAAACGCTCCAGATACGCACCGACCTCGAGCAACTGATAAGGGAAGTAAAGACCTGCCGCAGTGGGCGCTCGACCATCGAGCCCGAGCAATCGCTCCAGCAGCATCGCGATACTCAACCCCGTGAGCGCGGCGGCGCCCGCCGGGTGCACGAGGGCATGCCGGGTGTGCAACGGTAGCCCCTGGCGATCCTCGCCAAGCATTTCGATAAGGATCTCGGTCGACATCGGCCGACCCGCGCGCCGCGAAGAGCTGACCCCGCTGGCGAGATTGAACTGAACATTCGGCGCATCGGTGGTGGCCGCCAGCCCTGTGACGTCGATGGACGAGAAACCGCTGGCTTGCATCGGCGTACCGTCCACCGCGCGGAAGCTGACATTCGAATACGAATGTCATTTTGAACGGCGTGTTGATGAGGCGTGTTTAGGAATTTTTCGCGGTTGTTTAAAAGACATGTCGCGTTACCGGCTTGAGGCTACAACGCCTTGCGCCATTGCCTACGACTACGCCAGAATCCGCCGGCTTGTGCGTCTGGGGTTCGGGTTTTATCGTTTCCGGGTCACTGAAAAACAGTGATGGGGTTTGGTAGCCCGCTCTCATATGACGCATAACGTCACCTTGCGCAGATGCTTTTTCAGCATTTGTCTTATGGTGGCCATGCGCAGGGCGCCCTCGGGCGCGCCGGATTTTCCATATGGGCCGGTCTACCAACCTTCGTATGGCCACCACCTTTCGTTTGGTAGCGAAGGTGATGGCTCCTTTAGTCCCATATGGAGTTTCATCTATGTTCAAACCAACGCCGAATCCCCCAGAAACCGATCCAGTCTCACCCTACAAATTCCCAGACTCGCGAACACTCAACGACGCAGCCGAACGCGCCCTCGATTACTACCTCACGCCAGCCCAACGCATCATGGGCAGCGACCAGAAACACGCCCCCATGTTTCTGGCAAACGCCGACTACGACAGCGAGTCCCTGCTAGTTAACGCCAGCGAGTCACTCAGCTCAGCCACCGAAATGCTCTGCAACTTCGCCGCTATCCTTGACCCAGGCCACCGCAAAACTGCGCTGGGGATTGCGCAAGTGGTGATGCTGGGGGAATTGGCGGTGAATCAAGCGCTGGATAATGTTGTGCCGGTGGATTGAGGGGTGATCCCTTTGTGGCGGTCGTCAGGTATCCGTCACAGAGGGATTAATAACAACCTAATGCGCCTGGTAACGGCCAGAAGTAAACGCTTGTTCAGTCAATTCCAGACACCCATCGATAGTGCGCCGCAGTACATAGCGGTGGTACACACAATAACTTGGGCAATCATGAAACCGAAGCCGGCTCCCAGAAACGCAAAGCCCGCGACAATCCATGGCAACCTCGCATTTACACGGAACCTCAACAACCAAGCCGAAACACTTGTACCGACGACCATCCCCGGGACAGAAAATAAATGACCCAACCCAACTAGACCGCCATCACGACCCGAGCTGGACACGATCGCCATGTAGACCAGAAGAGTGACAACCGCTGCAGCTGTTGTTCCCGTTAGAAACAGGGCCCGAGAACGTAGAATCAAGCCTGGAAGCAACATGACCACTGGCACTCCGATGAGATACCAAAAGCCTAAGTAAAGCGTGTTGCCACCAGTGGATGCGTAACCGAGAACGAGAATAATCAAAACCATCGAACAGCTTAGATCATCCCTAAACCCCATTTTCATTCCCTTGCCTCGCTTTCAACGTCGTTATTGCTGAAATAGATTAGCTGACGGCGAGGTCTTCGTTCCGTTGCCGCAAGGGGTCGTAAGCAGCCGCTCCCGAACGTCTGCCGTTGGCCGATAGCGGTTATCAGTGGGCGGTAGCAATCGGCCAAAAGGAGCCCGTCGGATGCGTCCAGAAAATCAGAGACGATTTAGGTTCCAGACCCAAGGCCAGTACAAAACAAGAAACATAAATTATTGATTTAAATAAAAATCAACCCGATGGCAGCCCACAAAATTATTTTTTGCTCCGAACGCTATCGTTATGTACTAGAGTTACGAGTTGTACAATCACTATTTTTTGAAACTAGAGGGTAGCGCATGTCCTACGAAATTCGCATTATTCTCGGAACAATGGTTATTGAAAAGTTGATCGCCCAGGTCGGGGCTGTATCTGCAAATCGAGGGATCGCCAAAATCACAGATACAGTAGGTCTTAGCGATCACGCAACACCTGTTGCAGCCGTATACGCAGTTTTAAATCAGACCGGAGACTACGGTAGTGCGGTACTCCCAAGCGCGTCTTTCATCGCAGCAACCGTTGCGCACGAACACGGAAACTGTGACATGAAGGCAGAGTTGGTGTATCAGACAATTATGAACAAGCCTCAATTGCAAAACATGATCGCAGATACAACAGTTCACCGAGTTTTCATCGCAGGACACGCGTTCTGCATTCTATCTGACCTGGGATTGCCTGCCGGAGCAGGCCCATATGACATTGCGGATTTCGGTGATGACGCGGTGGTATGTGATCTGTGGCAGGAAGACTGTTGGACGCCAAATACATGGCTGCCGCATGGAACCATACCCGGGGTGGAGCGATTGTTCTGGCGCGGCAAAATAAAGACAAACCAAATCACCATTATTCGGAGTTTTGACTTTGCTTGCAGCGTGTGAAAGCTAAATATATCGCAAGTACAATGGAGTGTTATGAGTTTGATTCATTACTGGGCGCGCCCATCATTATTGGCAACAGCTATGGACTTTGGGTCAGCAATAGCATGAAAGATACTTTTTGCGAGGTTCTAACCGCTGTCGCGACCGTGGAAGGCAATATATGAGGAGGCACCAGGTGTTGCCGGCACCTATGGAGTTCCAGGCGTGGGTATCCTTCTCGACGAGTTCTATGTCTATATTGGCGGTTTTTTAGGCGTTCAACGCCACCTCGATGTTTGCCGAGTACGGCTAGACGAAGTCCTGCGGAACGTGTGCACGAATGGCAGTGAATCGCGCGCACGTTGTGCTAAATTCGGTCAATCTAATTCTTTGGAACCGGAACAGCGCACAGGCGCAGTACCGGTATGACGTGAGCAAAGTTGTATCAATGGAGACGCAGATTGCACGAGGTCTTTATCAGCAATGATGCTGAAGTTGAGATTGATGAGCTGCTCGCACTGCTCAAGGCCCACTGTATCGTGGTTCTGAATGCCGTTATGCGGACTCAAGCAAGGGATATCAGAAAGGTAGCCAGTGCAGCAATCAAGGATTTTCGAGGCGAAGGCCCACATGTCCATCTGTTCGAATTCGAAGTTCCTATCGACACCGAACGATGGAGCATGCCGACCTTCACCCACTCCACACGCAATCAGCTAGACATCACGCAGACACACCGCATCGTCGACAGAGCTACCCGAGCGTGGGTAGATCGAGGTATGGCGAATCACTTCCTCTATACCAATTGCGCAGAAGTTCAAAGCAAAAAGAGCAAAAAGGGAACTGATTTATTCCTCAAAAAATAAATCAGTCCCCTTTTCTACTGGGGGAGTTGGCGGTGAATCAAGCGCTGGATAATGTTGTGCCGGTGGATTGAGGGATGATCCCTTTGTGACGGTCGTCAGGTATCCGTCACAGGGGGATTACGAACACCTAATGCGTCTGCTTTAGGCCAATTGCAGTCATCTTGGCTTAGGATTATCTGGAGTGACTTAGGTTTCGATTTCAAACCTGCCCAATAGCGCGGCGCCGTCAGCGACACCTAAAACTTTATCGATCGCAGCGATTTTTTGGGATGCGCCATCGAGCGCAAAGTCAGCATTGTTGTAAACAGCTTCCGCCTCGTTATGAAGTGCATAGGCAATATGCGCCGCCACACGGACATTCGTCGGGGCGTCTACAACGCTACCCAGATAATCAACAAGTAAAATCTTGATTTCTAGCAATGCGAGGGCGAGTAGTCTGTTTTGGTCAGTCTGCATAACGGGATCCTGGATATCGCAACGCGGGGTTCGAAACGAATTTCCCGAGGTTATACAAAACGTTGGATAGGCAAAAGCAAATGCCCGCTCCAGGCTGAAACATTTAAGAGCTGGAGAAGTCAGCAGCGGATTTGCAACAGATGTCTACTCGATTTCCAGGTTATCCAGAATCCTCCTTGGCATACACCCGCATAGCGTCGCCATTTAAGCTTGCTGAAACGTTTCATCAAGTTTATAAAAAGCGCACAACTCCAAGAAAGGCTGCTGCCATGACCCCGCTCAAACTCGTTGTTGCCCTCAGCGCACTTTCCGCTGCCTCCCACGCCATGGCCTGGGATTACGTTCTGCTCGACACCGACAAAGCCGTCCAGAACTGGCAGATCACCAGCCAGCAACTCGGCATAAAAACCGACAAACCCTTCAGCGTTAGCCTGCGCACCTTGCATGGCGGTCGGCAGGAAGGTGTCAGCATTGTCGACATCGATAACGGTACGATGAAACTCTCGGTAGTGCCGACACGGGGAATGAATGTCTTGCAGGCCTCGGTCGGCAATGTGCGCATGGGCTGGGATTCGCCGGTCAAGGAAGTGGTCAACCCGTCCTTCATCGAACTGAATGGCCGGGGTGGTTTGGGCTGGCTGGAAGGTTTCAATGAGTTGGTCACCCGCTGCGGATACGAATGGGTCGGCCACCCCGGCGTCGACAACGGCGAACTGCTGACCCTGCACGGTCGAGCCGCCAACATTCCTGCGAACAAAGTCACCCTGCACATCGATGAAACACCACCGTACGCCATCACCCTGCGCGGCGAACTGAAAGAGCAGGCGTTCAAGAAGGTCGACTTCTCCGTCGCGACGGAACTGGTCACCGAACCCGGCAGCGTCGTGTTCGCCCTCAACGACACCCTGACCAACAACGGCGACTATCCGAAGGAATACCAGGCGCTGTATCACAGTAACTTCAGCACCCCGTTCCTGGAGCAAGGCGCTCGTTTCGCCGCGCCGGTGAAGCAAGTGTCACCGTTCAACGACAAGGCCAAGGGCGATCTGCTCGAATGGCAAACCTACCGCGCCCCGACCAAGGACTACGACGAAACGGTTTACAACGTGGTGCCGTACGCCGATGCCAAGGGCGATACGTTGACCGTGCTGCATAACAAGGCCGGCAGCCTGGGCGTTTCGGTCGGCTTCAATACGCAGACACTGCCGGTGTTTTCCCTGTGGAAGAACACCGATACCCAAGGCCAGGGATATGTCACGGGGCTGGAGCCGGGGACAAGTTTTTCCTACAACCGCCGTTACCAGCGGCCACTGAACCTGGTGCCGACAATCGGGCCGAAGGAACACAAGCAGTTCCGCATCAGCTACAGCTTGTTGGCGGATAAGGCGGCAGTGGACAAGGCCTTGAAGCAGGTGAGCGAAATTCAGGGTGGTCGCGAGACTGAGGTGCGACAGACGCCGTTGGTTGATCTGACCAAGGGGTGACGCCGGCCAGGGCATTGTCTGTTGCTGGGCTACTCGCAACAACAGAGACTGTCGGCTCTTGGCCGAAAGCAGGCAGCAGCCAATGCCCATGCTGGCTCGCGATCTAAACCGGCCTGACTGCTGGATTGCCGCCGGCTTCGTGCGCAGTCTGGTATGGGGTCACCTGCATCAACGCAAACCTTCAGCGCGGCCCGATCTAGCGTGGCGTGAGATCTGGCCTGAGCTGACATTCGTCACGCAACGATAAGGTCCATGGCGACTGGCCTCGTTTCCCAACCTGATCCATCGCCAAAATCCTTTAACCCCGAGCGCAGAGAAAAACCTGTTATCCACCCACGAAGCATCGTAATTTATCCGCCATAACTACAAGGTCGTTTGGGGATACACGTGGGAGCCTACCGTTTGCTGTTGGCCGTGCTGGTCGCTGTTTCGCATATGGGCAAGACGTTCATGGGATTCAACCCGGGTGTGGTGGCCGTGATTTCCTTCCTGCTCATCAGTGGTTTCGTGATGACTTCACTGATCGAACGCAACTACAAGGCGCCCGAGAAAGTCGGCCGGTTCTACCTGGACCGGGCCTTGCGCCTTTACCCGCAATTCCTGTTCTACTTTGTCGTCTCTTGTGTGGTGATCTACTTCCTGTTGCCCGGCACACCACAATGGGCCGAACTGACCGTCAGCAACATCGCCGCGAGCCTGGCCATCGTGCCCCTCGGTTTCTATATGTTTGGCGCGACCGGAACGTGGATTGTGCCACCGGCGTGGTCGCTCGGACTTGAGATGTGTTTCTACCTGGTGATCCCCTTCCTGATCATCTACAGAGTGCGGGGCATTGCCTTCGCCTTGTCCGTTGCGGTGTTCATCCCCGCATGCCTTGGCTTTATCAACACCGACTACTACGGCTATCGATTGCTGCCGGGCGTCCTGTTTATATTCCTGTGTGGCAGCTACCTCTACAAACCCCAAGTGAAGGGTTTAGCGATCGCCGCAGCGACCGCCGTGGCGGCAGCATTGATCTTTGTGGCGATCATGGCGGGCTGGATCGAGCGCCGACCGTCCAACGCCGAAGTCGCCGCTGGCATCGCGCTGGGCATCCCCGCCGTGTACTTGTTGACGAAGCTCAGGTTTCACCGAATTGACGAGTTTCTGGGGAACATCAGCTACGGCGTGTTCCTGAATCACTTCCTGGTGATTTACTTCCTGCACGGTCTCTGGCCGATCACTTCATTCGACTGGCAAAAGGTTGCGATGGTGCTGGTGCTGTCGTTCTTGCTGAGTGGTGTTTCGTATTACTGCGTCGAACGGCCGGCGCTGAAGCTTCGGCATGCACTTCGCGCGGGTGTGAAAGGTCGGGCCAGTGAAGTGCGTGGTGGTGAAACAGCGGTGTGACGGCAACAGGAGACAGATCACGCCTCTAAACGTGGTCTGTCCCTTGTCCACAGACACCCGCCCGGCTCTCGCCGAATACTGGCCATTCGCGGATCGTACTTTCTGAGGCTATGATCGCAGCACTCCAGCCTCTCCCGAATCCAACCCCATGCCAACCCCAAAAACCCGCCCTACCCCCGCCCCGCTACTGAACCCCGGCGAATCCGTGGTTCTGTTCGACGGCGTGTGCAAACTCTGCAACGGCTGGGCGCGGTTCCTCATTCGCCACGACCACCAGCACCGCGTGCGTCTGGCCGCCGTGCAATCCCCCGAGGGGCAGGCACTTCTGGCGTGGGCCGGGTTGCCGATGGATCAGTTCGACACCATGGCCGTCATTCGTGATCGTCACTACTGGGAGCGCTCAGACGCGTTCTTCGAAGTCATCAGCCAACTACCCGCCCGTTGGCAGCCATTGCGCCTGCTGCGCGTATTCCCTCGTGGCCTGCGCGACTGGGCTTACGACCGCATCGCGCTGAACCGCTACCGACTGTTCGGCAAATACGACACCTGCCTGCTGCCGAACCCTGATCATGAACAGCGCTTCCTCAAAGCAACCGCACCTACGTCAGCAAGCTGAACAACTGCAGCGGTGTCATCTTCGTCACCATCATCAGCACGATCACGAACATTCCGGCGAACCCGAGCACGCCCATCCAGAACCATTGGCGGTACACGGCTTGATATTGCTCATCAAGACTCGCGCCCGCCTCGCTCGCGTTCAATGCCATCACGCACAGTCGCTTCTGCAAGAGCAGCACCGGCAACCACAGCGAGCCGACGCAGAAGAAGATGATCAGCGACGTCAGCACCCACTCGGTGCTCATGGTCAGCCCCGACAGGCGCATCAGCAGGTAACCCGTGATGATCTGTACAAAACCCGCCGGCGTGGTAATCCACGTGTCGAAACTAACGACCATGCGCGCGACGTGGGCAATCACTTGCGGGTTGCGCGTGCGGCTGGCGGCGATCAGGTAGAGATAGGAGCCCATGCCGAAACCGAACAGGAAGATCGCAGCGATGATGTGCAGGTACTTCAGGCACAGATAGAGCATGTCAGCGCTGCCCGTCCGAGAAGTTCACGGCCAGGCTCAGGTTGGTCGGGTCGTTGATCGCGGCCATGTACTCGGCGACGCTGATTTCGCCCACGCAAGGTCGGGCGCCGGGTTGCGGCGCGTAGCCTTGGGCCATTTTCGTCGCCAGTGCTACTGCAGCGCAGCTGGGGATTTCCGGGCCTTTGTCATTCAGAGCGGTGAGTTGCGCGGTCATCGACAGTGGTTTGCCGTCAACGCCAAGACCCTGAATGTCGATGTACATCGCACTTTTGCCATCGCCGAAACGCTCGAAGCGCGTGCCGAGGCGATGCAATCTTGCCGCCCACAAGGCATGGTCGCGGACCAGTCCGACTTTCAATGCCTGAGCCAGCAAACCGTTGGCGATGCCGCCGAGTTTAAGCCCGGCGCCTGCCTTGAACTTCAGGGTCTGCGCGCCGTAACGACCGGCGAAGATGTCCATGTCCGGGACATCGACGTTGGCCAGCAGCCGCGTGCCCATCTGCGGCATTTTGCGCAAGGTCAGATCCAGCCAGCCCGACACTTCGTGCACCTTGCCATTCTTGAGTTGCTTGATCGGTTTGCCGGCGTAAGCGAGTACGCCTTCGATGGTCGACAGCCCCGGCATTTTCGCCGATGAGGAAATGCCATGCTCAATCGAGTCGATGCGGGAAAAGCGCTGGCGCTGCTCATCGATGATCGCCGACGACAGCGTCGGCACCGAGCTGCAACCGCTGAGAATCGCCACGCCGGCCTGCTTCGCCCGGGCGTCGAGCACGTCGACGCCGTTGACGAACGTGCGGCAGTCCGCCAGATCGCAGTAGTTCACGCCGGCGTCGATGCAACTCTGCGCAACGGCATAGGATTGCCCCTGAAACGGCCCGCCGGTGTGAACGACCAACTGAATGTTCAGCGCGCGCAAAGCGGCTTCGAACTCCGCGCCCATGGCGTCGCCGCACCAACCTTCGCAGACATTGCCCGATTGGCTGTTGAGCTCATCGAGTTTGCGCTGCAACTTGCGCGGGTCACGGCCCGAAAGCACCAGACCGATGTCCGGCATCAGCGCTAGATGCCGACACACGATGCTGCCGAAATTTCCGTAACCACCGACCACCATCACCCTGAACGGCATGCAATTCTTCCCTAAGTCATCCCATCAAACAGGCGTGCAGGATATAGGGCCGAACGTCGGCAAGCCATCCAAGAGTCTGGCGAAAAGGATGTACACGGGTTTTGTGCATACCACGAAACCTTGTGGGAGCTGGCTTGCCAGCGATGGAGTCAGATCAGCCAACAATGATGGTGGCTGAACCACCGCTATCGCTGGCAAGCCAGCTCCCACAGGGTTCTTTGGTGTATGCACGGGACTAGAAATTGATCTTGAACCCCAACATCGCGTCATACCCGTGGCTGTCGCCATCGAACCCCTGACGATAACCGGCCGAAGCGGTAAACGTGGTGCGCTGGTTAGCCTGGTAATCCACCCCCACATTGACCTCGCCCCACGTGCCCTGAATATCGGATTCGAACGGGATGTACCCCGACTCGGAGGAAAACTCGGTTTTCGGCTGCCCCTTGAATTCATGCCAGATGCTCGGCCGGATCCAGCCGTTGGTGCGCCGTGCGCTTTTGTCGACACCCTCGGTGTCCCAGTCCTTGGCGATGCGCACGCCGGCGCGGCCGATCAGTGAGTCGACGTCCTTGAAGCGAATCTTCGCGCCGACGTCATCACTGCTGTCCAGATCGACAGAGCTGTAGATCGCCTGCAGCTGCGGCTCGATGTACCAATCTTTGTCGACTTCAAACGGGTAGCCGTTTTCCAGCGACGCGGTGTAGCCCCAGCCTCGGGTTTTCAGTTTGGCCAGGTCGTTGGGTTTGGCTTCGATGTCAAAGCGGTTGACCTGCAATACCCCGTCCAGATACCAGCCAGAGGGGCCAAAGTGTGTCCAGTAGGCGCCAACACCGTAAGCGCGCAAAGTGTCTTCGCCGGCGGCGCGCCGGGTGTAGTGGCTGACGCCGGCATCGATAGTCCCGGCGGACAACGACAGCCCGAACAGGTTTGCGAAACGTTGTAAGCACCCGCGGCCAAGGGGCCGCAAGCGGCCTGAGTGTCTGCGAGCATCAGGGTGTTGGCCATGGCGAGCAGTAACGCTTTACGAATGAAATGCGGGGCGTGCCCGCCGTGAGAATGGCCGCTGGGACCTTGCATGAGAACCTCCCTGTTCAGCTATCTCCACCTCTGAGCGGCCACTGCCGGCAACAAACGAATGCGGCCTCGAGATTACAGTTATAGACCTTAGTAGCTATTTCAAAAGAAGGAGGAAAACACTGCAAAGCGGCCGGCACGCGCGTGCAGAGTGACCGGAAGGTGCTGAACCCTCAGGCACCTCTGCACTCAAGACGGACCGGCACTTGCAATCAGTTCAGGCTGAACTAGAAACTCGCCTTGACCGACACCATGAAGTTACGGGGATCGCCGTAGTAACTGCCGAACGTCTCGGTACCGATGGTCGAGTAGTAGCGCTTGTCGAACAGGTTGTTGCCGTTAAGCGCGACCGACCAGGTGTCATCGATGCGGTAACCGATGCGACCGTTCCAGATTGCATAACCCGATTGGCTGATTTTCTCGCCACTGGCGGGTGAGACGCGGAAGTTGTCGCTTTGCGCATTGACTCCGGCGCCGAGGGTAAAGCGCTCAAGCGCGCCGCTCAGCGCGTAATCGCCCCACATACGCAGCACGTGTCGCGGCACATACGTATTGAACGCGGCACCGGTCAGGCTACTGTCGATGTCGTCGAGGGTCTTGGTCTGCGTGTAGGTGTACCCCGCGAGCAGTTGCAGGCGCTCAATGACTTCACCGCTGATCTCGGCTTCAAAACCCTGCGCGCGAACCTTGCCGGCATTGAGGTAGCAATATCCATCGGACGACGGGCAGGACGAGTTGTAGTCGGTTTGCGCCTGGTCTTTCTGAATCGTGCGGAACAGGTTGAACGAGGCGTTGAGACGACCGTCGTACCAGGCGCCCTTGATCCCCAGTTCATAGCTCTGGCCCACCAGTGGCTTGAGCGCCGAACCGTCTCCGGAACGGTAGTTGCCTTGCGGGGTGAAAATGTCCGAATAGCTGGCGTATGCGGTCAGGTTTTCGTTCAAGTCCAGCAGCACACCGGCAAACGGCGTGACCTGACCGGTTTCCGTCGAACTGGAATGCTCCGAAGTGCCGCTGTTGATGAAGTCCGAATCGCTGTCAGAGCTGTACCAGCTGACCCGCCCACCGACGACCAGCGTCAACGGATCCGCGAGTTTCAGGCGCAGCGTCGAGTAGACGCCCTTCTGCTTGGTCAGCGAATTGACCGGGCCGCCACGCGAGGAGTTTTCGATGAAGTAACTGTCGTCCGGCTCAAGAATATGTTTGTCGGGATTGAACACGTTTTGCCGCTGCGGCAAAAACGCCACGGAGTAGAAGTCGTTCTTTTTCGAACGGCTGGCGTTGGCGCCGACGATCAGTTCATGTTGCTGACCGAATGCGTCGAACTTGCCATCGACGTACGCATCCAGGCCGTAATCGACCTGATCGTAGTCATACATGCTGCCCAGCATGCCGGTGGTGTTGACGCCCGGAGTCACCGCACCGGAAGCAAATGCGTATTTGATGTCCTGCGTGTTTTTTGTATAAACGCTGGCAACCTTCAGGCTCCAGTCGTCGTTGATCTGATGCTTGAGATCACTGAACACCGTCGTGCGCTGGCTGCGCCAGGTATTCCACGACGGATCGAGGCAAGTTGAGCGACTGAGTTTCAGATCGCTGCGATCCTTGTAGCGCGGCAGACCGCCCCAGCACGGATTGGCATCGACGTCTTCATAGGCGACACCCAGTCCGAGCGTGGTGTCGGGGCTGACGTCAAAGTCGAGCGCGCCGTAATACACCTGATCCTTGCGGCTGGCGTCGTCGACAAAGTAATGCCGGCTCTGCTCGGCGACCACGGCGCGGCCGCGTATCGTGCCAGCGTCGTTCAACGGGCCACCGGTGTCGACTTGTCCGCGATAGTTGTCCCAACTGCCGCCCGACAGGGTGATCTCGGTTTGCGCTGTGGCCTGTCCGCGCTTGCGCACAAAGTTAACCCCGCCGGCGGTGCCGCCCGAACCTTTCATCATCCCGGCCGCGCCGCGAAGAACCTCGACGCGGTCGTAATAGGCCATGTCGCCGCTGAAGCTGTCGGCCTGAACGTAGAGGTTGCCCATGTCCAGCGGCACGCCGTCGTACTGATATTGACCCGACATGCGAAAGCCACGGGAGTAGAAATATTTACCGCCCATGGTCGAGTCGTAGACGGTGATCCCCGGGGTCTTTTCCATGACCTGATCGATGGTGTTGAGGTTCTGGTCGTCGAGCATCTTGCGCGTCATCACCGTGACCGATTGCGGCGTCTCCCGCAGCGAGTGCTCGCCTTTGCCGATGGTCACCGCGCCGGTGGTGTATGAGCCACTGTTTTCGGTGGTTGCGCCGAGCATCTGGCCGTTGATGTTGGTGGCCCCCAGTTCCAGCGCCGAGCCGACTACCGGTGCCGGTCGCAGCACATAGGTGCCATTGGCCTGCGGTTCGGCTTGCAGGCCGCTGCCGCCGAGAATCCGCGCGAAGCCTTCGCTGGTGCCGAACACCCCTTTGAGCCCGGGGGATTTCAAGTCATCGGTCTGCTGCGCATCGAATGAAATCGCTGCCCCCGCCGCACTGGCGAAATGGCTGAGTACCTCGGTCAGGCTACCGGCAGCAATGTCGAAGGATTTAACCGAACTCTGTTGCGCCGACACTGGCGCGGCCAATGTCGTTGTCGACCAGACCCCGGCCGTCGTTGCCGCCAGTAGTCCGACCTTCACTGCGGTCGCCAGACGACCAGACTTGTACACCCGAGACATGCTTACCCTCCCCCAGAAACGCTGAATAAAAACTCATTGAGGGATGAGCCGAACGGTGTGCGTGAAAAGTGCAAACGCTGTAAAAAATATTTCCGGTTCACGGTGCCCATCACTGGGCAGGCGGCGACACATTGACCCAATAACGGCTGTAGCGCGTGATGCGCAAGGACAATCCACTCTCCAGCGCCGCCAGTGCGAGGTCGGTGTTGTCGATCGGAAATGCGCCGGAAACCTTCAGTTGGGCGATCCGCGCATCGCACCGCAGCACGCCGTGGCGGTAACGCGAAATATCCGCCAGCAGCTCGGCCAGAGGACGGTTGAGCGCGATGATGCTGCCTTGCTGCCAGGCACCGACCGACGCATCGTTGCGGCGAATCGCGCTGACCGAGCGGCTATTGAAATCCAGTGATTGTCCAGCCTCTAAACGCACGGTCGAGCCACCGCCCGCCGAGCTGACTTCGACAGCCTTCTCGATCACCGACACCTCGCCACCACCGTCCTGTGAGCGGACGATAAACCGCGTGCCCAACGCCAGCACTTGTCCATGCCGGGTCAGTACTTTGAACGGACGCTGCAACGGATCAACCGCGGTGCTCACCAGAATCTCGCCCCACAGTAATTCCAGGGTGCGCTGGCGACCGTCGAAGCGCAGATTGACTGAGGTGTCGGTGTTGAGCAGCAGGGAACTGCCATCGGCCAGACGAAACTCGCGTCGCTCGCCCACGCCGGTACGGAAATCGGCCAGCAGGTTTTGCGACGGCTCACTGCGCCAGCCCAGCCAGCCCAGCGAACCGGCCGAGGCCAGCAACACTACGCTGCGCAATACCTGCCGCCGGGATCGTTCGACCCCGCGCAACGCCGGTGCCGCCAAGGTGCCTGGCACGCTGGCCATTTGTTCGCCAACGGCCGCCATATGTTGCCAGGCTTGGTGATGGGCAGGGTCAGCGCGCAACCAGTCGTTCCAGGCTTCGCGATCAGCCTCGGTGGCGATGCCGGAATGCAGACGTGCGTACCAGCGCGCGGCGGCGCTGATCGCTTGTAGTTCGGCGGGCGACAGGCTCATGCCAGTTGCATCTGAATCTGCATCAGACAGCAATGCTCCATGGCTTTGGCCATGTAGTTGTTGACGCTGCGCACGCTGATGTTCAAGCGCTCGGCAATTTGCGGGTAGGTCAGACCATCGAATTGCGACAGGATAAACGTCTGCTTGACCTTCGGCCCCAGCCCTTGCAGAAGACGGTCGATTTCCACCAGCGCCTGTAACAGGATCGCCTGCTCTTCCAGCGAAGGCTGTTGCTCCTGTGGCATGGCCGCCAACGCTTCCAGCCAGGATTGCTCCAGCGAACGACGGCGGAACAGATCGACGAGCAAACCTTTGGCGATCATCGAGAGGTAAGGACGCGGCTCGCGAATATCCAGAGCGCTGCGGGCCTTGATGACCCGGACAAAGGTGTCCTGCGCCAGATCGGCCGCATCGAAAGAATTGCTCAGACGCTTGCGTAACCAGCCTTTCAACCACCCGTGATGGTCGCAATACAGGTCATTGACGGCGCTGCGCAGGGATAAATCGTCGGCGGACATGAGGCTGGAATAATTCGCGAGTGATAATGACTCTTATTGTCTGGCGCGCGACGGGTGCTTGGCAATAGGCAACACGGGCCATTTTCATCCCCATAACCCGGATCCCGAAAAGTTGACGAACGGTCTGTCGAATGTTCAGATGCCGCCCAGTTTCAGGTGTCCCATGCCGCCGTGCATGGGGTGAAACGGGAAACCGGTACGTTCTTTTCGAACAAGTCCGGTGCTGCCCCCGCAACGGTATGCGCGTGATGCTTTCGACAGACCACTGTGGCCACTGGGCCATGGGAAGGTGAAAGCCTCGATACGCGCGAGCCCGGAGACCGGCCTGGAATTTCGTTTGGCAAAATCCTGCGGTGGGCGGGCATGGGCCGGTATTGGCTGTGCGCGATGCCTTCTCCTGCATGCTCTTCTGCGAAGATCCTTTTCGAGAAGACAATGATTCGACCTTTCAACACTTCTGCTCCAACCCTGTTCCTTGGCTGCCTGTTCAGCCCGCTGCTGCTGGCCGACGACGCACCGCTGGAACTCCATCAGCAAATCGTTTCTGCACCGTCAGTGGAATCCACCACCGTCGCCGACATGGCGAAGTTCGGCAGCAAGGTCGAGATCGTCAGCCGCGAACAGATCGAACGTGCTGGCCCCAGCGCCGATGTCAGCCGCGTGATGCAGATGTTCATCCCCGGCCTGTATGTGGCGCCGAAAAACGGCCCGTTCGATTACGGCACTTATTCGCTGCTCGGCGGGCGCAACGACGACACGCTGATCCTGCTCGACGGCGTGCGCCTGAACAATCGCCTGTACGGCGGCCTCTATCTGGACACCCTGCCGGCCAACGCCATCGAACGCATCGAAGTGCTCAAGGGTGGCCAGAGCCTGTTGTTCGGCACCCAGGCCGTGTCTGGCGTGATCAACATCGTCACCCGCAGCCCGCAATCGCGCAAAGCCTCCGGCGAGGTGAATCTGGGCGTCGACAGCTTTGGCGGCACTACCGAGGATGCCCGCGTCGAGAATATCTTCACTAACGGTTTCGGCGATCTTGGTTTGCTGGCGTACGTCAGCCATAACGTCTCCGACGGCTATCAGCCGTACCGCAATCGCGACATGAAAAACGTCAGCGAGAAGAACCGCGCCTACGAAGTCACCACCTTCGGCGGCAAGGCGATTCAGTCGTTGGGCGATGATTCAAGGCTGGAACTGTTCTACCAATATGCCGACGCCAATCTCGACTTCGCCCGCCCGGTCGACAATCACAAGACCACCAACGATCGCGTGCAGCAGATCGCCACAGCGACGTTCGAACAGAACATCAACGAGCGACTGAGCTACTTCATCAAAGGTCATCTCAACGACTGGGACACGCGCTACACGCGGATCAACAATGTCGCCGGTGGCGGCACCAAAGTCATCAACCACAACGACTATTGGGGCTTCACCGACTGGGGTGTGCAGGCCGAAGGCAAGGCCGAGTTGCCCGGCGGCCATGTGCTGGTGTTCGGCAGCGACAACCAATGGTTCAAGGGCCAGGACGATGTACTGATCATCGATAACGACAAGGCCGAAGCCCACGCGATCTATACGCAATTGCGCCCGCAGATCGACGCCCTGCCCGACTGGCATCCGAGCATCGGTGTGCGCCACGAAGCCATGAGCGGCGGCGACGGTGCCACGGTCGGCATGCTCACTTCGCTGTATGACCTCAACGACAACTGGTCGGTGCGCGGACAATACGGCAGCGCCTACAAACTGCCGAACGCCGAGCAATTGTTCGTCAATGAACCGGGCGACGAGATCGGCAATCGCAACCTGAAACCGGAAAAAAGCCGCAACGCTGAACTCGGTGTCGACTACAAAGGCTTCTTGCTCGACCGTGAATTCAGCGCCAGCGTGACCCTGTTCAAACGCAAGATCGACGACCTGATCACCCTCGATGGTATCCAGTGGGTCAACGGTGAAGGCACGATCCAGATGCGCGGTTTCGAGGCCGACGCCAAACTGGCGCTCAACGATCAGTGGAGCCTGCAAGCGGACATGACGCGTAATCTCACCGAATCGCGCACGGGGGCGACCATCAACGACATTCCGAGCTTTTTCGCCCGTTCGCGCGTGGGTTATGAAGCGGAAAATCGCCTGTGGGGTGCCGGCGGCGCGATCCGCTACATCCGCGACATCACCAGTTCGAAACAGGTGGAATACGGCCATTATTCGGTGGTCGATGCCGACGCTTATCGCTACCTCGACAATGCCCACCAACACCGCGTGAGCCTGCTGGTGGAAAACCTCTTCGACCGCGATTACGTCACCAGCCGCTCGAGCAACGTCGACAACCTCGGCCGGCCGTTCACCTCCGAAGTGCGCTACACGTACCGCTTCTGATGAATGACATCACAACCATCGACGGCGTCGACACGCACCTGGACTGGTCGCATGTACCCGAGCATGCGCACCATGTGTTCCTCTGCACCGGCCCACGCTGCACTCAGCGTGGCGCCTTGCAGCTATGGAAAACCCTGCGCCGGCATTTGCTCGCGCACGATCGCATCGAGACCCCGGGCGGCGTCTTGCTGACCCGTTCGCACTGTCAGTTCCCGTGCAATCTGGGGCCGATCATCACGGTGTATCCGGAGCGCTGCTGGTATGGCGTACGCAGCAAGGAGGATGTGCAGCGACTGGTCGAGGGGCATCTGGTGGGCGGTGAAGTGGTCGCGGATTTACTGATCAAGGCGCGGACATGAGATCGATCCTGTATGCGCTTGGCGCCCTGCTCTGTGCAACGCCCGTGCTCGCCGACAGTTACCGCAACTGCGGCGAGCATTGGCACGCCGCTCAGCCATCACGCATCGTCGCGCTCAATCAGCATGCGGCTGATCTGGTCCTGGCGCTGGGCGCCGGGTCAGCGCTGGTCGGCGTGGCGTATCTGGATGACACCCATGCCGGGCAGCGGCCATCCGAGTATTTCGGCGTGCCGGTGATCGCCCGCCAGTACCCGGCCAGTGAAGTGCTTTACGCGCAGCAACCGGACCTGGTGATCGGCGGGTTTGCCACAGCGTTCGGCGACGGTGTGACCTCACGCTCGGGGCTTGCGCGCAATGGCGTGGGTTCGTATCTGCTGGAGTCGGCCTGCAACGGGCACTCGCTGGATTACTTCGCGCATGTGCGCAATGACTTGCTGACGCTCGGCAAACTGCTGCACAAACAGGCAAAGGCGCGGCAATTGAGTGAGGCCATGGACGCCGATCTCGCCAGCGCCCGAGCGTTGGCCGGTTCGGGTAAACCGCTGTCAGTGTTCTATCTCGACAGCGAAGTAAAAGGCCTCGACAGCGAAGGTCAACGCGGGTTTGTCACCCCGCTACTGGCCGCCGCCGGTGCGCGCAATGTGTTCGCCGACATCAATCTTTATCGGGTGACCGTCAACAGCGAAACCCTGCTGGCCAGCGACCCTGACGTAATCCTGCTGGCTGACGCCGAATGGTCCCCCGCCAGTCGCAAACGCTATCTGTTGACCCACGACCCGGTGCTGTCGCAACTGCGCGCCGTGCGCGAGAACCGAATGATCGAAATCCCCTTCACCCATCTGCTGCCGACCTTCAACAGCGGTCAAGTGGCACTGCAACTGGCCCGCCAACTCAATGCCCTGAACAAAAATAAATGAACCCGCCGCACCCCACGTCACCTAACGCACAGACCATCAGGAGGTAGCCAATGCAAATCGAAACCGTGTGGATCGTACTGGCGGCAGTTCTTCTGCTTATTGAACTCTGGGCCATCAATCGGGTGCGCAAGAGCGAGGGGAAATCGAGCAATAAAGGCGTGTGGATCGTGTTGATTGTGTTTGTGCCGTTGTTTGGTTTGATTGCCTGGGCGTTGGCGGGGCCCAAGCATGTCAGCCGGCATTCGGCGTCGTAACCTGACCCTTGATCCAAATGCCCGCCGGAGATATGCCCGCTTAACCCGTTGCGAGCGCACGAGCCCGGCTTTGGCCGGGCTTTTTTCTGGTTGCTCGCAGCGTCCCCCTGTTGCAGGATCGGCACCTCGACAACAGGGAATGTTGCAATGAAAAAGACGCGAATTGTGGTGGTGGGGGCAGGCATCGTTGGCGCCTCCCTTGCGTATCACCTGTCCGGCAAAGGTGCGCAGGTCACGTTGATCGAGGCCGGCGAGATCGCGAGTGGCGTGACGGCAAGCTCTTTCGCCTGGATCAATACCACGCACGCCGGCGCTGATCCGATTGCGCAGTTGCGTGATGCGGCCATCGCGGAGTACCGCAGACTCCAGACCGAACTCCCGGACTTGCAGATTTGCTGGACCGGCGCTCTGTCGTACAACGAATCGGCTGAACAGCCTGCTTCGGCGACGCTGCTATCAGCTGCCGAAGTGCTTGCCCGCGAGCCCAACCTGAAAAATCCCCCTCCCCGCGCGTTGTATCGCGCGGAAGAAGGCGCGCTAGACGCCGTGCAGGCTACCCACGCGTTGATTGCCGGCGCCCAGGCGCTGGGGGCGCAGTTGCTCACGCAAACCCGAGTGACCGGTTTCAAAACCTGCAACGCAGATGTTACCTGCGTTGAAACCACAGCCGGCACGTTTGATACCGACCTGGTGGTGCTTGCCGCGGGGACTGGCACCCGGCAGTTGACGCAGATGCTCAACGTCGCCCTGCCCATCGACGCCTCGCCTGCCATTTTCATCCGCTACAGGACCCAACCGGGCCTGGTCAAAGGCATCATCTCCAGCCCCTCAATGGAAATTCGGCAAAGTGCCGACGGCACGTTGCTGGCCGCTGAAGATTATCTGGGAGAGGCGTCGGGCAGCTCGCCGACAGACATCGCCGGGCAAACCGCCGAAGCCATACGCAAAGAACTTCACGGGGTAGTTTCCATTGCGCCGCAAACAGTCGCCGTCGGGCTGAGACCCATGCCCGTTGATGGCCTCCCCATTGTCGGTTTCCTGCCCGGTGTCGGCGGGGTTTATGTTTGCGCGATGCACCCAGGTGTGACGCTCGCGGCAATCGTCGGGCGCCTCGCCAGTGAAGAGCTGCTGGATCGCCAGTCATCTGCGGCCCTTGCACCCTGCCGCCCAGAGCGTTTTTTCAGAACTCCGGCAAAGTGACAAACAACGCTGCGCTTACCCGCTGAAACCCGCCGTACTATCAACAACAACTCGAGAGGCACAGACGCACATGGATGTCATCAACACGTTACAACCCGCCGACTGTGCGGGCATGCAAGATATTCGAAGTGAAATCGACCGACTCGATCAAGCGGTGATCAAACTGCTGGGCAAGCGCTTTCAGTACGTACTCGCTGCCTCGAAGTTCAAGACCTCGGCGACCTCAGTGCGGGCACCTGAGCGTTTTCAGGCGATGTTGGCGACGCGTCGCCACTGGGCCGAAAACGAAGGCTTGAATGCAGATGCCATTGAGAAAATGTACAGCGACCTGGTCAATCACTTCATTGCTGAAGAGATGAAGCACTGGGCGGCGGCGCAAACGGACACTTGAAGGCTTTGGCACAATCTTCCGTTTGCTCCGTAGGCTGACAATCAAGGAGAACTGCATTGACGCCCCCGAAGGACACCGCATTCGCCTATCAAGCGGTCTACCACTACCTCGTCGGCCTGATCGAGGCCGCCAGTGGCACGACTGAGCAGAAACTGCCGTCCCTGCGACAACTGGCCCTGCGCCTCGGTGTTTCAATATCGACAACCAAATACGCCTACGCCTTGCTCGAAGACGAGGGCCGGATTCACGCCAAAGCCAGGTTCGGCTATTTCACCCGATCAATGCCGGCGGCACCTGTAACGGCCAGCTCCGGCAACCTTCTGGACAGCGTCTTCGCCAATGCCCGTCAGCCAGCGATGTTGGCGTTGAGCAGCGATGCCCCGGCCATGCTGCTGTCGCTGCAGCGGCCGTTGTTGCTGATGGAGCGCGAACTGACCCGCCAATATCCGCACACCCACACGCCGCTCTATCAACCGCTCGGCGAGCCTGAATTGCGCGCGGCCCTGGCGGAGCGTTATACCCGTTCCGCGCACAGCCACTGGCAGGCCGAGCAGGTGTATATCGGTGCGGACCTGCGCAGCGTGCTGGAATTGTCACTCAGTGCCTTGAATCTCGGTGGCAGCGTGGCACTGGTGGAGTCGCCTTGCTCATGGGTAATTCTGTGCCAGTTGCAGGCGGCCAATATCCGCGTCATCGAAATGCCCCTCGGCGATGACGGCCGCTTCAGCCTGCCCGCGCTGAACGAATTGCTCACACGCGAACCGGTGCGCCTGGCGGTGCTCTCTTCCACGGTGAATGTTCCCCAAGGCCAGTTGATGCCGGTGCAGGATAAACAGCAGATCTGTGACTGGCTGGCCGAGCGCGATATCTGGTTGTTTGAAAACGATACGTGGGGCGAGTTGAGTTTCTCCGATTCACCCGCGCGCTATAGCGATTTTGCCGACCCGGACAAGCTGCTGGTGTTCTCGACATTCGACAAACTGATTGGCGGCGAAGCGCCGTACGGCTATGTGCTGTGCCGTCAGCCTGCATCGCAACTTCATCGATTATTCATGCAGCGTGGATTTCGCCTCTCACCGGTTAGGCAGAAAGCAATTGCCAGACTCTACAGTTCCAGGCGCATCGACCAACACCTGACCACCCTGCGAGCACTGTTGCGCAAGCGCATGCAACAGCTGCAAACCCTGCTGGAAGAACACGGCAACGGCCAGTGGCAGGTGGTCGTCCCGCAAGGTGGTGCGAGCTTCTGGCTCAAGGCTGTGCGGCCGATCGACATGCAACGGGTGTTCGAGCGCCTGCTGGCCGAACGAATCGTCATCGCCCCCGGCGAAATCTTCAGCCAGCAAGGCGCCTGGAAGCAGTACCTGCGCCTGAGTTACACCCTCGATTGGGACAAGGACATCGGCCACGCGGTGCAACGACTGGCGCAGGCGATCACCGAAGAAAACCGCGTCTACAGTCCATAACAATGCCGTGCTTCAGGAAACCGCCCATGGCGCACATCCTCGGCAAACTGCGCGCACGCTTCGCTGATCACCGCGCCGACATCGGCGTAGCGTTTGACGAAACGCGGCAGATGCTCACCGCTCAGGCCGAGCACATCTTCGGTGACCAGTACCTGGCCGTCGCAGGCCGGTGAGGCGCCAATGCCGATGGTGGGCATTTTCGAGTCCAGCGTGATCTGCCGTGCCACGCCTTCGGCCACACCTTCGAGCAACAGGCTGAAGGCGCCCGCATCGAGATTGGCCCGGGCATCTTCGGCAATCACTGCGCCGGTTTCAGTGGTCAGGCCCTGGGCCTTGAAACCGCCCATGATGTTGACGAATTGCGGCATCAGCCCCACGTGGGCCATCACCGGAATACCTCGTGCCACGAGAAACTCGACAGTAGACGCCAAAGCCTTGTTGGCCTCCAGCTTCACCGCGTCGCAACCGGTACGCGCCAATACCTGAGCGCAATTACGAAAGGCCTGCTCGTGGGATTCCTGATAACTGCCGAACGGCATATCGGCCACCACACAAGCCAGACGCGTGCTATCGACCACCGCCCGCGTGTGACCGATGATTTCTTCGAGCTGCATGCTCAGCGTTGAGGAGCGGCCATAACCGACCATGGCCGTGGAATCGCCGACCAGAATGAAGTCAACGATTGGGTCGATCAGTTTGGCGATACTGCTGGAGTACGCCGTCAGCGAGACGATTTTCTGTTGGCCTTTCATGGCAACCAACTGCGGCACGGTCAGGCGTTTGGTGCGGGTATGCAGGCTCATGGGCAACTCCTTGAGGCAGCCGTCCGCAAACGACAAATGTTGTCGAAATCAACGCAAAAATCTTCCATACAGTGCTCAATTCCAAAGGTTTCGAGCGGTCGATTATTCGCCTGACGTAAAAACATTCAATGCACAGATTTGCGTGAAAAAGCGACCCAGGGGCCCCCGCGTCAGTCTGCCCGGTTGAAATGCCGATAGGCATCGGGATGCTTTATTTCGTCGTTTAACGCAGGATGTGTTGCTCGTGCAGCGCCCGCCACGCCTTTCATCCAGCACGCCGAATTCCTCACGTCCTAAAGGAAAGCTATTCATGGAAGAAGTCATTACTTACCGAACCGCGACCGCCGAAGATGCTCTGGCGATGTGCGAGCTGGGTCAATTGCTCAATTCGGTCCACCACGCCGCCCGCCCCGATATCTACGCCGCCGCGACAGATGATTTTGCCCGCGACTTGCCGCACTGGTCCGGTGTTTTCGAAAAGTCCGGTCAGATCGTCTTCCTCGCCAGCGCCGGCGAACGGCCCGTCGCGTTCATTACCGCCAACCTGTCCGCCAGTTCCGGCCCGTTGATGCAGCCGCAGAATGTGGTGCGTATCGGTTCGGTGTGTGTCGCCGAGCCGTTCTGGGGCAAAGGTATCGGTCGTACGCTGATTCAACGCGTCAAGGACTGGGCCATCGCGCACGATGCGCAGGATTTACGCCTGACGGTATGGCCCTTCAACGAGCGCGCGGTGCGCATGTATGCCGAGTTCGGGTTCGAGACCCGTGCCTTTGAGATGGGTGTGCGTTTGTCAGGAGCGGCCAACTCCGATCATGAATAACCCCGGCAAAATATCAGCATGAACCCTATCGAATGGTCCCATCCTGCCGACAACATCCTGTGTGGACAGCGAGAGGTTTCAACGACGCAAGTCCGTCCCGTATAAAGCTACTTTCAATGACGATTCAAGAGGCTGCACCCATGAGCAATGCCTGGAACGAAGGTTATTTCACCGACGAAGGCTACACCTACAGCTATAGCCGGGAAATCAATCCGGTTTTCCAGCGTTACTGCCTGTTGTTGCGCGGCTTTGCCGGCCTGGACAATCCTGACGGTTATCACTGTGAACTCGGCTTTGGTCAGGGTGTATCGATCAATATCCACGCCACGGCCAACCCCGGCGGTTTTGTCGGTACGGACTTTCACCCCGGTCAGGCGGCCCATGCCATTGAGCTGGCGGAACTCAGCAACAACGGCGCAAGACTTTATGACGACAGCTTCGAGCAACTGCTGGCGCGCGAGGATTTGCCGCAGTTCGACAGCATCAGCCTGCACGGCATCTGGACCTGGGTCAGCCGCGACAACCAGAAACTGATCGTCGAATTCGCCCGGCGCCACCTCAAACCGGGTGGGCATCTGTACGTCAGCTATAACGCTTTCCCGGGCTGGTCGCCTTCAGCGCCGTTGCGCCAATTGTTCAGCCTGCACGACCGCTTCGCCAATCACTCTACGCGGCCGGATCAGCGCATCGATGCCGCGTTGCAGTTTTCCGAAGCGCTGCTGGCGGCCAACCCCAAGTACGCCTTGGCCGCGCCGAGCCTCGGCGCCCGACTGCAGACCATCAAAGGCCAGGACCGCCAATACGTCGCCCACGAATATTTCAATCGCGACTGGAACTGCATGTATTTCGCCGACATGGTTGATGCGCTGGCCCCGGCCAAACTCGATTACGTCACCACAGCGGTGCCGCTGGATTCGGTCGATGCACTCAACCTGAGCGGCGAAGGCCTGGCCTTTCTCGACGGTATCGAGCATCCGGTGATGCGCGAGCAGGCACGCGACTACTTCGTCAACCAGGCTTTCCGCCGCGATCTGTACGTGCGCGGTGCCAACCGACTGAGCGCCACCGAGCGCCGCTCGCGCATGCTCAATACGCGATTTGTCCTGATGCAACCGGCAGAAACCGTGGCGTCCAGCGTTACCGGCCCGGCTGGCGAAGCGTCACTGCAAGCGGAAATTTACGGTCCAGTCCTCAATGCCCTCGCGGGCCAGACGTATGAAGCCAGAACGATGCAGCAGTTGCTCGATGCGGTGTCGCCTATGGCCTATGACGATCTCGAACAGGCCATCGCCATCCTGATCGGCATGGGCGCGGTAGCCCCTTGCCAGAGCGAGGCCGCCGAGGCGCGGGTGTACGAGCGCTGCGCCGCGTTCAACTTGCAACTGTGCAAGCGCGCGCTGTTCAACGCCGACATTCAGGTGTTGAGCAGTCCGGTCACCGGGGGTGGCGTCACGGTCAGCCGCTTCCAGCAACTGTTCCTGATTGCCATCCGCCAAGGCAAACAGCACCCCGCAGAGTGGGCACAACTGGTGTGGAGTGTCATCGCCGAACAAAACGAAGTGTTGCTCAAGGACGGCAAACCGCTGACCACCGCCGAAGCCAACATTGCCGCGCTGACCGAACAGGCCCAGGCATTCGCCGAGCAATCGCTGATCGTGCTGAGTGCTTTGAAAATCGTTTGATCGCAGTGGGTGGTGCGCAGAGGGGCAGGAAATCTTAATCAAACGCCCCGTTGAGCACCTCATAAATCAGGCCGGTTGCCAGCGCCACGAGTATCAGGTCCGTGCCCACCTGCTGCCATTCATAGCCATCGTAATGCGGCAGATGACCGACCAAGCGTCCATCGAGCTTTTTGGCGATACCGGGCGGCAATGGCTTGCCGCGTGCAAGGTTCTTTTGAATCCCCGGTGGCAGCGAAGGACCCGGGCTCCAGTAGTCGCGGTAGCCGCCGACAATCCCGAGCACATTGCCGCGATCGATGCTTGGACCATGACTCCAGTCACCACCGGAGTTGTTGCCCTTGTTGCCGCCATTGCCTTTCTGGTTACCGTGCCCCTGCATGTTCTGCGGGTTGCCCTTGCCATTGCCCTGCCCCTGACCTTTTCCGTTACCGTTACCGGGATCGGCCAGTGCCATCGCCGAACTGAAAACCAGCGCCAGGGAAGAAACCGTTGCAATCAACGTACGTGACTTGATCATGCGGCGAGCCTTCATGGGGGGTTGCTCCTGTGTCAACTTGACGTTACACATCAGCTTAGTTTATTTCGCTTGAGCGCTCGTTGACTTCAGCGGAGCTGCGCGTGACTGACAACCCGCCTGACAGGAGCTGTATCATGGATTTGAAATTCAGCCACATCGACGTACTGGTAAAAGACCTCGAAGAAGCCTGCGCCTACTACGCGGACATCCTTAAGGCGCGGATCTCGACCACGCAGATCTGGGATCGTGGTGGCCTGCATGTGCGCTACGCGGTCGCGTTGATCGGCGAGGAACGCTTCATGCTGGTCCAGCCGCTGGTGGGGAATCTGAAGGAGCTGCTGGATTCAGTGGGTGAAGGCATGATTTACCGCCATTGCTACACGACCCCGGATATCGAGTTGGCCTACGACGAACTGGTCGCCAGCGGCGTTCAGCCGGAAGACGAAAACGGCCAGCCACTGACCCGCGAGAACCTGCAATCACCCTCCGGAACACGCATCATCTGGCTGCCGAAACGCTTCGGGCATTTCTCGATCGAGATTCTTGAGGAGAAGACGCTGGGGGCGTTTATCGAGGCGGCGTTCGCTTCCAAATGAAACTCCTCCGACGCTGATCGATACGTCTACGCTCTCTCCATCGCCACCACGCTTGGAGACTTCGCCATGATCCGTCCGCTACTGGTCGCCCTCGCCCTTCTCGCCCTGAGCTTCCACGCGCAGGCTGACGTGATGCCCTTCCCCACGACCTTCCACACTCAGGACATCAAGGTCGACGGCGCGACGATGCACGTGCGGGTCGGTGGCAAAGGCCCGGCCGTAGTGCTGTTGCATGGTTTTGGTGATACTGGCGATATGTGGGCGCCGCTGGCGGCGGATCTGGCACGTGATCACACCGTGGTGGTGCCGGATCTGCGTGGCATGGGGTTATCGTCGATCTCGGAGGGCGGCTACGACAAGAAGACCCAGGCCGGCGACATTCGGCAGGTGTTGAGCGCGCTGAAGATCGAGCATTCGGTGGTCATCGGGCATGACATCGGCACCATGGTCGCGTTCGCCTATGCCGCGCGCTACCCCGAGCTGACCGAGCGCCTGGTGGTGATGGACGCGCCCGTGCCCGGCATCACCCCGTGGAACGACATCGTTCGTTCGCCGCTGCTCTGGCACTTCGACTTCGGCGGTGCGGACATGGAACGCTTGGTCGCCGGGCGCGAACGCATCTACCTCGATCGCTTCTGGAATGAGTTTGCCGGAGACCCGGCCAAAGTCGATGAAGGCACTCGCCAGCACTACGCCAAGCTATACGCCCGCCCCGGCGCGATGCACGCCGCGTTCGCCCAGTTTCGCAGCATTCGTCAGGACGCCCTCGACAATGCCCCGGTTCTGCAGAAACACTTGAGCATGCCAGTGCTGGCCGTGGGCGGTGAAAAGTCCTTCGGCAACAACGAAGCGATCGTCATGCGCAATGCTGCAGACAACGTGACCGAGGTGGTCATTCCAGCAGCGGGACATTGGTTGATGGAGGAAGCCCCGGTGCCGACCATCAAGGCTGTACGCGACTTTATCGCCATGTGAGGAATTGGCATTGCCTTGGCCCGAGGCTTACGTCAGGATTCGCCCCTTTTCGAGGGCAAAGCGCAAACGTGGAGCTAATGGACCGGACGTCGACCGACGGCGCAGCCATTGATGCATACGTTTACGCCCTTCGCTAACCGATATTCAAACTTGCAGACCGGGTAGAAACATGAATCGCCAAAAGAAACTCAAGCAGTTGTTCAAGGAAAAGGCCAAAAAGGCCAGCGCCAAACTCGCGCCGAAAAAGCCTAAATACATCAGCAAGGCTGATCGGGCGAAACTGGAAGCTGAAGCTGCAGAGCCCGTCGAAACCAGCGAAAGCTGAAATCCCCCTCAGCTACAAAGGCAACGGCCGATCCTGCACCACTCTTTTCATCACCAGCGTCGAGGTCAGCCGCTGCACGCTGGGCAAGGTGGACAGGCTTTCGTCGTACAGGCGCTGGAAGGCTGGCAAATCCTCAGTGATAACGTGCAGCAAGTAATCCGGTTCGCCGAACAGCCTTTGCGCATCGACCACTTGCGCAATGTCCAGCGGCGCCGCTTCGAAGGCCTCGACTGCTCACCGATCACCCTCGCGCAAAGTGACAACGGCTATCGTCCGTACTAACCGTGGCCGGCGCGGTTTACTTGCTGTGGCTGGGCGCCAAAATGCTTGCTCGTCCCTCCCCGCCGCAAGCGGATGCCAGCCAGAGGAACGAGTCATGGGCACGCTGGGCGTTCAAGGGCTGAGGTCCACGTGGTGAACGAGGAAGGCGTGATCGTGCCGGAGGCGATGACGACCGGAGTGTTGCCGGGTGTGCGAGAGCGCGAGCTTTTGAAGCGGATGCTCGCTGAGGTGATTCTGCTAACGGCGTCTAGTGCTGGCCTCAAGACTGCCGACTATGCAACGCGTTGTCAGCGCGCAAATTTTCTGCAATCCAATAGCAACTCATCCAGGAATGGATAGATTTCTGTCAATTCCATCAGAGCCAGCAGTTCTGCGGCAAGCGTTCTGATTGGCATCCACTCGTCATGATCAAATATCAGACGATCATGGCAGCGAAATGCAGCCTCACTAAAGCCTTCGCATCGCTCCGAAATACTTCCCAGCCTCGTTTTTATGTCTTCCGGCAACGCACTGCCACAGATTGAAAGAACCTCTTTAACCGGATTAATCATCCCTGACCAGACCTCACAGGCGGGACAATCCGGGATTGTTCTCTGCTGCGTGTCCGAGACCTGGGCCAGAAATTCAAGGGCCTGAAACACCTCGCAAACCGCGAGAACTCGCGTGTATTCACTTTGGCCATACCATTCCCATACTGTCGCAGAGAACCCCATCATCGAACTCCAAAATCTACTGACTTGTTATCGTCAGTTGGTTTGACTCAATTCTACAAATCACTTTGTGTGAGCGAACGAGTGCAATCGGCTAACAGCAGGAATACTGCAATGAAATGTACGAAACGAGTTTCGCGAGGTTATATAAAAACCCGGATAGACAAAAGCCCGCTTCGACTCGGAAACGATCGCTCTGAGCGGCACATGTCCGAGAATCGCAATCTGCACACAGACCAACGTCAAACGCCTGCATACCCTTTCAAAGCAACAGATACACATTCGGCTCTAGTACCACTTCCGGACAAGACTCAGCCACTGGCTCCCTTATGATCGCCAAAGCTCCGGGAGCACCTGCCCAGTGCAAGTGCTACGGGTTATCCAGGGCGCAGTGGCTGGCATTCACTGCTGAACGTTAATGCCGTACCCGAAGGCGCAAAAGCATTTCGTGCACATGCCCTGATCCCAAGGGGATCGCCAGTAACACCAGCGAGATCGAAAGCCAGTCAAAGAGGCTTGGATACTGGCCGAAGATCGCCATCGAGCTGAAGATCCCGAACACAGGGATCAACAGCGACAACGGTGCCACTCGCGAAATCGGGTATTCGCGCAACAGCAGATTCCAGCCCCAATAGCTGAAGTGCGTCGCGGCATAGACCTGAAACGCCAGCGAAAACACCGTCATCGCATTGAGCTGCGACGGCAGCGCGGTGAACGCTGCCGAGCCATGGAGCAACCACGTCAGCAGCATAAGCGGGATGGGTGGGAACAGGCTGGCCCACACCACAAACGCGAAAATCTCACGCACTTTCGAGACCTTGATCACCACGTTGCCGATGCTCCACGCCAGGGCGCTGCCAATGACCAGTGCCAAACCCGCCACCGATGCGTCTCCGGGGCGACTCAGTACGATGCCCATCAGGCCGGCGGCGGCCAATAAAGTGCCAAGCCATTGCAGCCGTCCCAGACGTTCACCAAAAAAGACCACGCCCCAGGCCAAGGTGAAAAACGCACTGAACTGGATTAGCAACGATGCCGTTCCGGGAGGCACGCCCCAAGCGATACCGAGGTTGATCAACGCCCACATCGCCACGCCGAAAATCAGTCCGTAAGCAGCCAGCCAGTGGAGCGCCACGCGTGGACGTTGGACGAAAAACACCCAGGGCAATGCGGCCAACGTGAAACGCAGTGCGGTCAGCAACAACGGGTCGATAGCGGCCAGTCCGAGTTTGGTCACGGGGAAATTCAATCCCCAGACAGCCGTCACCAGAACGGCGAGTACAAGATGCTTCTTTTGCATGGTCAATCTTTCCCGGCGCCGAGCGGAAGTACTCGGGCGCGAGGAAATATGCCGGCAATCGGGCTGGCCTGCTTTCAGTCGCAGGCCAACTTTCATTAGAATCGGGCCATGCGAGAAATCAGCCGCCATCCTTACCAGAACACCCCGCGCGATGCCGTCGTGACCGCCATTGATTACGCGGACGGCACGCTGTTCCCGCTGCACGATCATCAGCGCGGCCAGTTCGCCTATGCCGCCAGCGGCGTCATTACCGTGTTTACCGACGACGGCAACTGGGTCGTACCGCCGCAACGCGGCATCTGGGTTCCCGCACGACTGCGCCATTCCATGCAAATGCGCGGGCCGGTCACGTTGCACAACACTTACATCCGCCAGCAAGCGGCGCAGCGCCTCGGACTATCGGGGCAATGCCAGGTGCTGGACGTGTCGCCGTTGCTGCGTCATCTGCTGTTGAAAGCCATCGATGTCCCGGCACGCTATTCCACTCAAGGGCATGACGGACATTTGATGGGCTTGCTGCTGCATGAAATCGCCAGCATGCCTGCGCTATCGCTCAATGCGCCGTTGCCGGCAGAGCCTCGATTGGAAATGGCGTGCCGTGCGTTTCTGCAAAAGCCTTCGCTGGACGTCAGTATCGACGACATGGCGCAACGTGCGGGCATGAGTCGACGCACCTTCACCCGACACTTTCGGCTGCACACCGGGATCAGCTATATCGAATGGCGGCAACAAGCTTGCCTGCTTGCGGCGGTTGTCATGCTGGGCAACGGTCAGTCGGTCACACAGGTCGCCATGGACTTGGGATACAGCAGCTCCAGTGCGTTTGCGACGGTGTTCAAGCAAGTGTTGGGGGAAGTGCCGAGTCGCTACTTTTAGCGGCGTCCGTTTTACACGTCAGCCACGCGCCCCAGAACAAACTGCTGAAGAACCGCGTCGCTTCACCAAATCCCGCCTCATGCAACAGCGCCTGAACTGCCGCCTCGGAATGCGGCGGATCGGCGCCTTGCAGAATCTTGCCAAGCTTGGCTTGCACCTCTTGCGCGCTGGCGCCCTGCTGCCGCCAACGCTGCCCCCACGCCTGGAGCAGTAACGGTTGGCTGGCATAGGCGTAATGGTTGCCCGCGACAATCAGCGGCGCGCCCGGTTTGAGACGAGCCTGAATAGATTGCAGGATCTGGCGCTTGGGTTCGTCACCGTTCAGATGGTGGAGCACGCCGATCAATGTTGCCGCGTCGAATGGCGCATCCGCCGGCAAGTCTTCGACATGCCCGATGTGCACCTGCGTTCGGTGCAACAAGTCGTGGGCTCGCAACTGTTCTTTCGCGGTTTCCAGCATCGGCACAGAAGGATCAACCGCGATGAAACGCCACTGCGGTTCCAGCGCCGCCATCGCAATGATTTCCTGCGCCGTACCGCCAGCGCCGACCACCAGTATCCTGGCCGCACGCGAATTGCCGAGGCTGGCCGCCAACATACAGGCCGCCAGATCGTGACAGGCGTCGTAACCGGCCAGGGCGATGCGGCTTTGTCGGGCGTATTCGCTGGCGCGAGAGGTATCAAATTTGGCTGCGGGATTCGGGTTCACGGCGAGGCTCCTTGTCTCTTTGACCTGAAGTTACGCCGTGAACCGGGATAAGAAAAATTCATTAATTTCATATGCTGCATTCCCATGTGGAATACGCCTTGAACGCTCACTCATTAATCGCGTCAATAACAGTCATTAACTCAATGAAGTTCTCTTATAAGGCTCGCGGCGTAAGATCGGCTCCAGACCCAACCACTACACCTCGGAGCACACACTGATGAAACGCCAAGCCCTTTTCAGCATCGCTTTCTCGCTCTTTGCCCTGAACGCTTTTGCCGCTGAACCTGCCACCCAGACTGATCCGCTGTTCAGCGACGCAGTAGCCGCCGCGACGCAGACCGACCCACTGTTCAGCGACGCAGTGGCCGCCGCGACCCAGACCGACCCACTGTTCAGCGACGCAGTGGCCGCCGCCACCGAAACCGATCCGCTGTTCAGCGATGCAATCGCCGAAGGCGGTTCAGACCGTCTTCTCGAACGCCGCGCCGTCTGAATGCAGCGCTTCACCGCAGTCACCGAAGAAAGGCCCGACCTCACCCGTCGGGCTTTTTCCGTCTGGCAGGCTGCATACCTGCCCCGCTCTGCCCGAAAGTTTTCCTCCCCAATCGGCTTGATCACCTAACCTCATAGACTGTGTGATCCACTCGAGCCGCCTCACCCATGCGCAACACATTGAAGTCGTTGTTTTTTGTCGTTTTCATCCTGCTGGTTGGCGGCAGTCCGCCACTGTGGGCAGCCGATTTGCCGGCGCCGGTAACCACCGCTGCCGCGCCGTTGCCGGTGATTTCGCAAAGCGATCTGCAGGCGCTGCAACAACGTCTCGATGGCCTGAAACAACAGATTTCTGCGGCGAACAACTACAACCAGCTCGAAGGGCCGCAGGATCGCGTGCAGGCGTTTATTCTGGATGTCGATCGGTTGTCCACGGCGTTGCTGCCGCAACAGGCACAGTTGGCCGTGCAGTTGGGGGTGTTGGGGGCGGCGCCGGATGCCGAAGTGGCGGCGGAGCAAGCGGATATCATCGCGCAGCGAGCCTCACTGGCCGAGCAGAAGAACAAAGTCGACGGGACACTGAAAAGCCTGGCGGCGTTGAAGCAGAGCGCGGCGGATCTGATTACGCAGATCGCGGGCATCCGCCGCACGTTGCTAGAGAGCGAACTGACGCTGGGCACTGACAGTGTTCTGAGTCCGCGTTTCTGGTCGCCGCTGGTGAGCCCGACCGAGGATGATCGTCAGCGCTTGCGCTTTTTCGTCGCTCAAGTGCGCGACACCTGGGCCACCGTGTGGGCGCCGGGTGAGCGGTTCTACACCAGTGTGTTGGTGTTGCTGGCGCTGATCATCTGGACATTTGGGCGCAGGCTGGCCGAACGGGGTCTGACCTGGGTGTGCATTTACCGCATGCCGGAGGGTCGCCTGCGCCGCAGTGCACTGGCGTTCGCCTCGGCGCTGGCGACCATCGTCACCACCGGCATTGCCTTGCAATTGCTGTTCTATGCCTGCACCCGCCACCAACCCTTGCCGCCGGTGCTGGAAACCTTCTCCGAAGAGTTCGAAAAGGTCGTGTATGCCTGCGTGCTACTCACCGGTTTGAGTCGCGCTTTGCTGTCGACTGAGCATCCCTCGTGGCGCTTGCCGGCGATTGCCGATCAGGTAGCGCTGGCGCTCAAACCTTACCCGCGCATTCTGTCCTGCACGTTACTGGTGCTGGTGACGCTGGTGCAGGTGAGCAATGCCACCGGCATGAGCAGCCAAATCGTAATTGCCGGGCGCGGGGTGATTTCCATCGTTGTGCTGGCAATCGTCACGATCCTGCTGTTGCGCGTCGGAAAAGTGCGCAAGGCGCTGGTCGCGGCCAATGACGCGGCGGCGGCGAACAGCACGTTTGCCGGGGTGATTTACACCCTGGCCAGCGTCTCGATGTTTGTCTCGGCGATTGCCCTGCTCGCCGGCTATGTATCGCTGGCACGGTTCATCAGCTATGAGCTGGTGTGGGCGTACATTGTCCTGTCAGGTTTTTACCTGCTGATCCAGTTGATCAAGGACGTCTGCGAGCACGTGTTTTCACCCCGGCACGCGAGCGGCAAAGCGCTCAAACAGTTACTGGGTATCGGTGACCGGCGGCTCGATCAGATCTCGATTCTGCTGTCCGGTTTCAGTCGTGCCGCGTTGTTGCTGCTGGCCGTCATCGCCCTGTTTGTCGGCGGCATCGGCACCACGCTCGGACAACTGGCGAGCAACATCATGGCGATCCTCGGCGGCGCCGGCTTACGCAAGCTGAACATCGTCCCCGGCCATCTGCTCAATGCCGTGCTGGCGCTGATGATCGGCATCTGGCTGATCCGCGCCCTGCGCCGCTGGCTCGACAATGAGTTTCTGCCCAAGACCGACATGGATCCGGGCATGTGCGCTTCGCTGAGCACGCTGTTTTCCAACATCGGTTATGCGTTCGTGATTCTACTGACGCTGTCGTCACTGGGCGTGCAGTGGACCAACCTGGCGTGGATCGTCAGTGCGCTGTCGGTGGGCATCGGCTTTGGTTTGCAGGAGATCGTCAAGAATTTCGTTTCGGGCCTGATTCTGTTGACTGAACGGCCGGTGAAGGTCGGCGACTTGATCAGCATCAGTGGCGTTGAAGGCGATATCCGTCGCATCAATGTGCGCGCCACGGAAATCCAGCTCAGCGACCGCTCGATCGTCATTGTGCCTAACTCGCAATTGATCTCGCAGAACCTGCGCAACGTGACATTGGGCGGCAGCGCGCAAGGCGTGGCGTCGCTGGAGTTGGTGTTCCCGCTGGACATTGATCCTGAAGAGGTCAAAGACCTGTTGCTCAACACTTACCGGGAGAACGAAACCATCCTCGATAAACCGGCACCGTTCGTGCGCTTCAGCAAGTTGTCGCCGGACGGGATTACTTTGACGGTCACAGGATATGTGGGCAGCCCGAGGATTGTCGGGGTGACCAAAAGTGATTTGCTGTTTGAAATTCTCAAGCGGCTGGGTGCAGCAGAGATTGCGTTGGCGAAACCACCGGCGAGTGAGTAATGAGTCGGTGAGGCTCTGGCATGGAATATTTTCGCTGTCTGAAAAATCGCTTTCGCGAACAGGCTCGCTCCGACATTTTTTGCGTGGTGAAGGGTTATTCCGGAAGCGCCTAAATGCCTGCTTTTTAGGTCTTTATTGGCGGTCAGACAGCAACCTTATACTCGAGCGGTTTACTCAATACTCAATAAGGATGTTCCATGCCTCAACGTCTTTTACTGGCGGCCTTGTTCCTCGCCGTCGCCGGTTGTGCCAGCCCTCCTCCTGCGTCCGTTCACACCCATGATCCCGCCAGTTCGACCCTGCAAGGCGATGCCTCGCGGCCGGCGCAGGCGCAGTGGATTCGCACCGAGTTGTACTTTTCGGTGGGTTCGATTGATGGCAATGACGGTGCGGTGAGCCCGGCGCGCTGGCGTGAGTTTCTTGATCAGGAAGTCACGTCACGCTTTCCTGATGGTTTCAGTGTGTTGGATGCTTATGGGCAGTGGCGGGATAAGGGCGCGAAGGAGCCTGAGCGCCTGAGTACCAAGGTGATTGTGATCTTGCATGAGAACAGTGCGAAGAATGTGGGCAACATTGAAGCGATTCGTTTGGCTTACAAGCGTATTACGGGGGACTTGTCGGTGCTGCGGTTGTCGCAGCCGGCGGAGGTGTCCTTCTAGAAGTAGAAGCCCCTCACCCTAGCCCTCTCCCAGAGGGAGAGGGAACCGATCCGGGGATATTGAAGAATTACGCCGACCTGAACGTGCTTCACTGAATCCGTAATCGATTTCGACCTGTATTTGCCTCACTGAATCCATAATCGATTTCGACCTGTATTTGCCTCACTGAATCCATAATCGACCTCGACCTGTATTTGCTTCACTGAATCCATAATCGACTCGGTCTTTCAGGTCGATGTATCCCCCAAGACACCTCGGTCGGCTCCCTCTCCCTCCGGGAGAGGGCTGGGGTGAGGGTCTGCCTTCAAACAACTCAATCCAGCCAAAAGCACAGCCCCCACCAACAACACCCCAATCCCCAAAAACGCCCCAACCCCCACCACAGTCAAACTGGAATACAGCATGTACAGGCACAACCCGAAAAACAGCAGCGGCAACAGCGGATACAACGGCACCTTCACCGGCCGCGACACTTCAGGAAAACGCCGCCGCAGAATGATCAGCGCCACGCTGCTCAAACTCAGAAACAGCCAATAAACCGGAGTCAGGTACTCAACCATGGTGTTGAAACCGCTCTGAGTGAAACTACCAAACAGCACCAGCAACAACGCCACCGCACCTTCCGCCAGTAACGCGTTGCGCGGTACACCATCGCGGTCGTCCCAGTCGCCGAAACTGCGCAGTTGCGGCACGTCGCGCGCAGCGGCGTAGGTGGTGCGGGCGCCCACCAGCAAGGTCGAGTTGATGGTCGCGATCGCGGCGATGCCAACCATCAGCAAAATCAGCAGAACACCCGGTGCACCGAATGCGCGGTTCAATAGCTCCACGGCCGGGGCATTGCTGGCGGCCAGACCAGCGAATCCCAAGCCCTGAACGAACGCCCAATTCAGCGCCAGATAGATCACCATCAACACGTTCAGCGCACCGAGCATGGCAATGAAAATCCCTCGTCGGCCATCACGCACTTCTGCCGATAACGTCGCCGCGTCGCTCCAGCCACCGAACGCCAGAAAAACAAAAATCATCGCCGTCGAGAAGCCGGCCATGCCAGTGTTTTGCGCAACAGGCGGGACACTCGGCGCAGGTGGTTCGATGCCTTGCCACGCCAAAAAAACGCCCGCGCTGGCTATGCTCAAAAAACCCAACGCCAACAAACCTACCAGCAAGGTCTGGGTGATAAAGCCGATGTGCTTGCCGGTGAGATTGAGCAGCACCAACGCTGTAATGATCGCCCCGGCAAACAGCCCCGAGCCGTATTGCCCCAGCGGCACCACCGCGTTGACGTAATCGGCAAACATGAACGCCGACAAGGCAATCCACCCGGTGTGCATCACCGAAAACCGCGACCAGGCGAACAAGAATCCCATACGCTCGCCATAAGCGGTGCGCAGAAAGTGATAGTCACCACCCGGGTGCGGAAACGCTGTGGCCATCTCGGCAAAACACAGCGCACCGATCATCGACGCGACACCACCAAGCACCCACACCAGGTAGAAATGCTCCGGTCCGACGTTGAGCGCCACGGTCGGCGCGGTTTTCAGGATGTCGGTGGTGATCACCATGCCCAGCGTGATCAGCAACGCCTGAAAAACCGGCAGATGGCGCCCCGGCCCCGCGTCAGAAACCATAGGTGGCGCGGGCGTAGTAGTAAGCGCCGTTGGTGCCGATTGGCGACAGTACGTCGTACGGCAGGTTGCCGCCGTAGTTGATCGCCGAGCCGGAACGTTCCGGGTAGTTGTCGGTGAGGTTGTTACCGCCCACCGCGATGTTGAATTTCGGCGTGAATTTGTAAGCCACCTCGGCGTCCAGTTGCCACACGGCACCGTAGGTTTGCTCCGGTTGCGAGTCGCCGAAATCGAACACGCGAGTGGTCTCGCCCTGGCGCGTCAAGCGTCCGAGCAGGCCCCAGTGTTCGCTGGCCCAGTTGGCGGAAAAGATGAAGCGATCCTTCGGCGCAGCGTCGGTCAGAGTGTTGGTTTCTTCGACGCCAACAAGGGCGTCATTGCCAATGCCCAGCGCCGTCAGTTGCGACGGTGTGCCTTTGGTGCTGGTGACTTTGGTGTGGTTGTAGGTGTACGCGGTGGTCAGGCCCAGTTGCCCTTCGTAGAACGGCTGATGGTAGTTGAGCACCAGTTCGGCGCCGTCGGTGCTGGTGTCGGCGGCGTTGGTGAAGAAGTTGACGTCGTGCACGCCAGCAACGCCGAAGTTGTCATTGATGTAGTTTTCCAGAGCATCGCTGCCAATGCGTTGCGACAGAGTGATGCGATCTTTGACGTCGATGCGGAATACATCCAGCGACGCGTCGAAGCGCTCGTTCAACTGAAAGGTCAGGCCGAGGCTGAAGTTCTTCGAGGTTTCCGGATCGAGCTTCTCGGCACCCAGCGCACGGGCGATCGGGTCGTTGACCGAGAGCACGCGGATATCGGTCAGCGTACCGCCATCGCCGAAGTTGCTGGTGGTGTTCTGGAAGCCGCTCTGGGCCAGCGACGGCGCACGGAAGTTGTTCGACACCGCGCCACGCACGGCCCATTGTTCGGTGAGCTTGTAGCGACCGCTGAGTTTGCCGGTGAGTTTGCTGCCGGCGTCGTCGTAATGCTCCCAGCGCGTGGCGGCGTCGACGAACAAGCGATCAGTGAGATCGCCGGACAACTCGGCATAGGTGCCGAACACGTTGCGATCCAGATCCGACTCCTCGCTCGGGCGCAGGCCATTGGCGCCGTCCGCCCCGGAGCCGATATACGAGGCCTCGTCACCGGCATAGGTCAGGTAGTTTTCGTAGCGGTATTCACCGCCCACCGCCAGTACGAACGAGCGCTCGCCGAAACGCAGTTCACGGCTGAAATCGAGGTTGCTGGTGGTCTGGCGCAGCTCGTAATCGCCGGTGTCGAACTTCGTCGGCGAGTCTTCGCCGAGGCTGACGTTAAGCGTGCGCCGGGTCGAACCCTCGAAGCGGTTGCGACCGTGGGTGACACTGCTGTCGAAGTCCCACTCGTCACCGATCAGGCCTTTGAACCCGGCGGTGGCGGAGACGTCCTTGTTGTCACCGAGCGATTGCGGCAAGTAGCCGTTGGGGTAGAACTGCGGCTGTTCATACGGATAACGATAGAACTCGGCACCGGTGGTGTGCCGCTGGTTAAAAGTGCCAAAGCTATAAGCCTTGCCGCCGGCCAGTGGCAGTTCGCTATTGAACCAGAGGTTGACGTCGCGCGCGACGCCGTCGCCCATCACATAGTTGCGCTGGCCGGGGGTATCGGCAAAACCATCGAAACCGGCGCGGTTGGTCGGGTTGCGATCCTTGTATTCGGTACCGCCACGAATAAACCCGCCCTCCTCGCCCAGGCGCGTGCCGATCTTCGCGGTGGTGACGCTGTTCTGGCCGTCGGTGGTGGTCTTGTCGATGGCGTCCTGACGGGTGTGATAGGCGCCATAACTGGTCGACACTTCGCCGCCCTCGGGCGCGTCGTCGAGAATGATGTTGATCACCCCGGCAATCGCATCGGAGCCGTACTGCGCACCGGCGCCGTCACGCAGCACTTCGATGCGTTTGATCGCGCTGAGCGGGATCGAGTTGAAATCCACGGGGGCGGTACCGCGCCCGATCTTCGAGGAGTCGTTGACCACCGCTGACGTGTGGCGACGCTTGCCATTGACCAGCACCAGCACCTGATCCGGGCTCATGCCGCGCAGTTGCGCCGCACGCACATGGTCGGCGCCACCGGAGTTGGATTGGCGCGGCAGGCTGAAGGATGGCAACAGCGTCTGCAACGCCGCGCCCAACTCGCCGTCAGCGGCGCCGGCGGATTTGAGGTCTTCGGCGGTGAGTACATCGACCGGCACCGGAGAGTCCAGCACCGTGCGCGAAGTGCCTCGGGTGCCGGTGACCAACACCGTGCCGAGTCGGGATTCGCTGTCGGCGCTGACGGAAGTTTCTTCGGCGTTAGCGGGAAGTTGCCAAATAGCGGACACAACGGCAGCCGCCAATAATGAACGGGAACGGTAATGCATATAACAGCTCCTTGAATCGCAGTTAATACCCGGCCGTTGCCGACAATAAAAGTGCGGCAAGCAATGCGCGGCAATGTCTGCTGTAGTTTTGGATTTCTGGAAGGCAGTGAAGGCTTTTTTACGGTGAGTTGCAGTTTCCCCAGCGTGAGTCGTTCCCCCTTGAAACTCGATGCTAGACGAGCGGCTGCGGGCCGTAAAAGAACCAATAACGCTTAGGTTAGATCGCTCTAAAAAGTTGTTCTTAGTTCAACAGAAGTGTTGCTGAGCCAACACCTGAAGCAACTAACCTACAACTAATCAAGGTGCGGAATACATCACCCTGTGGGAGCGAGCCTGCTCGCGAAAGCGCTGGATCAGTCACCAAAAAGGCAGCTGGCCCGGCCCCTTCGCGAGCAGGCTCGCTCCCACAGGTTGATCGTATTCCAATGTTTCAACAGGCTGCGCCCTGGAGACTTAATCGAACGCTTTCTCCAGCCAGGCATCCTCGGCAATATCCAGTTCATCTCCACTGAATCGCTGCTCGGCAAACGGATCAGCGTGCAGGTGAAAGCCGTTCTGCTCCCAGAACCCCGGTTGTTCCTGATCGACAAATTCAAGCCCGCGCAGCCACTTGGCGCTCTTCCAGAAATACCGCCCCGCCACCACCAGCCGCAGTGGCCAGCCATGTTGCGCGCTCAGAGGCTGGCCGGCGTAATGGGTGGCCAACAGACTGTCGGGGTGTAACAGATCATCGAGTCGCAAGTTGGTCTGGTAATCGGGATCGGCATGAGCCATGACGAACGCCGATGTCGGTTGGATATCGAGCGCCTGCAACAAATCCTGCAGATGCACCCCGCTCCATTCGGTGTCGAATTTCGACCAGCGCGTCACGCAATGGATGTCGCAGCGCAGATGCCGTTGCGGCAGCGCCTGCAGATCGGCGTAACGTAATTCCATTGGCTGTGCGAGTGTGCCGAACAGGCGCAGCGACCAGTTGGCGAGGTCATATTCCGGTACTGCGCCTTCGTGGAGAATTGGAAAACGCTCCGTCAGTACCTGCCCCGGGGGCAGTCGTTTACCGAATGCTGGATCGGCTTTCGGCGAACGGCTTTTGCGTAAGCGGTCAGCTTTGTTGTGCATAGTCACTCCATTTTCAAGGGTGCCCCCAATCTCCTGTAGGCCTTCGCCTGCTCGCGATAGCGGTGGATCAGCCGGCAACAATGTTGGATTCAAATCCGCTATCGCGAGCAGGCGAAGGCCTACAGGGGATCGTTGTCGGTAGGAGGATCTAGTTGGCCACGGGAATCCACGGGGCCCGCGCGACATTCGCGGTATCACCAAAGCTCGGGAGCTTCTGCGCCAGATCCCGAACGTTTTTCACATCCAGATCCAGCAACTGCTGACGGGTGATCAGCGTCGGCGGTACCAGTACCTGATGCCCCGGATTTTCCCCGGCAATCAACATCGCCAGACTGCGCACACTGATCGCCCCGGCCACTTGCGGGTTGACCGCCGCCGTCGCCGCCCAAGCGCTGTCCGGTTCTTTCATGATCTGAATATCGGCGGTGGAAATATCGGCGCTGTAGATCTTCACCTTGCTCGTCAGCCCTGCTTCGTCGACGGCGATTTTCGCGCCTTTGGCGAACTCATCGAACGGCGCAAAAATCACGCTGATGCCCGGGTTGGCGCGAAGTACGGCGCTGGCCTGATCCGCCACCGAGTTGGCGATCGGCGGATTCAGCGTGCCGAACCGCGCCTTCTCGACGATCCCCGGATTGGCCTTCTTCACCTGACTCCAGATTTCGTCGCGGCGCTCCATCGGCGTGAAGCCGCTGATGTAAACGTAGCCGGCATCGAACTGCGTGCCGTTGTCCTTGATGGCCTGATCCAGCGCCAGACGCGCCAGCGCATGGTGATCCTGCTCGACCTGGGTCACTTGCGGGGTGTTCAGATCGACATCGAAAGCGACGACTTTGATGCCTTTGGCAATTGCCCGATCAATCGGCGCTTTCAGGGTTTCGGCCAGGCCGAGCTGAACGATGATGCCGTCGACGCCGAGATCGATCGCCTGATCGATCATCTCGCCCTGGCTCGCCGCCTGCTGGCGGGCATCGAATACGCGCAGGTTGGCACCCAGCGCTTCGGTCTGTTTTTCCACGCCACGCAAGTACGCCTCGGGGAAGTCCCCGGAGAACAAGTAACCCACTAGCGCGATCTGCACCTGACCTTTGTCGAACGGCGCCGGCGCGCCGGGCAAGGCTTTGGCCTGAGCGCTCAGTGCCATCGCCGAAAATAACGCACCGGCGAGGCAATGACGGGCGAACTGAGTGATTGAACCGTGCATACAACTTCCTTGCATAAAGCGGCTCAACGCGCCCGATGCGCGAGGCCGAACGTGAACATCAGGGCCAGCACCAGCACCAGTCCCTTGACGAAATCCTGCGCGTAGTAAGGCGCGTTAAGCATGGTCAGACCATTGAGCAGCGCCGCCACCAGCAGCGCACCGACCAGGGTGCCAAAGGCATTGGGCTTCTTCGCGCCAAGTACGGCAAAACCGATCAGCGCCGCGCCGAGGGCATCCAGCACCAGACCGTTGCCCGAGCTGACGTCGCCACGACCCAAACGCGCCGCCAGCAACAATCCGCCGAGCGATGCGAGCAACGCCGAGAGCACGTAAGCCAACAACTTGAAGCGCTGCACCGGCGCACCGGCCAGTCGCGCCGCTTGCTCGTTGCCACCGATGGCATAGAACAAACGACCAATGCGCGTGCGCTCGAGAAACAGCCACACGGCTAAAGCGACTGCGGCGGTAATCAGCACGGGAATCGGCACCACCTCCCACAACCGCCCACGCCCCAGCGCAAGAAACGCGGCACTGAACGTGCCTTCGGTCTCTTCTCCGCTGGGCAGCGTCATGCCGACCGCAATCGAGCGCCCGCCAGTGGGTATTAGCTGCACGCCGATCACCAGAAACATGCTGCCCAGCGTCGCGAGAATGTCCGGCACCCGCAGTTTGACGATCAGCCAGCCATTGAGCAGGCCGACCAGCGCACCGCCCGCCAGACTGATCAACACCGCCGGCACCGCGCCCCAGCCGAGCACGACCATCACGTAACTGGCGATCATCAGGCTCATCGCCGCCACCGCGCCAATCGACAGATCGAGGCCGCCGACGGCCATGGTCAGCGTTACACCCAGCGCCAGCAGCGCAACAATCGACACCGATTGCAGGATGCTGAACAGATTGCCGACGCGCAGGAATGCCGGCTCGGCCACACTGAAAAACACCACAATCAGCGCCAGCAGCCATAACAGGCCATAACGGATCAACCCGTGCAGCAGACGTTCGGCGCGTGCCGGCTCGGTCGATAACAGTGAACTTGAATCAGGCACTCGCTCTGCTCCTTGGCGTGGCTTGAGGGGAATGTTCGGTCACATCGCTGCCGGCCAGTGCGGCCACCAGATCAGCACGATTGAGGCCGGCGCGCGGGTACTCGGCCACCACGGCGTGATCGCGCACCAGCAGGATGCGGTCGGCGATTTCCAGGGCTTCATCAACGTCGGCGCAAATCACCAGCGTCGCCCGGCCCTTGGCGCTGTCGCGCAGCCGTTGGCCGATGTCGCGGCGGGCACGCACGTCGACGCCTTGAAAAGGCTCGTCGAGAATCAACACCCGCCCTTCGCCGAGCAGCCAGCGGCCGAGCACGACTTTTTGTTGATTGCCGCCCGACAGCGCAGTCATCGGCACATCGATACCGGCAGTCTTGATCCCCAGCGCCGCCACTTGCGCCTCGACCGCCGTGGCCTCGGCGCGGTTGCGGATAAAACCGCCACGGGTGAAGCGCTCAAGAAACGGCAAGGTCAAGGTTCGACGCAGTGAGAAATCCGCCACCAGCGACTGACTGGCGCGATCTTCGGCGGCGAAGAAAACCCCGCTTTGAATGGCCTGTCGCGGTGAGTCCGCACGCCAGTCAGCGCCATCCAGTTGCACCCTGCCAGAGGCCGCTTTACGCAGGCCGAACAACACCTCGGCGATTTCACTTTTACCGGCGCCCAACAGGCCGGTGAGCACCACGACTTCGTTCTCGTGCAGGGTCAGATCGAACGTGGCGGAGCGCGGCAGGATTTGCATCGTGCTGAGTTTCAGCACCTCGCGCCCGGCCACGCGTGGCTGGTAGACATGCTCGGCCAGCGTAAGCCCGAGCATGGCGCTCACCGCTTCCGGTAATTGCCGCGCCGTGAACTCGCCCGCGAACTTGCCATCGCGCAGAACGATGGCGCGATCCGCCACCCGCTGCAGGTCGGAGAGTCGATGGGAGATGTACGCAATCGCCACTCCACGACTGCGCAAGGTGTCGATCAAACCAAACAACCGTTGCACCTCGGCATCGGAAAGCGCTGCCGTCGGCTCATCCAGAATCAGCAGACGCGGCTGCAAGGCCAAGGCGCGTGCGAGCACCACCAATTGCCGTTCGGCCTGACCGAGATGCTCGATCGGCTGCTCCAGCGGCAAGGTCAAACCCAGCCCGGCGGCGATGCTCGCGGCGCGCTCCAGCAGGCGTTGGCGATTGAGCCAGAAGTCCGCGTCCGGCTTGCACAGTTCATCGAGCAGGAGGTTTTCCGCGACGCTTAAACCCGGTGCGATGCCCTCGTTGATTTGCTGGTGCACCGCGACAATGCCAAAGCGCCGCGCCGACAGCGGCGAACTGAAATGCCGTGGCGCGCCCTCCAGCCAGATCTCGCCAGCGTCGGCGGTCTGGCTGCCGGCCAGGATCTTCACCAAGGTTGACTTGCCCGCGCCATTGGCACCGAGCAGCGCCACCACTTCAGCGGGATAGATGTCCAGGCTGACCGCGTCCAGCGCCCGGCTCGCACCAAATATTTTGCTCAACTCACGTACACGAATCAGCGGCTCACGGGCCACAGCGACCGGCACACTCATACAAATCCTTAGCGGCGATGCGCCAGCGAACGAACCAACCGATCGCCCAGGCTTTGCACGCCCTGAACGAGGATCACCAACACCACCACCGTGGCAACCATTACTTCATTGTTGAAACGCTGATAGCCGTAACGGATTGCTAGATCACCAAGCCCACCGCCACCGATCACCCCGGCCATCGAGGAAAACCCGATCAACATCACCAGCGTCAAGGTGATCCCGGCCAGCAACGCCGGCAGCGCTTCGGGCAACAGCACTTTGAAGATCACATGGCCGATGTCACCACCCATGGCGAGGATCGCTTCGATGCGGCCCTTGTCGACTTCATCCAGAGCGTTCTCGACGATGCGCGCGAAGAATGGAAACGCACCGATGGTGATCGGCACCACGGCGGCGGTGCTGCCCAGCGTTGTGCCGACCACCAGCCGCGTCAGCGGGATCAGGGCAATCAGCATCACCACGAAGGGCAGTGAGCGACCAAGGTTGACCACGCTACCCAGAGCAGCATTGAAGCGCGGCATCGGCAGCAGTCCGTCGCGGCGACTGATAAACAGCAACACGCCCAGCGGCAAGCCGATCAGCAGCGTGAACAGTCCTGCGAGCAGAACCATGTACAGGGTTTCACCGGTGGCGTTGAACACCAGTTGCAGGATTTCATCCCAATTGACCGTGCGGTTCATGAGTGCGCCGCCCGTACGCCGTATTGCTTGAGAAAACTCAGACCCGGCGCATCGTGGCCCAGTGGCAAGCCACAGGTCGGCCGCAGCGAAGCGCCCAGTTGCGATTGCGCATCGGCCAGCAGCCGTGGCACCGGCCCGGCCTCGACCAGACGCCCGTTGGCCATGAATGCGGCGTGATCGCAGATCGACTTGACCACCTCCAGTTCGTGGGTGATCAGCACGATGGTCACGCCCAGTTGCCGATTGATGTCGCGCAGCAGTTCGAGGATCGACGCGGTGGTTTCCGGGTCGAGCGCACTGGTGGCCTCGTCCGACAGCAGATAGGCGGGCTCCGCAGCCAGGGCGCGGGCAATGCCGACGCGCTGTTTCTGGCCGCCGGACAGTTGCGAGGGAAAGGCCTGCGCCTTGTCACTCAAACCGACCAGTTCGAGCAGTTCGCGAACCCGCACATGACGCCACGGCTTGCCGACCTTGGCGATCTCCAGCGGCACCGCGATGTTGTCGAACACCGTGCGCGAATGCAGCAGATTGAAGCCTTGAAAGATCATGCCGATGCGCTGGCGCTGCTGGCGCAGTTCGCTGACCGACAGCGTCGTCAGGTCGATGCCATCCAGCAGAATGCGTCCGCTGTCCGGTCGTTCGAGCAGATTGAGGCAGCGCAGCAGCGTCGACTTGCCCGCCCCGCTACGCCCGAGAATCCCGTAGACCGCGCCGTCGGGAATGCTCAGCGAGACCTGATCGAGTGCCGCTTGCGCGGCCGAAGGATAAGTCTTGCTCAACTGCTCGACGGCGATCATGGCTTGCCGCCCGCCACCGGAATTACCGAGCCGGCGAAGTTGTCGGTGATGTATTTGGCGACCTCGGGCGACGTCAGGTCCTTGGCCAGTTGCGCGATACGCGGATCGTGTTCGAGCTTGGGCGTGGTCACCAGAATATTGGCGTAAGGATTGTGCTCGGCTTTCTCCAGGCCCAAGGCATCCTTGGCCGGTACCAGGCCTGCGTCGAGCGCGTAGTTGCCGTTGATTACGGCCAGATCGACGTCGTCCAGCGAGCGCGGAATCTGCGGCGATTCGATCTCGAGAATCTTCAGCTGTTTCGGGTTTTCGGCGATGTCCTTGGGCGTTGCCTGATCCGCCGCCGGGTCGTTGAAGCCGGGTTTGAGCTTGATCAGGCCGTTGTCCTGCAACAGGTACAGCGCGCGGCTCAGGTTAGTGACGTTGTTGGGCACGGCAACGGTGCCTTTGACCGGCACGTCGGCGAAGCTTTTGTGCCGGTGCGAGTAAATACCCAAGGGTTCGATATGCACCGTGGCCGCCACCGCGAGCTTCTCGCCGAGGGCCTTTTCCTGGGATTTCAGGTACGGCAGGTGTTGGAAATAATTGGCGTCGACATCACCGTGTACCAGCAGCTCGTTGGAGTTCACGCCGTTGGGGATCTCGATGACTTTGAGATTGAGTTGCGGATCGATTTTCTGGATGTACGCGAGAATCTGCGCGTGGGGCACAGGGTCGGCGGCGACGCGTAACGGCTCCAACGCCTGCGCACCGAACGACGTCACCAGCGCGCCGAGCACGGCCAGGGTCAAACCTGCTTTCTTGATCATGTGCGGAGTCCTTGAGCGAGTGATGAGTCAGGCGGATTTACGAACGGGCGGTGGCGGCAGTAGCGCATCGGCGTAGAAGCGTTGCGCGACATCGGGATGCGAGCGCAAACGCCCCTTGAGGTAGTTCCAGCCGACATCGCGAAACAGCGGATTGAGCGGATCACTGGCCGGCCCGCGCGCCTCGCGCAACAGTGCGGTGGGCAGCGGATACAACGGCACCACGGCATCCAGTTGTGCGCCAAGGAAGAAGGCGATGGACAGGCGTTCGCTACCCGCCGGAGGTGAAACTACGCGATGCACCGTGGCCCGCAGATAACCGTTGCTGGCCAGTTCGAGCAGTTCGCCGATGTTCACCACCAGGGTGTTCTCACGCGGCAACGCGTCGATCCAGCGGCCCTCTTCGATTTCGACCTGCAGTCCGGCCTGTTGGTCTTGCAGGAGGAAGCTGAGGAACCCGGAATCCTTGTGCGCGCCGACGCCCTGGTGGCTCGACTCGCTGGACTGGCCGGGATAGCGCATCAGTTTGATGTGTTCGTTGGGTTTGTCGCCGTAGAGTTGATCGAACGCGTCGGCGCGCAGCGAGAGTGCCTGAGCGAAGGCGCGCAGCAGGCGCAACGACATCCGCGTCATCGCGTCCTGCCATTCCAGCAGCAAAGGTTTCAGTTCCGGCAGTGCCGCCGGCCATTGGTTGGGACCTTGCAGCCGCGCCCAGAACGGGCTGTCAGCCGTCAATGGCAACGCCTCGCGCTCGGCGCCCAGATCGAACTGTTCACGCAGATCGGGCTGGCCACGGGTGATCTCCGAGGCGGCCCGGTTGTAACCGCGAAAGTGTGGTGAATTGATCATGCCGACGGCGGTTTTCTCACTGTCGGGCAAGGCGAAGAACTGCCGGGCGTGGGCTTGTACTTGCTTGAGCAAGTCACTGTCGATGCCGTGGCCAGTCAGGTAGAAGAACCCGACGTCACGGGCGGCGTGGCGCAGGTTTTCAAGAAATTCGTAACGCTGTTGCGCCGTGCCTTCGAACAGCGACAGGTCCAGCGTCGGCAATGTGGAGATATCGAGGGTATGCGGCATGATTCACTCCCGTGTGAATCAAACCTGAAAAACCTGTGATCGATTCAGCGTGTGCCGTCATGGCAATCGGGGGTCTATCGGTTTGATGCGTTTTGATTCGTCGTTGCGACAAAACTAAACGATCTTAAAAATACTGAGCCAATATCTTTTTCGCATTACCTTAGGCCTGATTTCCCCTCACCCCAGCCCTCTCCCGGAGGGAGAGGGAGCCGACAGAGTTGCCTTGCGTTATGCGTCGACCTGAACGACCGGGTTGGATTCGGTACAAAACGTTCAGGTCGGAGCAACGCTCAAGATCACCTCGGTCAGTCCCCTCACCCCAGCCCTCTCCCGGGGGGAGAGGGAGCCGACCGCGTTGTCTTGCGGTATACGTCGACCTGAAAAAAACAGGGTTGGATTCGGTACAAAATGTTCAGGTCGGTGTAGCACTCAAGATCACCTCGGTCAGTCCCCTCTCCCTCTGGGAGAGGGCTAGGGTGAGGGAACCAGTCGACGCGGTATCAAGCGTCTTGCAACGCACGCGGCCGTTGGCTGCGTTGTTCGGCACTGGCGTCCGGCGCCGGTTGCAACTGGAAGTCGAACTTCAGCTCGGCATAGCGCCCCGACACCGCATCTTCACAGAACACCACCTCCCCGACCAACCCTTCACGGGTCGCATAAGCGAAGTCATCCCACAAATATTGATCACCCGACAGATTGATCTGCGTCGTCAGGTGCCGATGCCCGGGTGCGCTGATGAAGAAATGCACATGGGCCGGGCGCTGACCATGGCGGCCGAGCTGGTTCAGGCATTCCTGGGTAGGCCCTTGCGGGTCGCAGCCATAGCCGGATGGCACGATACTGCGAGCGCGGTAACGGCCTTCGGCGTCGGTAATGATGCGTCGGCGCAAGTTGTACTCGGACTGGCTCGGGTCGAAAAACGAGTACGTGCCCTTGGTGTTGGCGTGCCACAGATCAACCGTGGCACCGGCCAATGGCTGGCCATGCAGATCGAACACCTGACCTTCAAGAAGCATCACGGTGGCGACGCCCTCCTCGCTGCCGTCATCCATGCGGCACTCGCCTTCGCACAACGGCGCGCCGGCCACGTACAGCGGGCCTTCGATGGTGCGTGGCGTGCCGCCGGTCATGCCAATCTGTGCGTCCTTGGCGTCCTGTAGCAGGTCGAGGAAGTGCTCAAGGCCGAGGCCGGCGACCAGCAGTCCGGCTTCGGAACGAGCGCCCAAACGGTTGAGATAATCGACCGCTTTCCAGAACTCACCGTCAGTGACTTCCAGGTCTTCGATGATGTTGGCGCTGTCCTGCAAGATACGCAGGACGATGGTTTTCAGCCGGGAGTTACCGTCGTCGTTGGCAAAACCGGCGGCTTCCTTGAAGAATTTCTGCAGCTCGGCGGTGTGGGCAATTTTCACGGTCATGGTGGTTACCTCATCTTGTTGTTGTGTCGACGCAGTTCTTGGCTCCCCCATTCACCTGTGGGAGCGAGCCTGCTCGCGAATTCGGTGGATCAGTCGCTATTGATGCCGAATGACATATCGCTTTCGCGAGCAGGCTCGCTCCCACAAGGTTTTCGGGGCAGACCGGGATTTAGCGATCGTCGTTGTGGATCGACGACGGATGCCGGCAGAGGCCATCAACCTCGATGTCCATATAGGGAAACAGCGGCAAGCGCATCAGCGTGTCGTGCAGGGCCTCGACGCTCGGCACATCGAACACGCTGTAGTTGGCGTAATGCCCGGCGATGCGCCACAGGTGTCGCCATACGCCGTCGCGTTGCAGCCGTTGCGCCAGTTCCTTTTCGTCGGCCTTGAGCCGGGTGGCCAGTGGCGGGTCCATATCGACGGGCAATTTCACGGTCATTTTTACGTGGAACAGCATGGTGATTCCCCTGATTCAGTGGCGACGAAAACGCGCCAGACGCTCTTCATCCAGCGTCAGGCCAAGGCCCGGGGTTCGCGGGATGTGCAGATGGAAATCGCGGTACTGCGGCGTTTCAGTGACGATGTCTTCGGTCAGCAACAACGGCCCGAACAATTCGGTGTCCCAGGTCAGCTGCTTGAGCGTGAGGAAGGCATGCGCCGAGGCCAGCGTGCCGATGGAGCCTTCGAGCATGGTGCCGCCGTACAGCGCGATGCCGGCGGCTTCGGCGATCTGCGCGGTTCTGAGCACGGCACGCGGGCCGCCGTTCTTGGCGATTTTCAGGGCGAACACACTGGCGGCACCGTCGGCGGCGAGGCTGAAAGCATCCTCGACGCTTTCGATCGACTCGTCGGCCATGATCGGCGCCGGACTGCGCTGATTCAGGCGAATCTGCCCGGAACGGTTGACCCGTGAAATCGGTTGTTCAATCAGGTCGATGCCGTTGTCACCGAGCACCTGGCAGCCGCGAATCGCCTGGGATTCGTCCCAAAACTGGTTAACGTCAACCCGCACACTGGCGCGCTCGCCCAAGGCTTTTTTGATCGCCACGACATGCTTGAGATCTTGCTCCAGCGGATTGGCACCGATCTTCAATTTGAAGATGCGATGGCGACGCGCTTCAAGCATCTGCTCGGCTTCGGCGATATCGCGGGCGGTGTCGCCGCTGGCCAGGGTCCAGGCCACTTCGAGACAGTCCCGCACACGGCCGCCGAGCAGCTCGCTGACCGGCAGACCGAGGCGCTTGCCTTGGGCGTCGAGCAATGCGCTTTCGATGCCGGACTTGGCGAAGGTATTGCCCTTGGCGATCTTGTCGAGCCGCTGCATCGCCGCGTTGATGTTGTTGGCGTCCATGCCCACTAACGCCGGCGCCAAGTGCGCGTCGATATTGGCCTTGATGCTTTCCGGGCTTTCATAACCGTAAGCGAGGCCACCGATGGTGGTCGCTTCACCGATGCCTTCAATACCGTCGCTGCAGCGCAGACGAAGAATCACCAGGATCTGTTTTTGCATCGTGTGCATCGCCAGTTTGTGCGGGCGAATGGTCGGCAGATCGACGATGATCGTCGATACGCTTTCAATCGGAATTCTCTGCATGTCTGTGTCCCTTGAAAACGTGATCAACCGAGGTCGCCGCCACCGACCGGCAAAGTCACGCCGGTGATGTACGAGGCGTCATCGGAGGCCAAAAAGAGGATCGCGCCGACCTGTTCGTCGAGGCTGCCGTAGCGTTTCATCAGGCTGCTGTCGAGGGTTTGCGCGACGATCTCCTGATACCAGGCCTGCTCTTGCGCCGACGGTTCGGCGGCATTGCGCGGAATGCGCCGGGGCGGCGCTTCGGTGCCGCCAGGAGCTGTGGCGTTGACGCGAATGCCGCGCTCGGCGTTCTCGAACGCCAGGCACGCGGTCAGCGCATTGATGCCGCCCTTGGCCGCGCCGTAAGGCACGCGATTGATGCTACGGGTGGCAATCGACGAGACATTGACGATGGCGCCGCGTCCTTGCTTGAGCATGTACGGCAGCGCGGCGTGGCAGCACCACAGGGTCGGGAACAGCGAGCGGCGCACTTCCGCTTCAATCTTTTCGACTTCGTAATGCTCGAACGGCTTGGCCCAGATCGTGCCGCCGACGTTGTTGATCAGGATGTCGAGACGGCCGAAGGTGTTGATCGCCTCGGCCATGACCCGTGCGCAATCGGCGTATTGCTCAAGGTCGGCGGTCAGCGCGAGAACGCCCTCGCCTTGCAGTTCGTGAACCAGTTCAGAGCGATCGACGGCGACGACTTGTGCGCCTTCGTTCAGCAGGCGTTCGCAGACGCGGCGGCCGATACCCTGCGCCGCGCCGGTGACCAGCGCGATTTTGTTGGAGAATCTGTTGTTCATGACAACCTCGAAAAAGGATTTCAGGCAGCCGCAGCGGCAAATTTTTCGTAGTAGAAATTCGCAGGGGTGATGCCCTGTTCACGAATGTATTGGCTGACCGCTTCAACCATCGGTGGCGGGCCACATAGGTAGACGTCGACGTCGCCTTCATTGAGATGGCGCGGCTCGATGTGCTGGGTGACATAGCCCTTGAGTGGATGCGCACTCAGCGGGTTGGCCACACAGGCGCCAAAACTGAAGTTCGGAATGCGGGCGGCGAAGGCCTCTAGACGATCAAGTTCAACCAGATCGAAGTCATTGGTCACGCCGTAGATCAAATGCACGGGATGATCACTGCCCTGCTCGGCGATCTTTTCCAGCATCGCGGTGAACGGAGCCAGGCCCGTGCCGCCCGCCAACAACAGCAGCGGCCGCTTGATCTCGCGCAGGTAGAAACTGCCCAAAGGCCCCGCCAGGTTCACGCTGTCGCCGGCCTTGGCCAACCCGGTGAGGAAGCTGCTCATCAGGCCACCGGGCACGTTGCGAATCAGGAAGCTGACCTCACCGTTTTTCTGCAACGAGCTGAAGGAATAAGCGCGGCTTTGCTCACTGCCGGGCACTTGCAGATTGACGTACTGGCCCGGCAGAAACGCCAGTTTGCTCAGCGCTTCGCCCTTGATCGATAGGGCTATGGTGCTCTCGGACAACTGCCGGACAGCGCTGATCGAAGCCTGGAAACTGGCCTGTTCGGTCTTGCACACCTGCGAGCCTGCCGGCACTCGCACGACGCAATCACTTGCGGCGCGCATCTGGCAGGTCAGCACATAACCTTGCGCGAGTTCATCGGCGCTCAAGGCGTCTTCGATAAAATTGTCGCCCATGTCGTAACGCCCGGCCTCGGCGAAACATTTGCAGGTGCCGCAGGCGCCGTCGCGGCAGTCCAGCGGGATGTTGATGCCTTGGCGATACGCCGCATCGGCCACGGTTTCATGGACGCCAGCCTCAATGAAACGGGTGACGCCGTCTTCAAAATTAAGCGCAATCTGGAAATTCATGGTGCACCTCGTCGTGTCGACTAGATGTGATAAATGTCGATGACCTGACGGACGTAATCGTTTTTCAGCACGACCTTCTTGGCCTTGATCAGCGGCTGTTCGCCACGCAGATCGAGGGTGTAGAAACTGCTACCGAAGTAGCTGTCGGTGACCTGATAGCGAAAGCTCAGGGTGTGCCAGTTGAAGCGCACCAGGCACTGGTCCGCGCTCTGCTCGACGATTTCGATGTTGCTCAGGTTGTGCGAAGTGCGGGTGTCGGGAATGGTCGCGCTGGAGCGCTCGGTCTTGATCCGGAAAATGCGGTCTTCGAGGCCGCCACGGTTGCCGTACCAGATCAGCGAGATTTCGCTTTGCGGGTCTTCGGTGAGGGTGTCGTTGTCGTCCCAGGCCGGCATCCAGAAGGTGGCGTCGGCGGCGTACAGATCCAGCCATTGATCCCACTGACCGTCATCGAGATAGCGCGCTTCGCGGAAGAGAAAATCGCGCACGGTGTCGTAGAGGTTGCTCATCACACGGCCTCCACGGGGATCAACTGTGGGTCGGCGGCAGCGGCCTTGAGCATGGTTTCCTGCCAGTACTTGTGTTGCAGCACAAACAGGCCTTCGTCTTCGGTACGCATGCCGGAGAGCAGTGGTTTGAGGTCGATTTCTTCGGCGGCTGCGTCGGCACCTTCGACCCAGTGGGTCGCGCCTCGGGACATGTCGTTCCAGCCGCGACCCGCGCCATAACCGGTCTGGCACGAACGAAACTCTTCCAGATCATCCGGCGTGGCCATGCCGCTGACGTTGAAGAAGTCTTCGTACTGCCGAATGCGTTTGGCGCGCGCCTCGGCGCTCTCGCCTTTGGGGGCGATGCAGTAAATGGTGATTTCGGTCTTGTCGACCGAGATCGGCCGGGCGATACGGATCTGCGAACTGAACTGATCCATCAAGTAAACGTTGGGGTACAGGCACAGATTGCGCGAGTTTTCGATCATCCAGTCGGCACGGGCCTGACCGAAATCCCGGGCGAGTTCGTCGCGGCGCTCGTAAGCGGGACGGTCCTCGGGGTTGGCCCAGCGGGTCCAGAGCAGCAGATGGCCGTGATCGAACGAGTAGAAACCGCCGCCTTTCTTCGCCCAACTGCCGGCGCTCATGGTCTTGATCGCTTCGCGCGCTTCGCGCTGTTGGCGCTGATTCTGGGTGGCGGCGTAGTTCCAGTGCACCGAGCTGACGTGGTAGCCGTCGGCGCCGTTTTCAGCGGTGAGTTTCCAGTTGCCTTCGTAGATGTAGGAACTGGAACCGCGCAGCACTTCCAAGCCTTCTGGCGACTGATCGACGATCATGTCGATGATCTTCGCTGACTCGCCCAGATGTTCAGCGAGGGATTTCACATCGGCATTCAGGCTGCCGAACAGGAAGCCGCGATAGGACTCGAAACGCGCAACCTTGGTCAGGTCATGCGAGCCTTCGCAGTTGAAACCTTGCGGGTAGCCGGCTTCGCTCGGGTCTTTGACCTTGAGCAGTTTGCCGCTGTTGTTGAAGGTCCAGCCGTGGAATGGGCAGGTGTAACTGGAGCGGTTACCGGACTTGTGCCGACAGAGCATGGCGCCACGATGGCTGCAGGCATTGAGGAACGCGTTGAGCACACCGTCCTTGTTGCGCGCGATGAAGATCGGCTGGCGCCCCATGGTGGTGGTGAGAAAATCGTTGTTGTTGGGGATCTGGCTTTCGTGGGCGAGGTAAATCCAGTTGCCTTCGAAGATGTGCGCCATCTCCAGTTCAAACAGACGCGGATCAGTGAACATCTCCCGCTTGCAGCGGTAGGCGCCCTTCTCCTTGTCTTCTTCAAGCATGGCATTGAGGTAGTCGATTCCCAGGGACATGGCCGGGGCCTCCATTGTTATTGTTCAGTTCAGGCCAGATCAGGTTAGGGAGGCGATGCACGGGGCAATAGCCGAATCCTGCAGATCGCTATCCGTTTTGTGCAGGATGGCGCGGCAGATGATTCGGCGTGTTTCGGAAAGGGCTTAGCGCGGTGTTTCAGTGGCGGCGTTTGAAGGTTTGCGACGGTAATTCGCCGAACTGTTGGCGATAGCTTTCGGAGAAGCGGCCGAGGTGCAGGAAACCGTAGTCCAGGGCCAGTTCGGTGAGGTTACGTACCGGGCAGCTCGGATCGCTGAGGCAGGTGTGGATGCGCGCAAGTTTGCGCTGGCGGATGTATTGCATCGGTGTGACGCCGAGCTGGCGTTCGAACAAAGCGTACAGCGAGCGCGGGCTCATGCTCGCCTGTGCGGCCAGATGTTCGGCCGGCAGATCCTGTTTCAGATTGCGCTCGATGTAATCGAGGATGCGCTCGAAACTGACGCTCGGCGCATTCAGGCACTCACGTTTGACGTTGGTGTTCATCAGCGAGATCAGTTTGCTGCCGATGATCTGCGCGTAATGCTCCTGTACCCGTAACAACGGATCGCTGGCCTCGGCTTCCTGGCAGATCATCGCGAGCAGGTTGGTGAAGCCTTCCAGCTCTTCCAGCCGATAGTGATTGCGCAGGAAACGGATACCGCTGGAGGGGTGCTGCCAGCGCTGCTCGTTGCACACCGATTCGAGCACGCTGACCGGCACCTTGAGGATGAATTTCTCGCAGTCTTCCGAGTACGTCAGATCAACCGGATCATCCGGGTTGATCAACAACAACTCGCCGGGCACCAGATGCTGTTCGTGCTTGTGCCCGCGCCACAGGCAATTGCCTTGCAAGAGCACTTGCAGGTGGTAAACGGTCTCCAGCGCCACGGAGGTCACGCGCACGCTGCCGCCATAGCTGATGCGGGCCAGATCGAGATTGGCGAGTTTGCGATGGTTGAGGCTGGCTTGCGGATGGGTGGTTCTGGACAGGCCGATGAAGTGCTGGCCGACGTGCTGATTGACGTAGTCGGAGACGGCATAAGGGTCAGCGTGACGGAACACGCTGCTGCGATCGCTCAGCAGATGGCTGTCCATGGGGCATTGCTCGTTGTTGTCGTTATTTTGGGATCACGGGGTTTCAGGCATCACGACTCACAGTACGCCGGAGTGTCACGGTGGACAATTGGACGAAGGTTTGGGCGCTCGATAATCGAACACTTTTTGCGGACTACAGAGTGTTTTGAACAACGCCTACACTTGCCGAAGAAATGCCTTACATGCCAGAAAAACTTATTACAGAAAAATCCTACTTATGACAGTTTTAAGAACTAAAAAAAGCCCGTTCCAGTCGAAACTGAAACGGGCTTCTCCCACCTCAACGGCCGTTACTTCAGGTCGTCAAAGTGGTCTCGCAGGAACTCGTAAAAGCGAAAAGCTTTAAACAATCTCCATACAAGGCTCAGCGTACGCAGCAAAAGCTTCATACGTTTTGGCCTCCAGGGCTGGGGGCCAAACCTCCGGCAAACTTACCGGATCATGCTTGCCTTCAGCCTGCACGTTAAAGCAGCTAGTGAGGCGGCCGGTTGAAATCCCTCCGAAACATCATTCCGGCACGGGTGCAAAACCGTGTCAAAGGGCATGAAACCGTTGAGTCACCAGCCTGGCCTCATCGCTGCTTGAACAAGTGAGCGCCCGCATCATAACCTTCATTCAAAGGCTTTCAGGAAAAGTAATTTTCTGTTTTGTTAACCATTATTTCTGCCAGCTTTTTTCTGGAAATGAAATAGCGTAAACAACCAGTTTCATACGCACTTTAACCTTGCAAGGGGGCACAAAGACTCTTACCATGAGCGAACGTTAAAGCAGCTAGTGAAGCAACAAACCTCGGTCGCAAACCAAGGTTTACAAAAGAACCGCCCCGCAAAGGCGGTTTTTTTTCGTCTGCCTTTTCAATGCACCCACCGATGAAAATCAGATCACAGCGCCCGCGCCCACGTCTGACTCACCAGATCCTTGCCAAAGCTGTGAACCGCTTCTTCCTCCACCAGTTCAAACCCGGCCTGCTGATAAATCTTGCGTGCAGCCGTCAGGTTGCTGGTCGTCCACAGGGTCATTTTCTGGTAGCCAATCTGCCGGGCAAAGCGCAGGCACTCCTCGACCAGACGACTGCCAATGCCCAAGCCCCGCGCGCTGGCGTCGACATAAAGCATGCGCAGTTTGGCGGTCGTTTCATCCTGGCGGACGATGAACACGGAGCCGATGACCTTGCCGTCCTTTTCCGCAATCCAGCAGCGCTCGCTCGTAGGGTCGTAATCACGCAGGTACTTGGCGACCACCTCGGCCACCAGTGTTTCGAACTCTGAATTCCAGCCGTATTCGCGGCTATACAGCGCGGCTTGCTGTTGCATCACCGTGCCCATGTCGCCGGGCTGCGGATCGCGTAACAGGTAAGTCGAGTCCTTGCTGCCTTCCAACAGGTTCTGGATCAGCGTCATGGCGCCGATCAGTTGCTTCTGCTGCGGCTCGGGCAGACGCTCGAGCATGGCGACGATTTGCTCGCGAGAGGCCTTTTCCAGCGGAGTCAGGATTTCCCGGCCCAGATCGGTTAAGTGCAATTGCGCAGCGCGGGCATCCGTGGGCGACGGGACTTTCTGAATCAGGCCACGCTTCTCGAAACCACTGATGATGCGACTCATGTAGCCAGCGTCGAGGCCGAGCATCTGGCGCAGATCGGCGCTGGTCAGGTCACCGCGCGAGGCCAATTCATACAAGATGCGCAGCTCGGTCAGCGAGTAGTCGCTTTGCAGCAAATGCTCCTGCAATACGCCGATCTGATGGGTGTAAAAACGATTGAAGCCGCGCACGATGTCGGCTTGCTCAAGAAGATGGTTGCTGGACATGGCGAATGCTCAGATGGTTGCCTAAGGCAACTATATATTTGCCTCAAGCAACCATGTCAATAGAAAGCTATCGGCACTTCGCCAACACCACCTGACAGGTATCCGGCGTCCCCCCGGAGCGACCGGCATAACGAATACAGTTGTTCATCGACTTCTGTCGGGCCATGTTCAGACTGGAGCCCCAGGCCAGACCGCCCTCGCCGACCGACGGCAAGGCTTTCGCGTAGCAGGCATCGCCCACACTCGACGGTGGATAGTGTTTTCGGCTGGAGCAGCCTGCGGTCAGCGCCAGGCTTAGGCCGATCAAGGTGAGCACGCCCCAGAGCGAGCATCGGTTGAGCATCGTATTTCACCTGCCGCCAAAGGGATCGTGACCTACAGAGTCTAGCCCCCTCAACTGCACAAATCTTCTAAACGCCCTTCACCGTTGCGCGGTATTTTATGGGGCCGCACCTTTCATTGGCGAACTCTGGAGCCTTCGTGGATAAACGCAACTGGATCGAGCTGTCCCAGGATGTCGACACCGGGATTGAGTCGATTCGCGCTCACTTCGAGGGCCATGCCTACGATCCGCACTGGCATGACAGTTTTCTCGTCGGCGTCACCGAGCAAGGTGTTCAGCAGTTCAATTGCCGCCGCATGCGCCATCGCAGTACGCCGGGCAACGTGTTCCTGCTGGAGCCGGGGGAAATCCACGATGGGCAAGCCCCGACCGAGGAGGGTTTTACCTATTCGATGCTCTACCTCGATCCGCATTGGCTTGAGCGTGAAATGCATGCGCTGTTCGAAGACGCACCGTCCGACAGCCAGCCCGGTTTTGCCGACACGCTGAGTCAGGATCCGCGTTTGGCTACTGCGATCAGTCACGCTTTCCATGCGTTGCATGACGGTGATCTGCGCATCGTCCGGCAGACCGCCGTCGATGGCTTGCTGAGCTCGCTCACGCGCCATCTCGACTGGCGTAAGCGCCAGGCTTTCGATCCGCGCCTGCCGTTGGTGGCGCAACTGGCGCGGGATTATCTCCACGCGCACACCTATGAAGATATCGGTCTCGATGATCTCGCGCGGGTCTGCGGAGTGGACCGTTTTCGTCTCAGCCGCGCCTTCAAGTCTGCTTTTGGCCTGGCGCCGCACGCGTACCTGATCCAGCTGCGCTTGGCCAAGGCGCGGCAGTTACTGGCTCGGGGTGAAACGCCGGCGCAGGTCGCCAGCGTGCTCGGTTTTGCTGATCAGAGTCACCTTGGGCGCTGGTTCCGCCGGGCCTACCAACTCACTCCCGCCGACTACCGCAAGCGCTGCTCAAACCTTCCAGACTGACGCACGTCAACTGGCGATCATGGATGCCTGTTTTCATTTTCAGGGAATCCGGATCATGGCGTCATTACTGCCCTTTCTGCTGTTTGCTTTCGTTGCCTCGATCACGCCGGGGCCGACCAATATTCTGGTGTTGAGCCACAGTTCGCGCCAAGGCCTGCTCGCCACGTTGCCGATCATTTTTGGCGCCTGCGCGGCGGCGGCACTGATTGTATTGGTGGTCGGCCTCGGTGCCGGCGAAACCTTGCTGCGCTACCCGCGCGTGCAGCAAGCCATGGCCTGGGGCGGTGTGCTCTGGTTGAGCTGGCTGGCGTGGCAGATCTTTCGCGGCGCGCCGCCATCGCTGAATCCGGACGATGCACAGGAGGAAGGTTTCAGCGTGCTGGGCGCGGCCATGTTGCAACTGGTCAACCCCAAGGTGTGGATGATGGCCGTGGCGGTGGTCAGCGTGTTTGTCGGCGGTGATGACAAGACCTTGCGGCTGCTGGTGCTGTCGCTGGCGTTTTTGCTGGTGTCATTGCCGTGCATGACGTTGTGGGCGTTGCTGGGTGTGGGCAGTGCGCGGTTGATGGGATCGCCAAAGGCGTTCAAGCGGATGAACGCAGTACTCGCGCTGTTGTTACTGCTCTCGGCATGGCTGACTGTCCTGAAGTAACTCCACTGTAGGAGCTGCCGAAGGCTGCGATCTGTTGATCTTGATCTTAAAAAACAGAATCAAAAGATCGCAGCCTTCGGCAGCTCCTATATAGCGCTTCAATACCATTTCATCAGGGTGAGGTGGCCTGCCGATACTCACGCGGAGTAAACCCGGTAGACGCCTTGAACTGGCGGGTAAAAGCGCTGTGATCGGTGTAGCCGCATTGCAGCGCCACATCGGTAATCGGCAGGTCGGTGTGCAGCAAGCGGTGCGCGTGTTCGAGGCGTACTTTCTGGATCATCTGCCGTGGTGTCAGGTGGAACACGCGTTTGCAGTAACGCTCCAGTTGCGCGACTGAAATACCGGCGATGCGGGTCAGTTCACCGAGGGTGACGCGTCGATTGAAATTCGCGCGGATGTGCTCATCGACTGCCGCCAGCCGCTCGAACGCCGGATGGGTTTCACTGGCCGATTGCAGGTCCACCGAAATGCCCGCCAGACCAATGATCACCCCGTCACGGTTGTACAGCGGCTGCTTGTGCGTCAAGCACCAACCCGGTTCGCGACTGCCATACAGATGCAGTTCGAGCTGATCCTCCAGCACAAAGCCCTCCTCCAGCACCTTGCGATCCTGCTCGGTGTAGCCCGGCCCGAGTTGCGCCGGGAACACCTGCGCGCTGGTCTTGCCCAGTAACGGACGCAAATCCTTCAAGCCACAGCGCTGCACCAGCGTGCGATTCGCGAGCACGTAACGGGCCTGCACATCCTTGATGAAAATCGCCGCGTTGGGGATCACATCGAGCATCGGCAACAACAGCGCCGCACCGGCCAACAACTCCTCCAGCGTCTGCGGACGATGCCCATCAATGCCTTGAGACAGGATCGAGAACGCCTGTTGCATCAAACAATCCCCTCGTAACGTGAATGGACGAAGCGCCCGCCATGGGGCCTTCGCGTGCAGATTGCAGCATCGCTCAAGACCTGTCGAGGGCCACGTTTCGCCAGCGCTATTGTGCTGATTTCGTCATCGAAGCCACCACAAAACATCAATCGCCACACCGTTGATGAGTTCAAAGTCTGGCCGTCCGAGTGACACAACTGCCTATCCAATAACTCACAAGAAGGCGATGCCATGTCAGGCCAAGGCAAGTTCAAAAAACAGCTTTCACTGATCGACCTCACATTTATCGGGCTGGGGGCAATCTTCGGTTCCGGCTGGTTGTTCGCGGCCAGTCATGTGTCCGCCATCGCCGGGCCGGCGGGAATTTTTTCCTGGCTGCTGGGCGGTTTTGCCGTGTTGTTGCTGGGCATCGTCTATTGCGAGCTGGGCGCTGCATTGCCGCGAGCCGGCGGTGTGGTGCGCTATCCGGTTTACTCCCACGGGCCGCTGCTCGGCTACTTGATGGGCTTCATTACCCTGATTGCGTTTTCCAGCCTGGTGGCGATCGAAGTGGTTGCCTCACGCCAATACGCAGCAGCGTGGTTTCCCGAGCTGACCAAAGCTGGCAGCGGCGATCCGACGATTCTCGGCTGGCTGGTGCAGTTCGGCCTTCTGTGCGTGTTTTTCCTGCTCAACTACCGCAGCGTGAAGACCTTCGCCAAGGCGAATAATCTGGTCAGCGTATTCAAATTCATCGTGCCGTTGCTGGTGATCGGTGTGCTGTTCAGCTTCTTCAAACCGGCCAACTTCCACGTGCAGGGTTTCGCCCCGTTCGGCTTGTCCGGTATCGAAATGGCAGTGTCGGCGGGCGGCGTGATTTTCGCTTACCTGGGGCTGACGCCGATCATCTCGGTGGCCAGTGAAGTGAAGAATCCACAGCGCACCATTCCCATCGCACTGATCCTCTCGGTGCTGCTGTCGACGCTGATTTATGTACTGCTGCAAATGGCCTTTCTCGGCAGCATCCCGACGGAAATGCTCGCCAATGGCTGGGCCGGTATCAGCAAGGAATTTTCCCTGCCGTACCGCGACATCGCACTGGCACTGGGTGTGGGTTGGCTGGCCTGGCTGGTGGTCGCCGATGCGGTGATCTCGCCGAGCGGCTGCGGCAACATCTACATGAACGCCACCCCCCGCGTGATCTACGGCTGGGCGCAGACCGGCACCTTCTTCAAGGTCTTCACCCACATCGATGAAAAGTCCGGCATCCCGCGCCCGGCGCTGTGGCTGACTTTCGCCCTGTCGGTGTTCTGGACCTTGCCGTTCCCGTCGTGGGAAGCGCTGATCAATGTGGTTTCCGCTGCGCTGGTGTTGAGCTACGCCGTGGCACCCGTGTCGGTGGCCGCGCTGCGCCGCAATGCGCCAGACATGCCGCGCCCGTTCCGGGTCAAGTGCATGGGTCTGCTCGGGCCGGTGTCGTTCATCATCGCCGCGCTGATCGTCTACTGGTCGGGCTGGAACACCGTGTCGTGGCTGCTCGGCCTGCAAATCCTGATGTTCGTCGTCTATCTGCTGTGCGGCCGTTTCGTGCCGACCGCTCACCTCAATCTGGCCAGCCAAGTGCGCTCCTCGGCGTGGTTGATCGCCTTCTACGCGGTGACCATCGTGCTGTCGAAACTCGGCACCTTTGGTGGCCTGGGCATCCTCGCTCATCCGTTCGACACCATCGTCGTCGCTGCTTGCGCCACCGGCATTTATTACTGGGGCGCAGCGACCGGTGTACCGGCGCATCTGCTGCGTCTTGAAGAGGACGATGAGGAAAGCGAAGTCGCCGCCCCCGCCTCGACCGTGGCTGCGCGCCCTGCCGGCGCCTACTGAAATCATCCAAAGGGACATGTTCATGAAACGAGTACACGTGATTGATTCCCACACCGGCGGTGAACCGACACGCCTGGTGATGAACGGCTTCCCCGAGCTGCCCGGCAACAGCATGGTAGAAAAACGCGATGCCCTGCGCACTCAGCATGATCAATGGCGCCGCGCCTGCCTGCTGGAACCGCGCGGCAACGATGTGCTGGTCGGCGCCCTGTATTGCGAGCCGGTCTCAGCGGATGCCACCTGCGGGGTGATCTTCTTCAACAACGCCGGTTATCTGGGCATGTGCGGCCACGGCACCATCGGCCTGATCAATTCGTTGCATTACCTGGGGCGAATCGAACCGGGCGTGCACAAGATCGACACGCCCGTCGGCCCGGTCAGCGCCACGCTGCATGAGGACGGATCGGTGACTTTAGGCAACGTACCCGCCTACCGCCATCGCAAACAAGTGCCGGTGGATGTCCCGGGTTACGGCCGCTTATTGGGCGATATCGCCTACGGCGGCAACTGGTTTTTCCTCGTCTCCGAGCACGGCCAGACGCTGACCATGGACAACGTCGAACACCTCACCGCTTACACCTGGGCGATGCTCAAAGCCCTCGAAGACCAAGGCATTTTCGGCGAAGACGGTGCCGTTATCGATCACATCGAACTGTTCGCCGATGACGATCAGGCCGACAGCCGCAACTTCGTCATGTGCCCCGGCAAAGCCTACGACCGCTCCCCGTGCGGCACCGGCACCAGCGCCAAACTCGCCTGCCTCGCGGCCGACGACAAGCTGCAACCCGGCGCCACCTGGGTGCAGGCGAGCATCACCGGCAGCCAGTTCGAAGGCCGCTTCGAATGGGACGGCGAGCGAATCCGCCCGTTCATCACCGGCCGCGCTTACATGACCGCCGACAGCACCTTGCTGATCGACGAAGCAGACCCGTTCGCCTGGGGCATTTGAGCCACCGCGCTGACTTTTCACCTCAATTTGAATGATGTGCCAAGGAGTTAAAACAATGAGCGACAACATCTTCACCGGTTGCATGCCGGCCCTGATGACCCCGTGCACCGCCCAGCGCAAACCGGACTTCGACGCGTTGGTGGCCAAAGGACGCGAGCTGATCGATATCGGCATGAGCGCCGTGGTTTATTGCGGCTCGATGGGCGACTGGCCGTTGCTCACCGAGGCTGAGCGTCAGGAAGGCGTGGCGCGTCTGGTGGCCGCCGGAATTCCAACCATCGTCGGCACCGGCGCGGTGAACTCACGCGAAGCGGTTTCCCATGCGGCGCACGCAGCGAAAGTCGGCGCGCAGGGTTTGATGGTGATTCCGCGCGTACTGTCCCGTGGTGCTTCGGCGACTGCGCAAAAAGCCCACTTCGCCGCGATTCTGCAAGCCGCACCGAACCTTCCAGCAGTGATCTACAACAGCCCTTACTACGGCTTCGCCACCCGCGCCGACCTGTTCTTCGAACTGCGCCGCGAGCACCCGAACCTGATCGGCTTCAAGGAGTTCGGCGGTGGGGCTGACCTGCGTTACGCCGCCGAAAACATCACCTCCAAGGACGATGACGTGACCTTGATGGTCGGCGTCGACACGCAAGTGGTGCACGGTTTCGTCAACTGCAACGCCACCGGCGCGATCACCGGTATCGGCAACGCCCTGCCCCGCGAAGTGCTGCAATTGGTGGCGCTGAGCAAGAAGGCCGCACAAGGAGATGCCAAGGCCCGTCGTCAGGCGCGGGAGCTGGAATCGGCACTGGCGGTGTTGTCGTCGTTCGATGAAGGCTGCGATCTGGTGCTGTATTACAAACACCTGATGGTGCTCAACGGCGACAAGGAATACACCCTGCACTTCAACGAAACCGATGCGTTGAGCGATTCGCAACGGCGCTATGCCGAGAAGCAGTATTCGCTGTTCCGTCACTGGTACGAGAACTGGTCGGCGGAACAGAACTTCGCCTGACACCTCAGCCTCACCTGCCGCGATGCGTAGTGCTACGCGGCAGGCATTTCCCTTTTCATCAGGAAGACACCATGACTCTGACGGGCCACATGCTGATCGGGCAGCACTCGGTTGCGGGTAATCGCGAGGCTATTCGCGGGATCAATCCGGCCACGAATGAAGCGCTGGAACCGGCGTATGCCGGAGGATCGACGGAGCATGTCGAACAGGCCTGCGCGCTGGCTTGGGCAGCGTTCGATGTTTATCGCGAAACTACCCTGAGTGTCCGCGCCGAATTTATTGAAAGCATTGCCAAGGAAATCGAAGCCCTCGGCGATGAACTGATTGACCGTGCCCATGCCGAAAGCGGTCTGCCGCATGCACGGTTACTGGGCGAACGCGGGCGTACGTGCCAACAATTAAGAATGTTCGCCCGCACGGTTCGCGCCGGTGAATGGCTGGACGTGCGCGTCGATAGCGCGCAGCCGCAGCGCCAACCGCTGCCGCGCGCGGATCTGCGTCAACGGCAGATTGCCCTAGGGCCGGTCGCGGTATTTGGTGCGAGCAATTTTCCGCTGGCGTTTTCAGTAGCGGGCGGTGACACCGCATCGGCACTGGCCGCCGGTTGTCCGGTGATCGTCAAGGCGCACAGTGCCCATCCCGGCACCAGCGAACTGGTCGGCCGCGCGGTCGCTCGGGCGGTAAAAGCCTGTGGCTTGCCGGACGGTGTGTTTTCCTTGTTGTACGGTTCTGGCCGTGAAGTGGGCATTGCGCTGGTCACGAATCCACGGATCAAAGCAGTGGGCTTCACCGGTTCGCGCAGCGGTGGTCTGGCGTTGATTCAAGCGGCGCAGGCCAGACCCGAACCGATTCCGGTGTATGCGGAAATGAGCTCGATCAACCCGGTGCTGCTGTTTCCGACGGCGCTGGATAATCGCACGCAGGCGCTGGCTGAAGGGTTTGTGGCGTCGCTGACACTGGGCGCAGGTCAGTTCTGCACCAATCCGGGCTTGGTGATTGCCTTGAAAGGACCGGCGCTGGACAAGTTTATCGCCGCCACCACCGAACTCATTCAACGCAGTCCGGCGCAGACGATGCTGACACCGGGCATCTTCAGTGCTTACGAGTCTGCCGTGAATGCACTGGCCGAGAATGCCAGCGCGAACATCGCCGGTGTTGGTCAGAGCGGCAACGGCCCGAACCAATGTCAGGCCCGTGTATTCGTGACCGAAGCCGCCGACTTTCTCGCCGATCACCGCCTGCAAGCCGAAGCCTTCGGTGCAGCTGCGCTGATCGTGCAATGCCGCAGTGAGGCTGAAATCCACCAGGTCACCGAACATCTGGAAGGCCAGTTGGCCGCGACATTGCATCTGGATGACCAAGACCTGGAACAGGCGCGTACATTGCTGCCGACGCTCGAGCGCAGGGCCGGTCGCTTGCTGGTCAACGGCTGGCCCACCGGGGTCGAGGTGTGTGACGCGATGGTGCATGGCGGGCCCTTCCCGGCCACGTCCGACTCGCGCACGACATCCGTCGGTACAGCGGCGATCCTGCGTTTTCTGCGCCCGGTGTGCTATCAGGATTTCCCCGACAGCTTGTTGCCTGACGCACTGAAACACGGCAATCCGCTGCAATTGCGGCGTCTGCTCGATGGGCAAAGGGAAGCGCAGCACCATGACCAATAACGTCTCCCACGACATCGCTGTAGTCGGCGCCGGCATCATCGGCGTCGCCTGCGCACTGCGCCTGGCTCGCCAAGGGTTGCGCGTGGTCGTCATCGATCAGCAGCAACCCGGCCATGGCGCCTCGTTCGGTAACGCCGGGCATCTGGCGACCGAGCAGGTGTTTCCGATTGCAGACGCGTCCATCCTCAAGCGCCTGCCGGCCATGCTGATGGATCCGATGGGACCACTGAGGCTGGACTGGAAATACCTGCCGCGCGCCCTGCCATGGTTTACGCGGTTGCTGCTGAATCTGCGCCCGGCGCCTTTTCAGAACACCGTAGCAGGCTTGCGTGCGCTCAATGAAAGCAGTCTTGAGGCCTGGCAGCGCCTGCTCGCCGACATCCAGCGGCCGGACTTGCTGAAGATCGATGGCTCGTTGCTGGTGTTCGAACGGCCGGAGTCGCGTCAGGCGATCCAGGCATTACAGGCCCGAATGCATCACCAGCAAGTGCCGGTCGACCTCTGGCAGGCCGGTGCCATACGCGACACGGCGCCGCAACTCAGCGAACAGATTCAGGGCGGCCTGTTCTTCCCGCGCACCGGGCATTTCATCGATCCGTATCGCGTGGTGTGGGAACTAGTCGAAGCGGCGAAGTCCAGTGGTGTGAGCTTTGTCCAGCAACAGGTTCAGGGCGGCTACGTGCAGGAGCACGGCGTCACGCTGACCACTGGCAATGGCGCTCTGACTGCAAGTCGCGTGCTGATCGCCTGCGGCGCACACTCGGCGAAACTCACCGCCGCCCTCACCGGCAAAAAAGTACCGCTGGACACTGAGCGCGGTTACCACCTGATGCTGCCGCAGGAACACGACCGACTGCCCTTCCCCGTCACCTCGCTGGAACGCAAGTTCATCATGACGCCGATGTCCGAAGGCTTGCGCCTGGCCGGCACCGTCGAGTTCGCCGGACTGGAAAAGCCACCGAGCATGGAACGCGCGTGGCAACTGCACCGGTTGAGTCAGGGCTTGTTTCGCAAGGATCTGAGTGCTGAAGCGGCGACGCCGTGGATGGGTTTTCGACCGTCGTTGCCGGATTCATTGCCGGTGATTGATCAGGTTTGTGAAGGCAAGGTGTTGCTTGCGTTTGGGCATCAGCATCTGGGGCTGACGCAGGCAGCGGTGACGGCGGAGATGGTGGTGCGGATGGCTTTGCCTGCGGCGGCAAAAGAGGCCTGCAGGCTACCACTCAACGAACATTACAGGCTCGATCGTTTCTGAAAGGAAGTCTCTGACCCACAAGCCTGCATTCCGGCGCAGGCTTGCAGCCGTGCACTGGCAGAACGAAAGACGTTACAAAGGCATTAACCAGTGTCGCTCAGTGGTCCATCCTAGAAAAACCCTTGCCCCCTCATCTTTCTGGCGACTCAGGGTCAGCCGATGCCCGGCCGCGGCAACACGCAAGCCAATCATGACAGGCAGAAACCTTTCGCGGAATTCGCTGGACTGCGCTGCGAAATGCGACTCGAGGCTGTCGAGCGCAGCACGCAACAACTCGCCATCCAGCATCGACAAGTAAAACATCATCTGACGCCAGGCATACGCCGTGTTCTTTAACATCACCAGACGTGCATGGTAATGCGTGATGTGCATTTGTTGCCGCTTGCAAATCCACTCGAAGCACGCCTGCGCCAGCGCGCTCAAACGATGATGCAGCAGTGTTTTCAGGTTCAAATCGCCGAACAGGAGCGCGAGGTTTTGCGTCGTCAGAATCTGCTGCTGTTCGAGGATCGTACCGTTGACCGCTGGCCGCCACGTGCCAAAGGTGGCGTTTGCCCGCTGTGCGCACAGCGTCGCCAACGCATCACGGCTGTTGCTTCTGCGCCGAGATCGGCGCTGATCGGGAAGGCCTGCCAGGCCATCCGTATCAATGTCGTAATAACGAGCGTAAAGCGTCCCGGCCATAAATCTGGCCGATTGCCTGGCCGCTCTCGCGAACTTGTTGGAGAACGCGCCCATGAAAATGTCAGCCGCCACCTCATCGACGAAAGGAAGATCCAGCTTCGCCGTTTCAGCCAGTGAAACAAACTCCTGCAGAAGCTTGTTCGGAAGAATGGCCTGCGGAAACGCCGACAGGGTCATTGCAGAGGCCTCGACCAACGCCTGCCTGGCACCCGTGGCGGAAATAGCACTCGCCTCACGCTCACCCTCTAAAGCCGCGACCCACGGCAGCTCGGCAATTTTGACCTGACTTTGCAGGTTAAGCAGCAGCAACGAGCGCCGACGACGGAAGGCGCGATACGTCGCCCCCGCCAACGACTGCAGCATCCCGTCCCGGTATACGCTGCTACAGATTTGCGCTGTCATTGCAGGCAGAACCTGCGCCACGGTATCGGCGGATGAGATCAAGCCATGATCAATCAACTCGGCGATGGTTCCCTTGCGGCAACGCTCAAGGCGTCGGCGAACAGCAGGCGGAATTATCACCCCAAGGGGCAGCCGGTGACGATTCGCCTCCTCATCGGTGATCGGTTCAAGCAACGGCGAAAAGTCACTGATGCCGTCCGAACCCGGGTAATTTGCCAGACGTGCCGAGACAGCCCGGGCGATCAAATGATGCCCGGGGGCCGCCACATGTTGGCGCTGCTCTGCTCGTTTAAGGGAATGTGCGGCGGACTCGGGATGCCCGTGTTTGGCCACAAAGTCATCAACAATGCGCCGGATGCGACCGACCTGGCGGCCCGTCAATGATGCTTGATCACGCAAACACTGACCGAGCAACGCAAACAGTTCCGCGGCCCGGGTCTTGAAGGGACCGTTGCTGCGGTATTCAGCACTACAGGTCCGATCGATCTGCGCGCCGAGTGCCGTTGCGCGTTCGAACCAGCCTTCAGGAAAATGTCTGCAAGGCCAGCCATCCTGACAGGTCAAAAGAAACAGTGAGACTGCAGCGTCGTAGAGAGGCAGACGATTTTCAACTACATGCTTCTGGACGGCCAGACGCGGTTGAGCCAGTTGCCGGTTCAGCCGCTGCCTGACACTGGCACTATCAAAAACATGCACCTCAGCCGTGGAAATCGGCGGCTCGTCAACGGCAGTCGGGAAGAAACGCAGGCGATCGAAGAAAGGCGCGATCTGCTCGATCAGCGTTCGCGCCTCGTCAGTACGCTGATGCCGCAAAAACCATGACACTGTCAGCAGCGCGGCTTCCTCCGCAACATCAATCTGATAGGTGCCTTTCGCCAAACGCTCTTGCAGCGTTGCGACGCCCACATCGGAGAGGTGCCAGACGTTGAGATCGAACCTTTCATGCCCGGCACGAATGCCGGGGATCGACACGGCTAACTGGCGCTCATAGGCAGTCAAAGCGCCACCGGCCAGAAGTTGCCCGGTGGCAAATCCACCCGTCGCCACGTCCAGCGTGACCCACGGCGGCAAATCGGCGAACGGCACGCGTGAACCGTATTGTGCGCTGCCCTGCATAAGGTGTTCGACCACCCGCTGCCAGCGCTCCACTCGCTTGCGTGCCTGAGGGTCAGCGTCGCGCTGTGTAGCAATCAACGCTCGTGAGAGCTGGAACACCGCATAACCGGCATTCACGCCATCTTGCTCGCCGAGCTCACCTTCGTCCCTGGACATACTTCCTTGTGACCCTGCAATGCAATGGGTCCGGGGGCTGGATTCGAACCAGCGCCCACCCGGTTAAGAGCCGAGTGTTCCACCGCTGAACTACCCCGGAACAGAGCGCGCATTGTCGACCAGCCACGAAGGAATGTGAAGCCCGGTGTCTGTTGCGAGACAATTCGCGCACAGGCTGAAACGCGCACTTCGTTACAGGCTTTGATTAATCGTAAAACGCCTCAACCAACACCCGACTACCGACAAAAAAACTGTCCGCCACCAACCGCAACGGCTGCACATCCAGGTCACTGGCCTTGTCGCCAATCAACTGCTGAAAATGCCGATACACCGCTGCGTACTCACCCTCCTCCGACACCGCCTGGCGCACACCGTCAATGCTCAACAGCGCACCACCGTTATCCAGGCGCAACACGCCTTCAGCGCAACGCACCTCGATACTCCACAGCTCATCATGGCCATGGTCGAAGTCGAACTCCGCACGCACATCGAGTTGATGCGCATCAGCCATTTTGATCGACGCAGCGATTGGCGATTGGCAGTTGTTCGGTACGCGCAGTTCAGCGGATTCGACAAACAGCGGCAGCTTCAGCAGATGGGTGACGATCGACAAGGCATTGATGCCCGGGTCGAATACGCCGAGGCCGCCGGGTTGCCAGATCCAGGTCTGCCCGGGGTGCCATTTGCGTACATCTTCTTTCCAGTCGATCTGCACGCTTTGCAGCGTGCGCGAGGCGAGCCAGTCGCGGGCCGCTTCGATACCGGGTGCATAGCGTGAATGCCAGGCAAACAAAGCACTGACGCCCTGCTCGGCAGCCTGATCGACCAAGGCCAGCGCTTCGCCCAAGGTGGCACACGGCGGCTTTTCCACCAGTACGTGTTTGCCGGCAGCCAGTGCTTGCTGCACCAGGGCGAAGCGTCCTTGCGGCGGTGTGCAAAAGGCAATCGCGTCAACCGGCGGGCCGTTTTCCAGCAATTCATTTAAGGATTGGAAGTTTTCCACGCCTGCGCAAGGCTTGCCTTGGGTAGCGACGGAAACCAAGTGGAAGGCGGGATTGGCGAGGATTGCCGGGACGTGTTGATCCTGGGCAATCTTGCCGTAGCCCACCAGACCGAGACGGATTGGTTGCATCAATGACTCCTGTTTTGATTTTGTTGTCGTCAGTGAACCGGGAGATTACCTGCAAACGCCACGAGCGTCTGTCCGCGCAATGTCACAACAACGCACAGGATCAGGCAAGGATTGCACAGGAATGCGCTAGTGCCCGCAGCGTTGGAAAAGAAACAATGCCTTACGACAAACCGATCGAGGATGTTCCCATGCTTGTACAAGCCTACGGTGCCCACGCGGGCGACAAACCCCTTGAGCCGATGCAGATCACGCGCCGCGCGCCGGCCGCTCATGATGTGCAGATCGACATCGCGTTCTGTGGCATCTGCCATTCCGATCTGCACCAGGTGCGCGCGGAATGGGCCGGCACGCAATTCCCGTGCGTACCGGGGCACGAAATCGTCGGCCGCGTTTCCGCCGTCGGCGCACATGTGTCGGACTACAAGGTCGGTGATCTGGTCGGCGTTGGTTGCATCGTCGACAGCTGCAAACATTGCGATGACTGCGAAACCGGGCTGGAAAACTACTGCGACGGCATGATCGGCACCTACAACTTCCCGACTCCGGATGCACCGGGCTGGACGCTGGGCGGCTATTCGCAAAACATCGTCGTGCATGAACGCTACGTCCTGCGTATTCGCCATCCCGAAGCGCAACTGGCCGCGGTCGCGCCGCTGCTGTGTGCCGGCATCACCACTTACTCGCCGCTACGTCACTGGAACGCCGGTCCAGGGAAGAAAGTCGGCGTGGTCGGCATCGGTGGCCTTGGCCACATGGGCATCAAACTGGCCCACGCCTTGGGCGCCCACGTGGTGGCGTTCACCACCTCTGAATCCAAACGCGAAGCGGCCAAAGCGCTGGGTGCCGATGAAGTGGTGGTGTCGCGCAATGCCGAAGAAATGGCCGCGCACGCCAAGAGTTTCGACCTGATCCTCAACACCGTCGCGGCGCCGCACGATCTCGATGCATTCCTGGTGCTGCTCAAGCGCGATGGTGCCTTGACGCTGGTCGGTGCGCCGGCCACGTCGCATCCTTCGCCGAACGTGTTCAACCTGATCATGAAGCGCCGCACGATTGCCGGTTCGATGATCGGCGGCATCCCTGAGACCCAGGAAATGCTCGACTTCTGCGCCGAGCACGGCATCGTTTCCGATATCGAACTGATCCGCGCCGACCAGATCAACGATGCCTACGAGCGCATGCTCAAGGGCGACGTGAAGTATCGCTTCGTGATCGACAACGCAACGTTGGCCGGCTAAGCGCAAACGCCGATTGGCAGCCTGGTGTTGCCAATCGGTTATTCAATTCCGTCGCCGGGATTTGACAGGCCCGGCGTTGCTCGCCAGAGTCGCACCCCTTTGCCTGCCATCAAGGGGTTGCCGTTGAACGAACAGACATTGTCCATGCGCCTCGAGCGGGTGGCTGCCCACGTACCTGCCGGTGCGCGACTGGCGGATATCGGCTCGGATCACGGCTATCTGCCGGTGGCCCTGATGCGCCGAGGTTTGATCAGTGCCGCGGTGGCTGGCGAGGTTGCGGCGACGCCGTTCCACGCGGCTGAACGCACTGTGCGCGAAAACGATTTGCAGCAGCACATCTGTGTGCGCAGGGCCGATGGTCTGGCAGCAATCAAACCTGAAGACGGCATCACCGCCATCACGATCTGCGGCATGGGCGGTGAAACCATCCGCGACATCCTCGACAACGGCAAGGCTCACCTCAGCGGCCAGGAACGTCTGATCCTGCAACCCAACGGCGGTGAACAACCCTTGCGCCAGTGGCTGATGGAAAACGGCTACCGCATCCTCAGCGAAGAGCTGCTGCGGGAAAACCGTTTCGACTACGAAATCATCGTGGCCGAAAGCGCTGAACCAGTGACCTATACCGACAAGGAACTGTACTTCGGCCCCTTGCAGATGCAGGCCCGCAGCCCCGAGTTTCTGCGCAAATGGCAGCACAAACTTCACCATAAGCAGAAGACACTGAGCCAGCTCGCTCATGCGCAACAAAGCCTGCCAGAGCAAAAGCTGCAAGACCTCAAACAACAGACACGCTGGATTACCGAGCTGCTGGCCTGAGCGCCAGCGTTTCTCACTGAGACAGCGCGTGCACAGGATGACTACTCGCGCGCCCTCATTTGATACACCGCATCACAAATGATGTACCTCAAGCCCCATTTATCAATTCCCGCCTGCCTCTTAAAGTCCTCTCCAACAGCTGCCCATCACTCCGACGGGCCAGCGACTGGAGATAGCCCAAATGCCTTTCATCAGCGTACGCATCACCCGTGACGGCGTGACCCGGGAACAGAAAGCCCAGGTCATCAAGGAAATCACCGAAACGATGCAGCGGGTGCTGCACAAGGACCCGAAACTCACCCACATCGTGATTGAGGAAGTCGACACCGATAACTGGGGTTATGCCGGTATCACCACCACCGAATATCGCCAACAGTTGGCGGACTCGCAGTCATGAGCCGGGCCGTGAAAATCGATTTCGTCTCGGATGTGGTTTGCCCCTGGTGCGCGTTGGGCGCCACCGCTCTGGAGCAAGCGATCAAGAATCTGGCGGACGAAGTCGATGTGGAACTGACCTACAAACCGTTCGAACTGAACCCCGACATGCCCGCCGAAGGTGAACACGCCATCGAGCACATGATGCGCAAATACGGGCGCAGCGCTGAGCAAGTGGCGGATCGCAACGCGATGATCATCGAACGCGGCGAGCAGATCGGTTTTCACTTCGACCTGGAAAAACGCAGCCATTTCCACAACACCTTCGATGCCCATCGACTGCTGTTCTGGGCCGCCACACAAGGACGTCAGCGTGAGTTGAAGCAAGCCTTGCTCAAGGCCTACTTCACTGACGGCAAGAACCCGAATGACCACGCCACGCTGGTGACACTGGCAGGCGCAGTCGGGCTCGACAGTCAGCGTGCGCAAGAGGTTCTGGCCAACGCAGAGTTCAGCCAGGCCGTGCGCGAACTTGAACGGTTTTACCAGCAGCGCGGCATCGATTCGGTTCCGGCCATGGTCCTTGATGACAAACAGGTCATCCCCGGTTCCCAGTCCGTCGCTTATTACGAGCAAGCGTTACGTCAAGCCGCGCAGATTGCGGCTCACGCCTGACACCCGAACTTCGTTTTTTCAAACCATTCAGATTGCATGAGGAAACATCATGAGCACGTCCAAAAAAGTTGTAGTGATCACCGGCGCCTCGCAAGGCATTGGCGCAGGCCTGGTCAAGGGTTTCCGTGAGCGCGGCTATCAGGTTGTCGCGACCTCGCGCTCGATCAAACCGTCCACTGACCCGGATATTCTCGCCGTCGTCGGAGACATCGCCGACCCGCAGACCGCCGAGCGCGTGATTCGCGAAGCCGTTGCACGTTTCGGACGTATCGACACGCTGGTCAACAACGCCGGGATTTTCGTCGCCAAACCCTTCACCGAGTACAGCCAGGCAGACTACGCACAAGTGGTGGCGACCAACATGAGCGGCTTCTTCCACATCTCGCAATTGGCTATTGCCGAAATGGAGAAAAACGCCAGCGGCCATATCGTCAGCGTCACCACCAGTTTGGTCGATCATGCGATTGATGGCGTGCCGTCGGTGCTCGCTTCGCTGACCAAGGGTGGCATCAACGCGGCAACCAAGTCGCTGGCCATCGAGTATGCCAAGCGCGGCATTCGGGTCAACGCGGTGTCGCCGGGCATCATCAAAACGCCGATGCACGGCGAAGAGACTCACGCCGCCCTCGGCAGCCTGCACCCGGTTGGGCATATGGGCGAAATCGATGACATCGTGCAGGCGATCCTCTACCTGGACGGCGCGAACTTCGTGACCGGCGAAATCCTCCATGTCGACGGTGGTCAAAGCGCTGGCCATTGATACCTCTCCACAGCACTGCCGGTGTGTACCGGTGGTGCCGCTTCATGAGATAAGCCTGAGAATGAACCGTCAGTTGATCCTCAGGCTTATTCCATGAAGCGCCACTTTGAAGACTTGCAGTTAGGCAGCATCGAACTCTTTTGCCTCGCCGCCGAGGCCGGCAGTTTCACCGCCGCCGCGCAACTCGCGGGGGTGACACCCGCAGCGGTGAGCCGGTCGATTCTTCGCCTCGAAAAGAGATTGGGTTCACGCTTGTTTGCCCGAACCACGCGCAGCATTCGCTTGACCGAGGCCGGCAGAAACTTTTTCGTCCAGTGCAGCCAGGCCCTGACCCAACTGGTCGAAGCGCAACAAGAGGTCATGGGCGCACAGACCTCACCGTCCGGTCAGTTGCGCATCAGCCTTCCCACCACTTACGGGCATCACCGCATCCTGCCGCTGCTTCCCAAATTCCGTGCGCTCTATCCCGACGTGACTGTCGACATCCACTTGGGCAACCGCAATATCGACTTTGTCGGCGAAGGCTACGATCTGGCGATCCGCGTCCGCGCCCAACCGGACTCGACCATGGTCGCGCGGCTGCTGGAGGATGCAAAACTGGTGGTGGTCGCCTCCCCCGACTATCTGAAAAAGGCTGGCACACCAAAGACGCTTGAGGATCTGGTGCAACACGAATGCATTCAGTTCGAACTGCCGAGCAGCGGGCGGCGGATTTCCTGGCTTTTTCAGGAAAATGGCCACGATCGTGAAGTGTTTTCCGACGGTGGTTATTCCTGCTCAGATGACGTGCTCGGCGGCGTCACCCTGGCCAAACATGGTGCCGGGGTATTCCAGACGTACAAGTTCATTGTCGAAAAAGAGCTGGCAGACGGCAGCTTGGTCGAGGTTCTTCAGCCGTACGCCGGGCGCTCGCGACCTTACACTTTGCTCTACCCGCACGGCCGCTATGTGCCGCAACGGGTGCGGGCGTTTGTCGATTTTCTGTTGCAGTTTCGTGATGAGTGGGCGCAGGTGTAACCCTGAACAAGGAGTAAATCGGTTGAAAGGCGTTTCGCAGCCAACCCGAACAACGCAACGTTCGTGCCGACAGCCGGAGGCTGCTGGGAAATTTACAGAGCCAGCGCCATGCTCTGCTCTGAGGGAGAAAACGAGGGTTTCAAATGACTAGTCCAGCCACTGGCGGCGTTGCGAACGAAGTCCGCAAACTCGCCCAAAAGCATAAGGTTACCGCTGAGCGTGACAGCATGAGCTGCATGGCCGCGACCATTACTCGCCTTGCAGGTGATGCTGTCGAGCTGGATGGCATTGAGCAATTGCTCGTCAATCTCAAGCGTAAAGGTGTTCTGAACAAAGCAGAAATCATGGCCCTGCAAGGGCGCTATCTCCAGGAAAAAAGGCGTTGCAAGAGGCAACTTAGCGCATGACTTTCGACCCCTTCGGCGATTTCGAGACTGAAGGTTATCTTCAAAACTCGCTCAAACTGAAAGACCCTCTTGAAGTCAAAGAGTCCGAGCATCTCTCCTTCGAAGCCAGTAGCGAAGATGCCCTTGCCTATCTCGCCAAGCAAAAACCCATCGACTACAAAGCGGTCCTCAAGACCCACGAAATCCTGTTCTCCGGTTTTTATCCGTGGGCAGGAAAAGACAGAAATGAACTGGTCCCCCACCTCGCAGTATTCAAAGGGTCGAAAGATGATCCGCATCACACGATATTCGAACGTCCTGACCTGATCAAAAGATCCGTGGAATACGCCTTCGAACTCGCAGCAAACAAAAAACGCTTTCGTCAGCGCCCCGGCGAAGTAATGGGCCAGTTGGCGTCCGCCTACCCGTTTCTGGATGGCAATGGCCGCACAATCCTGCTCATCTACATGGAGTTGTGCTATCGGACCCGGTTCGCCATTGACTGGCCAAAAACCAACAAAGACGACTACCTGCGAGCACTCGCCGACGAAATTCGAGAGCCTTTCGCAGGTCATCTGGATGGTTATCTGGTCCCCTTCGTCATCGATATTTCCAGCCGCGATGAATGGCCGGCAATGATTGGCGGAATAAAGGGTCTGGATGGACTGGACAAGGAAGGGATTACGTATGAAAGCCTGGATGATCCCGAGGTCCAGCGACTTTATAAAGCGTATCGAGCAACGCTTCTTGAATGATCCGCGCTCGCCGTGGTGTCGCTGTTGAATTCCGGGGTCTGACTCCGCGATGAACAAAAAGCCTGCTTTTCATGGCAGGCTTTCGTTTGAATCGCGTCGGCTTACTTCTGCTGTGCGGTCAGCGCCGAGTAGCTGTTCATCAGATTGCGGTAGTTGGGGATTCGCTGCGATAGCAAGTTACCCAGCCCTTCAATGTCGTTGCGCCAGTCGCGGTGCAGCTCACACGCCACCGAGAACCAGTTCATCATCTGCGCACCGGCCTGAGTCATACGGCTCCACGCGGCTTGTTGCACAGTGGTGTTGAAGGTGCCGGATGCGTCAGTCACCACAAACACCTCAAACCCTTCCGCCAGCGCCGACAAGGTCGGGAACGCTACGCAGACATCCGTGACCACACCGGCAATGATGATTTGCTTGCGACCGGTGGCTTTGATCGCCTTCACAAAATCTTCGTTGTCCCATGCGTTGATCTGACCAGGACGAGCGATGTACGGCGCATCCGGGAACATTTCTTTCAACTCTGGCACCAACGGGCCGTTCGGGCCTTGTTCGAAACTGGTGGTGAGGATGGTTGGCAGTTCGAAGAACTTGGCCAGATCGGCCAAGGCCAGCACGTTGTTCTTGAACTCGTTTGGCGAGAAGTCCTGCACCAGAGAAATCAGGCCGGTCTGGTGGTCGACCAGCAGCACGATGGCGTCGTCTTTGTTGAGGCGGTTGTAGGTTGGAGTGGTCATGGTCTGCTTCTCTTTTGAGTTTTTGAATTTGTTGTTGCGTTCAAGTTGGGTACAGATTACTGACGCACAGGGACGGGATAAATCGGCTGAAAAGCGTTTCACCGTCAACTCAAAAAGGACAATACCGATCAACCAGCCACTTCTGCACTGTCGGCAGATATCAGCAATGACGCGGTCATTTCAGCGTGGCATACCGCGAGTATTTCATCGGCCAGGGCAGAATCATCCGGGCAGGCCCGCGACAGGATAATCGCGCCCACCGCGCGCGCCAGCATGTCGATCATTTTCACTCGCCCCGCGTCAGGCGCCGCGTCTGGACCTGTCGGGTACTTGTCGCCGAACGTCTGCAGCGTGCGCTCGATGCCGTCGGCAAACGCCGTTTTCACGTCGTCAGACTGGCGCGCGGCGTCGCCGCACAAAGCAGCCATGGTGCAGCCGCTGCCCCGCCCGTCCCGATGGTCTTTCGACACATAAGCGTCGATGAAGCCTTGAACATCGAGCGTTTCGGCACTGACCAACGAGCGCGCGAGGCTGTTGGCCGAGGCTTCGGACATCAGGTCGGCCTTCGAGCCGAAGTGTTTGTAGAAACCGCCGTGGGTAAATCCGGCTGCCGCCATGAGGTCCGCGACGCCGACACCGTCAAAACCTCGCTCACGAAACAGCACCGAGGCGGTCTCGACGATGTGCTCGCGGTTGGCCTGTGCCTGGGCTTTGGTGACTCTCACGTGCAATACCTCCGCTGAAATTCATGCGCCGATGATACATAGATGTCAGCCATAATCAAAACCGTTGACAGTTTAGATTTCGATCATCATCCTAATTACAGACATTATCGCTGCTCATTCACAGGCACGGATCAAACCCCATGACCGATCAAAATCTATTCACGCCGTACACGCTTGGCTCCCTGACACTGGCGAATCGAATTGTTCTCGCACCGTTGACTCGCAATCGAGCGGGCGAAGGCTTTGTGCCCAGTGAGTTCGCGGCCACCTATTACAGTCAACGCGCCTCCGCTGGCCTGCTGATTTCTGAAGCGACGCAGATCTCCCGACAAGGCCAGGGCTATCAGGACACCCCGGGGATTTACACACAGGCGCAGATCGATGGCTGGCGCAAGGTGACCGCTGCGGTGCACGAAAAAGGCGCGAAGATCTTTCTGCAACTGTGGCATGTCGGTCGTGTTTCTCACGTTGATCTGCAGGAAAACGCTGCTGCGCCGGTTGCCCCTTCCGCGATACGCCCGGCGACCAAAGTGTTCGTCAACAACCGCTTTGAAGACGTTTCCGCGCCGCGAGCACTGGACATCAGCGAACTCCCGGGGATCGTCAACGATTTCCGCCAGGCAGCGGTCAACGCTATCGCCGCTGGGTTTGATGGTGTGGAAATCCACGGCGCCAACGGCTATTTGCTCGATCAATTCATCAAGGATGGCGCCAACGTGCGCACCGATGCCTACGGCGGCTCGATTGAAAATCGTGCGCGCTTGTTGCTGGAAGTGACGGCAGCAGTCGTCGCCGAGATTGGCGCAGATCGCACCGGTATTCGCCTCTCGCCGGTGTCGCCGGCCAACGGTGTTTCGAGCAGCGATCCGCAAGGGCAATTCGATTACATCGTCGAGCAACTCGATGCGCTGGGCATCGTTTATCTGCACGTGGTCGAAGGCGCTACCGGCGGGCCGCGCGATGTCGCGCCGTTCGATTTCGGCGCTCTGCGCCAGCGTTTCAAAAACACCTACATCGCCAACAACGGCTACGACCTCGACCTCGCGAACGCGCGGATTTCCGAAGACCACGCCGACCTGATCGCCTTCGGTCGCCCGTTCATTGGCAATCCCGATCTGGTCGAGCGCCTGGCGGCCGGTGCGCCGTTGGCCGGTTTCAACCCAGCCACCCTGTATGGCGGTGGTGCAGAAGGCTACATCGACTACCCGACCCTGGCTGAATGGAGCGCTTCTGCCCAGTAAGCCGAGCCCCAGCGCATTTACTGCCTCTCCTTAATCGTTTTTTTGAAAAGAGATAACCATATGAACGCCCACCCTACTGTTCTTATCACTGGCGCCTCGACCGGCATCGGCGCGGTTTACGCCGAACGTTTCGCCCAACGCGGGCATGATCTGGTGCTGGTCGCCCGCGATCTTCAGCGCCTAGAAACACTCGCAGCGAAGTTGCGCAGCGAACACAGCGTTGCCATTGATGTGCTGCAGGCCGACCTGACCCAACTCAGCGATCTGCACACCGTCGAAACGCGCCTGCGCGACGATGCGCGCATTGGCATCCTCGTCAATAACGCGGGCGCCGCGCAGTCCGGCAACTTCATCGAGCAGAGCACCGACAAAGTGGCCAATCTGGTCGCCCTCAACACCACGGCATTGGTACGGCTCGCCAGCGCCATCGCTCCCCGTCTGGCGAAGGCCGGTGACGGCGCGATTATCAACATCGGCTCGGTGGTCGGTCTGGCCCCGGAGTTCGGCATGTCGGTGTACGGCGCAACCAAGGCATTTGTCCTGTTCCTGTCTCAGGGCCTGAGCCTGGAACTGTCGCCACTGGGCGTTTACGTGCAAGCCGTGCTGCCAGCTGCGACCCGCACGGAGATCTGGGATCGCGCGGGCATCGACATCAACACCTTGAGCGAGATCATGGAGGTCACCGATCTGGTCGATGCGGCGCTGGTCGGTTTCGATCGTCGCGAACCGGTGACCATTCCGCCGCTGCATGAAGGTGAGCGCTGGGATGCCTTGCAAACCGCGCGGCAGGGCCTGCTGGCGCAGATTCGCCAGTCGGCAGTCGCCCAGCGCTATCTGGCGTGAGTCCAATGGAGCCAATGCCTTTCGTCAAAGCCGCCAACCAATCGATCAGGGTTGGCGGCACGGCTTTCGCCTATCGAGACCTCGGCCTGAAATCGGCGGTGCCGCTGATCCTGCTCAATCATTGGGGCGCGGCACTTGACGACTTCGACCCGCGAATCGTCGATGGTCTGGCGCGAACCCGGCGCGTGCTCGCCATTGACTATCGCGGTGTCGGTGGCTCAGGCGGCATAGCGCCCCTGACCGTCGCGCAGATGGCCGACGACGTCATCAGCCTGATCGCTGCGCTGGAATTCACCAGCGTCGATCTGCTGGGTTTTTCCCTTGGTGGGTTCGTTGCTCAGGACATCGCGCTCAAAGATCCAGCCTTGGTGCGGCGCCTGATTCTGACCGGCACCGGACCTGCGGGCGGAGTCGGTATCGCCAAGGTCGGTGCGGTTTCCTGGCCACTGATGTTCAAGGGCTTGCTGACCCTGCGCGATCCCAAATTCCATCTGTTTTTCACCACAACCGCCAACGGACGGCGGGCCGCGACAGACTTTCTGCAACGTTTGAAAGAACGCCGCAAAGATCGCGACAAGCGCCCGACACCCAGCGCTTTTCTACGGCAGTTGAAAGCCATCAAGGCATGGGGAGAACAGATGCCGCAGAACCTTGGCAGCCTGCAAATTCCGACGCTGGTGGTCAACGGTGACAGCGACATCATGGTGCCCACGGTCAACTCAATTGACCTGGCGAACCGTATTCCCTACGCGCAATTGATCATTTATGAAGACGCCGGACACGGCGCGATTTTCCAGAACTACGCTGACTTTGTCAGCAAGACGCAGGCGTTTCTCGACAGCTGAACCCATCTGCTCAGGCAACCCTGCCCTCCCCCAGAACCGTGAGAGCCGTCCCCACCATGAAAGCTTATTTTATCGATCGCTACGGCAAGCAGAACGGGCGTATGGGCGATGTCTCCGAGCCTGTACCCGGCGCCCATGACGTGCTGATTGATGTACATGCTGCCAGCGTCAACGTGCTCGATTCAAAGATTCGCAGCGGCGAATTCAAACTGATTCTGCCGTACTCATTCCCCTTGGTGCTGGGCAACGATTGTGCCGGTGTGGTGATTGAGGTTGGTGCAGCGGTCAAGGGTTTCAAGCCCGGCGACGCGGTGTATGCGCGCGTGCCCGATCAACGAATCGGCACGTTCGCCGAGCGAATCGCCGTCGAGCAAAACGCCGTGGCGTTGAAGCCTGCCAACCTCAGCATGGAACAAGCCGCAGCCGTGCCTTTGGTCGCCCTGACAGCCTGGCAAGCGCTGGTCGACATCGCCTGTTTGCAAAAGGGTCAGAAGGTCCTGATTCACGCCGGTTCCGGCGGTGTCGGAACAATTGCCATTCAACTGGCCAAGCACCTCGGCGCTGTTGTCGCGACCACCACCAGCACCGCGAATATCGAGTGGGTGAAGGCGTTGGGCGCAGACGTGGTGATTGATTACAAACAGCAGCGCTTCGAGCAGGAACTGCGCGACTACGACGTGGTGCTGAACAGCCTCGGCACCGACGTTCTGGAAAACTCGCTCAAGGTACTCAAACCGGGTGGTCAGCTGATTTCCATTTCAGGCCCGCCAACTGCCGAGTTCGCCAAGGCGCAAGGCCTGGCGTGGCCGCTGCGGCAAGTCATGCGCTTGTTGAGCCTGAGTATTCGGCGCAAGGCGCGCAAGCAGGACGTCCGTTACAGCTTCCTGTTTATGCGGGCCAACGGCGCACAACTGCAAAAAATCACCTCCCTGATTGAAGCCGGTGTAATAAGGCCCGTGCTGGATCGCACCTTCACCTTCGAGTCAGCGGGCGAAGCCCTGACTTACGTCGAACAGGGCCGTGCGAAAGGCAAGGTAATCGTGCAGATCAAATAGTTGCCTGCCTGTAATCATCTGGCGAAAGACCCATGGATAACGTTGCCTGCGACACCGAAAAGCCCCCCGCCGACGAACCGCAAGACACGGAGAACAAACACTCACCTGAATCTGCGAACCACGAGACGCCCGACCCCAAGCAGCACAACGCGATACTTGGAGTTGCTCCGATCGTATGGCGGCCCTTGATGCTTGAGCCCTAAATGTTCAACGCGCATGAGTTTGCTGGAAAAACACCGGAAGGTAGTGTCACTGGCTAAGTGGCGAGGGCCGAAACAGCTGCCCTCACCCTAGCCCTCTCCCTTAGGAGAGGGAACCGATTGGGGGATATTGGCGATGAACGCCGACGTGCAATAGCGCCTGTGAATCCAATATCGCCAAGCATTGCGGATGAACCCGTCATCGACGCGATGCATAGGCTCCCTCTCCCCCAAGGAGAGGGAACCGATTGGGGAATATTGGCGATGAGCGCCGACGTGCAATAACGGCTGTGAATCCAATACCACCAAGCATTGCGGATGGACCCATAATCGACGCGATCTGTCAGGTCGATGCATAGCGCAAGACACCTCGGTCGGCTCCCTCTCCCCCGGGCGGTCCGACGTTTCGGGAGGGCTGGGGTGAGGGGCCGCCTTTGCACTGACTTACAACGTGTAGGAAATCCCCACCTGCACCGTTCTCGGCGCACCCGGATAGGCGTAGACATTACCAAACGCGCCCTCTTCATAATCCCGGTCAAACAGATTCTTCACGTCAAGATTGAGCCGCACTTTCTCGTTGACCTTATAGAAGCCGAGCAAATCGACAACGGTGTAGCTGTCCATCGAGAACGCGGTATTGGCGGTTTGTCCGGCGCGTTCGTCGACGTATTTGAGTCCGGTGCCCAGGCCCAGACCTTTGAGCGTGCCGTCCTGAAACTCATAGACGTTGAGCAGACTGAAGCTGTTTTGCGGAATGTTCATCAACCGTGTACCCGAGCGGATCACATTGTCCTTGGTCACTTCGGCATCCACGTAGGCGTAGCCGCCGATGACGCGCCATTCGGGGGTCAGGTTGCCGGCGACGTTCAGGTCGAAACCACGGCTGCGCACTTCCCCGGCCGCCACACTGAAGGTCGAGTCCACCGGGTCGGTGGTCAGTACGTTGCGTTTTTCGATCTGATAGATCGCTGCGTCGACGCTCAACTGATGGTCCAGCGCTTCCCACTTAACGCCCATTTCGTAGGACTTGCCCTTCTCCGGTGCGAAGCCTCCGCCCACGCGGCTCGCGCCGGTGTTGGGCTTGAACGAGCGCGCGGTGTCGGCATAGATCGCCAGGGTATCGGTCAGGTCGTAGGTCACGCCGAGGCGCGGGGTCACCGCGTTGTCGCTGGCCTGCCAGTTTTTGCCGCCCGGCACGTAGGTTTCATAGTCGTGCTCGAAACGCTCGAAACGCGCCCCGGCCAATACCTTCAGACGCTCGGTCAACGCCACCTGATCCTGGACGAACGCGGCATAGGTCTTGAGGTTTTCCTTGTCGTGGGTCGGCGTGCGAGTCAGCGCCGGACGCGGCTGGCCGTAAACCGGATCGAAGATGTCGATCGGGTAAGCGCCGACCGCGCCGCTGGAACGCTGAATGATCGACTTGTAATCGTAATCTTCGTATTCGATGCCGGTCAGCAAGGTGTGCTGCAAGCCACCGGTGCTGAAATGCCCGGTGAGATTGAGTTGAGTGTCCTTGTCGGTCCACTCCAGTTTGCGGTAGTTGAAGTTACGCCCCAGGGTTCGACCGTCATCGGCAATGCCGTTGGCTTCGATCGCATTGCCCTCAAGCGAGCCGTCGAGCCACTGGAAGCCACCGCCCAGCGTCCAGTCATCATTGAGCAGATGTTCGAAACGCAGTTGCGCCATGTTGTTGTCGTTGTGCAATTTGCCGGCGTCTTTCTCGCCAAAGAACGTGTCCCGCGAGGCGGTGCCGATCTGTTTGGCGTAACGCGTCACGCCACGATCCAGCGGGTGATTGTTGCGCATGAAATCACCCTCGAAGATCACCCGCGTGGCATCGCTGGCCTGCCAGGTCAGCACCGGCGTCACGCCGTAGCGCTCGGTCTCGACGTGATCGCGAAAGGTATCGCCGCCCTCACCCACCACGTTCAATCGATAGGCCAGGCGCCCCTCTTCATCCAGCGGGCCGGAGGCGTCCAGCGTGCCGCGCTTCATGCCTTGATCATTCAACTGACTGCCCAGCGTGACCGTGCGCTCGGCCAACGGCTGCTTGGAAACAACGTTGAAGGTGCCGCCGGGATCGCCACGACCGTAGAGCATTGTTGCCGGCCCACGCAGCACTTCCAGACGCTCGATGGTGTTGGCGTCGGGCATGTTCGGGTAGCCGCGATTGATCGGGAAACCGTTGCGGTAGAACTCGCCAGTGGTGAAGCCGCGCACGGTGAATGTGGTCAGCCCCTGCCCGCCGAAATTGTTCGCGCGGCCCACGCCGCCGGCGTAATCCAGTGCGTCCTGCAGACGCGTGGCGCCGAGGTCTTCGACCGCATCTTTGGTCACTACGCTGATCGATTGCGGGGTTTCATGGATTGAGGTGTCGGTGCGCGTGGCGCTGGCAGAACGTGTAGCGCGATAACCCTGCACCGGACCGTCGGCCCGTTCGTAATCCGCCGTGCCGACCACGTCGGTCGCCTCCAGCTCTAGCGCTGAGGATGTTGATTCGGCCTGTTCGGCCCATGAGGAAGAAGACAACGCCTGCAGCACGCAAATTGAAAGCAGAGTACGACGCATGAAATGAAAACCTTACGAATAGGCCAGAACGAGGGGTAAAACCGCCAGCAAAGCGCCGCGGATGGTATACCAAGCGTTCCGTTATTGAAACTTATTCCCATTCGTATGTTTGAGCCGACCGCGTGCCAGTACGCGTGTCATCCATTGCATCGCACAAAAAAAACCTGGTCAAACGTGCAAAAGCTGTTTCGTCATTGCCATCGAAGTATCCAGGGATTGCCCGGTACGCTGCAGCTTGTTCAGCAAACTGGCGCCCAACCACAGCTGATACAGGGTTTCCGCCAGATGCCGGGCATCGCCTTGGGGCAGACTGTTTTCAGCCTGACCCTGCTCGATACACAGGGTGATGCGCGCCACCACCTGCTCGGCGCCATCGCGCAAGGTCAGGCGCATCGACTCCGACAGGTCGGCGACTTCGGCACTGAGCTTCACCACCAGACACTCATCGCCATGCCCTTCGAGGGTGCAGCGATTCTGCCAGCCCTGCCAGTAATCCATCAGCCGCTCATAAGCGCTCAGGCCGGGCAGCGTCAGACGTCGCTCCATGTCGGCGAGGTAGCCGACGAAGTAATCCGCCAGCAACGCCTGACCGTACAACTCTTTGGATTTGAAGTAGTGATAGAACGAACCCTTGGGCACACCGGCGGTTTGCAGGATTTCGTTTAGGCCGACACTGGTGAAGCCCTTCTCGGCCATCATCCGGTGGCCGGTGTCGAGCAAGTGTTGGCGGGTGTCGTCGTAGGTCGCTTTCATCGGGCGCACATTACCAGGCAATAGACCAGTCGTATATTTCGAGGAACGGAAGTTTGCCATACCTGTCGATGAAAAACCGCAGGATAAAAAATTACTAGACGACTGGTCTAATTGGAATCTATGCTGCGCCCCGACAAACGTTTTCTGACCGGTGTGGCCGATGTGCGAATCCTTCGCTCAATCGAAGACACCTGATCGACTCAAGGTGCTCTATGAAAATCCTGATGGTTTTGACTTCCCACGATCAACTCGGCAACACCGGCAAGAAAACCGGCTTCTGGCTGGAAGAGTTCGCCGCGCCCTACTACGCCTTCAAGGACGCCGGCGTCGACGTCACGTTGGTCTCGCCGGCCGGTGGACAGCCGCCGCTGGACCCGAAAAGCGATGAGCCCGATGCGCAGACTGCCGAGACTGATCGCTTCCGCAAAGACTCCGCCGCGCAGCAGGCACTGGCCAATACCGGGCGCTTGGCCGACGTCAGCGCTGAGGATTTCGATGCGGTGTTTTACCCGGGCGGCCACGGCCCACTGTGGGACCTGGCCGAAGACAAGCAGTCGATCGCGTTGATCGAAGCGTTTGACCGCGCCAACAAACCCCACGGTTTTGTCTGCCATGCGCCGGGTGTGTTGCGTCACGCCCTCACCGCTGACGGCAAACCGCTGGTGCAGCATCGCCAGGTCACCGGTTTCACCAACTCCGAAGAAGAAGCAGTTGGCCTGACGGATGTGGTGCCGTTCCTGATTGAGGACGAGTTCCAGCGTCTCGGCGGCCATTATTCGAAAGTGGCTGACTGGCAGGTTCATGTGGTCGCCGACGGGCAGCTGGTCACTGGCCAGAACCCTGCCAGCTCGGCCGCTGTCGCCGAGAAACTGCTGAAGATGTTGGGCTAAAACCTCGCTTCCAACCTTCCTAACGCCGAGTGCGTCTTGCTCGGCGTTATTTTTTCAACCGATCAATAGTCGACTGGTCTAATAAACGCCAAGACAAGGTAATCCATGAATAGCAGCACGTTCTTCACACCCGCCAAACTCGGCAACCACACCCTGAAAAACCGTATCGTCCTGCCGCCCCTCACCCGCCAGCGCAGCACCCAACCGGGCAACATCGCCAATGAACTGATGGCCGAGTATTACCAACAGCGCGCCGGCGCCGGTTTGCTGGTCACCGAAGGCACGCAGATTGAACCGCGTGGCCAGGGTTACGCGTGGACGCCGGGCATTCATACGCCTGAACAAATCGCCGGTTGGCGCAAAGTCACCGACGCCGTGCATGCCGTGGACGGGGTGATTTTTGCCCAGTTGTGGCACGTCGGCCGTGTCTCCCACACCGCGCTGCAACCCGACGGCGCAGCGCCGGTTTCGGCCTCCGCCGTGGCTACCGATCGGGTCAGCGTGTTTATCGAAACCGCGCCCGGTGCCGGTGAACTGGTGCCACCGTCGGCACCGCGTGCACTGAGCACCGACGAAGTGCAGGAACTGGTTCAGCTGTACATCCAGGCCGCACGCAACGCCATGGACGCCGGTTTCGACGGCATCGAATTGCATTGCGCCAACGGTTATCTGGTGAACCAGTTCATCTCCGCCCACAGCAATTTGCGCGACGATCAGTACGGTGGCTCGCTGCACAACCGCCTGCGCTTTCTCAAGGAAGTGGTCGGCGGCGTCGCCGAGTGCATCGGCAAGGAAAAAGTCGGCGTGCGCTTCGCCCCGCTGTTCACTACCACCGATGAAGCGCGTACCTATTTGGGCATGGTCGAGGAAAACCCGCACACCACCTACATCGAAGCGATCAAAGTGCTGCAGGACGTGGGCATCGCCTATCTGTCGATCGCCGAAGCCGATTGGGACAACGCGCCGGCGATGCCACAAACGTTCCGTCAGGCGGTGCGCGACACCTTCAGCGGCGCGATCATTTATGCCGGGCGTTACACCGCGGAATCCGGCGCGCAACTGCTCGATTCCGGGCTGGCAGACTTCGTCGCTTTCGGCCGCCCGTTCATGGCCAACCCCGATCTGCCGGCGCGGATTGCCAATGACTGGCCGTTGAATGCGTTGAATCCGGCGACGGTGTATGGCGGCAACGCCGAGGGCTACACCGACTACCCCGTTTATCCCGGCTAAGCCTTTCCACGCGGCGTCAAGCGCTCCCGCAACAGCGGGAGCGTTCATCCGAGTCGGAGTGCAAGCCCTTGTGGGAGCGAGCCTGCTCGCGAAAGCGGCGGGTCAGTTACTCACAATGTTGAATGTGACGACGCCTTCGCGAGCAGGCTCGCTCCCGCAGGGGGGATGTGAATATTCGCCGCACAAAAACCTATACACAGACTACAATCTGTACAACTATCTGGACTTAACATGTAAACGTCCATTCGGCAGCTCGCTGCTCACTACGCTGAATCCGTGAAATGAACAAAACCCATCGGCTGTGCCTCGTTCTGGGTGACCAGTTATCGTTTGATCTGGCTTCATTGGCAGGTCTGGATCGCAAACAGGATCGTGTGCTGCTGGTCGAGGTCATGGAAGAAGCCAGCCACGTTGCTCATCATCCGCAAAAGATCGCCTTGATCTTCAGCGCCATGCGTCACTTCGCTCAGGCGCTGGAGAACCAGGGCTTCCAGGTGCAGTACGTGACCCTCGACGACCCGCACAACAGCGGCTCGGTGCCCGGCGAATTAAAGCGCTGGCAGGCGCTGCTGCAAGCGAACGAGGTGCACCTGACCGAATGCGGCGACTGGCGTCTGGAGCAATCACTGAAGGATTGTGGCTTGCCAATCCACTGGCATGCCGACAGCCGCTTCCTGTGCAGCCGCGACGAATTCCGCGCGTGGGCCGCGGGCAAGAAGCAGTTGCGCATGGAGTTTTTCTATCGCGAGATGCGCCGCAAAAGTCGTCTGTTGCTCAATGGTGACGGTACGCCGGTCGGTGGCGCCTGGAACTTTGATGCCGACAACCGCAAACCCTTGCCCAAGACGGTAAAGGCGCCCTACCCGGCGGGTTTTACCAACGATGCAATCACCCTCGAAGTTCTCGCACTGGTCAAAGATCGCTTCGCCAGTCACTACGGCAGCCTCGATGATTTCAACTATCCGGTGACCCATGCCGATGCCCAGGCACTCTGGGCCTGGTTTCTCGATTACGCCCTGGCCGGCTTCGGCGATTATCAGGACGCCATGGCCAGCAACGAGCCGTTTCTGTTCCATGCGCGTATCAGCGCTGCACTGAACATTGGCTTGCTCGATCTGCGTCAACTCTGCAGTGACGTGGAGTCGGCCTATTGGTCAGGCAACATTGCCCTGAATGCCGCCGAAGGTTTCATTCGTCAATTGATCGGCTGGCGCGAATATGTCCGGGGCGTTTACTGGCTGCACATGCCCGAGTACGCCGAGGGCAATGCCTTCGGTAACACGCGGCGCCTGCCAGAGTTTTACTGGACCGGCGACACAAAGATGAACTGCATGCGCCAGGCCATCGGCCAAAGCCTCAAACACGCCTACGCCCATCACATTCAGCGCCTGATGGTCACCGGCAATTTCGCCCTGCTCGCCGGCATCGCGCCAAGCCAGATCTGTGAGTGGTATCTGGCGATTTACATGGACGCTTTCGATTGGGTCGAGCTGCCCAACACCCTCGGCATGGTCATGCACGCCGACGGCGGTTACCTCGGTTCCAAGCCTTATTGCGCCAGCGGCCAGTACATCAACCGGATGTCCGACTACTGTCGCGACTGTGCCTACTCGGTGCGCGAAACCACGGCCGACAACGCTTGCCCGTTCAATGCGTTGTACTGGCATTTTCTGATGCGCCACGGTGACCTTCTGCGCGGCAATCAGCGCATGGGCATGATGTACAAAAACCTTGATCGCATGTCGCCGCAAAAGCAGGAGGCTTTGTGGCAACGCGGGCAAGGGCTGCTCGACAGGCTGGATCGCGGCGAATCGCTATGAAAACGCGTGAGCCTTGATCCCCGTGCAACTAAAACATGAGGCCCCGGGTCAATGGCTCACAAACCTTGTGAAGCAGATGGCTTGAACACGCCAATTGAACGCAGACCAACAATCAACGCATGAAGGGTGAATATCCTGAAACAGCTTACTCGCGAGGAGCTTGAGTCTGAGGTCACGCGCCTGCGCCTGGCTGTCAAGGCAACCTGCGACGCCGTCTGGGACTGGGATCTGCAAACCAACCAAGTCATCTGGAACGACTCGCTGCAACAGGCGTATGGCTACGCATCAACCGCCATAGAACCGACGTGTGACTGGCGCTTTTCGCAGATTCACACGCAGGATCGCTCGCGCGTGACAACCTCGATTCGCTCAGCGATTGACGGCTCTGGCACGACCTGGAGCGCTGAGTACCGCTTCCTCTGCCACGATGGTTCATACGCCGAAGTGCTTGATCGCGGACACCTGATCCGCAATGCCGATGGCAAAGCCGAACGCATGATCGGGGCGATGCTCGACCTGACTCGCTCGCGCAGCGCCGAAACCGCACTGCGCCAGAGTGAAGAGCGCTTCAGCACCATTCTGGAAACCATCGAGGCGGCGTTCGCCATCGTCAAAGTCAAATTCGACGCCGACGACCAACCCATCGACTATTTCTTTGTCGAGGCCAACCCGGCGTTCGAGCGTCAGGCCGGGGTCAACCTGCGGGGCAAGTGGGTCACCGAGTTTGCGCCCAACCTGGAGAAATTCTGGTTCGAGACCTACGGCCATGTGGCCAAGACCGGCGAGCCAGCCAACTTCGAGAACTACGCCAATACTTTCGAACGCTGGTTCGACGTGCGCGCCGTGCGCGTCGGCGACCCGGCCGATCGGCAGATTGCGATCTTCTTCAGCGATGTCACCGAGCGCCGCGACGCGCAAGAACGCTTACGCATCAGCGAAGCCGTCGCTCGGGAAAACATCGAACGAGTCCAGCTCGCCCTGGCCGCCGGCGCCATTATCGGCACCTGGCACTGGCACCTGCCCAGCGATCGCTTCAGCGTCGATGAGGCCTTTGCCCGGGTTCTCAACCTCGATCCGGCGTGGGGCCTCGACGGTCTGAGCCTGGAACAAGTAGTGATGACCGTGCACCCCGACGACAGGGAAGGACTCACAACCGCGATCAACGAAGTCATTGCCCGTGGAGGTGCCTATTCGCACCAATACCGAGTGCGCGGTGCGGATGGCAAATACACCTGGATTGAAGCCAACGGACGCGTCGAATGCGCCGAAGACGGCACGCCTTTACGCTTTCCCGGCGTGCTCATCGATGTCGAAGACCGGCGCAACGTCGAAGCCGAGCGCGACCGGGTCACCGCCGCGTTAAAGACGCTCAACGACACATTGGAACAACGGGTCTCGGCGCGCACCGCAGAGCTGATGCAGGCCGAGGAGAAGCTGCGGCAATCGCAGAAAATGGAAGCGGTCGGGCAACTCACCGGCGGCCTGGCCCATGACTTCAACAACCTGTTGGCCGGCATTTGCGCCGCCCTTGAACTGATGGAAAAACGCATTGCCCAAGGCCGTCTGAACGACATCGACAAATACATGCTGATCGCCCAGGACGCGGCCAAACGCGCGACGGCCCTGACCCACCGCCTGCTGGCCTTCTCCCGGCGACAGACCCTCGATCCTCGGCCAACAGAAGTCAACGCACTGATTGCCGGCATGAGCGAACTGATCCAGCGCACCGTCGGCCCGAGCATTCGTCTGAAGACGGTCGTCGCTGCCGATTTGTGGCCGGCGCTGGTCGATGCCAGCCAACTGGAAAACGCCCTGCTCAACCTGTGCATCAACGCTCGCGACGCGATGCCCGATGGCGGCAGCATCACCGTCGAAACCGCCAATCGAACCCTGGATGCTGAATCAGCGCGCATACGGGAAATGCCCGAAGGGCAATACCTGTGCCTGTCAGTCGCCGACACCGGTACCGGTATGAGCGCTGAAGTGATCGCCAAGGCCTTCGACCCGTTTTTCACCACCAAACCGCTGGGCCAGGGCACCGGGCTCGGGCTGTCGATGATCTACGGTTTTACCAAGCAATCAGGCGGACAGGTGCGGGTGCAATCGACCGTGGGTCAAGGCACGACCATGTGCGTTTACCTGCCGCGCTATGTCGGCGAAACGCAACGCAATCACGATGACACGCAAAGCTCCGCAACGCCTCATGCCAAGGCCGGCGAAACCATCCTGATTGTTGACGACGAACCCAGCGTTCGCACGCTGCTCAAGGACGTGCTGAACGACCTCGGCTACAACCTGCTCGAAGCGGCCGACAGCGTTGAAGGTCTGGAAGTCCTGCGTTCCAGCGCGCACATCGATTTGCTCATCACCGATGTCGGCTTGCCCGGCGGCATGAACGGCCGGCAGATGGCCGATGCGGGCAGGCAAATCAGGCCGAAACTGAAGACTTTGTTCATTACCGGGTATGCGGAAAACTCGGTGATCGGTAACGGTCAACTCGGCCCGGGCATGCAGGTGCTGACCAAGCCCTTTGCTGTCGACACCCTGGTTTCACGGGTCACTGGCCTGCTGTGCATCAACCTCGAATAAGGGTTGCACAGGGGACGTCATGAATCTGTTGCGCCCCGCCATCTTCGCTTGATACAGCGCCTGATCGGCGCACTCGATCAGGCCGTGCACCGGGTCCAGGTGCACACCGCGCGCGGTAGCGATGCCGATGCTCAGGCTCACGCGCGTCACGGGGCTGGCGGGATGGGCAATATCTGCTTGCTGCAAGCGCTCGATAATCAACTGCGCCACTACCGCAGCGCCGCCAATGTCGGTATCGGGCATGATCACGGCGAACTCTTCGCCACCGTAGCGCGCCACCAGATCCGACGGCCGCCGCACACACGCATCCAGCACATTAGCGACAGCCTGCAGACAGGCGTCACCGGCAACGTGGCCAAGCGCATCATTGAAGCGTTTGAAATAGTCGATATCGATCATCAGCAAGGCCAGCGACGATCCGGCGCGCTGTGCCCGCCGCGCCTCTGAAGCCAGGGTTTGATCAAAGCAGCGCCGATTCGCCAGCCCGGTCAGCGCATCCTTCATCGCCAACAGTTCCAGCTGTCGATTGGAACCGAGCAACTGCTGCTGAGCGATGCGCAGTTCGCCTTCCACCTGGGTCCGGCGCCGAATATCGAGGATCAAGCACCAGCCGATCAGACCGGTGAGCCCCAACAGCCCCGCCACCACCACAGCTGACAACAACGCTTCCGTGCGCCACGCCGTGAGCGCTTCACGCTTGCCGATGGCGACCGTGGTGATCAGCGGCAATTTCTCGCTTTTGCGGAAGGCGTAGAGGCGCTCGACACCATCCAGGCTGGAGGTATAAGACGCGGTGCCGACCGATTGATCGACCAGGTACTTGGCGTAAATCGGCGACTTGGAAAAGTTGCGGCCCATGTCCTGGTCGCGGAAAGGGTAGCGAACCAGCAACGTGCCGTCGGTATAGGACAAGCCGATGGCGCCGTCCTGGCCGATGTCGAGTTTGCCGAACAGGCGCAGGAAGTTTTCCACGCCCAAGGTCACGGCCACGACCCCGGCAAACTCGCCGCGATCATCATTGAAACGGCGGCTGACGGTGATCACCCATTCCTGATTGGAACGGCTACGGATGGGTGGCCCGATAAAAGGTTCGCGGCTCGGGTCGTCACGATGATGAATGAAGTAGACCCGATCACTGCTGTTGGCCCCCGCCGGGATCGGTCGATTGGACGACATCAGCCAATGACCCTGACGGTCATAGATGGTGATCCCGCTCATTTGTGGCATCAACGGCTGCTGGCGGTTGATCAGCGCACCCAAGCGCTGGATCTGCGCGGGGCCACTGCCTTCGGTTTCCAGGCGTTCGACCAGCCCGAGCAACAGCAGCGAACTTTGCCGGACAATGCCCTCGGAATAGGTCTCCAGTGCCTGGGTCAGGTTCAACCCGTGCACGTTGACTTCCTCCAGCGCGCGATCGCGCGAGGACAGCACTTTCCAGATGGTCAGCGACGCCAGAGAGCAGCCGATGACCAGCAGCAAGAGGATGACGAGGTGGGTATCACGCTTCACGAAAGTACCTAATGGAAAGTCCGGTTTCCGGTTCCGGCCGTTACTGATTCAAGGCAATAACAGCGGTCGTATGTCCTCGACCGGCGCAAGGATACAAGTAGCGCGCCGAACGTGCAGCAACCGTATGACGGAACGTCGTTTTCAGCCCCTTGGCGTTGTTTCGCAACGACACGGCGGCGGCCTGCAACTTATATTCGTGGCCGCTGGTCATTAGGCTTGCTGAGGTTGAATCCATCCGCAAACCTCAAGTATTGAAGATACCGCCGTGGCCGCTGACCTCGATCGCCGCAACAACCTGTCACTGGACAGCCTGAACTTTTTCCTTGCCGACGTGCGCGACGGTCTCGGCCCCTATCTGGCCATTTACCTGTTGGCGGTGCATCACTGGGAGCCGGCGAGCATTGGCCTGGTGATGACCATCGCCGGGGTCGCCGCACTGATCACCCAGACACCCGCCGGCGCCTGGGTCGACAACAGCCGGCGCAAGCGTGCGCTGATTGCGATCGCCGCGCTGCTGGTAACCGGCAGTTGCCTGCTGCTGCCGTTCGTGACGTCGTTCACGTGGGTGGCGTTGACGCAAACCCTGAGTGCGATGGCCGCGTCGATATTCGCCCCGGCCATTTGCGCAATCACCTTGGGCATGACCGGGCCACGAGCGTTTACGCGCCGAACCGGGCGCAACGAAACCTTCAATCATGCCGGCAATGCCTGCGCCGCCCTCCTCGCCGGCGTGTTCGCGTATCTGTTCGGCCCGGTGGCGGTGTTCTACCTGATGGCGGCCATGGCGCTGGCCAGTGTCATCGCTATCGCCTGCGTTTCGCCAGCAGCCATAGACCATGATCTGGCACGCGGACTGGATCCGGCCGACGCCGGGCATCGCCAGCCTTCCGGTTTGTCGGTGCTACTGAGCAACCGGCCGCTATTGCTGTTCGCCATTTGCTGTGCGCTGTTCCACCTCGCCAACGCGGCGATGTTGCCGCTGGTGAGTCAAAAACTCGCGCAAGCCAATTTGCAGATGGCCACCCCGCTGACCTCGGCCTGCATCGTCGCCGCGCAACTGGTGATGGTGCCGGCGGCATTACTGGTCGGGGCGAAAGCTGATGTGTGGGGACGCAAACCGCTGCTGCTGGCCGGTTTTCTGATCCTGCCCTTGCGCGGTGTGCTCTATACGCTGTCGGACGATGCTTACTGGCTGGTCGCGGTGCAGCTGCTCGACGGCGTCGGCGCCGGTCTGTTTGGCGCCTTGTTTCCGATCATGGTCAAGGACCTCACCCAGGGCACCGGCCACTTCAACGTCAGCCTCGGCGCACTGACGACAGCCTTCGGACTCGGTGCGGCACTGAGCAACGGCCTCGCCGGATTCGTCGTGCAAGAGGCTGGTTACAGCGCGGCGTTTCTGACCCTGGCTGGGATTGCGGCGGTGGCGGTTGTGTTGCTTGGGGTCGGGGTGCCGGAAACCCAGCGCAACGCTCGTCAGGCTGAAAGCGGTGTGATTGAGGCCAGCGCTGAATCCTGAGCGTAATCCATAGCCGTCCCTGCCCTCTCATCGCTGCCATATCGCGTCTGCGCGGCGTTAAAAATCCAGATTCAGTGGATCAGGCAAGCAATCCAGAGGAATGCACTTCGGCGCTGAGGCGCTGATCGAGAGAATGTTCGTGCACAGGCTCAGACGAATAAACCCTCAATCGCAAGGACATTCCAGTGAAAGGTTTTTGCTTGGCCTTCGGGCTGCTCTTCAGTACTTTTTCAGCCATGGGAGCCGATATGTCGAACGGCGCAGACAACTTCTACACCAGCAATAAAGTGACCGTGGAAAAGGTCACCTTCAAGAACCAGTACGGAATGAAGGTCGCAGGCAATCTGTTCAGCCTGAAGAACCTCGACCCACAGTCAAAAAATGCCGCGATCATCGTCGGCCACCCGATGGGCGCAGTGAAGGAGCAAAGTGCCAATCTCTACGCGACCAAAATGGCCGAACAAGGCTTTGTCACGCTGTCGTTCGACTTGTCCTTCTGGGGCGAAAGCGAGGGCCTGCCACGCCAGTCGGTTGCGCCGGACATTTACGCCGAAGACTTCAGCGCGGCGGTGGACTTTCTCGGCACTCGCCCACTGGTCGATCGCGAGCGTATCGGCGTCATCGGTATTTGCGGCAGCGGCAGCTTCGCCATCAGTGCCGCCAAGATCGACCCACGTTTGAAGGCGATTGCCACCGTCAGCATGTACGACATGGGCGCCGCCAACCGTAACGGCCTCAAGCATTCGCTCACGCCAGCGCAACGCCAATCGATCATTGAACAGGCGGCGCAGCAGCGCAACGCGCAGGCCTGGGGCGGCCCGGTCCGCTACACCGGCGGCACACCGCTGAAACTCACCGGCAACGCGGTGGGTGACGAGTTCTACGATTTCTACCGCACCCCGCGTGGCCAGGTCACCCCGACCGGCGCTTCGCCGCAGACCACCACCATGCCGACGCTGGTCAGCAATGTGAAGTTCATGAACTTCTACCCGTTCAATGACATCGAGAGCATCTCCCCGCGCCCGCTGCTGTTCATCGCCGGTGCTCAGGCGCACTCCCGCGAGTTCAGTGAAGACGCGTACCAGCGCGCAGCCGAGCCCAAAGAGCTGCTGATCATTCCAGGGGCCGGCCATGTCGACTTGTACGACCGGGTCAACCTGATTCCCTTCGCCAAATTGACCACGTTTTTCAGCCATAACCTGAAGTAACGTCATCGCAACGCTGCCAGCGCTTTAAAGCGCAGACACGACAAAGCCTGCTTTTCAGGGCAGGCTTTTCGTTTGCAGCACGTCAGCTTACTTCTGCTGAGCCGTCAGCGCCGAGTAGCTGTTCATCAGGTTGCGGTAGTTAGGGATCCGCTGCGACAGCAGATTGCCCAAGCCTTCAATGTCGTTGCGCCAGTCGCGGTGCAGCTCACAGGCCACCGAGAACCAGTTCATCATCTGTGCGCCAGCCTGGGTCATGCGGCTCCACGCGGCTTGTTGCACGGTGGTGTTGAAGGTGCCGGACGCATCAGTCACCACAAACACATCAAACCCCTCCGCCAGCGCCGACAAGGTCGGGAACGCTACGCAGACATCCGTGACCACACCGGCAATGATGATCTGCTTGCGCCCGGTAGCTTTGATCGCCTTCACAAAATCTTCGTTGTCCCACGCGTTGATCTGACCTGGACGAGCAATGTATGGCGCATCCGGGAACATCTCTTTCAGTTCCGGCACCAGCGGGCCGTTCGGGCCTTGTTCGAAACTGGTGGTGAGGATGGTCGGCAGTTCGAAGAACTTGGCCAGATCGGCCAGGGCCAGCACGTTGTTCTTGAATTCGTTGGGCGAGAAGTCCTGCACCAGAGAAATCAGGCCGGTCTGGTGGTCGACCAGCAGCACGATGGCGTCGTCTTTGTTGAGGCGGTTGTAGGTTGGAGTGGTCATGGTGGGCGTCCCTTTTCAATGTTGGAAAGTTGTTGTTGCGTTCAAGTTGTGTACAGGTTACTGACGCATCGAAAAGGGATAAATCGGTTGAAACGCGTTTCACCGTCAACCTGAACAGGACAATTCAGTCACAGGACCCTCAGCGTTTTCATCCTCAAGCCAACAGAGCCGCGGTTATTAGCTAATAACACCTTCATTAAACCGTCGCTCAAACGTTGTACTAGGATAGGATCCAAGTCTGCCGTATTTCGTCGACCAAGGAGATAGTCGACAGGGCGGCAGATGTTTATGAATTAACGTCTCTCAGGGATGACACGCATATGAATTCACACTTGTTCCCCCACATCGGCAAGGTCATCGCCAGCACCGGCAGCCGGCACTTTCCGCGCATGCTGCATGACCTGATCCTGACGCAACTGGCGGTGGACGCCACGCATATCCGGCAGATGCGCGTCGAACCGGTGAGCCGCGCGTCGAGCCGCAGTGAGCCGGAGCCGCTGAAAGAGCCGGCCCTGCTCGCCGAAACGGTGTTTTCCGAACACAGTGCGGCGGCCCACCATTTACAGAGTCCGCCGGCCGCGACCAGCGCGGACGCCTCGCAACTGCACCTGACCCGGCGCAAGGACGGCTACCGCTACGTGATTTCGGTGTACCGCAACGGCGAGTCGCAGCGTTTTTCCGCGCAGGAGCGCAGCCTGTTGCAGGACATTTCTCCGGTGCTGTTGCCAATGGTGGAAAAACACATCAACGCCCTGCAACCGGCCAGCCTTGAACCACAAACCCCGTCCGAAGCAGCCGAAGGCAGCGGCCTGGAAACCTTGCGCCTGCGCTTTGACGAGCGCCTGGTGCAGTTGGGGCTGAGCCTGTCGAACCGCGAAACCGAAGTCTGTGTCGGCCTGCTCGCCGGGCGCACGGCGCCGGAGCTGGCTGAACAATTGGCGTTGAAGGTCAACACCGTGGAGAGCTACTTGAAACGGGCGGCGATCAAATTGGGCATCAGCGGGCGGCATTCGTTGATGCGCTGGATGTATTCGCCGTTGGAGACGTTGGCGTCGAGTGCGGCTTGATACACCGGGATTGAGGGTTTCGGTTTTTTGGGTGTGTCAGTGAGATTTCCCCCCTCACCCCAGCCCTCTCCCCCAAAGGGGGCGAGGGGGAAGGGAGCCGATCTCGGTTGAATTCGAAACTGAGTTCGACTTTTGAGCCGATCTTTGTGCTGTTCAAAACCTGAGTTCGACGCGATATTTCAGGTCGGCGTAGCTCGAAAGAACATCTCGGTCAGTCCCCTCTCCCTCTGGGAGAGGGTTAGGGTGAGGGCACTCCCGCGACGTGCTCCAAAGCCTAACCGGCGGATCGGATGTCTTGGACATAAGCTCAAACTCCTTCTGCGCAGCGAGGGAGCAGGCTCCATCGCGCGGCAGTTTCGCAATTAGTTGGGCAAGCGCTGATTGTCGAGGACGCGACTCACCACCAATTCACTCAACATGATCACCTGCTGCAGGATCAGCATCTTTTTGCGGTGAGGACTGTCGACCAAGTCGGCAAGGTCGCGGGCCATGTCACTGGCCGATGACAACGATTCGTAGGCTTCAACGAGCAGGGTTTCGTCGTCGATGGTGGGGTCGATCAGGTAGATCTTGCCGGTTTTGCGAGTGGGTTTTGAGGTTTTGAGCGCGGAAGGGTTGAGGTAGAAATTGATCGCCCGCTCTGTAGCCTCTTTGATGTTTTGAGGTTCGAGCGCGGCGTCGTAGGGGATTGGATCGGTATCTGGTGGGTTGGGTGTGGCTTTGAACATAGATAAAGTCTCGTATCGAAATTAACCGGAGCCATCACTTTCGCTACCAAACGAAGGTGGCGGCCATGCGCGGGTTGGTAGACCGGTCGATACGGAAACCCGGCGCTCATGAATGAGCCCCACGCATGTCCACCATATAAAACGCAGCCGCAAAAAGAGACTGCATCAGGTGGCGCCATACGGCGGTACCGAAGCGGGCTACCAAACCCGATCACTGATTTGCAGTGACAGGCAAACGATATATCCCGACCCATAGCCGCGTAAGCCGGCGGATTCTGGCGTACGCGTAGGTAACGACGCAAGGTGTTGTAGGCGGCATGACGTAACGGGTCGTGTAATTTAAACGCGCTCACGGCGTGGCGTTTATTGATGGAAAAACTGGATGGTGGTGGTTTCAGGTGTTGCGGTGTGTCAGTGGGATTCCCCCCCTCACCCCAGCCCTCTCCCCCAAGAGGGGCGAGGGGGAAAGGGAGCAGATTTGTGTAGTTTTCGAGCCTGAGTTCGACGCGATATTTCAGGTCGGAGCCGATCTCGGTGCGCTTCAAATTCTGAGTTCGACTCGGTATCTCACGTCGGTGTACCTCGAAAGAACACCGAGATCAGTCCCCTCTCCCTCTGGGAGAGGGTTAGGGTGAGGGCAATTCCCTCAACATCAAGACCTGTGCAATGCCCAGCAGGTTTGATGAGGGTCCGCTTTTAATCCCGAGCCAACGCCTCAATCGGATCAAGCCGCGAAGCATTCCGTGCCGGCACAAAGCCGAACACAATCCCGATCAACGTCGAGCACACCACCGCCGTAAGCACCGACGCCAGCGAAAACACCATCTCCCACTCCTTGATAAACACCGAAAACAAATGCCCGATCGCATACGACAGGGAAATCCCGATCGCCCCGCCCAACAGACACACCATCACCGCCTCCACCAGAAACTGCTGACGAATGTCCGACTGCCGCGCGCCCACTGCCATACGAATACCAATCTCGCGGGTCCGTTCGGTCACCGACACCAGCATGATATTCATAACCCCGATGCCGCCCACCACCAAAGAAATCACCGCAATCAGCGACAGCAACAACGCCAGCGAGCGGCTGGTTTTCTGCACGGTCTGCAAGACGCTGTCGAGGTTGTTGGTGAAAAAATCCTTGGTGCCGTGACGTTGCAGCAACAGTTGGGTGACGTGCTCTTCCACCACTTTACTTGGTTGGCCGTCCTTCATGCGCACGCTGATGCTGTCCAGATAACGCTGGCCCAACACCCGCCCGGCGGCGGTTTCGTAGGGCACCCAGACGTTGAGGGTTTTGCCCGAAGCGAAGAGGCTTTTATCCTGCGCGGCCACGCCGATCACTGTGCACGGCAGGTTGCCGATCAAAATCACCTGGCCTAACGGGTCAACATCCTGCCCGAACAGACGCTGACGGGTGTTGTGATCGATGACCACCACCTGTGCCTGGCGTCGCGCATCGTTCTCGCTGAACGGGATCCCGGCGGCCATCTTGATCCCGCGCACCTTGAAGTATTGGTCGCTGACGCCGTTGACCTGCGCATCCAGGTCGATATTGCGATAACGCAGCAACAGGCTGCGGCCAATCATCGGCGTGGCGCTGTCGACGTAGTACAGCTGATTCAGGGCGGTGACATCGGCAGGCGTCAGGGTTTCGATGGCCGCCGCACGTTTGTCGCCGTAACTGCTGCCGGGATAGACATCGATGGTGTTGCTGCCAATCGCCGCGATGTCCTTGAGCACGTAGTTCTTCGCGCCCTCCCCAACTGCGGAAATCGACACCACCGAGGTGATGCCAATGACAATGCCAAGCATGGTCAGCAAGGTGCGCATGCGGTGGGAAATCAACGCCACCCAGGCCATGGCGAACGCTTCTTTGAACAGCCCGAGACTGGCCACCAACCGCCGTGAAGCTGTGGCTTTCGGGGCTACCGGTTCTTCGCTGAGCAGGTGCGTGGTGTCGCGCTCGTTGGCGCGGTCGCTGAGGATTTCGCCGTCACTTACTTCAATGATGCGCTCGGCATTGGCCGCGACTTTCGGGTCGTGAGTCACCAGAATCACCGTGTGCCCTGCCGCGTGCAGCTCCAGCAGGATACGCATCACCTCTTTGCCGCTGGCAGTGTCGAGGGCGCCCGTCGGCTCGTCGGCGAGGATCACTTCGCCGCCATTCATCAAGGCCCGGGCGATACTCACCCGCTGCTGCTGGCCGCCGGAGAGCTGGCTCGGCCGATGCGTCAAATGCCCTTCCAGGCCCAGCCGCGCCAGCAACTCGCGGGCACGGGCATGGCGCTGAAGCTGCGGCGTCCCGGCGTAAATCGCCGGCATCTCGACGTTGTGCATCGCGCTCAAATGCGGCAGCAAGTGGTAGCGCTGAAAGATGAAACCGAAGTAGTCGCGGCGCAGTTCGGCCAGGGCCTGATTGTCGAGATCGCGGGTTTCCTGGCCGTTGATCTTGTAGCTGCCGGCGGTGGCGTAATCGAGGCAACCGAGGATGTTCATCAGCGTCGATTTGCCCGAGCCAGAGGCGCCAATGATCGCGACCATTTCCCCGGCATTGATCGTCAGGTTGATGTTCTTCAGCGCGAGAAACTCGCGGTCGCCAGCGGTGAAACTGCGGGTGATTCCGGTCAGTTGTAGCAGTGGCTCAGTCATACTCAGGCCCCCGCGACATTGGTCAGCGGATCACCGATGACCACGCGATCACCTTCCGCCAAGCCATCATTGATCTGCACTTTGACGTTGTTGTTGATCCCGGTCTGCACATTGCGCGACTGCGCGTGGCCCTTGGCGTCCAGCACCCGTACCGGAAAACTGCCATCGGCATTGCGCGGCCCGAGCGCCGCGACCGGCACGGTCAGCACCGACTTGGCGGTGTCGAGGATAATGCGCACCTGCGCGGTCATCGAAATGCGCAAACGATGGTCAGGGTTCGGCACCTCGAACAAGGCGTTGTAGAACACCGCGCTGCTTTGCTTCGGCGTACCGGCGGGCGGCGTTTCAAGAAAGTTCTGTGGCGCCGGGTCCGTGCCGCGCAATTTCGCGTAGTAACGTTTGTCCTCGCCGAGAATGGTGAAATACACCTCTTGCCCCGGCGCAATGTGAATCACATCGGCTTCGGACACCTGCGCTTTCACCGTCATGGTGTCCAGATCCGCCAGTTTCAGCAGGACCGGCGCCAGTTGGCTGGCGATCACCGTTTGCCCTTCTTGAGTGACCACGCCGACCACGTCGCCATCGATCGGCGCAACGATGCGCGTATACGCCAGATTGACCTTGGCCGTGTCGATCTGGATGTGCGCGCTTTTGATCTGCGCATCCAGTGACATCAGGTTGGCCTGTTGTACCTGATAGTTCGACTCGGCGTTTTCGAAATCCTGGCGCGAAATCGACGCGTCGTTCTGCAGGTTCTTGTAGCGCTCGTAAATCGCTTTGGTCTGCCTTAGTTGAGCCTGCGTGGCGCGTTTTTGTGCCTGCAGGTTTTCCTCATCAACCTGGGCCTGACGCAGGGTGTTCTGCAATACCAACGGGTCGATTTCCGCCAGCCACTGGCCCTTCTTCACCTTGTCGCCGACCTTGACCTTGAGCGACTTCAATTGCCCTGACACTTGCGCACCGACGTCAACTTGTTTGATGCCTTCAAGCAACCCGGTGGCCAGCACCGCGTTTTCAATATCACTGCGTTCAACCGGCGCGGTCAGGTATTGCGGCGCCTCGGCCGGTGCCTGCACCGCGTAGAACGCCAATCCCGCCACTGCCACCAACGCCAAACCCATACCGACTTTGCGCAACTTCGACTTTTCCATAAATAACCACAAGTCCGTTCAGGGGTGAGCCCGGCCAGCGGCCGGGCTCTGTTAGATAAACAACAATCAGGAAACCACTTGGCCGGCCGGCACCTTCAGGCCGTCATGCCACCACGCCGCAAGACTGAAGACGTTGGGCGCCTTGAGAATCGTGAAGTGGTTGCCCGGCCCGTACCACACCGCCAGATCGGCAACCTGGCGCTGCCAGCCTTCGACCATCGCCGCTTGCTCGCGCTGATTGCCCCAGGCATCCAGCGTCGGGTCATCGACCAGCGCCAGCCGCACTGGGCCGGTGTAGGCCCGTTGCGGTTGATAAACCGTGCGCAGAGCTGTGGCGAAGGTGCGGACCGGGCCGTGCATCGCATCCGCCGCGGCGCGCTCCGACAGCACGCCAGCGCGCACCATCCCGGCATGCAGCAAGCGCATTTGCGTGGCGTCATCAGCGTCGGCGAACACCTGCGGATCAATCTCCAGCGACTTGCCACTGGACAGTTGCAGGGTGTCGATCAAGCGCTCCAGCGCCGCCGTGCCGGTGTACGGTTTGCCCGCCGTACCGTTGCCGCCCGGCGCTTCGCTGTCGATCAACGTCAGCGATGCCACCTCGCGCCCGGCCGCTTGCAACTGCGCCGCCATGGCATGCGCCACCCAACCGCCAAAGGAATGGCCGATCAGGTGCACCGGGCCTTGCGGGTAAAGCTGCGCGATGGCTTGCAGGTAGAACGCAGCTGCAGCTTCAACCTGACTGTGCGGCACACTGCTGCCGTCCAGCCCGCGCGGTTGCAGGCCGATGATCGGCCACTCCGGCCCGATCGCTTCGGTCAGGTGAATGAACCCGGTGACGCTGTCACCTGCACCCGGCACACAGAAAATCGGCGCATGCCCCAAGTTTCCGCTCTGGATCGTCAGCAGCGGCTGATACACCGCCGTGGCGGGCGCGACTACCGCCTCAAGTGCCTGAGTGATGGCCTGCCCCAATGCCTGAATATGCGGATTTTTCATCATGCTGCGATGATCCCCGGGGATATCAATGCACTGCAACAGACGACTGTCGAAGCGCTCCTCCCAACCGCGTGTCGGGCTTGGCACAGACTGCCCGTCCATTAACGCCTGAGCGCGGAACAGATGGATCGTCTGGCTCGCCGGGCTGACCCGGTAATGCGCCAAGGCCAAGCGATGCGCCGCCTCGCGATCGAAGTAATGCCAGGCATCCGCTGCGCTGACCGTGGCCAGTTCCGGATCGGTCAGTTGCTGCACCTGGCAACGCTGGAACAGCGCGTGGAAATCCAACTGCTCCATCTCGGCTTCCAGAGCCTCGACCGACGCCAACGCGGCGGCGCCATCGGCACCGAGCATCAGCGCACGCCCCCGGCAATGCCCAAGCAACTGGCGCTTGTCGAGATCCTTGCCGCTCCACATCGCCTTGTCCTGGGCCAGCGAGTTGGGCGCGTAGCTGTCGAGCATGCCGATGAACTCCACCGGTTGATCCTGGCCAAGCAATTGTTGAGCGACCTCATGGGCCAGCACCCCGCCGAACGACCAGCCCGCCAGACGATACGGCCCGTGTGGCTGCACCGAACGGATGATCCCGGCCATCCGCGTGGCCATGCATTCGATTGTGCGTAGCTGTGGCTGACCCAGCGGCACGCCGGGCAGGCCATAAATCGCAAACTCGCCGCCAATGTGCTGCGCCAGCGTCGGGAAATACACGTCGCGGCCACTGAATTCATGCACCAGGAACAGCGGCGTACCGATATCCCCGGCACGAACTACGACCAGACCCTCGGGTTGCCCGGCCATTTCGTCCTGAGCGAGCAACGCCGCAGCCGACTCGATGCTCGGGTGCTGGAACACTTCGGCCAGCGACACTTGCAGTCCGCCGCGTTGCAGCAGATTGACCAGCCGCACCGCGAGCAACGAATGCCCACCCAATTCGAAGAAGTTATCGTGACGACCGACCTGCTCGACGCCGAGCACGTCCGCCCAGATCCGCGCCATCGCGGTTTCCACCTCGCCTTGCGGCGCCGCATAAGGACGGTTGATCACTGCGTCTGCGCCCGGCTCCGGCAATGCCTTGCGATCGACCTTGTCGTTGGGGGTCAGCGGCAATGCGTCGAGTAGCACATAGGCGCCGGGCACCATGTATTCCGGCAAACGCTCCAGCACATGAGCGCGCAAGACGTCCAGGCCTGGCGCCTGCACCCCGGCGCGCAGGGTGTACCAGGCGACCAGACGCTCGTCGCGCACCATTACCACTGCTTCGCGGATCGCCGGATGTTCGATCAGCCGCGCTTCGATTTCACCCGGCTCCAGACGCAAGCCGCGCAGCTTGATCTGGAAGTCGTTACGTCCGAGGAACTCCAGATCACCGTCGTTGTTGTAGCGCGCCAGATCGCCGGTGCGGTACAGCCGATCACCGGCCACGAACGGGCTGTCGATGAAACGCTCTGCCTGCATCTGCGGCAATCGGTGATAACCGCGTGCCACACCCACGCCGCCAATGTGCAACTGGCCGCTGACACCCTGCGGCACCGGTTGATCGTAAGCATCGAGGACGTACAAACGCGTGTTACTCAGCGCCTGGCCGATCGGCACCGCGTTGTGCGGTACCGGCTGATCCGGTTCAAGGGTCCAGCCGGTGCTGTCGACCGTGGTTTCGGTCGGGCCGTAAACGTTGTGCAACCGCACCCACGGCAGGCGATCGCGCACCTGCCGCGCCAGCGCCGCGCTGAGTTCGCCACCACCGTTGAGCACATCAGTGAGGCTGGTGCACTGGCTGACGTCGGCCTGCTCAATGAAGTCCTGCAGCAGCGCCGGCACGAACTTGACCACCGTCACTTGCTGCTCGCGAATCGCCTGCACCACATAAGCCGAATCGCGGTTGCCATCGGGCCGTGCCAGCACCAGACGCAGGCCGGAGCACAGTGGCCAGAAGATCTCCCACACCGAACTGTCGAAGCTGAACGGGGCCTTTTGCAGCAAAGCACCATGTTCGGTCGGCGCACTGATCTGCGAGCCCCAATGCACCATGTTGCAGGCGCTGCGGTGCTCGATCATCACGCCTTTCGGCAGGCCGGTGGAGCCTGAGGTGTAGATCATATAGGCGAGGTTCGCGGCACTCAGGCCGTGCACCTGCGGATCATGATCAGGCAGCTGTTGCCAGTGACCTTGGTCGAGGTCGATCAAGTTCGTTGCAGGCGCGGCGAACAGCGCACGCGTCGCCGCTTGCACCAGCAGCGCGACCGGTGCGCTGTCCTCGAGCATGTAGGCCAGACGTTCCGCCGGATACCCCGGATCCAGCGGCACATAGGCCCCGCCGGCCTTCAGAATGCCGAGCAGACCAACCACCAGATCCAGCCCGCGCTCGACGCAAATCGCCACGCGTGAATCCGGCTGCACGCCCTGTTCGCGCAAGTGATGAGCCAGTTGATTGGCCCGTGCATTGAGTTCGCGATAGGTGAGGCACCCGGATTCGGACTGCACGGCGATGGCCTCGGGTTTAACCCGCACCTGCGCTTCAAACAAGCAGTGCAACGGCTGTTCCAGCGGGCAGTCGACTTCGCTCGCGTTGAAGTCGTGCAACAGGCGCTGACGTTCGTCCTGCGCCAGCAACGGCACCTGCTCCAGCAGCGTTTGTTCATCGCTCACCAGCGCAGCGAGCAAGCGCTGGAAGTAACCGACAAAACGCCGCACCGTCGATTCATCGAACAACGCCGTGGCATAACGCAGCGAGCCGCGAACGCCATCGGCGCTATCGCCGAGACTCAGCGACAGGTCGAACTTCACAAAGTGGCTTTCCCCCGGCACGCCTTCCAGCGTCAGGTCGCCAAGTTGCAGGCTCGGGCCGTCATTGTTGTCCCAGCTCAACAGTGTCTGGAACAACGCGCTGTGGGCCAGACTGCGCAGCGGTTTGCTGATGTCCACCACGTGTTCGAACGGCAGATCCTGATGCGCCTGCGCCGCGAGGGTTTGCGCCTTGACCCGCGCCAGCAACGCTTCGCCGCTGAGTGCGCCAGAGGTGTCGATGCGCAGGGCCAGGGTGTTGACGAACATACCGATCAAGCCTTCGATCTCGGCGCGGGTGCGGTTGGCCACCGGCGAGCCGATGACCACGTCGGTCTGGCCGGACAAGCGACTGAGCAACATCGCCCAGGCGCTGAGGATCACCATGTACGGCGTCACAGCGCGACGTTGGCACAGCGCTTTCAGTCCACGACTCAGCGGCGCGCCCAGCACCACGTCGACATGGCTGCCGGCAAAGTCCTGTTGCGCCGGACGCGGACGATCGGTCGGCAGCGTCAGCAACGCCGGAGCACCGGCCAGGGTCTGCTGCCAGTAATCGCTCTGCCGTTGCAGCACCTCGCCACTGAGCCAACGGCGTTGCCACACCGCGTAATCGCTGTACTGCAGCGCCAGCGCTGGCAACGGGTCTTGCTGGTCATGGCTGAAGGCTTGATACAGCGCCGCCAACTCGCGGGTCAGCACAGCCATCGACCAGCCATCGGAGATGATGTGATGCAGCGTCAGCAACAGCACATGGTGATCGTCGGCCAGACGCACCAGACGTCCGCGAATCAGCGAATCGCGAGCAAGATTGAACGGTGCGCCGGCTTGCTCCTCGATCAGCCCACGCAAGGCGTTATCGGCCTGCGGGTGCTGGCGCAAATCTTCAACTTGCAGCAACAGCGCGGCCTCGGCCGGCACGATCAGCACCTGCGCTTGATCGTCGACCTGGGTGAAGCGGCTGCGCAGGGTTTCGTGGCGCTCGACAATACGCGCCAGTGCCCGTTGCAGCGCGTCTTCATCCAGCCGCCCGCGCAGACGCAGGCCCAGCGGAATGTTGTACGCCGTGTTGCCACCGTCCATTTGCGCCAGGAACCACAGACGCTGTTGCGCAAACGACAGCGGCAGCACTTGATCACGCGCTGCGGGCACAATCTCCGGCAACGTGCTGCGCGCAGCCCGGCTTAACACTTGCGCCACGGCCGCCAACTCGGGATTGGCGAACAGCTCGGCCAGGGTCAGCTCCACATCCAGCTGTTGGCGAACCTGCGACAGCATGCGCATCGCCAGCAACGAATGCCCGCCTAGCTCAAAGAAATTGTCGTGTCGTCCCACCTGCTCGACCTGCAACAATCCGGCCCAGATGCGCGCTAGGTTTTCCTCCAGCGCCGTGGTCGGTGCCATATAGACCCGGCTGAGCATGGCGGCCTGGGTCGGTGCCGGCAGCGCCTTGCGGTCGATCTTGCCGTTGTTATTCAGCGGCAACGCCTCCAGTTGCACCCAGGCCGTCGGCAGCATGTACTCCGGCAAGCGCGCCGACAGTTCGGCGTGCAGCTCAACGCTGTCGAGTTGTCCCTCTTGCGCGGTGAAATAGGCGACCAGACGCGTGGCGTCCTGAGCGTCGCGGCGCGCCAGCACCACGGCTTCCTTGATCCCCGCGCAGTTCAGCAGGCGGTTTTCGATTTCACCCAATTCGATGCGGAAACCACGGATTTTCACCTGATCGTCGTTGCGCCCGACGCAATCGAGTTGCCCCGGCGCCAGCCAGCGCGCGAGGTCACCGGTGCGATACAGCAACGCACCGGGTTTATCGCTGAACGGATCGCGGAGGAATTTCTCGGCGGTCAGATCCGCCCGGTTCAGATAACCCAGCGCCACGCCCTGCCCGCCGATATACAGCTCACCGGTCACGCCCATCGGCACTGGTTGCTGATGCGCATCGAGCACATAGACCTGGGTATTGGAAATCGGTCCACCGATCGGCACGCTCTCGGCATTTTCCGCCACCTCCCGCACTTCGAACGTCGTGGCGTAGGTGGTGGTTTCGGTCGGTCCGTAGCAATGCACGATGCGCAGTTGCGGCGCTTCGGCCAGCAGCGTGCGGAACGCCGCCGGATCACCGCGCTCGCCACCACAGAGCAGAATGCGCAGGCCTTTGAGCGTATGCGGGATGAGTTGCACGTACTGGTTGAACAACGCCGTGGTGACGAACAGGATCGTCGCGCCACTGCCACTCAGTTCACGGCCAAAGGCCTGCGGATCCAGCAGGGTCTGATGGTCGATGATCACCACGCGACCACCGTTGAGCAACGGCCCCCAGATGTCCATGGTGCTGGCGTCGAACGCCGGGTTCGAGGCGAACACCACGCGATCCTGCGCATTGAAATCGGCGTAACCGTTATTGAGCACCAAGCGGCCGATGCCACGGTGCGGCACCATCACGCCTTTCGGCGTGCCGGTGGAGCCGGAGGTGTACATGATGTACGCCAGCGACTCGGAAGACTGCACCAGGTTAGGGTTGTGTGTCGGTTGATCGCTGAGTTTCAGCCTGTCCAGATCGATACGCGGCGCGGCGTAATCGATGACTTCGCCGCTCAGGGTCAGCAGCGCGGCCGCCCGACAGTCCTCGACCATGAACGCCTGACGTTCGCTCGGTGCATGGATATCGAGCGGCACATAGGCCGCCGCGCACTTGGCAATCGCCAGTTGCGCTACCAGCAGTTCCAGCGAACGTGGCAGCAGAATCGCCACGTGATCCCCCGGTTGCACGCCTTGGCCGATCAGGTGATGAGCCAGGCGATTGGCCTGCGCGTTCAGTTCGAAATAACTCAGCGATTGTGCGCCATGCACCGCCGCCACAGCCTTTGGATGCGCCGCCGCTTGTTGCTGGAAAATCCCGTGCACGGTCAGAGTCTGCGGGTAATCGCGCGCGGTGGCGTTGAACTCGACGAGCAAGCGCTGACGTTCCTCCGCCGCCAGTAACGGCACATGTTCGAGCACCGCGCGATCATCGCTGACCATCGCCTGCAACAGCCGCTGGAAATAGCCGACAAAGCGGCGGATGGTCGATTCGTCGAACAGCGCCGTGGCGTAGTTCAGCGAGCCGCGAATCACCCCGTTGACCTCGCCCAGGGTCAGCGTCAGGTCGAACTTGGCGACCTCGTCCGCGCCGGCCACCGCTTCCAGTGTCAGCTCGCCCAGCGCCAGTTGCGGCCCAATGTGACTGTCCCAGCTCAATGTGGTCTGGAACAGCGGACTGTGCGCCAGGCTGCGCGACGGTCGGGTGATTTCCACCACTTGCTCGAACGGCAAGTCCTGATGCGCCTGCGCTTCCAGTGTCCGCGCCTTGACCCGGGCCAGCAGCGTTTCGACACTCGGCTCGCCCGAAGTATCGATGCGCAGCGCCAGGGTGTTGACGAACATGCCGATCAACCCTTCGATTTCAGCGCGGGTACGGTTGGCCACCGGCGAGCCGATCACCACATCGGCCTGCCCGGACAGACGACTCATCAGCAATGCCCAGGCACTCGTCAGGGTCATGAACAGGGTCACGCCATGCCGCTGGCTCAGGGCTTTGAGTGCGGCGCTCAGGTGTTGCTCCAGCACCACTTCGAGGTTGCTGCCGGCATAATCCTGATGCGCCGGGCGCGGACGATCGGTGGGCAGCGTCAACAGCGCCGGAGCACCGTCGAGGGTTTGTTGCCAGTAATCACTTTGCCGTTGCAGCACTTCACCACTGAGCCAGCGTCGTTGCCACACCGCGTAATCGCCGTATTGCAACGTCAGCGCCGGCAGCGGATCAGGCTGGCGCTGGCTGAACGCCTGATACAACGCCATCAACTCGCGGGTCAGCACGCCCATCGACCAACCGTCGGCGACGATGTGGTGCACGGTCAGCAACAGCACATTGTGGTCGTCGGCCAGATGCAGCAACTGTCCGCGAATCAACGGGTCGTTCTGCAGATCAAACGCCGTAGAGGCCTCCTTCGCCATCAACCTGTGCAAGGTGTCCTCGGCCTGATGCTCTTGGCGCAAATCTTCCACACGCAGCAGCAGGCCGCTGTCGACTGGCGCAATCGTCACCTGCGCAGTGTCATCGCGACTGATGAAACGGCTGCGCAGGGTTTCGTGGCGGGCCACGATGCGCGCGAGCGCCGCTTGCAGCGCATCGATGTCGAGTCGACCGCGCAGGCGCAGGGCGATGGGGATGTTGTACGCCGAGTTGCCGCCCGCCATTTGCGCGAGGAACCACAGGCGTTGCTGGGCGAAGGACAAGGTGCCGTCACGCGTAACCGGGACAATCGACGGCTGGGTGCTGCGCTCGGCACCCGCCAGGCACTCAGCGACCGCCGCCAGTTCGGCTTTGGCGAACAGATCCGCCAACGCCAGCTCCAGCCCCAACCGTTGCCGGACTTGCGCAACCATGCGCATCGCCAGCAACGAATGCCCGCCGAGTTCGAAGAAATGATCATGGCGCCCTACCCGTTCGACCTGCAGCACCTCGGCCCAGATCTGCGCCAGGGTTGTTTCGGTCTCGCCCTGCGGCGCGGCGTAGTCGCGGGTGAACAGCGCGCTCAGCTCCGGTTTCGGCAATGCCTTGCGGTCGACTTTGCCGTTGGCCGTCAGAGGTAAAGCGTCAAGCCGCACGAAAGCCGCCGGCACCATGTACTCCGGCAGTTGCCCCAGCAGATGCGCACGCAACTCGCCGACGTTCAGCGCTTCGCCTAGCGCGGCTTCGGTGAAATACGCCACCAGTCGCGGCTGGCCGGGCTGATCTTCACGGGCCAGCAGCACGGCGTCCTGAATCCCCGGCAACTGATTAAGGCAGGTCTCGATTTCGCCGAGCTCGATGCGCACGCCACGGATTTTCACCTGATCGTCATTGCGCCCCAGGTATTCCAGCGTGCCGTCTTCGCGCCAGCGCGCAAGGTCACCGGTGCGGTACATCCGCGCGTTCGGCAAACGGCTGAACGGGTCGCGCAGAAAACGTTCGGCGGTCATTTGCGGGCGATTCAAATAGCCACGGGCGACGCCGGCACCGCCAACGTACAACTCGCCCATCACCCCCAGTGGCACCGGACGCTGCTGCTCATCGAGCAGGTAGACACTGGCATTGCTCAGCGGTTTGCCGATGTGCAGCACCTGCCCCGCCTTGATCAACCCGGACGTGGCAACCACCGTGGCCTCGGTCGGGCCGTAGTTGTTGATCACTTGAAAAGGCTGTGCACGGCTGAACTGGCGCAGCCGGTCACCGCCGATCAGCAGGGTTTTAAGGGTTGGATGCGCCTGCTCCTGGCTGAAGGCGTACTCGGCCACCGGGGTTGGCAGGAAGCTCACGTCCAGCGGCTGTGCGCGCCACCAGTCGAGCATTGCATCGATGTCTTCGTTGCCATCGTGGGCCGGCGCCAGATGCAGGGTCGCGCCGACGCACAACGCCGGCCAGACTTCCCAGGCCATGGCGTCGAAACCGAAGCCGGCGAGGCTTGAAGTGTGGCTGCCGGCGCGCAGATCGAACGCCGCACAATGCCAGTCGACCAGGTTGCTCAGGGTGCGGTGCTCGACCATCACACCTTTCGGCAGCCCGGTGGAGCCAGAGGTGTAGATCACATACGCCAGGTGTTGCGGTGTCAGCGCCAGCACTGACGGAGTGTCGATTCTGCTGCTTGGCCACTGGCGCAGATCGAGATCGATCACCGGCACTCGCAGCACCGGCAGGCGTGCGCGCAGTTCGCTCTGGGTCAACACCGCAACCGGCGCGCTGTCCTCCAGCAGATAGTTCAGCCGCTCCGTTGGATGCGTCGGGTCCACCGGTACATAACCGGCGCCCGCCTTGAGAATCGCTACCAGTCCGACCAGCGTATCGAGCCCGCGACGGCCAACGATGGCCACACGATCATCAGGCCGCACACCCGCTTCGATCAGGTGATGCGCCAAAGCGTTGGCCTGCTGGTCGAGTTCGGCGTAACTCAAGCTCGCGCCAGCGAAAATCGCCGCCAGCGCGTGCGGTCGCGCAGCCACTTGCTGCTCGAAACGCTGGCCGATCGTCAGCCCCTGAGGGAAATCGGCGCGGGTGGCGTTAAAGCCGATCAATAGCTGCTCGCGCTCAGCGGCCGACAGGATCGACAAGCGTTCGAAGCCTTGATGCGGTGCCTGTTCCAGCGCTTGCACAAGGCTGTGCAAGGCACATTGCAGATAGTCGCAAGTACGCCGCGCGTCGATGCCGGCGCCGGCCAATGCGCTGAGGCTGAAGCCTTCGCCGAGGTCGTCGACGCTAAGGGTCAGGCGATAGTTGCTGTGCTCCTCGGCTTCCAGCAATTGCATGCCGTGCCAGGCCGCCGCAGCCTCGGCCGAACTCGACGACGCCGCAGCCCCGTGGCGATAGTTGAACAGGGTGCTGAACAGCGGCGTGGTCGGCGCCATCGCACTGCAATGCTGGATGCGCGCCAGCTGCGCGTGTTCGTGCTGGAGCAATTGGCTCAGCCGTTGATGGGTAGCCAAAGCCGCGCCTTTGACACTGTGCGCGGTCAGATCGATGCGCAGCGGCAAGGTATTGATAAACACCCCGAGGGCACGCTCGGCGCCCTCGCCGCCGTGCAAGCGCCCGAGCAATACCGTGCCGAACACCACATCATCGCGGCCCGACAACTGTCCGAGCACCTGCGCCCAGGCCAGGTGCATCAGGCTCGCGGCGCTGACGCCCAGACGCCGTGCCTGCTGGCGGATGTCGCGGCTCAGACCGAGGTCGAGGGTCAACCGCGCCTGCTCAGCCAGCCCTTCCTGTGCCGGGGCCTGGCCGTAAGGCAAGGTTGGCTCGTCAACGTCGCCGAGCATGTCGCGGAAGAAGCTTTCATGCTGCTCATCGCTCATTCCGGCCAAGGTCTGCGCCACGTAGTTTCGATATGGCACCGGCTCGGCGAGACGTTGTGGCTGGCCGCTGAGGAAGGCCTGCATTTCGTGTTGCAGCACTTCCAGCGCGACGTGATCCATCACCAGATGATGGAACAGCAGCAACGCGACAACCCGCTGATTGACCGCGTCCCATGAGTGGACCACGCGCATCAGCGGCGCCTGATTGACGGCCATGCGGTAATGGCCGGCATCGAAGCGAGCGCGCAACTGCGCCAGTGCATCGCCGTTCATGTCCTCCAGCGCCATACCTTCGCGGGCCAGTGACGCCTGGCGCCAAACCACTTGCACCGGGTCTTCGAGGCCTTCCCAGAACAGCGAGGTGCGCAGAATGTCGTGGCGCTGGATGACGCTCTGCAAGGCCTCGGTGAAGGTGTTCAGGCGCTGTTCATCGGCGAACGCAAACTGTGCCTGCAACACGTAGGGGTCACCCTGAGCGGCCGCCAGATGATGGAACAGAATGCCCGTCTGCAGCGGCGCCAGCGGGTAAATGTCCTGCACATTGGCCGCGCCGCCCGGGATGCTGGCAACGATGCGGTCAAGGCTCGCTTGATCGAGCATCACCAGTGGCAGCAGTTCCGGCGTGATACGCGTGCAGTCCGGCGTAATGCGGTTGGCCGGGACCTCGGCTTGCGGTTCGCCACCGACGGCCGCCGCCAACGCGGCGAGCGTCGGCTGGTTGAACAGCACGCGAATGTCGGCGCTGAGGCCGGCACGACGCATTTTCGCCAGCAGATTCACCGCCATCAACGAGTGCCCACCCAACTCGAAGAAGTGGTCGTGACGCCCTACCCGTTCGACGTTGAGCAACTCGGCCCAGAGCGCGGCGAGCAGGGTTTCCACTTCGCCGACCGGCGCCTCGTATTCACGCGCGACCAATGCCGTCAGATCCGGCGCTGGCAATGCCTTGCGATCGAGTTTGCCGTTCGGGCTCAGTGGCAGCACATCGAGGTGCACGAACACCACAGGCACCATGTAGTCCGGCAGATGCTCCAGCAAATGGCTGCGCAGCGTTTCGATGTCCGACCGCTCCCCGGTGTAATAGGCGATCAGACGCTTGTCGCCGGGCACGTCTTCGCGGGCCAGCACCACCGCTTCCTGCACCCCCTCGATCTGGGTCAGGCGTGCCTGGATTTCACCCAGTTCGATGCGCAAGCCACGGATTTTCACCTGGTCGTCGTTGCGGCCCAGGTATTCGATGTTGCCGTCGGCCAGATAGCGGGCGACGTCGCCGGTGCGGTACATGCGGCCATTGGCCTGGAACGGATCATCGAGGAAGCGTTCCGCGCTCAGTTCTGGTCGGTTGAGGTAACCACGGGCCACCTGCACGCCACCGATGTACAGCTCACCGACAACACCTTGCGGCACCGGTTGTTTTTGGCTATCGAGGATGTACATGCGGGTGTTGGCGATCGGTTTGCCGATCGGCGTGTTGTCCGGGGTTTGCTCCAGCGGCCCGGCGCAATTCCACGCGGTCACGTCGACGGCGGCTTCGGTCGGGCCATAGAGGTTGTGCAACGCACTGCCCGGCAATTGCCGTTTGAACCACCGCACCAGACCGCCCGGCAATGCTTCGCCGCTGCACATCACCTGACGCAGTCCCGAGCAACGCGCGCTGTCGCCATGGGCAAGGAACACGTCGAGCATCGATGGCACGAAGTGCAGCGTGGTAATCCGTTCTTGCTCGATGATTTCGCTGAGATACAGCGGATCCTTGTGACCACCGGGCTGCGCCATGACCAGACGTGCACCGGTCATCAGCGGCCAGAAAAACTCCCACACCGACACGTCAAAACTGAACGGCGTCTTCTGCAACACCGTGTCCGCTGCTGTCAGTGGGTAGGCGTCCTGCATCCACAGCAAGCGGTTGACTACCCCGGTGTGTTCGTTGATCACGCCTTTTGGCTGGCCGGTCGAACCGGAGGTGTAGATCACGTACGCCATGTGTTGCGGGGTCAGCTCGGCGGTCGGCAGAGGGTCGCTCGGCAGCGACTGCCAGTGCGCTTGATCGAGATCAATCACAGGCAGGGTGACGTCACCGAGCAGCCCGCGAGTGGAACCTTGTACCAGCACCGCCAGCGGCGCGCTGTCGTCCAGCATGTAGGCCAGACGTTCCCGCGGATACGCCGGGTCCAGCGGCACATAACCGCCGCCAGACTTGAGGATCGCCAGCAGGCCGACAACCATGTCCAGACCGCGCTCGACGCAAATCGCCACCCGCGAATCCGCCTGCACACCCAAGCTACGCAGGTGCCGCGCCAGTTGGTTGGCCTTGGCGTCCAGCTCGGCATAGGTCAGGCGCTGCTCACCGGCGACTACCGCCGGCGCCTGTGGCGTGCGCACCACTTGCGCCTCGAACAGACCGTGGAGGGTCTGCTCAAGGTTGTAATCCACTGCCGTGGCATTGAAATCATTCAGCAGCCGCTGTTGTTCGTCCTCTGCCAATAGCGGTGCGTGTTCCAGCACCGTTTGATCATTGGCGACCATCGCCTGCAACAGGCGCTGGAAATAGCCGGCAAAACGCAGCACCGTCGCCTCGTCGAACAGCGCCGTGGCGTACTCCAGCGAACCACGAATTACACCGTTGGACTCGCTCAGGTTCAGCGACACATCAAACTTGGCGAAGTGACTCGGCTCCGCCACGCCTTCCAGGGTCAAATCACCGAGGGCCAGCGCCGGGCCTTGCAGACCGTCCCAACTGAGCAACGTCTGGAACACCGGACTGTGCGCCAGACTGCGCAGTGGACGAGCAACTTCCACCACCTGCTCGAACGGCAGATCCTGATGCGCCTGCGCCGCCAGCGTCAGCGCCTTGACTCGGGCCAGCAGCGCTTCGACGCTGAGTTCGCCCGAGGTGTCGATGCGCAACGCCAGGGTGTTGACGAACATGCCGATCAAGCCTTCGATCTCGGCACGACTGCGGTTGGCCACAGGCGAGCCGATCACTACCTCAGACTGACCGGACAAACGACTGAGCAGCATCGCCCAGGCGCTCATCAGCGTCATGTACAGCGTCACGCCATGACGCTGACCCAGCGCCCTGAGGCCGGCACTCAAACGTTCATCGAGCACGACTTCGACGCTGCTGCCGGCGTAATCCTGCTGCGCCGGTCGTGCACGATCGGTCGGTAAGAGCAACAGCGCCGGCGCGCCCGCCAGCGTCTGCTGCCAGTATTCGCTCTGGCGCTGCAGCACCTCGCCGCTCAGCCAGCGCCGCTGCCACACCGCGTAATCGGTGTATTGCAGCGCCAGCGGCGGCAGTGGATCCGCCTGCCCCTGACTGAACGCCTGATACAGCGCCATCAGTTCGCGGGTCAAAACGCCCATCGACCAACCATCAGAAATGATGTGGTGCATCGTCAGCAACAGCACATGATGATCGTCGGCGAGGCGCACCAACCGGCCGCGAATCAGCGCATCGTCCTGCAAATCGAACGGCCCGGACGCTTCGCCCTGAATCAGCGCCTGCAAGGTTTCGTCGGCTTGCGGATGCTGGCGCAGATCTTCGACGCGCAGCAACAGGCCGCTGTCGACCGGCGCGATCAGCACCTGTGCCTGATCATTGAACTGGGCGAAACGGCTGCGCAGGGTTTCATGGCGGGCAACGATCCGCGCCAGTGCACGATGTAGCGCAGCGTCGTCGAGGCGGCCACGCAAACGCAGGGCCACAGGAATGTTGTACGCGGTATTGGCGCCTTCCATTTGCGCCAGAAACCACAGGCGTTGCTGGGCGAATGACAACGGCAAGGCGCCGCCACGCGGCACCGGCACAATCTCTGGTTGCATGCAGCGCCCAGCCTCGCTCAGTACCGCAGCGACCGCCGCCAGTTCGGCGTTGGCGAACAGCTCAGCCAGTGCCAGTTCGACGCCCAGCCGTTGGCGCACTTGCGAGACCATGCGCATCGCCAGCAGCGAATGGCCGCCGAGTTCGAAAAAGTGATCCTGACGCCCGACCCGTTCAACCTGCAGCACATCGGCCCAGATCTGCGCCAGCGCGGTTTCCACCTCGCCTTCGGGCGCCACGTATTCGCGGGTGAACAGCGCCGACAGCTCAGGTGCCGGCAAGGCCTTGCGGTCGACCTTGCCATTGGCGGTCAACGGCAGTGCGGCGAGTTTGACGAAGGCCACCGGCACCATGTACTCCGGCAAGCGGCTCAGCAGTTGCGCGCGCAACTCGCCGACCGGCAGCGCTTCAACCTGTGCTTGTTCGGTGAAATACGCCACCAGTCGTGGCTGGCCGGGCTGATCTTCGCGGGCCAGCAGCACGGCTTCCTGAATCCCCGGCAACTGATTGAGGCAGGTTTCGATTTCCCCCAGTTCGATGCGCACGCCACGGATTTTCACCTGATCGTCATTGCGCCCCAGGTATTCGAGCGTGCCGTCCTCGCGCCAGCGCGCAAGGTCACCGGTGCGGTACATGCGCGCGTTCGACAAGCGGCTGAACGGGTCACGCAGAAAACGCTCGGCGGTCATTTCCGCTCGATTGAGGTAACCACGAGCGACACCCGCACCGCCGACGTACAGCTCGCCCGCCACGCCTATCGGCACCGGGCGTTGCTGTTCATCAAGCAGGTACACCGTGGCGTTGCTCATTGGTTTACCGATGTGCAACGCATCGCCGCTGTCGACCCGTCCCGATGTCGCGACCACCGTGGCCTCGGTCGGGCCATAGTTGTTGATCACGTCGAAATGCTGGTTGCGATTGAACTGGCGCAAGCGGTCACCGCCGATCAGCAGCGTGCGCAGGGTCGGATGTTCGAGGTTCTGGCTGAAAGCGTATTCGGCCACTGGCGTCGGCAGAAAGCTCACGTCCAGCGGTTGCGCCTGCCACCACGCCAATAGCGCGTCGATGTCTTCATTGCCATTGTGGGTCGGCGCCAAGTGCAAGGTCGCGCCTGCGCACAGGGCCGGCCAGACTTCCCAAGCCATCGCGTCGAAACCGAAACCGGCGAGGCTTGAAGTGTGGCGACCGGCGCACAGGTCGAATGCCGTGCAGTGCCAATCGACCAGATTGTTCAAGGTGTGATGCTCGACCATCACGCCTTTGGGCAGGCCGGTGGAACCGGAGGTGTAGATCACATACGCGAGGTGTGACACGGTCAGGCCCGGCACCTGCGGGTCGAGCGTGCAGGTCAGTGGCCAGGTGCAGCGATAAAGGTCGATCACCGGCACGTCCAGCGCCGGCAAGCGCTCACGCAGATCGGTTTGGGTGAGGACGACCACCGGCGCGCTGTCGCCGAGCAGATAGTTCAAGCGCTCGGCCGGGTGTGCCGGATCGACCGGCACGTAACCGGCGCCGGCCTTGAGAATCGCGACGAGCCCGATCAGCGTATCGAGCCCCCGGCGGGCGACGATGGCCACGCGGTCGTCGGGTTTGACGCCGCGTTCGATCAGGTGATGCGCCAAGGCATTGGCGTGGCGGTTCAACTCGGCGTAAGTCAATTGCGCGTCGGCAAACACTGCTGCCAGCGCTTCCGGCCGCTCGGCAACCTGCGCTTCAAAGCGTTGCTGAAGGGTCTGGGCCGGCGGGAAACTCATTTGCGTAGCGTTGAAGCCGACCAGTACTTGCTCAAGCTCCGCTGCCGGCAGAACCGGCAGTTGATTGACCGGTGTTTGCGGCGCCTGCTCCAGTGCCAGCAGCAGATTTCCCAGCGCGCAGTGCATGTAGGCGCAGATCCGCTGCGGGTCGATTTGCGTGCTCGCCAGCAAGGTCAGACTGAACGCGTCGCCGAAGTCATCGACGCTCAGGGTCAGCGGATAATTGGTGCGTTCCTCGGAGTGCAGGGTGGCAATGCCCTCCCACGCTGCGAGCGTTTCAGCGCTGGCCGAGGTGACGTTGTGGCTGTGACGGTAATTGAGCAGCGTGCTGAACAGCGGCGTCGGTGCGACCACGTTGCTGCAGCGCTGGGCCAAGGCCAGCGGCGCGTATTCATGGCGCATCAGCGAGGTCAACCGCGCATGGGTCGCGTTGACGGCGGCACGCACGTCGGCGCTGTCGACATTCACCCGCAACGGCAAAGTGTTGATGAAGATCCCCAGCGCGCGGTCAACGGCTTCGGCGCCCTGCATGCGCCCCATCAGCACCGTGCCAAACACCACCTGCTGCTTGCCGGTCAACGCTGCCAGCACCTGCGCCCAACCGAGGTGAAACAGGCTCGCGGCACTCACCCCGAGCTGGCGTGCCTGGGCGCGCAAGCGCTGGCCCAGCAGCGGCTCGATCGGCTGGCTCAATTCGGTGATCTCGCTGCCGTCACCCTGCACGTCTTGCAAACCGTACGGCAACGTCGGCTCGTCGATGTCGCTGAGCATGTCGCGGAAAAAAGCCTCATGCTCGGCTTCGCTGACACCCAGACGCGCCTGCGCCACGTAATTGCGAAACGGCACCGGCCGCCCGAGCAACTCGCTCTGCCCGCTGAGGCAGGCGCGCATTTCATGCCGCACCACGTCGAGGGCAGAGTGGTCGAGAGCCATGTGGTGGAACAGCAGGGTCGCAATCACCCGTTGCCCGGCTTCGTCCCAGGCATGGGCCAGGCGCATGAGCGGCGCGCAGCTGACGTCGAGGCGAAAGTGTCGGGCGTCGAAACGCGCGTGCAGGTAGGCCAGCACATCGCTGTCACCGTCAGGCACCACGACCTCTTCCACGGGCAGTTCGACGCGGCGCCAGACCACTTGCACCGGCGCGTCCAGGCCTTGCCAGTGCACCGAAGTGCGCAGAATGTCGTGGCGATCGATCACCGTTTGCAAGGCTTGCGCGAACGCCTGAAAACGTTCGCGGCTGGCGAAGGCGAATTGCGACTGCATGACATACGGATCGCCTTCACCGCCACTGACGTGGTGATAAAGAATGCCTTCCTGTAACGGCGCCAGCGGGTAGATATCCTGCACATTCGCCGCGCCGCCGGGCACTTGCGCCACGAGGAGATCGATGCTGGCCTGATCCAGCTCGACCAGGGTCAGCATCGACGGGCTGATCTGCGTGGCGTCGGCAGCGATGCCGTTGACCGGCACCTCGACCTGACCGGCCTTGGTGGCCGAGTATTGCCCGGCCTTGATCAGTTCGATCAGCGCCGGTTTGTGCTCGCGCAACGCGGCCAGCAGCGCCGGATCGCTCAACGCCTGTTTGTTGCCGTTGACGCGCAATTGCTCATCGGTCACCGCCAACTGAATGTCTTTTGTCTTCAGGGTTGCCAACAGTTCGAGCACATTCACAGGACGATCTCCATTCTTTCCGTAATTGCGGCGTAGCCGGCCAGGGTCGGTTGTTCGAACAACGCCCTGACATCGGCTTCCATGCCTTCCTGACGTAACCGGCCGATCAGACTGACCGCCAGCAGCGAGTGACCACCCAGTTCAAAGAAGTGATCGTGGCGCCCTACCCGTTCGACGTTGAGCAGTTCAGCCCACAGCCGTGCGAGGGTGATTTCCACTTCGCCGACCGGGGCTTCGTATTCGCGGGTTTTCAGCGATTGCTGATCCGGCGCCGGCAAGGCCTTGCGGTCGAGTTTGCCGTTGGGGCTCAGTGGCAAAGCGTCGAGATGCACGAACACAGAGGGCACCATGTAGTCCGGTAAATGCTCGAGCAAATGACTGCGCAGCAGGTCGATTTCCAAACGCTCACCGGTGTAATAGGCGACCAGACGTTTGTCGCCCGGTACGTCTTCTCGGGCGACCACCACGGCTTCCTGCACACCGTCGATCTGGGCAAGCCGCGCCTGAATTTCGCCCAGCTCAATACGCAGACCGCGGATCTTCACCTGATCATCGTTACGTCCCAAGTACTCGATATTGCCGTCTGGCCGATACCGCGCGACGTCGCCGGTGCGGTACATGCGCCCGCCAGGCTGGAACGGATCGTTGAGGAAGCGCTCGGCACTCAGCTCAGGCCGGTTCAGATAGCCGCGCGCCACCTGCACGCCAGCGATGTACAACTCGCCGATCACGCCTTGCGGCACCGGTTGCTGTTGCGCATCGAGGATGTACAGGCGGGTGTTGGCGATCGGTTTGCCGATCGGGGTGTTGTCCGGCGTCTGCTCGATGGAGCCGGCGCAATCCCACGCCGTTACGTCGACGGCCGCTTCGGTCGGGCCGTAGAGGTTATGCAACGCGCTGCCCGGTAATTGCAGTTTGAAGCGCCGCACCAGACTGCCCGGCAACGCCTCGCCGCTGCACATCACCTGCCGCACGCAGTCGCAGCGTGTGGTGTCGCTGTTGGCGAGGAACACGTCGAGCATCGATGGCACAAAGTGCAGCGTGGTGATGTGTTCGCGCTCGATCACTTCGCTCAGGTATTGCGGATCCTTGTGCCCGTCCGGTCGTGCCATGACCAGTCGCGCACCGGTCATCAGCGGCCAGAAGAACTCCCACACCGACACGTCGAAGCTGAACGGGGTTTTCTGCAATACCGAATCGGCATCCGTCAGTTGGTAAGCGTCCTGCATCCACAGCAAGCGGTTGACTACACCGGCATGCTCGTTGACCACGCCTTTCGGCTGGCCGGTGGAGCCCGAGGTGTAGATCACGTACGCGCTGTGCTGGTGTGTCAGCGCCGGGATTTGCGGATTGTCTGCGGACAAGGATTGCCAGGTGTTCTGGTCAAGGTCGATTACCGGTGCAGACAGGTCTCCCAGGAGTGCGCGGGTCGCCCCGTGCACCAGCACCACGGCCGGCGCGCTGTCCTTGAGCATGTAAGCGAGGCGCTCCGGCGGATAGGCCGGGTCCAGCGGTACATACGCGGCGCCGGCCTTGTTGATCGCCAGCAGACCGATGACCATTTCCAGACTGCGTTCGACGCAGATCGCCACCCGCGAATCCACTTGCACGCCAAGGCTGATCAAATGCCCGGCCAAGCGGTTGGCGTGTTCGTTCAGCTGCGCGTAGCTCAATGCCTGCTCACCGGCGACGACGGCGACAGCCTGTGGCGTACGCCGCACCTGCGCTTCGAACAAGCCGTGCAGCGTCTGCTGCAAATCGTAATCGACGTCGGTGTCGTTGAGGCCAAACAACAACGCCTGCCGCTCCTCGTCCGCCAACACCGTCAGGCGGTTCAACGGTTGCTGTGGTGTGTGCTCCAAGGCTTCAACCAGTGCGATCAGCGCGTTGTGCATGTACTGACCAACGCGTGCCGCACCAATGCGCGACGGCGTCATCACTGTCAGTTGGAAGCCGTTGCCGAGATCGTCGACGTTGAGGGTCAACGGGTAATTGGTGCGCTCCTCGCCGGCAAGGGATTCGATGCCCTGCCAAGCCTCACGCTTGGTAGTTTGCTGAGTTTCGCTGTCGCTATGGCGGTAATTGAGCATCGCGCTGAACAGCGGCGACGGCGCCGCGACACCGCTGCAACGCTGGGCCAACGCCAGCGAGGCATGTTCGTGGGCCAACAGCGCACTGAGCCGCGCATGGGTCGCCTTGACCCCGGCGCGCACGTCGCTTTCGTCAACATCCACGCGCAATGGCAAGGTGTTGATGAACATGCCCAGCCCACGATCCGCGCCCGCCCCGCCCTGCATGCGGCCGAGCAACACCGTGCCGAAGACCACGCGCTCCTGAGCGGACGTTGCCGCCAGCACCCGCGCCCAGGCGAGATGGAACAGGCTGGCGACGCTGACGCCGAGCAATCGCGCCTGACGGCGCAAACGCTGCGCCACCACGGCAGGCAGTGGCTGGCAGACTTCCTCGATGTCATTGCCGTCGCCATGCACATCCTGCAAACCGAACGGCAGCGTCGGTTCGTCGATGTCGCCGAGCATCTCGCGGAAGAATATTTCGTGCTCTTGTTCACTGACACCAAGACGGGTCTGCGCGACATAATTGCGGTATGGCACAGCGGGCGCCGGCAATCGCTCATCGCCGCGCAAAATCGCCTGCATTTCTTCGCTGACCACCGCCAGCGCGGTGTGGTCCATGGCGATGTGATGGAACAACAGCATGGCGACGACGCGCTGATGGTCTGCGTCGAGGGCATATACCAGACGCAGCAGCGGTGCCTGATCAAGTTCCAGACGGCAATGCCGTGCATCGAAGCGCGCCCGCAACTGATCGATGGCTTCGCCCTGCGCCGGCTCCAGCGCCACGGCTTGGACCGGTAGCTCCGCATGCCGCCAGACCACTTGCACCGGCGCCGGCAGGCCTTGCCAGACTATCGAAGTACGCAGGATATCGTGGCGGGTCATGACTTGACGCAGCGCCGCCGCGAACGCTTGAACACGCTCGACGCTGTCGAACGCCAGACACGATTGCAGCAGGTACGGATCGCCTTTCACGGCGCTGAGGTGGTGATAAAGAATCCCTTCCTGCAACGGCGCCAGCGGATAAATGTCCTGCACGTTGGCAGCGCCACCCGGCACCGTGGCGACGATGCGCTCGAGGCTGGCCTGATCCAGTTGCACCAGCGTCAACATGTCCGGGTTGATCTGTGTGCAATCGGCGGGAATCAGATTGTCCGGCACTGCAACCTCGCGGCCGCTGCCCACCGCCGCCGCCAGCGCGGCCAGGGTCGGTTGGCTGAACAGCACGCGCACGTCGGTGCTCAGATCGACCTGGCGCATGCGCTCGATCAGCGTCACCGCCAGCAGGGAATGCCCGCCCAGTTCGAAGAAGTTGTCGTGACGGCCGACCTGTTCAACGTTGAGGACTTCGGACCAGATCTGTGCCAGCACGATTTCCACCGAACCTTGCGGCGCTTCATATTCGCGGCTCAGCCACGCCGTTTGATCCGGCTCCGGCAACGCCTTGCGGTCAAGTTTGCCGTTGGCGGTCAGCGGCAGTGCTTGCAGACGCACGTAAGCAGCGGGCACCAGCGCTTGCGGCAACTGCGCTTGCAGATGACTGCGCAAGTCCTCGATGTCGACGTTCAGCCGTTCGGTAAACCACGCCAGCAACTGCCCGTCGCGCACCAGCACCACGCAATCCTGCACGGCCGGGTGAGCGCTCAACGCCGCTTCGATTTCACCCAACTCGATGCGCACGCCGCGCAGTTTGACCTGATCATCGTTGCGCCCCAGGTATTCGACACTGCCGTCGGCGAGCCAGCGTGCGAGGTCGCCGGTGCGATACATGCGCGCCTGCGGTTCGTCGCTGAACGGGTCGTCGAGGAAGCGTTCGGCCGTCAGCTCGGGGCGATGCAGATAACCGCGCGCCACACCGGCACCGCCGACATACAACTCGCCGGCGACGCCGACCGGCACGGGGCGCTGCTGGTCGTCGAGCAGATAAATTTTCGCGTTGGCCATCGGTCGACCGATGTGCAGCACCTGCCCGGCCTCGACCGCGCCGGAGGTGGCAACCACCGTGGCTTCGGTCGGGCCGTAGTTATTGATCACCGCGAAGGTCTGCTGACGGGGGAACTGCCGCAGCTTGTCGCCACCGATCAACAGCGTGCGCAAGGTCGGGTGGCCGAGGTCGCGACTGAACGCATATTCGGCGATCGGCGTCGGCAGGAAACTCACCTGCAATGGCTGCGCACGCCACCATGCCAGCAACTCATCGAGGTGCTCATTGCTCACCGACTCCGGCGGCAGATGCAGGGTCGCGCCCACGCACAGCGCCGGCCAGACCTCCCACGCCATGGCGTCGAAACCGAAGCCGGCGACGCTCGACGTGTGGCTACCGGCGCGCAGGTCGAAGGCCTCGCAGTGCCAGTGCACGAGGTTTTCCAGCGTCGCGTGTTCGACCATCACGCCCTTCGGCTGGCCGGTGGAGCCGGAGGTGTAAATCACGTAGGCCAGATGCGCCGGGGTCAGCGCCGGCAATTGTGGGTTGCTCTCGGGCAGCTGTTGCCAGGCGGGATTGTCCAGATCAATCAGCGGCACGGCGCCAAGCAAATCAGCCGTCGACGCCTGCGCCAGCACCGCTATCGGCGCGCTGTCCTGCAACAGATAGGCGATGCGTTCTGCCGGGTACGCCGGATCGACCGGCACATAACCGGCGCCGGCCTTGAGGATCGCCAGCAACGCGACGAGCATGTCCGGGCCACGGCGCAGGCACACGGCGATACGGTCATCGGGCTGCACGCCGAGGCCGAGCAAGTGATGGGCCAGGCGATTGGCACGCTGATTGAGCTGCGCGTAGTTCAGTTGCTGTGCGCCCTGAACCACTGCCAGCGCATCCGGCCGCTGCTCGGCCTGAACCTCAACCAGACGGTGAATCGTCGAGCCACGCGGATAGGCCGCGGAGTGCTGGTTGAAGCCGAGCAGCAAGTGCTCGTATTCCGCCACCGAAAGCATCGGCAATCGGTTGAGCGGACGCTGCGGCGTCTCTTCCAGTGCCGTCACCAGATGTTCCAGTGCGGTGTGCATGTAACTGCAAATCCGTTGCGCGCCGATCTCCGCAACCGCCAGCACATCCAGGGCAAAACCTTCGCCCAGATCATCCACCGACAAGGTAAGCGGATAATTGCTGCGCTCCTCGCCGCCGAGCATGCGCACGCCTTGCCAGATACCTTGGTCATCACGCGGCTGTTGTGCGGCGGCGCTGTGCCGGTAATTGAGCAAGGCGCTGAACAACGGTGCGGAGCCGGCCATGGCCGTGCAACGTTGGGCCAGCGCCAACGAAGCGTGCTCATGACCGAGCAGCGCCGTCAGCCGTGCATGGGTGGTTTTCACCCCGGCGCGCACGCCTTCAGCGAGATCGACGCGCAGCGGCAAGGTGTTGATGAACACCCCCAACGTGCGGTCGGCGCCCTCGCCGCCCTGCATGCGCCCCATCAACACCGTGCCGAAGACCACGTCGCGGCGCCCGGAGACCACGCCCAGCACCTGCGCCCAGGCCATGTGCATCAGGCTCGCGGGGCTAACACCCAACTGCCGCGCCTGTTCACGCAGGCGCAAATTGAGAGCGGCATCCACCGGTTGCAGCGCTTCTTCGATGCCACGTCCGTCGCCTTGGACATCCTGCAGACCGAAGGGCAAGGTCGGCTCGTCGATATCGCCGAGCATCTCGCGGAAGAACGCTTCATGTTCCTGCTCATCGGCACCCAAGCAGGCCTGCGCCACGTAATTGCGATACGGCATCGGCGGCGTCAGTGTGTCGAGCTGATCGAACATCAACGCGTGCATTTCCCGACCGATCACGTCCATGGCGGTGTGGTCAAGAATCGAGTGATGGAACAGCACGATCGCGACCACTTGCTGGTGCAACGGATCCTCGGCGTAGACCATGCGGATCAGCGGTGCCTGATTCAAGTCGAGGCGGAAATGCCGGGCATCGAAACGCGCGTGCAACTGCTCGAGAATGTCGCCGTCCTGTGCATCAAGCGACACTTGCTGCACGACCATCTGCGCCTCGCGCCAGACCACTTGTTGTGGGTTGGGCAAGCCTTGCCAGACCACGCTGGTGCGCAGAATGTCGTGGCGGGCGATGACCTGCTGCAAGTGTTCGGCGAAGGTCTGCAAACGTTGGAGGCTGTCGAAGGCCAGACGCGATTGCAGCAGGTACGGATCGCCCTGCTCGGCACTCAGGTGGTGATAAAGAATGCCTTCCTGCAGCGGTGCCAGCGGATAGATGTCCTGCACATTGGCAGCGCCGCCCGGCACCGTGGCGACGATACGATCGATACTGGCCTGATCCAGCGTGGTCAGGGTCAGCATGTCCGGAGTGATGTGCGTGCAATCGGCCGCAATCAGATTGGCCGGCACTGCGATTTCCCGGCCACTGCCCAAGGCCCGCGCCAGGGCGGCCAGGTTCGGCTGGTTGAACAGCACGCGCACATCGGCGCTCAGACCGGCCTGACGCATGCGTTCGATCAGGCTCACCGCCAACAGCGAATGGCCGCCGAGTTCGAAGAAGTTATCGTGACGGCCGATCTGTTCGATGTTGAGTACGTCGGCCCAGATCTGCGCCAACGCCGTTTCGACCGGGCCTTGCGGTGCTTCGTATTCACGACTGAGCCACGCGTCCTGATCCGGCTCGGGCAAAGCCTTACGGTCAAGTTTGCCGTGGGCGGTCAGCGGCAGGCTGTCCAGGCGCACGTAAGCGGCCGGTACCAAAGTGTCGGGCAGTCGTGCTTGCAGATGCTGGTGCAAGTCGCCGATCTCGACAGATTCGCTTGCGGTGAACCAGGCGACCAGACGCCCGTCACGCACCAGTACCACGCATTCGCGAACCGCGTCGTGGGCGCTCAGCGCCGCCTCGATTTCGCCCAGCTCAATCCGTACACCGCGCAGTTTCACCTGATCGTCGTTACGTCCCAGGTATTCGATATTGCCGTCGTCCAGCCAGCGCGCGAGGTCGCCGGTGCGGTACATGCGTGCGTGCGGCTCGTCGCTGAACGGGTCGTCGAGAAATTGTGCAGCGGTCAGTTCCGGACGATTAAGATAGCCGCGCGCTACCCCGGCGCCACCGACATACAACTCGCCCTGCACACCGGTTGGCACGGGCTGTTGCTGACGGTCCAACAGATAGACTTTGGCATTGGCAATCGGCCGGCCAATGTGCAGAACCCGCCCGGGCTCGATGCGCCCGGAAGTCGCGACCACCGTGGCTTCGGTCGGGCCGTAGTTGTTGATTACGTCGAAGGTCTGATCACGCGGAAACTGGCGCAACTTGTCGCCACCGATCAGCAACGTGCGCAGGGTCGGATGACCCAGCCCGCGACTGAACGCGTATTCGGCCACCGGGGTCGGCAGAAAGCTCACTTGCAACGGCTGCGCGCGCCACCATTCGAGCAATTCATCGAGGTGTTCGTTGCCGATCGACACCGGCGGCAGATGCACCGTCGCGCCGACGCACAGCGCTGGCCAGACCTCCCACGCCATGGCATCGAAGCCGCAACCGGCGACGCTGGCAGTGTGGCTGCCGGCGTGCAGGTCGAAGGCTTCGGCGTGCCAGTGCACGAGGTTTTCCAGGGTACGGTGCTCGACCATCACGCCTTTCGGTTGCCCGGTAGAACCCGAGGTGTAGATCACGTAAGCCAGGTTTTCCGGAGTCAGCCCCGGCCGTTGCGGATTATCGTCAGGCAGGTGGCGCCAGTCGCTGGCGTGCAAATCAATCACCGGGACGGCGCCGAGCAGGTCGCGCGTCGAGGCCTGCGCCAGCACCGCGATCGGGTCGCTGTCCTGCAACAGGTAGGCGATGCGTTCAGCCGGGTAATCGGGGTCAATCGGCACGTAACCGGCGCCGGCCTTGAGAATCGCCAGCAGCGCAACGAGCATGTCCGGGCCACGACGCAGGCACAGCGCAACACGGTCATCGACTTGCACGCCGAGGCCGATCAGGTGATGGGCGAGGCGATTGGCGCGCTGATTCAGTTCGCGGTAGCTGAACTGTTGCTCGCCCTGCACCACCGCCAGCGCCTCGGGGTGCGCCAGGACTTGCGCTTCAAAGAGACGCGGCACGGTCTGCGCGGGCGGGTATTCACGACCGCTGATGTTGAAGCCGACCAGCACCCGTTGCCGCTCGCTTGGCGACACGATCGACAGCTGCTGCAACGGCGCCTGCGGTGTGTACTCCAGCGCCGTGACCAGGCTGTGCAACGCGGTTTGCAAGAAATCGCAGACCCGCGCACCGTCCACCTGCGGCACCGCTTGCACGCTCAAGCGGAAACCTTCGCCGAGGTCATCGACACTGATCACCAGCGGATAGTTACTGCGCTCGCGGGAGCTGAGAATCTGCACGCCATCCCACGCTACGGCGGCCGACTCGGGCGCACTGTGGCGGTAGTTGAGCAAGGTGCTGAACAGCACCTGCGAACCGGCGACACCACTGCAACGCTGAGCCAGTGCCAGCGAGGCTTGCTCATGGCCGAGCAACTGCGCCAGGCGTGCATGGGTGGCACGCACGCCGCTCTCTACCGAATCCGTACCGACGCTGACGCGCAACGGCAAGGTGTTGATGAACATGCCCAGCGCCCGATCAGCGCCCTCTCCACCTTGCATGCGCCCGAGCAAAACGGTGCCGAACACCACGTCTTGCTGGCCGGAAACCTGCGCCAACACCTGAGCCCAAGCCTGATGCACCAGGCTGGCAACGCTGACACCCATCCGCCGCGCCTGCTCGCGCAGACGTTGGCCGAGGCCGGCGTCCAGCTCGGCATGACTGTCGAGGATGGCGCTGCCGTCGCCGTGCACGTCCTGCAAACCGAAGGCCACGGTCGGCTCGTCAATGTCGGCGAGCATCTCGCGAAAGAACGCTTCGTGGGCCCGATCATCGGCGCCGAGCCGCGCCTGTGCGACGAAGTGGCGGTACTGCACCGGCGGCGGCAGATCGACGCTATGGCCGAGCATTACATCGCTCATTTCCGCGACCAGCACTTCCAGTGCGGTGTGATCGAGGACGATATGGTGCATCAGGAGGATGCCGATCCAACGGTTGTGCGACTGATCTTCGGTGTAGACAAAGCGCATCAGCGGCGCGCGATCAAGGTCGAGACGATAGTGGCGTGGATCGAAACGCGCCTGCATCTGCTCCAGCACGTCGCCGTCGAGTTCATCGGCATCGACGCGCTCCAGCGCCAGTGGCGCCTCACGGCAGACCACTTGCACCGCCTCTTCCAGTCCTTCCCAGACGATGCCGGTGCGCAGAATGTCATGACGTTTGATCACGCCGTTCAAGACTCGGACAAACTCTTTGATCTGCGCCAGACCGTCGAAGGCGAATTGCGTCTGCAACACATACGGATCGCCAGCACTGGTCGCCAGATGGTGATAGAGAATCCCCGCCTGCAACGGCGCCAACCCATAGATGTCCTGCACATTGGCGATGCCGCCCGGCACAGTTGCAACGACACGATCGATTGCGGTTTGATCGAGATTGGCCAGCGGCAGCATCGCCGGAGTAATGCGCGTGCAACCCGGTTCGATCTGGTTGTCGGGAACGACGACGACGCGTTCGCTGCTCAGAGTCGCCGCCAGCGCTGCCACGCTAGGCTGACCGAACAGCACGCGCACATCACAGTGCAGGTCCTGTTGGCGCATGCGTTCGATCAGCTTCACTGCCAACAGCGAATGACCACCGAGTTCGAAAAAGTTGTCATGGCGGCCGACCTGCTCGACACCCAGCAACGTCTGCCAGAGCCCGGCGATCAGGTTTTCCACGGCGCCGACTGGCGCTTCAAAACCACGACGGGCGAAGGCTTCGCTGTCCGGCGCAGGCAGGGCTTTGCGGTCGAGCTTGCCGTTGGCGGTCAGCGGCAAAGCGTCGAGACGCACGAAGGCGCTCGGCACCATGTACTCAGCCAGCGAAGCCAGCAGTTGATCGCGCAATTGCGCCACATCCGGCGCGACGCCTTCGTCGGCCAGCCAGTACGCGACCAGACGCTGATCGCCGGGGCTGTCTTCGCGGGCGATCACCACGGCTTCGCGCACGCCTGCGCAGGCAGACAGGCGTGCTTCGATTTCGCCCAGTTCAATGCGGAAACCGCGAATTTTCACCTGATCGTCGTTGCGCCCCAGGTACTCGAGGTTGCCGTCAGCGGCCCAGCGCGCCAGGTCGCCGGTTTTGTACAAGCGCGCCTCGGCGTTTTCGCCGAACGGATCATTGATAAAGCGTTCGGCGGTCAGCGCTTCGCGATTCAGATAACCGCGCGCCACGCCCGCGCCACCGACGTACAACTCGCCAATCACGCCGACCGGAACCGGTTCACGCTGCGCATCGAGGACATACAGTTGCAGGTCGGGAATGCGCACGCCTATCGGGCTGACGCCAAGCAATTGCGCGTCGGCAGCTTGCAGCGGCCGATAGGTCACGTGCACCGTGGTTTCGGTGATGCCGTACATGTTGACCAGTCGTGTGCCGGCATTGCCGACCCGCGCATACCACGGTTTGAGCAGACCCGGCTCCAGCGCTTCGCCGCCGAAAATCACTTCCCGCAACGAGTGCTGCAACGTGCTGCGGCCCTGCGCGGCGATCAGTTGGCGGAAGGCGCTCGGCGTCTGGTTGAGCACGGTCACGCCGGTTTCGCAGAGCAATGCATAGCAGTCGTCCGGCGAACGGCTGAGAGCTTGCGGGACCAGCAGCAATTGCCCGCCGAAAGCCAATGCGCCCCAGATTTCCCACACCGAAAAGTCGAAGGCGAAGGAATGGAACAGCGCCCAGGTGTCCTGCTGATTGAACTGGAACCAGTCGTGGGTAGCAGAAAACAGCCGCGTCACGTTGCGGTGCTCGACCATCACGCCTTTGGGCAGACCGGTGGAGCCGGAGGTGTAGATCACGTACGCCAGATGCGCCGGGGTCAGTTCGGGGATCTGCGGATTGCTGTCGAGTTCGGCCTTGAGGTGAGCGCTGTCGAGGTCAATCTGCGGCACCTCGAGAGCGGCCACGCGATCGCGCGTCGCGGACTGCATCAGCACCGCTGCCGGGGCGCTGTCTTGCATGGTGAAACTGATTCTGTCGAGCGGATAGGCCGGATCGATCGGCACATAACCGGCGCCCGCCTTGAGCACAGCGAGCAGGCCGATGAGCATTTGCGGGCCGCGTTCCACGCAGATTGCCACGCGGTCATCGGGACGAATGTTCAGGGCCAACAGATGATGCGCTACCTGGTTGGCGCGACGATTGAGTTCGCCATAGCAGAGCGTTTGCCCTTCAAAAATCAGCGCCGTGGCGTCTGGTCGGGCCTGCGCGTGAGCTTCGAACTGTTGGTGGATCAGTGGTGTTTCGGGGAACTGCGCCAACGGAGAGTTAACGCCGAGCAGCAGTTGTTCGCGTTCGCGGGCGGGTAGGATTTGCAGCGTGTGCATCGGGGCGTCGGGAGCGTCTTGCAAGGCTGCGGCCAGGCGTTCCAGCGCCGTATTCAGATAAGTCGTCATGCGCTCGGCACCGAGCACGGAATCTGCCAGCGCAGTGAGGCGCAAGTCTTCGCCGAGATCATCGATATTGATGGTCAGCGGATAGTTGGTGCGCCCGCGCACGCCCACCATTTGCACACCGGGGGCAATGTTGACGACGTCAGCGACGGCTTCGACGCTGTTGTGCCGGTAATTGAGGATCGCACTGAACAGCGGCGTCGGCACTGCCACCGCGCTGCAGCGTTGCGCCAGCGCCAGCGAGGCTTGCTCATGGGCCAACAACGCGGTCAGGCGCCGATGGGTCGCCAGCACGCCAGCACGCACGCTTTGCTCGCCAACATCGACCCGCAGCGGCAACGTGTTGATGAACATCCCCAACGCCTGTTCACCCCCCTCGCCTGCGTCCATCCGCCCCAAAAGCACTGTGCCGAACACTACCGAAGTGCGCCCGGACAATTGCCCCAGCACCCGCGCCAGTGCCAAGTGCGTCAGGCTTGCAACACTTACGCCCAACTGCCGGGCCTGCTCGCGCAACTGCCGGATCAAGCGACCGTCGAGCATCAACGAGGCTTGCTCGATGGTGTGGCCGTCGCCCTGTATATCCTGCAAACTGCACGGCAGCGTTGGCTCGTCGATGTCGGCGAGCATCTCGCGGAAAAACCCTTCCTGCGCCTGCTCGTTGCCAGCATTGCGTGCCCTGGCCAAATGATCGCGATACGGCACCGCCGCAGACACGTGCGCGGTCTGCCCGAGCAGATATGCCTGAATTTCCCGGCGCATCACATCGAGCGCCACGTGATCAATGATCATGTGATGAAACAGCAACAGCGCGACCACGCGGCCCTCGGCGGGATCCTGCGCATAGACGATGCGCAGCAGCGGCGCTTGCTGCAGGTCGAGACAGAAGTTCTGTGGCTCATGACGTTCGAGCAGTTGCGCCAAAACGTCGGTGCCGCTGTTCACGGTGATTTCCTGACACACCAGCGGCGCCTCGCGCCAGACCACTTGCACGGCCTCGTCGAGGTATTCCCATACGAACGAGGTGCGCAGGATGTCGTGACGTTTGACCACCCAACGCAGCGCCTGCGCGAACGCATCAAGCCGTTCCTGGCTGGCGAATACGAAAAGCGCCTGAGAGCTGTAGGGGTCACCGGCAACCGCCGAGAGATGGTGATAAAGCATGCCTTCCTGCAACGCGGACAACGGATAAATGTCCTGTACGTTGGCGGCGCCACCCGGCACCGTGGCGACGATGCGGTCGAGGGCATCCTGCTGCAGATTCACCAGCGGCAGCATGTCAGGGGTGATGCGAAAGGCCGGGCTCAGCCAATCACCGCCGTGTTCGGCGACCAGTTCCAGCAATTGCGCCTTGTGCGCCGCGAGGCTGTCCCACAACGCGTCATCCAGCGCGTCGTCGCTGCCCAGAATGACCAGGTCTTCATCTTCCTGTTGAAGGCGGATCGCATGGGTGGAAATAACAGCCATCAGTTCGCTGAAATGCATGAGGTAACCTGCTGTAAATACGGAAAAAAGGAGCGCGCAGCAGCGAGTCCGTGCAGACGGCGCGCAGCTTGGAAAAACTAAAACATCGGGGCGTGGGTGTCTGACATGGGAAGCGGGGACAAGCCGCCCTGCCCGCTGTTCGCCTCTGTAGAAGCTGCCGAAGGCTGCGATCTTTTGATTTTGCTTTTAAAAACAAGATCAACAGATCGCAGCCTTCGGCAGCTCCTACAGGTTTTGTGTGCGCCGTCAGAGGCGGCGCTTGCGGTTGAGGTTGGGGATGGTGGTCTGGGCAATCTCGACCTGCTTGGCCTGCCGCGAGGTCTGTGCCGCCAGCGCCGCCAGTGTCGGCTGGCTGAACAGCGTCCGCGCGTCGACATGCAGGCCGGCCAGACGCATGCGCGCGACCAGACTGACCGCCAGCAACGAATGCCCGCCCAGCTCGAAGAAGTTGTCGTGGCGCCCGACCTGCTCGACCTTGAGCACCTGAGCCCAGATCTGCGCCAAGGCTACTTCCACGTCGCCTTCCGGGGCCTCGTAAGGCCGGCTGAGCAACGCCTCCGCTCCCGGCTCCGGCAACGCCTTGCGGTCGATTTTGTCGTTGGGCGTCAACGGCAATGCCGCCAGCATCACGTAAGCGCCAGGCACCATGAATTCCGGCAACTGCGCCAACACATGCGCTCGCAATGCTTCCAGCGTCGGTGCAGCCTGCTCGGCACGTACGCTGTAATAAGCCACCAGCCGCTCATCGCGCACCAGCACCACCGCTTCGCGAATGGCCGGATGTTCGAGCAGCCGCGCTTCAATCTCGCCCAGCTCAAGACGCACCCCGCGCAGCTTGACCTGGAAGTCGTTGCGCCCGAGGAATTCGAGGTTGCCATCGGCGCCGTAACGCACCAGATCACCGGTGCGATACAAACGATCACCGGCCACGAACGGACTGTCGATAAAGCGCTCGGCCTGCAATTGCGGCAGTCCCAGATAGCCGCGCGCCACGCCCACTCCACCAATGTGCAAATGCCCACTGACGCCAAGCGGCACCGGTTGATCGCAGGCATCGAGGACATACAGCCGCGTGTTGCTCAGCGCCTTGCCGATCGGCACCAGTGTCCGCGGCACCGGTTTGCCGGGTTGCAGCGTCCAGCCGCTGCTGTCGACGGTGGTTTCGGTCGGCCCGTAGACGTTGTGCAGACGCACCCACGGCAGGCGCTCGCGCACTTGCCGGGCCAGCGCGACGGTCAACTCGCCGCCACCGTTGAGCACATCGGTAAGGCTGGTGCACTGGCTGACATCGTCCTGTTCGATGAACTGCTGCAACAACGCCGGCACGAACTTCACCACAGTGATGTTCTGTTCGCGGATGACTTGTGTGACATAGGCAGAATCACGGTTGCCGTCGGCCCGCGCCAGCACCAGACGCATGCCCGAGCAAAGCGGCCAGAAGATCTCCCACACCGAACTGTCGAAACTGTACGGCGCCTTTTGCAGCAACGCCCCGTGTTCGCCGGGTGGCGCCAACTCCGAGCCCCAGTGCACCATGTTGCAGGCGCTACGGTGTTCGATCATCACGCCTTTGGGTGTGCCGGTGGAGCCGGAGGTGTAGATCATGTAGGCCAGATTCGTCGCGCCGAGACCGGGCACCTGCGGATTGTCGTGCGGCTGGTCCTGCCAAGTGCCGAGATCGAGATCGATTAGCGGCACGCCGGGTTCGTCGAGCAGATCGCGCGTCGCCGCGTGCACCAGCAGCGCAACCGGTGCGCTGTCCTGCAACATGTAGTTGAGCCGTTGCAGCGGATAATCCGGATCGAGCGGCACATAAGCACCGCCCGCCTTGAGAATGCCCAGCAGGCCGATCACCAGTTCCGGCCCGCGCTCGACGCAGATTGCGACTCGCGAATCCGGTTTTACACCCAGCCCGCGCAAATGATGAGCCAAGCGATTGGCCTGCTCGTTCAACTCGCGATAGGTCAGGCTTTGCCCGGCGAATTGCACGGCGACGGCATTCGGTTTGCACTGCACCTGTTGTTCGAACAGCGCCTGAAGTGGCTGGTCCATCGGGCAGTCGACTGCCGTATCGTTGAACTCGATCAGCAGCCGTTGCAGCTCTTCCTGCGGTAACAACGGCAGGCTGTTCAGCGGCCGCTGCGGCGTGGTCTCCAGCGCTTCGACCAAACCGTTCAGCGCCGACTGCACATAACTGCAAATCCGTTGCGCGCCGATGTTCGACAACGTTCGGGTGGTCAGGCGCAAACCTGTGCCGAGGTCATCGACGCTCAGGGTAAACGGGTAATTGGTGCGTTCCTCGTTGGCCAGGGTTTCGATGCCTTGCCAGGTTTGCCGGGAGGTTTTTTGCTCGACATCATCGCTGTGCCGATAGTTGAGCAAAGCGCTGAACAGCGGCGCCGGCGCAGCGACGCCACTGCACCGCTGGGCCAGCGCCAGGGAGGCGTGTTCATGGGCGAGCAACGCAGTCAGGCGGGCATGGGTGGACTTCACCGCCGCGCGCGCGCCTTCACCGACATCGACGCGCAGCGGCAAGGTGTTGATGAACACCCCCAACGCCCGGTCGGCCCCCGCGCCGCCCTGCATGCGCCCCATCAGCACCGTGCCGAACACCACACTTTGCTGCCCGGATGTTGCCGCCAACACTTGCGCCCAGGCGAGGTGGATCAGGCTGGCGACGCTGACGCCGGCCAGACGCGCCTGCTGTTGCAGACGTTGATACAGATCGCTCGTCAGCGTTTGCTCGGCCTCCTCGATGTTGCTGCCATCGCCCTGTACGTTCTGCAAAGCGAACGGCAAGGTCGGCTCATCGATGTCGGCGAGCATCTGACGAAAGAACGCTTCATGCTCCTGCTCGCTGACGCCCAGTCGCGTCTGCGCCACATAGTTGCGATATGGCACCGGCGCCGCCAGCGGTTCGGCGCTCCCGGACAGGCAGGCGTGAATTTCTTCGCGCATCGCCTCCAGCGCAATGTGATCCATCGCCAAATGATGGAACAGCAAGATGCCGACCACCCGGTTATGCACTGGATCACGTGCATACATAAGGCGCAGCAGCGGTGCCTGACTGACGTCGAGGCGATAGCGCCGCGCGTCGAAGCGTTCGTGCAATTGATCGATGACTGCGCCGCCAGCAGGGTCAAGTTCGACTTCCTGCACCGGCAAAATGGTCTCGCGCCAAACGACCTGAACCGGTGACGTCAGCCCTTCCCAAACCACCGCCGTACGCAGGATATCGTGCCGTGCGATGACCTCGCGCAGCGCAGCGGCGAAGGCCTCGACCCGTTCGAGACTGTCGAACGCCAGCAGCGATTGCAGCAAATACGGATCGCCCTGCGCAGCGGTGATGTGGTGATAGAGAATGCCTTCCTGCAACGGCGCCAACGGGTAGATGTCCTGCACATTGGCGGCACCGCCCGGCACTGTTGCGACGATACGCTCGATCATCGCCTGATCCAGTTGCACCAGCGGCAGCAGGTCAGGCGTGATGTGCGTGCAATCGGCGGCAATGCGGTTGGCCGGTACCTCGACTTCGCGACCGCTGCCCTCCGCCGCAGCCAACGCGGCCAGTGTCGGCTGGCTGAACAGCACGCGAACATCGCTGCTCATGCCAATCTGGCGCATACGCTCGATCAGGCCCACGGCCAACAAGGAGTGGCCGCCCAGCTCGAAGAAATGGTCGTGACGCCCTACCCGTTCGACCTGCAAGACCTCGGCCCAGATCTGCGCCAGGGCGATTTCGACGTCACCTTGGGGCGCCTCGTACTGCCGACGAATCAGCGCTTCCGGCCCCGGCGCCGGCAAGGCCTGGCGATCGAGCTTGCCGTTGGCGGTCAGCGGCAACGTCGCCAGGCGGATGTAGGCGGCCGGCAGCATGGCGGCTGGCAAACGCGAGGTCAGGTGCGCGTGCATTTGCAGGATGTCCAGCGTTTCACGCTCGGTGAACCACGCCAACAGCTGACCGTCGCGCACCAGCACCACGGCTTCCTGCACCGCGTCATGGCTGGCCAGTGCCGCTTCGATTTCGCCCAGTTCGACACGCACACCGCGGACTTTCACCTGGTCATCATTGCGACCGATGTACTCAAGATTACCGTCAGCACGCCAACGGGCAAGGTCGCCGGTGCGGTACATGCGCGCATCCGGCTGCGCACTGAACGGGTCGTCGAGAAAGCGTTCGGCGGTCAATTCCGGGCGATTCAAATAACCTCGGGCAACCCCGGCACCACCGACATACAGCTCACCGATGATGCCGATCGGCACCGGGCGCTGCTGATCATCGAGCAGGTAAGCCGTGGCATTGCTCACGGGTTTGCCAATGTGCAACGCCTGCCCTGGGGTGATCAGCCCCGAGGTAGCAACCACCGTGGCTTCGGTGGGGCCGTAGTTGTTGACCACCGCAAAAGACTGCGCGCGATTGAACTGGCGCAGGCGATCGCCGCCGATCAGCAAGGTGCGCAAGGTCGGATGATCGAGTTGTTTGCTGAAGGCATATTCGGCAATCGGCGTTGGCAGAAAGCTGACGTCCAGCGGCTGCGCCCGCCACCAGGCGAGCAGCGCATCAATGTCTTCACTGCCTTCACTTGCGGGCGATAAATGCAGCGTTGCCCCGGCACACAGCGCCGGCCAGACCTCCCACGCCATCGCGTCAAAACCGAAACCGGCCAGACTCGAGGTGTGCTGCCCGGGACCAAGCCCGAATGCCTCGCAGTGCCAGTCGAGCAGATTGCCCAGCGTGCGGTGTTCGACCATCACGCCTTTGGGCAAACCGGTTGAGCCGGAGGTGTAAATCACATAGGCGAGGTTGGCCGTGTTCAGCCCCGGCACCTCGGGATTGTTCACGTTGTCGAGCGCCCCTTGGCGCCGATCCAGCTCGATCACGGGCAGCGCTGTGGCGGGCAAGCGCTCGCGTAAATCACTTTGCGTCAACAGCGCCACCGGAGCACTGTCGCTGAGCAGATAACTCAGGCGCTCGGGTGGATGCGTCGGGTCAATCGGCACATAAGCGGCGCCGGCCTTGAGAATCGCCAGCAGCCCGACCAATGTCTCCAGGCTTCTGCGCGCGACAATTGCGACCCGGTCATCGGGCCGCACACCGAGGCCCAGCAGATGATGGGCCAACGCATTGGCTTGCCGATTCAGTTCGGCATAACTGAGGGTTCGTCCCTGATACGTCGCGACCACGGCGTTCGGCTGTTCGGTCACCCGCGACTCGAATCGCTGATGAATCAGCTGCCCCTGCGGATAACTGACGCGGGTGTCGTTCCACTCATTGAGCAGAGCCAGCTCTGACGGACTATTGAGGTCGAAATCAGCGATGGACAGCTGCGGACGTTCCAGACCTTGCTCCAGAATCAGCAACAAACGCTCGGTGAACGCCGCGATCTCATCGGCCGCGAAATAGCCCGGCGAGTACACCAGATGCAGCCAGGCCTTGTCGTTGAAACGATTGCTGCGCAGGTGGATGGCCAGCGGTGTCGCCTCGTGTTGGTTGGAGACCTTGACCGAGTGTCCCGACGCCTCACCGTAACGGTAGTCATGGTCGTCCTGTTCGTAGGACACCGACAGCTCGAACAGTTGCGCGCGGTCTTCACGCAACAGGCCCAGCGCGCGGTTCATCTCGCTAAGCGGGTAGCGTTGGTGGCGAAAATCCTGTTTCAGGCTATCGCCGATCGCCGTGATCAATTCGCCAAATGACAGCGCCCGGCCAAAACCCATGCGCATCGCACTGACCTGGGTGAACAAGCCCAAGGTGCCTTTGAAGCGGGCACAGGAGCGATTGAGAATCGGCAAGCCGACCACCCACTCATCACGCTGCGCGGTACGACTGAAATACACATGCAGCGCCGCCAGCAACACATGAAAGGCCGAACCACCGAGGTGCCGCGCGGCGTCTTTCATGCGCTCGTGCAACAACGCAGGAAAAGCCTCGACGTGGATGCGACTGGGCGCCGCTTCAGGCTCAAGGGGTTCGCGATGACGGGGAATCAACAAGGGTTCAGGCAGGCTGCGGTACTTGTCCAGCCAATAGCGTTGATCACGTTCATAGCGGGGTGATTGATGGTAGCGCGCGTCATCTTCGATAAAGCCGACATAGGACGGTGCCTCCATACGCGGAGGCTCGCCACGGCACAACGCGGTGTAGATGTCGCCCACCGACTTGAACAGCAGCGCGAAAGCCCAGCCATCGATAATCAAGTGGTGGGCCTGCGCCGCCAGCCAGTGGCGGTGCTGATCGAGGCGAATCAGACAGAAGCGGAACAACGCTTGCCCGCTCAACACAAAGGCCTGCGCCATCTGCTCTTCGACCAGCGCCCGAGCCGCCGACTGGGGGTCGGGATGCCCGCTGAAATCAAACAGCGGCATGGCCACCGGCAGCGTCTGTGCGAACCCTTGCAACGGCAGCCCGTCGTGACCGACGTCCGCCAGCAGCACAATGCGCAAGGCGTCGTTCGCTGCCACCAGAGCTTCAAGTGCCGATTGCAGCAATGCCGGATCCAGCGGCCCGCTCAGCTCGACGTAACCGCCGATGTTGTACAGCGGCGAATCTCCGCGACTCAGTTGGTCCAGCCAGATATCCCGCTGGGCGGCAGTCAGCGCGAATGTCTCGACAGGCACGGACAGATCGCCCGCCACGTTGGCAGAAGTAGGCTGCATAAGATCCTTCTCATGAAATTTTGCCGGTATTCAAGCATCGGCCCCGCCACCGACATGACACCTGAAACCCGGACAACCACCACCCAGATACGCGCCACGGGCGTGCTCATCGCAGGCAAGGTCTAAAAATTCGGAGAGGAAATACTGAAAAGCTTGTAGGAAAACAACCACACACCAGCGCCGCCATTTGCCCGAGCGCTGGCGGTCAAAATTGACCATCGCCCGAGTTTCCGGGGCTTGAGCGTGACCGAGCAGTCACTCACGTCGATCCGCCTGTGTTCAGCGCCGTCAGAACCCCGGCGCCAACAATCAGAAATGGTGGCACTTTGTGTCCCTGTTTTCCCCTACAGACGTAGGACAAATCCATAGGCTTAAATCCCGCTCCAGATCGTGCTCAAGGAGAAATGACGGCGTGGGTGGTTTTTGCATAGACGGCAGACGATTCAGTGAAGGTTCTGAACCAGGGATGACAAGGATATGAATCTGACCGGCAGTATTCGCAATATGGAAAACCCGCATTTCTACTGGCAACTGGGTGAGCTGATTGCAAGCACGGGCAATGATCACTTTGCCACGAACATGTTCCAGTTGGTCGACACGCTGGTGCCGGTCAACCGGCTGGATCTCAGCGAGTGGACGCTGGATGAGCGACAGGCCAGCGTGGTCGAGATCAAACCGTTGGGCAGTGCTGGTCTGACGCAGACCTGTGCACCGGCCGATCCGTTGGAAAGCCCCGACGATCATCCGCTGTTGCAGAAGATGATCGAGATGAACGACTCGCTGCTGATTCAACTGAAAGCCTCGCTCCAGCCTCGCCACCCGCAACACAGCGCCCATCAATGCAATCTGGTCTCGCGCACCTCCAACCGGCGTTGCGTCATTTCGTTTTACCGACCGCACACCCAGCGGGTGTTTTCCCTGCCTGAGCTGTCGTTTCTCAAGCGCCTGTCCGACACCTTGCTGCCGCTGATCGAACGCCATGCGCAGATCAGTCGGCAAATCCTCGCCCGGCAACCGCGCCAACCCTTGGCCGAACTGGATCAGGCGCCGCTGGCGCAGGTGTTCGATGAGCGGCTGGCGATCAGCGACATCGCCCTGTCGGTGCGCGAGAAAGAAGTCTGCCTCGGTTTGTTGACCGGCGGCACCGTGCCGCAAATGGCCGAAAAGCTGCGGGTCAAGAACAGTTCGATCGAGACGTACCTGAAACGCGCCACGGCCAAACTCGGGGTCAGTGGTCGCCATGGTCTGGCGAAATGGATGGCCGGGGCCTGAGCACAACGCTCTTTACATGCATGAGGCAGTTCGATGTTGACGTTGCGACTTTCCCTGCTGTCCATCGCGGTGCTGATGGGCGGTTGTTCATTGATTCCCGAGTATCAGCGCCCCGCTTCACCCACCGCTGCGCAGTATCCGACAGCGACACAGGCTGCAACGAGCAGCGAGGACTGGCGCACGCTGTTCACTGATCCGGCGTTGCAGCAACTGATCGAAAGCGCGCTGGTCAACAACCGCGACCTGCGCGTGGCGGCATTGAATGTCGAAGCGTTCCAGGCGCAATACCGCATTCAGCGCGCCGACCTGCTGCCGGCGGTGTCGGTCAATGCCAATGAGCTGCGCCAGCGTATGCCGCCGAGCGTGACCCAAGGCAAAGCATTGATCAATTCGACGTACTCGGTCAACCTCGGCATCAGCGCCTATGAGCTGGATTTCTTCGGCCGCGTGCGCAGCCTCAGTGAGCAGGCGTTGCAGACCTGGCTCTCGACTGAAGAGGCACGGCGCAGTGCCGAGCTGAGTCTGGTGGCCAACGTTGCCAACGCCTACCTGACCTGGCGCGCCGATCAGGAGCTGCTAGTTCTCACTCGCGAGACCCTCGCCGCCGATGAACAGAGCCTGCACCTGACCACGCGCAACCGTGAAGCCGGCAAATCGTCGGCGCTGGAACAGGCGCAAGCGAAGACCAGCGTCGACAGCTCACGGGCCAATCTGGCGCGCTATCAGCGTCAGGTCGCTCAGGACCTGAACAGCCTGACCTTGCTGGTTGGCGCACCGGTGCCCGAAGCCCTGCCCGCCCGACCACTGGCCAGCGATCTGGTGCAACAACTGCCGGCCGGGCTGCCATCGGATCTGCTGCAACGGCGTCCGGACATTCTTCAAGCGGAGTACAAACTGAAAGCGGCCAACGCCAATATCGGCGCAGCGCGCGCGGCGTTTTTCCCCAGCGTCAGCCTGACGGCGAATGCCGGCACCTCCAGTCGAGACCTTTCCGGCTTGTTCGGCGCAGGTTCCGGGGCCTGGACCTTTCAGCCGCAGATCAGCCTGCCGATTTTCAATGCCGGCAGCCTGCGCGCGAGTCTGGATTATTCAAAGTTGCAGAAAGATGTGGCGGTGGCCGAATACGAAAAATCGATTCAAACCGCGTTTCAGGAAGTCGCCGACGGCCTCGCCGCGCGCAGCACCTATCAGCAACAATTGCAGGCGCAGCGCGATCTGGTCGCGGCCACCCAGACTTACTACAACCTGGCGCAGAACCGTTATCAGAATGGCGTCGACAGCAGCCTGACATTCCTCGATGCGCAGCGTTCGCTGTTCAGTTCGCAGCAAGGCCTGATCACTGATCGCCTCGCGCAACTGGTCGCCGAGGTCAATCTGTACACCGCGCTGGGCGGCGGCTGGAGCGTTGAAGAGTCGCGCGTGCAGTGAGGCTGCCGTCACTTTTTCTTACACCTTTTGTCGCTCGATCCTGCACCGTGCGGCGATCCGTGGCCGGCCTCTGCCCTCAGTTTGGTATCATGCGCCGCTTTTACGGTTAACCCCCCGCCAGTCCTGCTGACTGACGGGCTGCAAAAGGCGGTATTAGATGACGGCTTTGTTGACTCGCCGCAAGGTGCTTGCGGGAATGGGCGTGCTCGGGCTAGGCCTGCTCGCCGGCTGCGACACCCGCGGCCAACTGTCGTACAAGTACGGCAAGGATCTGAGTAACAAGATCATGGGGCGCACCTTCAAACTGAAGAACACCGATGGCGAAACCATGACGCTGTCGAGCTTTCGCGGCATGATGCCGATGGTCTTCTTCGGCTTTACCCAGTGCCCGGCAGTCTGCCCGACCACTCTGGCCCGCGCGGCAAAAATCAAGAAGCTGATGGGCGCCGATGGCGATCGTTTGCAGGTGATTTTCATCAGCCTCGATCCCGAACGCGACACGCCGGAAATCCTCGACGCCTACATGAAGGCGTTCGACCCGACCTTCGTTGCGCTGTACGGCACGCTTGAGGAAACCGCGGCCACCGCCAAGGAATTCGACGTGTTCTACGAGAAAGTCCCGGCCGGCGACACGTACACCATCTCGCACACCGCCACCAGTTACGTTTACGACTCCAACGGCGGCTTGCGCCTGGGTCTGTCCACCTCGCTTTCGGCAGAACAATGCACGGAAGATTTGCTTACTGTTATGGAGGTTTGCTGATGCAACCTGTTTTGAACCACATCAAACGCGCCGTACTCGCTCTGTCCCTGCTTGGCCTGGCCTCGCAGGTCTCGGCGCAGACCAAAGTCGACGATGCCTGGGTCCGTGCCACCGTGCCGACCCAGTCCGCCAGCGGCGCGTTCATGACCCTCACCGCCGACAGCGACAGCAAGTTGCTCAGCGTCGCCACATCCGTGGCCAAAATCGTGCAGATCCACGAAATGACCATGAACGGCGATGTAATGAAAATGGGCGAAGTGAAATCAGTCGACCTGCCGGCCGGCAAAGCCGTCAAGCTTGATCCGAACGGCTACCACGTGATGCTGATGGGCCTGACCGCTCAGTTGAAGGAAGGCGAAACAGTGCCGTTGACCCTGACCGTGGAAAACGCCAAGGGCGAGAAAGAAACCATCGAAGTCAAAGCGCCGGTTCGCGCGCTGACCAACATGGAAGGTCACGATCACAGCAAAATGCACTGATCTGACTGAGCGGCAATAAAAAGGGGCGGCCTGATCGATGATCAGGCCGCCCCTTTTTTGTTTTTGATGTGTGCCGAATTAACGCTTGCGGGCCAATGCCCTGCGCACACTTTCCCGTGACATCCGCGAGCCGGAACGGGGCACGGCTTCAACGACGGTTGCCTTGGCCAACTGTTCCTTGCGCTTTTCCACCTCACGCCACTGGTAACCGAGATATCCGCCTGCCGCCACAATCCCCAGCCAACCGAACACCGAACTGACGAAGAACCACAGCCCGAGGGTGATCCATACGTTTTTCGAGGTGAATAACTTCAAGCTGTCATCGACAGGCAGCGGTTCCTCCGGTTCAACCGCTGCCTTTGTCACCGGCATTCTATGCACCCCGTCCAGATCAATGCGCCAAGCGAAGTCCGCCCCGGCCACCGGAATGTCTAGCTGATTGCCTTCAGCACGATGCACCCGAATTTCGCCATCGACGACCGACGTGGAGCTGAAACTGATCTGGGCTTCGTAGTGAATCTCGCCGTTGACCTGGGTCACGACCGTTCGTTTTTGGTCAATGGGGGTGTCGCGCATGTCGATTCCTTGAGCGTTCCACGTCGGACGACGTGCGAAGGGATAATCCGTTGGAGTCGAATGCTACTGAGTGGTTATTACGCTGTCCAGAAAGCGTGCCCCTTAGCTGCAGACCTAGGCGAAAATCCTCCGGCATGAGTCTGCTCGAGGCTACCAGCCTTGATGGAAAGCGTGCTTTACATCGGATAAATCTTCGGCGACCATGTAAAGGGTCTTTTACATAGGAAGTAAAGAATGAACCGGTACTACCTCGAACTGGGTGCAGCGTTAATCATCTACATGCTGGTCCTGACAGCCTCATTGATTGCCTCGCAATACCTGATGGACGCCCCCATCGTGCTGCGCTCGGCCGTCGCACTGACGCCGGTCATTCCGGCGGGACTGATGTGCTGGGCCATTGTGCGCAATATGCGACGCATGGACGAAATGCATCTGCGCATCCAGTTCGAAGCGCTGGGCTTCGCCTTCGCCGCCTCGGCACTGTTGACCTTCAGCTACGGTTTTCTGGAAAACGTCGGCGCTTCGCACATTCCGTGGACGTGTGTGTGGCCGGTGATGGGGCTGATGTGGATTGTCGGCCTGCAAATTGCGCGACGCCGCTACCAATGAAAAACCGCCTCAAGGAATTGCGCGCCGAGCGCAAATGGTCGCAGGTCGATCTGGCCGAACGCCTGCACGTGTCGCGCCAGACCATCAACGCCATCGAAAACGAACGCTACGACCCGAGCCTGCCACTGGCCTTTCAGATTGCCCGGGCGTTCGAGATGCCGATTGAAAGCATTTTTGATGATGGCGAACCTTGAATGAAAAAAGGGGCAACACACGTTGCCCCCTGTTGTATCAACTCCCCGCGCCACCATGCGCCTCTTCAAAGAAATAATCCTTCCAGCTATCCGCCTTGTTCTTCAATACACCCAGCTCCTGCAACTTCTCGGCATAGATAAAGGTGCGCTGCGGCACCACAGTGAAATCGATTTCCGGGTCTTTGACGATTTGCTCGACCAAGGCCAGCGGCAACTTCGACTGTTCGACACGAATGTACGCCTGAGCCGCCGCCGGCTTATCAGCCTTGATGATTTTCTCGGCCTCGGCCAACGCGTCGTAGAACGCCTTGTAGGTTTTCGGGTTTTCGTCGTGGAATTTTTCCGTGGTGTACAGCACGTTGAATGTCGCCTGACCGCCGAGCACATCATAAGAGCTCAGCACTTTGTGCACGTTGGGATTCTGCAACGCCTGGTACTGGAACGGCGGGCTGGAGAAGTGCGAGTTGATTTCCGAGCCGCCGGCGATCAGCGCGGCCGTTGCGTCGGGGTGCGGCAGGCTGACTGAGATGTCGTCGAATTTCTTGTATTGGGCGTCGCCGAATTCCTTGGCGGTTTCGATCTGCAAGGTGCGCGACTGGAAGCCCACGCCGGCGGCAGGCACGGCAATCCGGTCCTTGTCGGTGAAGTCCTTGAGAGTCTTGATGTTCGGGTTATTGGTCAACAAATAGTTGGGCATCGAGCCCAGTGCGGCGATGGCTTTGACGTTCTGTTTGCCTTTGGTGCGATCCCATACGGTGAGCATCGGCGGCACGCCTGCCGAGACCACATCGAGCGAACCGGTCAGCAGCGCTTCGTTCATCGCGGTGGCGCCAGAAATGCTGTTCCAGTCGACCTTGATGTCGAGGCCCTGCGCTTTACCGTGTTTTTCGATGAGGTTCTGGTCGCGCACCACATCGAGAATCAGGTAACCGATGCCGAATTGCTGGGCAATGCTGATCTTGCCCTCAGCTTGAGCGCCGGTGCTGAACAACGCACTCGCGGCCAGGGAAGCGGCCAACAGAGTCAGTGCGGAACGTTTGAACGGTGTGGCCATGACAACCTCGCAGCAGGGGGTGGTTTGCTGAAAGGCCTGACTTTATAGATATAAAAAATAGAAATTAAATATCTTTATTGCATATCGATAGCACGGGTTGTTGAGCGAAGGGAAGCTGCGATCTTTTGATTCCGGGTTTCGATAACAAGATCAAAAGATCGCAGTGTGCCGCAACTCCTACATTGGAATTCGGTGGCGGCTCGCCTGCTTAAACAGCCTGAAACAATAAATCCACCAGCCTCAATATCGTCGATTGCCATGCCACGCGAGGGCCGGTCAGGCCCGCCACCACTCCATCACCTTCAGAGGACACCGCACCAACACATCAGCTAAGCGTTTAAAAGGGCGATCAGACAGCCCACCCTTGGTATCATCGCGCACACTTTTATGACGATTTAATGGCTGGAAGGTCTTTTTTGTGAGCGCTCTTTTTAACCGGTTGCGGCAGCCGCATGCCCGCCTCTTTTCGCTGATCTTTCTCGTGCTGATTGTGCCGGTGTGCCTGCGTGCGGCACTCGGCTGGTCGGCACCGTTGAGCTATTTGTCGGACCTGGCCATTGGCAGTCTGTTGGTGGTTTTGCTGCATCGCCGGGCGTGGTGGCTGGCTTTGCCGGTGCTGGTGTTCTGGGGCTTGCTGGCCGTGGCGACGGCTGAACTGGTCAGCGCCGTCGGGCGTCTGCCGACGCCTTCGGATATTCATTACCTGATCGACCCGCAGTTCGTCGAGAACTCCACCGGTGGCGGGCTGGCGCACCCTGCGCTGGGTATCACTTTGCTGCTGGCCTTGGTGTTCTGGCTGCTGACCCAATTTGCTGGCCGTGGCATGCCGCGCCCGTCACTGCCCCGCGCAGTCTGGAGCGCGCCGCTGGTATTGTTCGCCGCGCACTGGGGTGCGCAGAATCTGTGGCCGAGCGAAGCGGATCCATGGCGCCAGTACAACCTGCCGCACCAGTTGCTGGCCAGCGAGGCCGCTGACCTGCAGATTCAGGCCGAGGAATGGCTGGACGGTGATGTCGAAGAACCCGCGCCGGCCATGGCCGGGCTCACCGACGTCGACCTCAATGGGCAGAAACTGTTGGCCGCACCGGGGCAAGCGCGCAACGTACTGATCATCGCCCTGGAAGGCATTCCCGGCGCCTACATCCGCGCCAACCGCGAGGCGATTGGCAGCCACTATCAGGAAGACCTGATGCCCAACCTCAGCCGCTGGGCGGAGCGCGGCATGAACACCCCGGATTACGTGCTGCATACCCACCAGACCATTCGCGGTCTGTACGCGATGCTCTGCGGCGATTACGACAAGCTCAACAACGGCACGCCCAAAGGCGTGGAGATGCTCACCCTCAACGAGCGCAATCAGGCCTGCCTGCCGGCGCAACTGCGTGAACACGGTTTCAGCACGCACTATCTGCAAGGTGCCGGGCTGCGTTTCATGGCCAAAGACAAGATCATGCCGCACATCGGTTTCGATGCGACTCATGGTCTGGAATGGTTCAGCAACAGCAACTATCTGGAGTTCCCGTGGGGCAAGGATGACAAGGCGTTTTTCGAAGGTGCGCTGGACTATGTCGGCCAACTGAAAAAGCAGAAAAAACCGTGGATGCTGACATTGCTGACCGTCGGCACCCACCAACCCTACTCCGCACCCGAGGAATATCTGGAGCGCTACGAAACGCCGAAACAGGCCGCCGTCGGTTATCTCGACGATGCGCTGGAACAGTTTCTCAACGGCCTCGAACGCCAGGGCGTTCTGAAAGACACGCTGGTGGTGATCACCTCGGACGAATCCCACGGCATCGACGGCGTGCGCCTGGCCTCTTCGTGGGGCTTCAATCTGACCCTGGCGCCGGAGCAGGAACACCTGCCACGACTGAACAAAGGCGTCTACGGTCACGTCGATCTGAGCACCTCGATTCTCGATTACTTCGACTTGCCGGTGCCTTCCGCCCTGAGCGGTCGCTCACTGTTTCGCGACTACGACAGCGGCCGCGAAATCATGTCATTCACCAACGGCAAGCTGCGCTATCACAACGGTCAGGGGATCTTCTCCGAGTGCGACATGCCGCGTCGCTGCCGCTACTACGAAAGCGCCGGGTTCATCGCCGAAAGTGCCACCTATAAAGGCAACTACAGCGGCCATCCGGCCCGGCAGATCGCTGCCCGCGCCAATGCCCTCGATCTGTCGTTGCTGCGCACACCGCTCAATCACCGCTATCAATTCGGCAGCACCAACGTCATCCCGCTGCAAGCGCAGATCAAGGATGACTGGGCCGATAACCTGATCGGCGCGCAATACCTGGAAATGCCCAAAGGCTCGCACACCCGCGTGCGCCTGACCGTGCGTTCAGTCGATCCGCAGCAGGCGGCGTACATTCAGCTCAAGGCCAAGGAGTTTGAACAGGACGTGCAGATCGGTCTGCCACAGGAGATGGTGGCAACCGCCGACCAGCCACTGGAAATGAACTTCAGCTTCGACAACCCGCAAGAGCGCAAAGCGTTTTCCTTCCATTTGCTGGGGTATGGATTGGGTGCGGTTGAAGTGACGGATTTCAGTGTGATCACTGAATTGCCGGGGCAAGAGGATATTCTCGACGACGTGCCGGATGACGACACGGCCCAATCCACCTGACCAAGATTCTATACGGGCGAGCGCGCAGTAAAAGGTTCTGACTATCAATGTCCAATAGTCGGCCTATTAGCTGACTTGCCCAGTCGGGTCTAGCCTTACTAGTCCGAAGTCGGCACGAGCCGGCCGTAGCAGACCTGATAAGGACCCGAACATGGCAAACGAATCGAAATGCCCGTTCAACCACGCCGCCGGTGGTGGTACGACGAACCGTGACTGGTGGCCGAATCAACTCAACCTGAAAATTCTGAGTCAGCACTCGCCCAAGTCCGATCCGTTGAGCAAGGACTTCGACTACGCCAAAGCCTTCAAAAGCCTGGATTTTCAGGCACTGAAACAAGACCTCACGGCACTGATGACCGACTCCCAGGACTGGTGGCCGGCCGACTTCGGCCATTACGGCCCCCTCTTCATCCGCATGGCCTGGCACAGCGCCGGCACCTATCGCACCGCCGATGGCCGTGGTGGCGCCGGCTCTGGTCAGCAACGTTTCGCGCCGCTGAACAGTTGGCCGGACAACGTCAGTCTCGACAAGGCCCGGCGCCTGCTGTGGCCAATCAAGCAGAAATATGGCCGCAACATTTCCTGGGCCGACCTGATTGTTCTCACCGGTAACGTCGCGCTGGAATCCATGGGTTTCAAGACCTTCGGTTTCTCCGGTGGCCGTCCCGATGTGTGGGAACCGGACGAAGACGTCTATTGGGGTTCGGAACACGAATGGCTGGGCGGCGACAGCCGTTACGGCAAGAGCAAGGAACCCATGCAGGAACCGGGTGACGGCACGCTGGTTGCCGAGCCGGATCTGCACGGCAAAGAAGAGAGCCGCACCGATCAGGGCGAACGCAATCTGGAAAACCCGCTCGCCGCCGTGCAAATGGGCCTGATCTACGTGAACCCTGAAGGCCCGGAAGGCAACCCGGATCCGGTCGCTTCAGCCCACGATATCCGCGAAACCTTTGGCCGCATGGCCATGAACGATGAAGAAACCGTGGCATTGATCGCTGGCGGTCACGCCTTTGGTAAAACCCACGGCGCCGGCCCTGCCGATAACGTCGGGCCAGAACCGGAAGCGGCCGGCCTCGAAGAACAGGGCCTCGGCTGGCGCAACGCGTTCGGCACCGGCAAGGGTGGCGACACCATCACCAGTGGCCTGGAAGTCACCTGGACCACCACGCCGACAAAATGGAGCAACAACTACCTGGAGAACCTGTTCGGCTTCGAGTGGGAATTGACCAAGAGCCCGGCAGGTGCGCATCAGTGGATTCCGAAAAACGGCGCCGGTGCCGGCACCGTTCCCCACGCCCATGATCCGAACAAGAAGCTCTCGCCAACCATGCTCACCTCCGACCTGGCGCTGCGTTTCGACCCGGCCTACGAGCAGATCTCCCGGCGTTTCCTCGCCAACCCGGATCAATTGGCCGACGCCTTCGCCCGCGCCTGGTACAAACTGATCCACCGCGACATGGGCCCGCTCTCACGCTACCTTGGCCCGGAACTGCCGAACGAAGAACTGCTGTGGCAGGATCCTATTCCTGAGGTCACTCACCCGTTGATCGACGACAGCGACGCAGCTGCGCTGAAAGGCAAAATCCTCGCGTCGGGTTTGTCGGTGTCGCAACTGGTCTCGACCACATGGGCGGCCGTATCGACGTTCCGTGGTTCAGACAAGCGCGGCGGCGCCAACGGTGGTCGTCTGCGTCTGGCACCGCAGAAGTTCTGGCAGGCCAACCAGCCTGAGCAACTGGCCAAAGTGCTGCAAACCCTTGAGGGCATTCAGGGCGAGTTCAATGGCGGCGCCGCTGGCAAGAAAGTCTCGCTGGCGGACCTGATCGTATTGGCGGGTAATGCCGGGGTCGAACAAGCGGCGAAAAACGCCGGCCATTCGGTCACGGTGCCGTTCACGCCGGGACGCACGGATGCCTCGCAAGAGCAAACCGACGTTGATTCCTTTGGCTTCCTTGAGCCGATTGCCGATGGCTTTCGCAACTACAGCAAAGGCAAATACACCGTCTCGGCCGAGGCGCTGCTGATCGACAAGGCGCAATTGCTGACCCTCACCGCGCCGGAAATGACTGTGTTGCTGGGTGGTTTGCGGGTGCTGAATACCAACGTCGGGCAGACCCGGCATGGCGTATTCACCTCGCAGACCGAGGCGCTGACCAATGACTTCTTCACTAACCTGCTGGACATGGGTGTGGAGTGGAAGCCGACTTCAAGGGATGCGGATGAGTTCGAGGGGCGCGACCGTAAAACCGGCAGCGTGAAGTGGACGGCGACGCGGGTGGATCTGGTGTTTGGTTCCAACGCGCAATTAAGGGCGTTGGCTGAGGTGTATGCCAGTTCGGATGCCAAGGAGCAGTTTGTTAAGGACTTTGTGGCGGCCTGGACGAAGGTCACCAACCTGGATCGTTTCGACCTGAAGTAACTTTCAGTCAATAAAAACGCCGCATTGATTAATGCGGCGTTTTTTTGTGCGTACGGTTTGGATTTTATGGTGATGCGTAAATCCTACCCCCTCACCCCAGCCCTCTCCCCCAGAGGGCGAGGGGGAAAGGGAGCCGATCTTCGTGCTTTTCAAGTCCTGAGTTCGACTCCTGACTTTCAGGTCGGCGTGACTCAACCATCCACCTCGGTCAGTCCCCTCTCCCACTGGGAGAGGGTTAGGGTGAGGGGCTTTTGATCTGTTTCAGAATCTGAGTTCGACTCCGGACTTTCAGGTCGGTGTAACTCAAACATCCACCTCGGTCAGTCCCCTCTCCCACTGGGAGAGGGTTAGGGTGAGGGGCTTTTGATCTGTTTCAGAATCTGAGTTCGACTCCGGATTTTCAGGTCGGTGTAACTCAAACATCCACCTCGGTCAGTCCCCTCTCCCACTGGGAGAGGGTTAGGGTGAGGGCCGATCCACCGTTGGAACACCGACTCCAACACACCATCAAGCCAGACTTTTGCTCACCACCTCATACACATCACTCGACAACTGCCCCGACGCCCGAATCCGCTCCAGCTCGCCTTTCATCAAGGCCTGACGCGCATCGTCATATTTACGCCAGCGAGTCAGCGGCGCCAGTTGCCGCGATGCAATCTGCGGGTTAAAGCCGTTCAGCTCGATCACCAGATCCGCGAGGAAGCGATAACCCGAGCCATCGGCCGCATGGAAGTTGATCAGGTTCTGCCCGGCAAACGCGCCGACCAGCGCGCGCACCTTGTTTGGGTTCTTGATGTTGAACGCCGGGTGCTGCATCAACGCTTTCACCCGCTCCAGACCTCCCGGCAAGGTGCTGCCGGCCTGCACGCTGAACCACTGATCCATGACCAGCGGGTTGTCCTTGAAGTGCTCGGCGAAACTGGCCAGTGCCAGCGCTTTCTGCTCTTCGAACGGCGAGTTGACCAACACCGCCAGCGCGGTCAGGCGTTCGGTCATGTTGTCGGCGCTTTCGAATTGCTCCAGCGCCGCTGCCAGTACTTCCGGCTTGCCGCTGAGCATCAGGTACGACAGCGCAATGTTCTGTAGCGCGCGACGGGCAAAGTGCTCGGCTTCAGCCACGTACGGGGTTTGCTTCGACAGGTCACGGTTGGCCTGATAACGCAGCCACAGCGCCTCGAACAAACCTTCGGCCAATTGCTTGCGCGCGAACTCACGGGCGATATGGATCGCATCGACATCAGCCACTTCGCTGATTTCAGTGAGGTACGCCTCACCCGGCAGCGAGAGCATTTCGGCGACCATCGCTTGATCCAGCGATTCGTCCGACAGCACCGTGCGCAGCGCCGACACCAGACGCGGATCAAGCTTCAGGCTCTCGCCCTTCTGCTGCTGGCCAATCAGTTCTTGCAGCACTTGCACCGACAGTTGCTGACCGGCATCCCAGCGGTTGAAACCGTCGCTGTCGTGCTGCATCAGGAACATCAACTGATCGCGGTTGTACGGGAAGCTCAGTTTCACCGGCGCCGAGAAGCCGCGCAGCAGCGATGGCAGCGGTTGTTCGGCGATGTCGACGAAGGTAAAAGTCTGCTCGGCCTCGGTCACCGAGATCACGCGGGTGGTGCCTTGCGCTGCGGCTTCACCGCTCAGACGCAGGGCAATCTCGTTGCCTTGGCTGTCCAGCAGGCCCAACTCGACCGGAATCACGAACGGCAGTTTTTCAACTTTGTCCGGGGTTTCCGGGCAGCTCTGGCGGAAGGTCAGGCTGTAGGTTTTTGCGGCAGCGTCGTACGACTCGCTCACCGCCAGACGTGGCGTGCCAGCCTGGCTGTACCAGCGTTTAAACTGGGTCAGGTCGACGCCGTTGGCATCTTCCATGGCTTTGATGAAGTCATCGCAGGTCACGGCTTGGCCGTCATGGCGATCGAAGTACAGATCGCTGCCCTTACGGAAGCCTTCGGCACCCAGCAAGGTATGGATCATGCCAACCACTTCCGAGCCCTTTTCGTACACGGTCAGGGTGTAGAAGTTGGAGATTTCGATGAAGCTGTCCGGGCGCACGGCGTGAGCCATGGGACCTGCATCTTCGGCGAACTGGTGAGTCCGCAGGTACGCCACATCCTGAATACGCTTGACCGTGGCCGAGTTCATGTCGGCGGAGAAGCCGGAATCACGGAACACGGTGAAGCCTTCCTTCAGCGACAGCTGGAACCAGTCGCGGCAGGTCACGCGGTTGCCCGACCAGTTGTGGAAGTATTCGTGGGCGACAATCGCTTCAACGCGCTGATGCGCGGCATCCGTGGCGGTTTCGGCGCGAGCGAGCACGGCGCTGGAGTTGAAGATGTTGAGGCCCTTGTTCTCCATCGCGCCCATGTTGAAGTCGTTGACCGCGACGATCATGAAGATGTCCAGATCGTACTCGCGACCGTAAACCTCTTCGTCCCAGCGCATCGACTTCTTCAGGCTGGTCATCGCGTGCTGGCACTTGTCGATGTTTTCCGGCTCGACGTAGATGCGCAGCGCGACATCGCGGTTGGTCATGGTGGTGAAGCTGTCTTCAACGCACCACAAGTCACCGGCCACCAGCGCGAACAGGTACGCCGGTTTCATGAACGGGTCTTCCCAGGTTGCCCAGTGCCGGCCGTCTTCGCCCGGGCCCGAGGCAATCGGGTTGCCGTTGGAGAGCAGCACCGGATAGCTGTGCTGTTCGGCGACCACGGTGGTGGTGAACTTGCTCATCACGTCCGGGCGGTCGAGGTAGTAAGTGATCTTGCGGAAACCTTCGGCTTCGCACTGGGTGCAGAACATCGTGCCGGACTTGTACAGGCCTTCCAGCGCGGTGTTGGTTTCCGGGTGGATCTTGACGCTGGTGTCGACCGTGAAGGTTTCGCTGGTCGGCTGCAGCGTGAGGTGGTTTTCGGACAACTGATAGTCAGCGGCACCCAGCTCTTGATCGGCCAGCGTCACCGAGAGCAGTTCCAGTTGCTGGCCGTCGAGCACCAGCGGCGGCAGGCCCGGGCCACGCGCCGGGTTGCGGCGCATGACCAACTGCGCGTGCACCAGGCTGTGATCCTCGAACAACTCGAAGGTCAGGTGTGTTTCATCGATCAGGTACTCGGGCGCCTGATAGTCCTTCAGGTAAATCATCTTCGGTTGTTCGGTGCGCATGCTGGAGTCCTTATTGATGCACGGCGAGCTGATAGGCCGTGTACTTGCGAATATTGATCACGCCGGTATCGAAGATCAGGTACTGGCCCTTGATCCCCAACAACGTGCCTTCGGCAATCGGGTTCTTGTCCAGGTTGAAGCTGACGATTTTCGCCGGGTATTGCTCGACCGGATAGCGGATTTCGAGAGGTTCTACATCGGCAATCGTCTGAATAGCCTGTAGGCCGAATCGCTCCTGCAAACCTTGCAGGCCTTCGGCGCAGCTTTCGAATAACTGGTCACGTACCTGCGCCAGATCGACCGCTGCCGCGTCGCCCTTGAGCAGCGCGCGCCAGTTGGTTTTATCCGCGACCTGACTGCGGAACAGGTCTTCGACGAAGCCCGACTGCTGCCGCGTCGACACGCGCATGATTGGCAATGCCTGGCACGCACCCTGATCGATCCAGCGAGTCGGCAGTTGCGTAGCACGAGTGATGCCAACCTTGATGCCCGACGAATTGGACAGGTAAACCACATGATCGGTCATGCAGAACTGCTCGCCCCACGCAGGGTCGCGACAGGTGCCGGCGTCATAGTGGCAACGCTCCGGGCTCATGATGCACAGGTCGCACTGCGCCAGTTTGGTCATGCACGGATAGCAGTAACCCTGGCTGAAACTGGTTTTGGTCTTGCGCCCGCAATGGGTGCAGTGGATCGCCCCCAGGTACTCCAGACGCACCGTGCTGCCGATCAACGGGTTGACCGGAATCTCGACGTCATCCAGACGAAACGCGTATTGCACATTCGGCCCGTCCAGGCGCGCCGACATTTTGCTGATTGCACCGCGGCCAATCTCGATCAATGGATGGCATCCGACTTGAACAGGATGTTCGGCACTTCGATCGATTTCGACGCACATTCCTGCGGGCCCATGTAACCGGTGCGCTGGTCTTCAGGCAGGTTCTGGATTTCCCAGGCGATCATCGCCTGCAACGACAGCTCGCGCTGCTCGGCGGTGAGTTTGCCACCGTCCGACCACTTGCCGATTTCCACGGCCAGCTTCAGGCTCTCGTAGATGTCCGGGGTAATGTTGTTGATCATGTCGTTAAAAGAGGACATCAGGGTCTCCGTGCTCTTTATCTACAGAAAATTTTAGGCGGCCAGTTTACGGCGGTTATACAAACCACCCAACAAACCGGTGAAGCATCCGATGAGTAACCCGCCGACGTGGGCGGCATTGGCGATTTCGCCGAAACCGATCATCGAGATCAGCCCGGACATGCACACCAGCAACCACACCAGCATCATCACCAGCACGCCACGCGGCAGACGATAGGCCGGGTTCGGCGCCAGCAGCTGGAAGATCCAGCAATGCCCGAGCAAGCCGTAAAGTACGCCGGACAGCCCGCCAAACAAGGTCGCGCCGCTCCAGACAAACTGCGCGTAGTTGGAAACGAGGCTGAACAGCAGCGTCAGGCCGATCAGGTTAATGCTGCCTTGGCGCGACTCGATACGCCGCCCCAGTTCCCAGTACCACATGCCGTTCATGGCCAGGTGGAGGATGCCGAAGTGGATCAGCATCGGCGTGACCAGCCGCCACCACTGCCCCGCCGCCAGACTGTCGGCCAACGGTGTGAAATGGATGTACTCGCCGACTACCTGAAAATCGAGGAAAGTCAGCCAGCGCAGGGTTTGCAGGTTCTCACCGAGGTACGTCAGTCCGCCAACGATCAGGCACAACAACAGGATGAACCCGGTGGCCTTGGCGTACTTCAGTTGCTCGGCAAAGCTCGGACGCTTGAAAGTCTGCGCAACGGGAATGTCCAGCGTTTGCTCAGGATCCCCCGCCGGGAAGCGTTCGTACAAGGAGCGCACGTCTTCGCTGATTTCCGCCGGCGCCCACAACACTTGCTCGCCCGCCTCCTCGCTGACGCGATGCGGGACCTGCATGCGTTGCAGCAGTTTGACGAAACCGCTCAAGTCCACCGCCAACGGCAGACGCAATACCGCTACCGCACTCATTGCAGCACCTCCGGCCGCTCGACATCGACCCAGACAAATTTATGCGGATCCAGACGTGTTTCCTGATCCAGACGATAGGCGACCAGTTTGCCGTAGAGCACCGCGCTGTAATCCAAGCACGCGAGGTTCGGGCGGATCGGCGCCGGTTTGCCGCTGCGCCAGTAGTGGCCGACGAAGAGCAACGGCTCGTCGACGCCGTAGCGCAGCAAATTGTTTTTTTCACTGGAGGTCAGCGGCTTCTGCGCCACCGGATCTGGCAGAGCATCAGGCTGGAAAACGATATCGCCGTAGGTTTTCGGATCGTCTTCCCAGAACTTGGTGCGGAAGAACGAGCGCACCAGACCATCGCCGCTGGTCATGGTCAGGCCATCCGGCAGGCGCATGTCGGTGCCGCGCAGCAGACGGTCGAACACGGTGCAGGCGAAGCTATCCGGCACGGCCGAGGCCTGCAGGAAGTGTTCATCGATGCAGCCATTGGGGAACAGCGCGCGCAGCGGTTCGATCAGGCCGGCATCCCAACAGGCATGCACAACCCGGAAGCGTCCGGCGTCGACAAACAGCGGCAGCTCATAGAACCAGCGCTGGAAATCATGCCAGTCGCCGGGATGATCTTCGAACTGGGTCAGGGTTTCGTGCAGCAGGCGTGCGTGGCGCGGCGTGTGTTCGCGCACGAACTGCTTGCCGCTGCCCGGTAGCGCCGGCGTGCTCCAGCCCAGAGCATTGAATTCGTGGTTGCCCATGATGCACAAGGCCTGACCGGCCTCGACCATATCGTGGACGATGTGCAGCGCCTCGCGAATGCGCGGGCCACGGTCGATGATGTCGCCGACGAACACGGCCATGCGCGATGGATGCCGCCAGACCCCGCCCTGCTTGTGGTAACCGAGTCGGTCAAGCAAGTGTTCGAGGGTCAGGGCGCATCCGTGCACGTCACCGATCAGGTCATAACTGCGCGCGGGATCGAGCATCAGTCGCCTCCACCACCCAGCTTGCTGCCCCAGCCAAGTTTGGTCCGGCAGACTTCGTAGTAGTTGTGATCGAGCGGATGAATCAGCCGCAGCTTCTGTGCTTTCTTGCTGACGGTGATGGTATCGCCCGGCGCGCAGGTGAAATGGTTCTGCCCGTCACAGGAGACTTGCGGGTAAATCTGCATGTTTTTCGACACGACGATTTTCAGCTCACTGTTGCCATCGACCACAATTGGCCGGCTCGACAACATATGGGGGTACATCGGCACGATCACAATGGCATCGAGCTTGGGATGCATGATCGGTCCGCCGGCTGACAGTGCGTACGCGGTGGAACCGGTTGGCGTTGCAACGATCAGGCCGTCGGCCTTCTGGCTGCAGACAAACTGGCCGTCGATGTACAACTCGAACTCGATCATCCGCGTCGATTTGCCCGGGTGCAGCACCACGTCGTTGAGCGCATCGCCCTGACCGATCGCCTCAGCGTGGCGACGAACTTCGGCTTGCAGCAGGAAGCGGTTTTCCACCAGATAGTGGCCGTCGAGCACCTTGGCGACTTCGACTTCCAGCTCGTCCGGGCGAATATCGGTGAGGAACCCGAGGCTGCCACGGTTGATCCCCAGCACCGGAATATTGTGTTTGGCCAGCGCCCGCGCGGCGCCGAGCAGGCTGCCGTCACCGCCGACGACGATGACCATGTCGCAGACTTCGCCGAGCATCTTGCGCGACGAAGTTTGCAGGCCGTGGCCCGGCAGGACTTCGGCGATGGTGTCTTCGAGGATCACATGCAGGTGACGATCGAGCAGAAACCGTTTCAGTCGGCGGACGGTATCCAGCACCTGGGAACTGCCCAGGCGACCGATGATGCCGATATTACGAAATTGCTCCATGGGACCTCTGCGGACAATCGAAAACGCGAAAAGCACGATTATGGGCGAAAGCCTGCGATAGACAAAATCCTTTCAGCCTCAAGGGTGTGCTCGTGTTTGCGGCTATGCTCGCAAGATGATCCTATTTCCTGACTTGCTGCAGTTGCCCCACCAATTACGCCACCCGGAAGTGCGTGATCTGGCGTGGGTGATCCTCGCCCCGCCGATGCTCGCCACCACACCGTGGCCGCAGCGTCATCCGCTGGCGGGCAGCGACTGGGTGCAGGATCCAGAAGGACTGGAGCACTGGTTGCGTCAGCTCGACCGCGACAGCTATGGCTTGCTGCATTGGCTGTCGCAGGCTCGTACACGGCGTCTGGGCTTGTATTACGAGCGCTTGTGGCAATTTGCAGTTCAGCATGCGCCAGGGATCGAACTGATTGCCGCCAACCTGCCGATCCGCCGCGAGGGCCACACCCTCGGCGAACTGGACATGCTGCTGCGTGACCGCGATGGCGTGCATCACCTGGAACTGGCGATCAAGCTCTACCTCGGCCCGCAGAATGGCGACGGTCGTGATCCGGCGCAGTGGCTGGGGCCGGGTTGTCACGATCGGCTGGACCGCAAACTGGCGCATCTGGCCGAGCACCAACTGCCAATCTCCGCGCGCCCGGAAAGCCGTGAAGTGCTGGCGGCGCTGGATATCGAGGTGTTCAGCGCGCAACTGTGGCTGGGCGGTTATTTGTTGTATCCGTGGCCCGGACAGGCTGAATCACCGAGCGGCGCACATCCGCAGCATTTGCGCGGTAGCTGGTTGCATCAGAAGGATTGGCCGGCGTTCGTCGCACAACGTCCGGCGGGACGCTGGCAACCCCTGCCCCGGCATGCCTGGCTGGCGCCGGCGCATTACCCGGCGGATCAGACGTGGACTTTGGAGCATTTACGGATGTGGCTGGAGGATCTTGAGCCGCTGGCACCGGCACAGCTGATGGTGCGCCTGACCGAGAATGCGCGGGGGGAATGGGAGGAGGCAGAGCGCTTGTTTCTGGTATCGGATCTTTGGCCGAATGTCCCCGGCCAGGCCTGATTTTCTTGTGTCGCCTGTACCGGCCCTATCGCTGGCAAGCCAGCTCCCACAGGTTTTGTGGTGTGGCCCAGATAGTGAACACACCACAAAGCTAATGGGAGCTGGCTTTGTGGAGTGGCTCAGGTAGTGAGCACACCACAAAGTTAATAGGAGCTGGCTTTGTGGTGTGACTCAGGTAGTGAGCACACCACAAAGTTAATAGGAGCTGGCTTTGTGGTGTGACTCAGGTAGTGAGCACACAGAAGATCCCTGTGGGAGCTGGCTTGCCAGCGATTGCGGCCGACTCGGTCTAAATGGACAGCCGCACAGCCAAAGCCGCCAACGTCACCAACAACACCGGCAGCGTCAACACAATCCCGACCCGGAAGTAATAGCCCCAGCCAATGTGAATGCCCTTGCGCTCCAGCACATGCAGCCACAACAACGTGGCCAGACTGCCAATCGGGGTAATCTTCGGCCCCAGATCACTGCCAATCACGTTGGCGTAAATCATCGCCTCCTTGATCACCCCGCTCGCCTGACTCGCATCGATCGACAACAAACCAATCAACACCGTCGGCAAGTTATTCATGATCGACGACAGCAACGCCGTCAGCACACCGGTGCCCATCGCCGCGCCCCACACGCCATGACCGGCGAAAACATCCAGCCAACCGGCCAGATACCCGGTCAGCCCGGCATTGCGCAGGCCATACACCACCAGATACATGCCCAACGAGAAAATCACGATCTGCCACGGCGCTTCTTTCATCACCTTGCGCGTGGAAATCTTGTGGCCACGGGCGGCAATGCCCAACAACAGCGCGGCGCACACGGCGGAAATCGCACTGATCGGAATACCCAGCGGCTCCAGCGCAAAGCAACCGATCAGCAGAATCACCAACACCGCCCAACCAGCGTAGAACGTGGCTTTGTCGTGAATCGCGGTGTCGGGATGTTCGAGTTGCTCAGGGTCGTACGACGCTGGAATGTCGCGACGGAAAAACCACAGCAACATACCCAGCGTTGCCGCGACGCTGACGAAGTTCACCGGCACCATCACCGCTGCGTAGCGGTTGAAGCCGATGTGAAAGAAGTCCGCCGAAACAATGTTGACCAGGTTCGATACCACCAGCGGCAGGCTCGCCGTGTCAGCAATAAAACCTGCGCCCATGACAAAGGCCAGGGTCGCGGCCGGAGAAAAGCGCAGTGCCAGCAACATCGAAATCACGATCGGTGTGAGGATCAGCGCCGCACCGTCATTGGCGAACAACGCCGACACCAACGCGCCGAGCAGCACCATAAAGGCAAACAGCTTGCGCCCACTGCCCCGCCCCCAGCGCGCCACGTGCAATGCAGCCCAATTGAAAAAACCGGCTTCGTCGAGCAGCAGGCTGATGATGATCAGCGCGACAAAAGTACCGGTGGCGTTCCAGATGATCTGCCACACCAGCGGAATGTCGCTGAGGTGGACGACGCCGAAGATCAGCGCCAACACGGCGCCAAGCGTCGCACTCCAGCCGACGCCGAGGCCTTTGGGTTGCCAGATGACAAGGGTAATGGTCAGCAGGAAAATCAGTGACGCAGCGAGCATCCGCAACAGCCTTCAAAGAGTGAGGTAAAAAGGCCACGACGAGTGCCGAGCCAGAAAGATAACCTGTGGGAGCGAGCCTGCTCGCGAAAGCGCACGGTCAGTCGCCATTGATGCAACGGCGGACGACGCCTTCGCGAGCAGGCTCGCTCCCACAGGGGATTCGGTGAAGTTACTTCTTGTGTTGCTCTACGAATTGACCGTAGGCATTGATAAAACTTTGCAGAAAAGGTTTCACCGATTCGCTCAACTTGCCCGCCTCATCAAACGCCGAACCCGCGCCACCCAGATACGCTTCCGGCTGCTGCATGCACGGCACATTGAGAAACACGAACGACTGGCGCAGATGCTGGTTCGCGCCGAAACCACCGATGGCGCCGGGCGATACACTGATCACCGCCCCCGGCTTGCCACTCCAGACAGCTTTGCCATAAGGCCGCGAACCGACGTCAATGGCGTTCTTCAACGGCGCCGGCACCGAACGGTTGTATTCAGGCGTGACAAACAGCACCGCGTCGGATGAACCCACTTTTTCCCGGAAAGTGCTGTAGGCTGCCGGCGGTGAATCACCGTCGATGTCTTCGTTATAAAGTGGCAGATCGCCAATTTCGACAATCTCAAGCTTGAGATTCGCCGGGGCCAGCTCAGCCAGTGCCAGGGCGACTTTGCGATTGATCGATGCTTTGCGCAGGCTACCGACCACTACGGCGACGTTGTAGACATTGCTCATGGAAGACTCTCGATTGTCCGTGGGAGGAGCGAGTAGTTATAGATGATCCGGTGACGATTCCACCAGCACCCGAGGTAAATTCCCGCGTGTTGATTATTTTTTTCCTGTAGGAAAACTTACAGGCCTTGATGGCGGTCTACCAAGCCGCAAATCAAGCGTTTTATCTCCAGAGGTTCTAAGCAGATGGCAGCAGTACTCGTCGGTCAGTTCCATGCAAGAGATGCGGAAGGCCGCGTTTATTCCGTGCATGAGTTCCAGGAATCCAACCCGTCGGCAGACGGTCTCGCTGGCATGGAGCCTGTCACCACCTACAAACTGGCCATTGGCGATCGCATCAACAAGATCGACGACACTCAATTCGAGCTGGTTCAATCGGGCGTCATGCTGACTCGCGAACCCGAGCCAACCGTCGCTTCATAACTGGCCGTTATGAGCAGAAGTCATATGCGCAGACTTGGGGTAGGATTCAGCCACTGACCCCACCTGCTGAACATGGACTTCACGCATGCGTTTACGTCATATCGAAGTGATTCAGGCGCTCTTGCAGACCGGTCACCTGGGCACCGCCGCCGAATGGCTGCAGTTGCCGGTGGCCGAGGTCGAAGAGCGTTTGCGCGAAGCCGAGAGTCAGTTGGGGTTCATGCTGTTCGCCAGCATGCGCGGGCGCTTGCAGTCGACCCCCGAGGCGCGGGCATTGCAAGTGGAAATCGCCCACGTTTATGAAGCGCTGGAGCCAGTGCAACGTCTGGCCAGCAGCCTCAAGCAATACCTCGCTCCACCCTTGCGCATCATCGGCACCCCGCCACTGGCGCAACAATTATTGCCCCAAAGCCTCGCGGCCCTGCGCCGACGCCTGCCGGATGCACCGTGCAGCCTGCTCAGTGCGCCGACCCGCGATATCGTTCGCAGCCTGTTGTTGCGCGAAAGTGATCTCGGTCTAAGCCTGCACGACCCCGAACATCCCGACATTGATTGCCAGCCACTGGCCCAGGGCAAGCTGCAACTGCTCGCGCCCCACGGCTGGCTGCAACCGAAACAGAAATACATTTCCCTGCAGGATCTCGCGGGCCAGGCCATGGTCGGCCTCGAAGGCCAGGACCCGTTGAGCCCGGCGCTGGAAAACAAACTTCAGGCGCTGCGCCCGGCACCGAGCATCCAGACCCGGGTGCAAACCCATCAGATGATGCGCAGCATGGTCGAGGCCGGCGAAGGCCTGGCCATCGTCGACCCGTTCACTGCACTGGGCGCCCGCGCCGCCGGGCTGGATGTCTGCCCGCTGTCGCCGGCCGTGCCGATCAGTCTCTACGCGCTGACCTTCAAGCACGCCGCGCCGTCGGCGGCGATTCAGACGTTACTGGCGATCATCACGGAACAAGCCGAGGCGATGCTGGCGAGCTGAGCGAGTTCTCCAGCGGATTATCGAACAATCGATACCAGAACAACGCCACTTCGGCGGTGTTCGGATCAATGCCGCGATAGCGCAACTGGTCCACGCCACCAATCACGTAGCCGCAACGCTCATACAATCGACAGGCGCCGAGGTTGTTGTTCTGGGTTTCGAGCATGATCCCCGGCAGCTTTTTCTTGCGACTCCAGAACTGCGCGACATCGAGCAGCGCTTTTGCCACACCATGGCGCCGGGCCGGCGCATGCACCGCCAGTTCATCGATATGCGCGAAGCCGTTCCAGTTGGTGCTGATCACCAGATGGCCAACCGGCTCATCATCCAGATAGGCCATGAAAATCGCGCTATCGGCCGCGTTGTGGAAAGCGCTGAACTCCTCCGGATCGATGCCGTAGCACTTGCGGTACGGCACGATCGGCGTCACCCGCCATTGCTCGACAGGCTGGCCAATCACGGCTGAGCCATAGGCGGCGACCTCGAAACTGAAGTCGCTGCCCCAGATATACGGCGCAAAGCCTTCGTCGGCGACGCGCACCGACAGCCCTGGGTATTTCGGATTCATGACCGGTTGCATACTGGGAAAAGTCCTCATTCCTTGACGCAATCGACGGTGTACTGCCGTCCATTGCCTTCATCTTCGTGCTGCAATCCATGCACATCCGCGACGAAACCGGGGAAGCTGCTATCGAACGTGCGAGCAAATTTCAGGTAATCAATAATCGAGCGGGTCGACTCGGTAAAGCGTTCGCCGGGCATGATCAGCGGAATCCCCGGCGGATACGGCACCAGCATCACCGCGGCGATGCGCCCTTCCAACTCATCGATGGGCACTGCCTCGACTTCGCCGCGCACCAGATGATCGTAAGCGTGAGCAGGTTTCATGGCAATTTCCGGGAGCACGGTGTACATGCGTTTGAGGTGTCTGGCCGTGGCGTTGCTGCGATAACAGGCGTGCAATTGATCGCACAAATCGCGCAGACCCATGCCGCGATAACGTGCGGTGTCTTCTTGTGCCACACACGGCAGGCAAGTTTCCAGACGCACATTGGCGTCGTAACTGCGTTTGAATTCCAGCAACTCGGTGAGCAGCGTGCTCCATTTGCCTTTGGTAATGCCCATCGAGAACAGCACCAGAAATGAATACAGCCCGGTCTTCTCCACCACCAGGCCGCGCTCCCAGAGGAATTTGCTGACCACCGCCGCCGGGATGCCCTTCTCGCTCAGCGCACCGCCGGCGTTCAGCCCCGGCATCACCAACGTGACTTTGATCGGGTCGAGCAAGACGTAATCGTCACTGACCTCGCCGAAGCCATGCCATTCGGCGTCCGGTTGCAATAACCAGTCTTCGGTCTGCACGCGGTCGATGCCCTCGACACCCGGTGGCTGCCAGATCGAAAACCACCAGTCATCGGCGGCGATGTGCTGACGCAGATTGGCCAGCGCGCGGCGAAAGCTCAGGGCTTCGTCAAAGGTTTCCTGCAACAGTGAACGCCCGGCCGGGCCCTCCATCATCGCCGACGCCACGTCCAGCGAGGCGATGATGCTGTACTGCGGCGAGGTCGAGATGTGCATCATGAACGCTTCATTGAAACGGTCGCGATCGAGTTGCCGCGCGCCGCCGTCCTGTACATGAATCATCGACGCCTGACTGAACGCAGCGAGCAGCTTGTGCGTGGAATGCGTGGTGAAAACCAGCGGGCTGTCTTCGCTGCGCGAAGTGGCCATGCCGTAGCGCCCGGCGAAGAATTCATGAAACGCCGCATAGGCGTACCAGGCCTCATCGAAATGCAGCACTTCGACGCTGTTGCCAAGACTTTGCTTGATCAGCTCGGCGTTGTAACAGAGGCCGTCGTAGGTCGAGTTGGTGACCACGGCGAGTTTGACTTTCGGTGCGCGGCCCTTGGTCAGCGGGCTGGCATCGATCTTCGCCTGAATCGACTCGCGGCTGAATTCGCTCAGCGGAATCGGCCCGATAATTCCCAGCTCGTTACGCTCTGGGCACAAGTACAGGGGAATCGCGCCGGTCATGATGATCGCGTGCAAAACAGACTTGTGGCAGTTGCGATCGACCAGCACCAGATCATCGCGCGCGACCATCGAGTGCCAGACAATCTTGTTGGCGGTCGAGGTGCCATTGATCACGAAAAAGGTGTGATCGGCGCCGAAATTGCGCGCTGCACGCGCTTCCGCTTCAGCGAGCGGCCCGGTGTGATCGAGCAGCGAACCAAGCTCTGGCACCGACACCGACAGGTCCGAACGCAGGGTGTTTTCACCGAAGAACTGGTGAAATGCCTGACCCACCGGACTTTTGTGATAAGCCACGCCGCCGCCATGGCCGGGGGTGTGCCAGGAATAATTGGAATCGGCGGTGTGCTGCACCAGCGCCTTGAAAAACGGTGGCAGCAAGCCGTCCAGATACTTGCGCGCCGCCCGCGCGACCTGCCGGGCCAGAAACGGCACGGTGTCTTCGAACAGATAGAGAATGCCACGCAGTTGATTGAGCTCGGCCATGGCATCCGCCGGAGCATTTTCCAGAGTGACTTGCTCGCCGAGGGCGAAGATCGGCAGATCCGGCGCACGCACCCGCGCCAGGCCGATCAGTTCGGCCATGTTCTGCAAAAGATGCGAATTGGTGCTGGCGTCCTCGGCGGCAATCAACATGCACGCGAGGCCGTGGTGGGTCGACGCCACCAACCGCCCTTCGGCGTAGTCGATGGCCGAAACGATACTGAACCCTTCTTGCTCCAACTCCCGGGCGATGCCACGGATACGATCACCGGCGACCGTGTCGGCCTTGATGTCGCGATGAACGATCAACACCGGAAACTTCAAATCTTTGTACATGAGGCTCAGTGTCCTGAGGCGGCAGGTTTGAATCTGCCAATGCACTCAGGGTAGAGGGTTGCAGCGAATGTGGCGAGGGTGGCCAGTTGTCAGTATTTCCAGAAACAAAAAGATCGCAGCCTCCGGCAGCTCCTACATTGGAATGTGATCCCCTGTAGGAGCTGCCGAAGGCTGCGATCTTTTGATCTTTCAGGCCTGAGCGTCGGCCTCGGCGATTTGCGTCCACATCGCAGGGCCGCCCGCCGATTTGGCAATAATTTCCAACCGCACCAGATGCGCCGCCAATTCATCTTCAGTCGCACGAATGATCCGCGCAGGCTGACGATCCGCCGGCAAGCGCCGAATCTCGGTGGCCGAGTTGTCCGCGCCATCGCCCGTGCCATTGCCATCAGACGCATTACCCGCCAGCGACAGACTGGTCTGGCCGCCGGTCATGGTCAGGTAGACGTCGGCGAGAATCTCCGAGTCGAGCAAGGCGCCGTGCAGTTCACGGCCGGAGTTGTCGACGCCATAACGTTTGCACAACGCATCGAGGCTGTTGCGCTGCCCCGGGTGACGTTCCCGGGCCATCATCAGGGTGTCGAGGATCGAGCAGTGCTGGGTGATGTCAGCGCGATCGTGCTGGCCCATCAAGGCGAATTCGTTGTTGATGAAGCCAACGTCGAACGCCGCGTTGTGGATGATCAGCTGCGCGCCTTTGATGAACTCGAAGAACTCGTCGGCAACTTCGGCAAAGCGTGGCTTGCCGACGAGGAATTCGTTGGTGATGCCGTGGACGCCGATGGCGCCTTCATCACTCTCGCGATCCGGTTGCAGGTAAACGTGAAAGTGCCGGCCCGTGAGGCGCCGACCGATCAGTTCGACACAACCGATTTCAATGATCCGGTGACCATCGGTCACCGGCATGCCGGTGGTTTCGGTATCGAGTACAACGGATCTGGTGGCCATCAGTGTTCAGCTCTCAGCGGGTCGATCTTGCAAAAAACGCGGATATTAGCACGCTCACGGTTCGCATCGCGCGCCGGCTTGAATGACAACCCACCAACCTGCGGCAGCTCCTACAGGGGGTATGTATTGGGAATCAGGTCTGCTTGTAACCACGCACTTCGTCGACACCACGGTTCGCCAACTGGTCCGCCCGCTCGTTACCGTGATGACCAATGTGCCCACGCACCCATTTCCAGGTGACCTTGTGGCGGTTGACCTGCTCATCCAGTTCTTTCCACAGATCGGCGTTTTTTACCGGTTCTTTGGCCGCAGTCTTCCAACCGCGTTTCTTCCAGTTGGCCATCCACTCGTTGATGCCCTTCATCACGTATTGCGAGTCGGTCACCAGCAGCACTTCGCACGGGCGCTTCAAGGCTTCGAGGCCGCGAATCGCGCCGAGCAACTCCATGCGGTTGTTGGTGGTGTTGGCTTCGCCGCCCCACAGTTCCTTTTCGACGCCCTTGCACACCAGCAAGGCGCCCCAGCCGCCCGGGCCGGGATTACCCTTGCAGGCGCCGTCAGTGAACAGCTCTACGGTGTCGACGCTTTCAACGCTTTCGCTCATGCCACTCTATCCAGAAAAATGCGTGTCTTGCCGATCACGGATCGACAATGACCGAGGCCGGGACAAACCCGGCCAAAAATAAAATAAGTTTTATGGTTCGATGCGGCGGCGGTTGACCTTGGCCATCGGCAGCGGAATCAGCTTGCCCATCGGCTCGCGACGTTCCTGACGCAACGGCCTGAGCCCAACCACAATCTTGCGCGCGACCAATAAGTAGAAGCCGCCACCCGACAGCTGCCAGTCACCGGCCTTGCGTTCCCAGCCAGCCAGACGGGCTTGCCACTTGGGTGACGCGAGCGGCGGACGATAGCACCCGAAGCGGCGTTTCTCCAGCGCAAAGCCGAGCAGATTGAGCCAGTCGGCAACCCGCGACGGCGAGATGCAGCGCGCCTTTCGCAGGGCGTCGTGGGCAAATACATGACGCAGGCCCCAAGTGCTCCACGGGTTGATGCCGATGATCAGCAAATGCCCGCCGGGGCGCACGCTGCTCGCCGCTTCACGCAGCAATCCGTGGGGCGACAGGCAGAAATCCAGACCGTGCTGCATCACCACCACATCGGCAGCATGCTCGCTAAGCGGCCAGGCCTGCTCTTCGCAGACGATTTCGACGCCCGGCAACGGCGCACCGAGGCGCACATTGCGCTGCACTTGCGGCGCCGCCGGCGGGGTCTCGGCCGATGGCCCGTAGTGCACCAGATAACCGCCAAAGAACCGGCCCAACTCGTCTTCGAGCATGCGCCGCTCTTCATCGAGCAGAAATTGCCCGAGCGGGCCGGACAGCCATTCACGGGCTGCACCGATCAGGGCCAGCCAGTCAGGATCAGCCTGTGCGAACGCTTTATCACTCATCGCATTCTCCAAAGCGCCAGGAACTACTAAGATGCGCCAATGTTTTCCGCTTGGCGAATTCCGACGATGATACAGATCAGTGCCCTGCCCGCGTTCACCGATAACTACATCTGGTTGTTACAGGATCACCGCTCCCAGCGCTGCGCGGTGGTCGACCCGGGCGATGCCGCGCCGGTGCAGGCGTGGCTCGAAGCGCATTCGGGCTGGGTGTTGAGCGATATCCTGATCACCCACCACCATCATGATCACGTTGGCGGCGTCGAACGCCTGAAAGCGCTGAGCGGTGCGAAAGTCTACGGCCCGGCCAGCGAAAGCATTCCGGGGCGCGATGTGGCGCTCAAGGACAACGACACAGTCAGCGTGCTCGGCTGGGACTTCGACGTCTATGCGGTGCCCGGTCACACCCTGGGACACATTGCCTACTACCACCACGGCCTGCTGTTCTGCGGTGACACCCTGTTCGCGGCCGGTTGCGGCCGTTTGTTCGAAGGCACACCGGAGCAAATGCACCATTCGCTCACCCGCCTCGCCGCGTTACCGGAAGATACGCTGGTCTACTGCACCCATGAATACACCCTGAGCAATCTGAAGTTTGCCGCCGCCGTCGAGCCAAGCAATCCGCACATTGCCGCCCGTCTGGAAAAAGTCACCCAGCAGCGGCAAAACGGCGTGATGACCCTGCCCTCGACCCTGGCTCTGGAAAAGCTCACAAATCCGTTTTTGCGCACCACTGAAACATTAGTTACACAAAAAGTGGACGAACGGGCAGGCGCTCAAAACCGGGCGCCGAGTGAGGTATTTGCGGCTCTGCGGGCCTGGAAAGATAAGTTCTAAGTGCCCCGCCACTTGGTACAAAAATTCTGAATGGTTGACCTAGGGGGGTGCGCTTTCTAGAATCGCCCGACATTTTTGCCCGGAACTTACTTCCAGCCAATGTCGTCATCCATACGTAAGTCCGTCAATTCAGACGCATTGACCCGCCTGGCGCAAGCCATCGCGGTGGCTGTGTCCGCCACGCTGGCGGGCTGTTCCAGCCATGCTCCGCAGACTGAAGCGACCCATACGCCGAACATTGCTGCGCGAGCCAAGCAGAAGCCGATCTGGCTGACCGAAAAGCCTAGCCCACAGGTTCCCCAGGACATCTGGGAACGCATGCGCCAGGGCTTTCAGCTGCAGGAAGGCCTCGGCGTCAACCCGCGCATCGAGCAACAGCGCCTGTGGTTCGCCAGCAATCCCTCTTTTCTCGAGAATGCCGGCGAACGCGGCAGTCTCTATATTCACTACATCGTCGAACGCCTCGAAGAACGCAACATGCCGCTGGAACTGGCCCTGTTGCCAGTGATTGAAAGCGCCTACAACCCGATGGCCTATTCCCGGGCCGATGCAGTCGGGCTGTGGCAATTCATTCCTTCCACCGGGCGTTACTTCAACCTGCGTCAGACCCGCTTCTATGATGGCCGGCGCGACATCACCGCCTCGACCACGGCAGCGATGGATTACCTGACCCGTCTGCACGACATGTTCAACGGCGACTGGTTGCTGGCCCTGGCGGCATATAACGCCGGTGAAGGCACGGTCAGCCGCGCGATCGAACGCAACGAAAAGCTTGGCCTGCCAACCGACTACTGGAACCTGCCGCTGCCGGCGGAAACCCAGGCCTACGTGCCGAAGCTGCTGGCATTGTCGCAAGTGGTACTGGCGCCGGAAGCCTACGGCGTCAACCTCAACCCGATCGCCAACGAACCGTACTTCCAGGTCGTCGAAATCAACCAGCGCATGGACCTGTCGAAGGTTGCTGCGGTGGCCAACATCGACGAAGACGAACTGTTCCAGCTCAACCCGGCCTTCAAGCAACGCACCACCATCGACGGCCCCCAGCATTTGCTGGTGCCAACGTCGAAGGCGCAATTGCTGACCGCCAGTTTGCAGACCATGCGACCTGACGAGCTGATAAGCCCGCGTTCGCTGAAACCGGTGTTCGAGGGTGCTGACCCGTCGGAAGTCGCCAAGCTCAAGCGTGCTTATCGCGTGAAGCGTGGCGACAACCTCGGCTCCATCGCCAAGGCCAACAAGGTCGAAGTCAAGGATCTGCAACGCTGGAACAAGCTGACCGGCAAGAACCTCAAGGTTGGCCAGACGTTGGTGATGCAAGACACCACCAAGCGCGCTCCGGCACGCAAGTCTGGGCGCGTCAATACAGTGATTGCGGCCAACAGCAAGACCAAAGGCAAGGACGACAGCGCGCAGCAGACCCAGTACAAGGTCAAACGCGGCGATACGCTGTATGTCGTGGCCAAGCGCTTCAACGTTGAGATGCAGCATCTCAAGCGCTGGAACCCGGGTGCGGGCAAGGCGTTGAAGCCTGGGCAGATGCTCACGGTTTATCAGCCGCACTGATGAAGAGCCCCTGAGATTTCAGGGGCTTTTTTTTGGATCACGTTTTTGTGTTGCTCTTAAGATCCATCCCCCTCACCCCAGCCCTCTCCCCCAAGGGGGCGAGCGGAAAAGGGAGCCGATCTCCGTGTTGTTCAAAATCCGAGTTCGGCTCGGTATCGCACGTCAGTGCAGCTCTCGCAAACACCACGGTCAGTCCCCTCTCCCCCTGGGAGAGGGTTAGGGTGAGGGGCTCTTCAAAACGTGAGTTCGACTCGGTGCAGCACGTCGGTGCCATTCGCCCAAACACCACGATCAGTCCCCTCTCCCCCCGGGAGAGGGTTAGGGTGAGGGGCTTTGCAAAACGTGAGTTCGGCTCGGTATCGCACGTCGGCGTAGCTCGAAGAAACAACTCGGTCAGTCCCCTCTCCCTCTGGGAGAGGGTTAGGGTGAGGGCCTCTTCGCGCAAACGATTAACCGCGCATTAACCGACATCTTTTTCCTGTCCAGACAAGCTGTTACTGTACGGCCCACTAAGCCCAAGCCGCCTGGATCGGATCTGACTTGAAGCGTCCCCTCCTCCTGCTCCTGATCAGCCTGGCCTTGAGCTCAACCGCAAGCGCGACGATTACCGAAAGTCACGGTTATGCGCAGTTCGGCACGCTCAAGTACCCGGCCAGATTTACCCACTTCGACTGGGTCAACCCGCAAGCGCCCAAGGGCGGTACGTTGCGGGTGATGGCGTTCGGCACCTTCGATACGGTCAATCCGTACACGTTCAAGGGCACCAGCCCGGTCACCACAGCGAATTTCCTCCAGTACGGCATCAATGAGCTGAACGAGCCGCTGATGGTCGGCACCGGCCAGTACTCGCCTTCCGGTGACGAGCCCGCGTCGAGTTACGGCTTGATCGCGCAATCGGTGGAGTACAGCGAAGATCGCAGCTGGGTCGTCTTTAACCTGCGTCCCGAGGCGCGTTTTCACGACGGCACGCCGATCACCGCTTATGACGTAGCTTTCTCCTATCGAACGCTGCTCAAGGACGGTCACCCGCTGTACCGCACCGCCCTGCAGGAAGTGCTGCGCGTCGACATTCTCAACAAACAGCGCATCCGCTTCGTGCTCAAGCGCTCGGGCAATCCGCTGTTGATCCTGCGCCTCGGCGAATTGCCGGTGCTGCCGCAGCATTACTGGAAAGACCGCGACTTCAAAGCCACCACCTTCGAACCGCCACTGGGCAGCGGCCCGTATCGCATCACTTCGGTGACGCCGGGCCGGCAGCTGATCTTTGAACGGGTCAAGGATTACTGGGGCAAGGACCTGCCGGTCAATCGCGGCAAGTACAACTTCGATCGCATGGAAGTCGAGTTCTACCGCGACAGCGATGTGGCCTTCGAAGCGTTCAAGGCTGGCGAATTCGACATCTACATCGAGCATCAGGCGAAGAACTGGGCCAACGGTTACAACTTCCCCGCGATACGCCGTGGCGACGTGATCAAGGCGCAGATCCCGCATCAGATCCCGACTCAGAGTCAGGGCCTGTTCATGAACACCCGCCGCGCCACCTTCGCCGATGTGAAGACCCGCGAAGCGCTGGGCCTGATGTTCGACTTCGAGTGGACCAACCGCGCGCTGTTCAGCGACGCCTACAAACGCACCACCAGTTACTACCCCAACAGTGAATTCACAACCTCCGGCCTGCCGGTCGGGCATGAATGGCTGATGCTCAAGCCGTACAAGGATCAACTGCCGGCCAAGCTGTTCACCGAGCCGTTCACCTTGCCAAAAACCGACGGTCGCGGCATTCCCCGGGAAACCATGCGCAAAGCTTTGGCATTGCTCGCCGAAGCCGGCTGGAAGCTCAACGGTCAGCGCCTGCAAAACGCTAACGGCCAACCGCTGCGATTCGAGCTGCTGCTGGTCAATCCGAATCTGGAGCGCCTCTACCAGCCCTACATCGAGAACCTCAACAGCATCGGCATCGACGCGCGCCTGCGCACCGTCGATCGGGCGCAGTACAAACAGCGCCTCGATCAATTTGATTTCGACATGATCTCGATGACGCTCAACCAGACCCTCAGCCCGGGCCTTGAGCAGTGGCAGTACTTCCACTCCAGCCAGGTCGGGGTCAAGGGCAGCAAGAACTACGCGGGCATCGCCAACCCGGTGGTCGATCACCTGCTCGAACAATTGCTCGCCGCGCGCACCCGCGACGAACAGGTCGCCGCCGGCAAGGCGCTCGACCGCGTGCTGCTCTGGCAGCATTACAGCATTCCCAACTGGTACCTCAATTATCACCGTCTGGCCTACCGCAACCGGTTGGCCTTCGTCACCACGCCGCCCTACACCCTGGGCCTGAGCGCATGGTGGCTGAAGTCTTCGGAGAAAGATCGATGAACCCCATCCGCGCCCTGCTCGTCCAGGCTAGCGGCTTGCTGTTCGCCGGGCTGGCCTTTGCCGCCCCGCAACACGCCGTGACCCTGTACAACGAGCCACCGAAATACCCGGCCGATTTCAAGCAATTCGATTACGTGAACCCCGACGCGCCCAAGGGCGGAATCTTCCGTCAGGCCGGTTTCGGCGGCTTCGACAGCCTCAACCCGTTTATCAGCAAAGGCGTGCCGGCCGATGACATCGGGCAGATCTACGACACCCTGACCAAACACAGCCTCGACGAGCCGTTCACCGAATACGGCCTGATCGCCGGCAAAATCGAAAAAGCCCCGGACAACAGTTGGGTGCGTTTCTATCTGCGCCCTGAAGCACGTTTCCATGACGGTCACCCGGTGCGCGCCGACGACGTGGTGTTCAGCTTCAACACGCTGACCAAAGAAGGCTCGCCGATGTTTCGCGGCTACTACAGCGACGTGTCCGAAGTGATCGCCGAAGACCCGCTGAAAGTGCTGTTCAAGTTCAAACACAGCAACAACCGCGAACTGCCACTGATCCTCGGCCAATTACCGGTGCTGCCAAAACACTGGTGGGCCGATCGCGATTTCAACAAAGGCAACCTGGAAATTCCCCTCGGTAGCGGCCCGTACAAGGTCGCCGAAGTAAAAGCCGGGCGTTCGGTGCGTTACGAGCGGGTCAAGGATTACTGGGGCAAGGACTTGCCGGTCAACCGTGGCTTCTACAATTTCGACACCATGACCACCGATTACTACCGCGACAACACCGTCGCCCTTGAAGCGCTAAAGGCCGGACAGTTCGATTACTGGCTGGAAATGACCGCGAAGAACTGGGCCAACGCCTATAACATCCCGGCGGTTACTGAAGGTCGCCTGATCAAGGAACAGATCGCCAACAGCAACCCGACCGGCATGCAGGGCTTCGTTTACAACTTGCGCCGTCCAGTGTTCCAGGACGCGCGCGTGCGTCAGGCGCTCGGCCTGTTGTTCGATTTCGAATGGACCAACAAGCAACTGTTCAACGGTGCCTACTTCCGCACCCGCAGCTATTTCGAGAACTCGGAAATGGCCGCCACCGGCCTGCCCGATGCCGATCAACGGGCGATCCTCGAGCCGTTCCGCAGCAAACTGCCGGCGCAAGTGTTCAGTGAAGCCTTCGAAAACCCCAAGACCGACGCCAGCGGCATGATCCGCACCCAACAGCGCGAGGCCTATCAACTGCTGCAGGAAGCTGGCTGGAAGATCGTCGACGACAAAATGGTCGACGCCACGGGCAAACCGGTGGTCATCGAATTCCTCCTCGCGCAGACCGAATTCGAACGGGTTCTGCTGCCGTTCAAGCGCAACCTCAGCGACCTCGGCATCGATCTGGTAATCCGCCGCGTGGACGTTTCGCAGTACATCAACCGCGTGCGTTCGCGGGATTTCGACATGATGGTCGGCAGCTTCCCGCAGTCCAACTCGCCGGGTAACGAGCAGCGCGAATACTGGATGAGCGCCGCCGCCGATAAACCGAGCAGCCGCAATTCCCTGGGTTTGAAAGACCCGATCGTCGATCAACTGGTCGAGAACCTGATCAACGCCGATTCGCGCAAAAGCCTGGTGGCCCACGCCCGAGCGCTGGATCGTGTGCTGCAATGGGGTTATTACGTGATCCCCAACTGGCACATCAAGACCTGGCGCGTGGCGTACTGGAACCACATCGGTCACCCGAAAGTCTCGCCAAAATACGACATCGGGATTAACACCTGGTGGGTCAAGCCGGACGCCAAACCGGCGATAGAAGTCGAAACCAAACTGCAAGCCGACCCTGCGGGCACGGAGTAATCAGATGCTGGCGTATATTTTTCGGCGACTGCTGCTGATCATCCCGACGCTGTTCGGCATTTTGCTGATCAACTTTGTGATCATCCAGGCTGCGCCCGGCGGCCCGGTGGAACAGATGATCGCCAAGCTCGAAGGCTTCGAAGGCGCCACCAGCCGGATTGCCGGCGGCGGTGCCGAGGTGTCGGTGGCCGGTTCGTCGTATCGCGGTGCGCAGGGTCTGGACCCGGCGCTGATCAAGGAAATCGAGCACATGTACGGGTTCGACAAATCGGCCCCGGAACGCCTGTGGATCATGGTCAAGAACTACGCGCAGCTGGATTTCGGCGACAGTTTTTTTCGCGACGCCAAGGTCATCGACCTGATCAAGGAAAAGATGCCGGTGTCGATCTCGCTGGGGCTGTGGAGCACGCTGATCATGTACCTGGTGTCGATCCCGCTGGGGATCGCCAAAGCCACGCGACACGGCAGCCACTTCGATGTGTGGACCAGTTCGGCAATCATCGTCGGCTACGCGATCCCGGCGTTCCTTTTTGCGATTCTGCTGATCGTGGTGTTTGCCGGCGGCAGTTATCTCGACTGGTTCCCGTTACGCGGGCTGACCTCGAACAACTTCGATGAACTGAGCTTCGGCGGCAAGATCCTCGATTACTTCTGGCATTTGGCATTGCCGGTGACTGCGCTGGTGATCGGCAACTTCGCGACCATGACCCTGCTGACCAAAAACAGCTTCCTCGACGAGATCAACAAGCAATACGTGGTCACCGCCAAGGCCAAAGGCCTGACCCGCCATCGCGTGCTCTACGGCCATGTGTTCCGCAACGCCATGCTGTTGGTGATCGCCGGGTTCCCGTCGGCGTTCATCGGCATCTTCTTCACAGGCTCCTTGCTGGTCGAAGTGATCTTCTCCCTCGACGGTTTGGGCCTGATGAGTTTCGAAGCGGCGATCAACCGCGATTACCCGGTGGTGTTCGGCACCCTGTTCATCTTCACCCTGCTCGGGCTGGTGGTGAAACTGATCGGCGACCTCACCTACACCCTGGTCGATCCGCGCATCGACTTCGAAAGCCGGGAGCATTGAGATGAACCTGTCCCCTCTCAACCGCCGCCGCTTCGAACTGTTCAAGGCCAACAAGCGCGGCTGGTGGTCGCTGTGGCTGTTTCTGGTGCTGTTCGGCCTGAGCCTCGGCGCCGAACTGATCGCCAACGACAAGCCGCTGGTGGTGCATTACGACAACAACTGGTATTTCCCGGCGATCAAGCGCTACCCGGAAACTGCGTTCGGCGGCGAATTCCCGCTGGAAGCCAACTACAAGAGCCCGTACATCCGCGAACTGCTCAAGGCCAAGGATGCGTGGGTGCTGTGGGCGCCGATTCCCTACAGCTACCAGAGCATCAACTACGACCTGAAAGTCCCGGCGCCCGCCCCGCCCTCGGCGGATAACCTGCTGGGCACTGACGATCAGGGCCGCGATGTGCTGGCGCGGGTGATTTACGGTTTCCGCATTTCCGTGCTGTTTGCGCTGACGCTAACCGTGTTGAGTTCGATCATCGGCGTGATTGCCGGTGCTTTGCAGGGCTTCTATGGCGGCTGGGTCGACCTGGCCGGGCAACGTTTTCTGGAGATCTGGTCGGGGCTGCCGGTGCTGTATCTGCTGATCATCCTCGCCAGTTTCGTCCAGCCGAACTTCTGGTGGCTGCTCGGGATCATGTTGCTGTTCTCGTGGATGAGTCTGGTCGACGTGGTGCGCGCCGAGTTCCTCCGTGGCCGTAACCTTGAATACGTGCGCGCAGCGCGGGCGCTGGGCATGCAGAACGGCGCGATCATGTTCCGCCACATACTGCCCAATGCGATGGTCTCGACCATGACCTTCATGCCGTTCATCCTCACCGGCGCCATCGGCACCCTCACCGCGTTGGACTTCCTCGGTTTCGGTTTGCCGGCCGGCAGTCCATCGCTGGGTGAACTGGTCGCCCAGGGCAAATCCAACCTGCAAGCGCCGTGGCTGGGCATGAGTGCCTTCGCCGTGCTCGCCTTGATGTTGAGTTTGCTGGTGTTTATCGGCGAGTCCGCTCGCGATGCCTTCGACCCGAGGAAGTGAAATGAATCAGGACAATCTGATCGAAGTGCGTGACCTCGCCGTCGAATTCGGTTTCGGCGAGCGCGTGCACCGGGTCGTTGAAGGCGTGAGTTTCGACATCAAGCGTGGCGAAACCCTGGCGCTGGTGGGCGAATCAGGCTCGGGCAAATCGGTGACCGCGCACTCGATCCTGCGCCTGCTGCCCTACCCGATGGCGCGCCATCCGGCCGGCAGCATCAACTATGCCGGGCAAAACCTGCTGGGCCTCAGTGAAAAAACCATTCGCCACATTCGTGGTAATCGCATCGCGATGATCTTTCAGGAGCCGATGACCTCGCTGAATCCGCTGCACTCGATCGAGAAGCAGATCAACGAAGTCCTCGGCATCCACAAAGGCCTGACCGGCAAAGTGGCGACCAAACGCACGCTGGAGCTGCTGGAAATGGTCGGCATCCCCGAGCCGCACAAGCGCCTCAAGGCCCTGCCTCACGAATTGTCCGGCGGCCAGCGCCAACGGGTGATGATCGCCATGGCCTTGGCCAACGAGCCGGAACTGTTGATTGCCGACGAACCGACCACGGCGCTGGACGTGACCGTTCAGCTGAAAATCCTCGATTTGCTCAAGGAATTACAGGCCAGATTGGGCATGTCGCTGTTACTGATCAGTCACGATTTGAACCTGGTGCGAAGAATTGCGCATCGCGTATGTGTCATGCAGCGCGGTTGCATCGTCGAACAGGCATCGTGCGCAGAGCTGTTCCGTTCGCCGCAGCATCCGTACACTCGGGAATTGCTCGGCGCGGAGCCCAGCGGAGGCCCGGCGAGCAATAAAATCGGCGCGCCGCTGCTTGAGGTCGAAGACCTGAAAGTCTGGTTCCCGATCAAGAAAGGCCTGCTCAAGCGCACGGTGGATCACGTCAAGGCAGTGGACGGCATCAATTTCAGCCTGCCCCAGGGTCAGACCTTGGGGATTGTCGGCGAAAGCGGTTCCGGCAAATCCACGCTGGGTCTGGCGATTTTGCGGCTGATTGGCAGCAAAGGCGCGATCCGCTTTGAAGGCAAGCAGCTAGACTGCCTGACGCAGAACGAGGTTCGCCCGTTGCGTCGGCAGATGCAGGTGGTGTTTCAGGACCCGTTTGGCAGCCTGAGCCCGCGCATGTGTGTCAGCGACATCGTTGGCGAAGGCCTGCGGATTCACAAGATGGGCACCGCCGAGGAACAGGAAGCGGCGATTATTGCGGCATTGAAGGAGGTAGGTCTGGATCCGGAAACCCGGCACCGCTACCCCCACGAATTTTCCGGTGGGCAACGGCAACGAATCGCCATTGCCCGGGCTTTGGTGCTGAAACCGGCGCTGATCCTGCTGGACGAGCCGACGTCGGCGCTCGACCGGACGGTGCAGCGGCAAGTGGTGGAGCTGTTGCGTTCACTGCAAGCCAAGTACAACCTGACGTATTTGTTTATCAGCCATGACCTGGCTGTCGTCAAAGCGCTGAGCCACCAGTTGATGGTGGTCAAGCATGGCCAAGTGGTCGAACAGGGAGACGCGCAAAGTATTTTTGCCGCCCCCCAACATCCGTATACACAGCAGTTGCTGGAAGCCGCTTTTTTGGCACCAGCCACTGCGCAATAACCTGAAAGAGGAGCAACACATGGGTTTTCTCGCCGGTAAGCGCGTACTGATCGTCGGTGTCGCCAGCAAGCTGTCCATCGCATCCGGCATCGCTGCCGCCATGCATCGCGAGGGCGCTGAGCTTGCCTTCACTTATCAGAACGACAAACTGAAAGGTCGTGTTGAAGAATTCGCCCAAGGCTGGGGTTCGAGCCCTGAGCTGTGCTTCCCGTGCGACGTGGCCAGCGATGAAGAAATCGCCAAGGTCTTCGAAGCACTGAGCAAGAAGTGGGATGGCTTGGACTGCATCGTCCACTCCGTTGGTTTCGCCCCGGGCGACCAACTGGACGGCGACTTCACCGAAGCCACCACCCGTGACGGTTTCCGCATCGCTCACGACATCAGCGCCTACAGCTTCGTGGCCCTGGCCAAGGCCGGCCGCGAAATGATGAAAGGCCGCAACGGCAGCCTGCTGACCCTGTCGTACCTGGGCGCCGAGCGCACCATGCCGAACTACAACGTGATGGGCATGGCCAAGGCTTCGCTGGAAGCTGGCGTACGTTACCTGGCCGGCTCCCTGGGCCCGGACGGCACCCGCGTCAACTGCGTATCGGCTGGCCCGATCCGTACTCTGGCAGCCTCGGGCATCAAGAACTTCCGCAAGATGCTGGCCGCCAACGAAGCGCAAACCCCGCTGCGTCGCAACGTCACCATCGACGAAGTCGGCAACGCCGGCGCCTTCCTGTGCTCCGACCTGGCGTCGGGCATCAGCGGCGAAATCATGTACGTAGACGGCGGCTTCAACACCACCGCCATGGGCAACATCGAAGAGTGATCTTCGCTTAGCCAATAAAAAACCCGCCTCTTCAGGCGGGTTTTTTTATGCCTGCAACACTGCCCCCCCTGTGGGAGCGAGCCTGCTCGCGAAGGCGTCCATTCAGTCACCTGTTCATTGCCTGACACAGCGCTTTCGCGAGCACGCTCGCTCCCACAGGGGATTGGGGTTATCCCAGACAATGTGCGAACAGCTTTTGAATCGGCTGATTGCGTTGGCTGTAACGCTGCAACAAAACCATCTCGCGATAGAACGTCAGTTCACCCAGTTCGATTACCCTGACCTTGAGCGGATGCTCCAGCCACAGTCCAGCCTTCGGCAGTAACGAAACACCCAGCCCCGACTCGACCATTTTCACGATCGCTTCCAGTTCATCCAGCTCCAGCGCTACGTTGACCTCTATGCGCTGCTCGCGCAGAAACCGCGTCACCAATCGCCCACCGAAAGAATTGCGGTCGTAGCGCACATGCGGCCGTTCGGCGAGTAACCGCAGCGGATCGTTGCCATCGACCTGCGGCGGCACGATCAACACAAACGGCTCACGCCGGATCACCTGCGCCGACAGCTCTTTGGGCAGTTCGAACGGCGGCTTGATCATGATTGCCAGATCAACTTCGCCGGCATCCACCTGACTGAGCAGGTTCAACGACACGCCCGGCACCAGTTTTGGCTCAAGCCCCGGTGCCTGTTGACGCAAGCGCAACAACGCCTGAGGCAACAACCCGGTTTGCGCAGTGGCCACGGCACCGATTTTCAGCTCGCCACGAAACTCACTGACGTCCTCGCTGATCGCCATCCGGCTGAAGATCGCCAGCATCTCCTGCGCCATCGGCACTGCCCGCTGCCCGGCGGGATTGAGCATCGCCTGGCGGCCAGTGCGGTCGAACAGGCGAATCCCCAACGCCTGTTCAAGATTGCGGATTTGCGCGCTGACTGCCGATTGCGTCAGGCCAATGTGCAGCCCCGCCGCAGCAAAAGTGCCATGCCGCGCCACGGCAAGAAAGGTCTTCAGTTCACGCAGCATGTGCACCTCGACTGATCGAAATAATTTGAGCTCGGCGCAAAAACTATCGTCTTTCAATCACATTTCACAGCACTAAACTCAGTCAACCGAACCTGATCGAGAATTCACTATGCAGCTCAGCCCTTTTCATCTGGCCATTCCGGTGTATGACCTCGCGGCCGCACGACACTTTTATCGCGAGGTGTTTGGTCTGGAGGAAGGTCGCTCCAGTGTTCACTGGGTCGATTTCAATTTCTTTGGTCATCAACTGGTGATTCACCTGGCACCGAAAAACGCCTCGCAGGAAGCCGCGCACACCAACGCCGTCGATGGGCATGACGTACCGGTGCCGCATTTTGGCGTGGTGTTGGGGATGCAGGAATGGGAGGCGCTGGCCGAGCGTTTGCAGTCACTGGAGACGAAGTTTGTGATTGAGCCGGGGATTCGGTTTCAGGGTTTGGTCGGGGAACAGGCGACGATGTTTTTGTTTGACCCGTGCGGCAATGCGCTGGAGTTCAAGGCGTTTAAAGACATTGGGCAATTGTTTGCCAAATAGATTTGTATTGTTCGGGTTGACGCATTCGCTAGCAGGCTAGCTCCCACCGGGATCTGCGGTGAATCGGGATTTTGCGAACACCCGACACCATTGTAGGAGTGAGCCTGCTCGCGATGGCGGTGGGTCAGCCGATGACGATGTTGAATGTGCGGACGCCATCGCTGGCAAGCCCGCTCCCACAGGTGTCTCGGGTGTTCACAAAATCCCGGTTCACTGCAGATCCCTGTGGGAGCTGCGGTGCGACGATTCGACTTGCCAGCGATGAGTCTCGAATCAACAACGCTTCAAGGCCTGCTTGTGCACGTACATCGCACTATCGGCATCCGCCAGCAGCCGGTCCACGGTCTCATGGCGCTCAGCGTCGTATTCGATCTGCCCGACACTGAAGCGAATCGCATAACCCCGGTGCAACGTGGCATTACGCTCTTCGAGAATATCCTTGAGCCGCGCCATGATCGCTGTGGTTTCGATATGGCTGGAGCCGGTCAGCAGCGCGACGAACTCATCCCCGCCCAAACGCCCGACCACATCACTCTCGCGAAAGGCGATGCGCAGCACGTCGGCAAAGGTCTTCAGCGCACTGTCACCCTCGGCATGCCCATACAGATCGTTGATCTGTTTGAAGTCATTAAGGTCGAAAAACAGCAAGGTCGCCGGCCGTTTTATTCGCGCGCAGGCGTCCAGCGCATGCTGCGCCAGTTGCTTGAAACCACGGCGATTGGACAGCAAGGTCAATTCATCCATGCTCGCGATCTGCACAGCGGCCAACTCTTGCTCGGCCATCTCGGCCAGATCCCGCAATAACGCGCGCTCTTCCTGGTCGAGGTCGCGGGGTTTGGTGTCGATCAGGCACAACGTGCCCATTTTATTGCCGTTGGGCACGGTCAAAGGGTAACCGGCGTAGAAGCGAATGTTCGGCGCGCCCGTCACCAGCGGGTTGTCATGAAAGCGCACATCTTCGCGGGCGTCCGGTACCAACAACAGGCCGTCGTTAAGAATCGCATGGCCGCAGAATGAAACATCCCTCGGCGTCTCGCTGACATCAAGCCCCACACACGATTTGAACCACTGCCGGTTGGTGTCGACCAGCGTCACCAGTGCAATCGGCACATTGAACAGGCGTTTCGCCAACCGCGTCAGTCGATCGAAACGCTCTTCAGGGGCGGAATCGAGCAGTTCAAGACCGTGCAACGCTTGAACGCGCGCCGTTTCATTCGCAGGTTTTCCTGGAACCAGCATCAGCACACTCCATTGGCAACAATGCTTTTAAGCGTAGCGCTAATTCGCCGAGGGGTTCACTTCATCAGATCCCCGCCACCGGACAAGGCCCGCCCGCATCGGCCCAGAGCTTGAATTGCGTGACAAAAATATCGTGCGGCACTGGCACGGGTGCGCGCCCTGCTCCGGGATTCCAGCCCCAGAGCACCAGTTTGTCTTCGCTGACGTGCTTGATCAGCGCGGCAAAATCGCGATCGCCGTTGCTCGAACGATCCTTGATCATTGCGCAGAGTTTGTCCGGCGGCAGGCCGATCCAGGCCATTTTGTGCGCCGCTGGCGGCAGGCTCCAGTGCGGCGCCCCCGGCGGCGCATGTGGGCCGTAACTGGCCGGCGGATTATTTTCTGCGTGACAGGTTGCACAGGGCAAACCGGCCGCACCCTTGCCGTCCATGCCGCGCACCACGCTCATCGCATGGGGGATACCGGCGTCGAACTGCAACGGCGAATCACCGGGAATATGGCAGTTCTGGCAGCGCGGACTTTGAAAGACTTTCTGCACCGTGCCGAACGCTTTCAGCGCTTCCTGATCATCGGCGAACAGGTCCGAGGCATAACCGCCCAGCCCCAGCAAAATCACCGTGCCCAACACAAGATGTCGTTTCATCTCACACCCCCGACAGTTGCAGCGGCAACTCGCGCAGGCGTTGCCCGGTCAGGGCGAACACCGCGTTGGCCACGGCTGGCGCGGTCGGCGGCACACCGGCCTCGCCGATGCCACCGGGTTTGTCGCTGCTGGGCACGATGTGCACCTCGACCACCGGCATCTCGTTGAGCCGCAGCACCTGATAATCGTGATAGTTCGACTGCACGACCGCGCCGTCCTTGAGCGTCAGTTTGCTGTGCAACGCCATGCCCAGACCGAAAGTGATGCACGATTCCATCTGCGCGGCAATGCTCTGCGGATTCACCGCAATCCCGCAGTCCACCGCACAAACCACGCGGTGCACGCGAATCGCCAGATTGTCCTGCGACACCTCGGCGACCTGCGCCACGTAACTACCGAACGACTCGTGCACCGCCACGCCCAGCGCATGGCCATCCGGCAACGGCGCTTTCCAGTTAGCCTTTTCCACCGCCAGATTGAGCACACCTAAATGCCGAGGATGATCCTTGAGCAAGGTGCGTCGGTACTCGACCGGATCCTTGCCCGCCGCCGTGGCCATTTCATCGATCAGCGATTCCATGACAAAACCGGTATGGCTATGGCCCACCGAGCGCAGCCACAGCACATTGATGCCGGTCTTCGGCGAATGCAGATCGACTTGATGATTGGCCAGGCCTTTGACGTAAGGACTGTCGGAAACGCCTTCGACCGAGGTCGGGTCGATGCCGTTTTTGACCATCGTCGCCTCCATCAGCGTGCCGGTCATGATCGACTGCCCGACCAGCACGTGCTGCCAACTCGACGGCAAACCATCAGCGCCCAGACCGATCTTGGCTTGATGCAGGAACATCGAACGGTAGTAACCGCCGCGAATATCGTCCTCGCGCGACCACACGGTTTTCACCGGCATCGCGGCGGCTTTAGCCACTTGCACCGCTTCGGCGACAAAATCTGATGTCGGATTGGCCCGGCGCCCGAACCCGCCGCCCAGGAATTCGGTGTGAATCTCGACCTGCTCCGGTTTCAGCCCGGTAATCTTGCCGGCGACCATTTGATCCAGCGTCTGAAACTGCGTGCCGGTCCAGATTTCGCATTTCTCGGCGCTGATCTTCACCGTGCAGTTGAGCGGCTCCATCGGCGCATGAGCCAGATAGGGCACGCTGTATTCGACGTCGATTTTCTTCGCCGCTTTACCAAAACTGCCCTTGGCATCACCGGCCTGACTGGCTGACGTGCCTTGCGTGGCGGCCAGTTTGCGGAAACTCGCCAGCAATTTCTCGCTGCTCAGATCCGCATGCGGGCCCAGATCCCAATCGATCTTCAGCGCATCGCGCCCCAGTTTCGCCGCCCAGTAATGATCAGCGATCACCGCAACGCCCGTCGGCACTTGCAGCACTTTGTGCACGCCTGGCACCGCCAGCGCTTCAGCCCCTTCGAAGGATTTGACGCTGGCGCCGAATACCGGAGCGCGAGCGACCATCGCCGTCATCAAGCCCTCAAACTGCACGTCCATGCCGAACTTGGCGCGGCCGGTGATTTTCTCCGGCGTGTCGAGGCGTTTGGTCGGTTTGCCGATGACTTTCCAGTCCTTGGCTTCCTTGAAAGTTATCGACTTCGGATCCGGCACCGGTAATTGCCCGGCAGCGTCCGCCAGCTCGCCGTAAGTTGCGCGTTTGTCGCCCGCGATCACCACACCCGATTCAGTGCGAATCGCCGACGGTGCAACCTCGAAGCGCTTTGCCGCCGCCTCCACCAGCATCTGTCGCGCCGTCGCGCCTGCCAGTCGATAACGGTCGAACTCCATCCACGTCGACGTCGAACCGCCGGTAATCTGCATGCCGCCAAACCCCGGCATGCCGTAATCCGCCGCTGACGCCGGCGAGTGCTCGACGCGGATCTTCGACCAATCGGCGTCCAGCTCCTCGGCAATCAACATGGTCAGGCCGGTCCAGATGCCCTGGCCCATCTCCGAATGCCCGAGCAGCACGGTGACGCTGTTGTCTGCGGCAATGCGCAAGAACGCATTCGGCGCGAAAACCTTGCCTTCATTCTCCGCCGCATAGGCAAACTTGTGGCCGCCGGGGACGACAAACGCCACCACCAGCCCGCCGCCCAACACGGCACTGCCCTTGAGAAAACCCCGACGCGATACAGGACTGTTCATCGTCTATCTCCCACAGATTGAATCAGCCGATTTCCGATGCACGCTTAACCGCTGCGCGAATGCGGGGATAGGTGCCGCAACGGCAGATATTGCCGGAGAGCGCCTGATCGATATCGCTGTCGGTGGGTTTGGGGATTTTCGCCAATAAGGCTGCGGCAGACATGATCTGCCCCGACTGGCAGTAACCACATTGCACCACGTCGAGTTCGGCCCAGGCTTGCTGCACCGGGTGCGAGCCGTCGGAGGACAGGCCTTCGATGGTGAGGATTTTCTGGCCGTGGGCCACGGCGGTTGCGGGCGTAATACAGGCGCGGAGCGGCGCGCCGTCAACGTGCACGGTGCAGGCCCCGCACTGGGCCATGCCGCAGCCGAATTTGGTACCGGTCAGGTGCGCGACATCGCGCAGGACCCAGAGCAACGGCATGTCCGCGGGGACATCGAGCTCCTGATCCTTGCCATTGATATTCAAGGTCAGCATCGGGGAAATTCCTCAGACTCACGGGTGTTCTGAAGGGGCGTCGCTGTGGCCATCAATGCCTACGCACGCCTCGGCTTATCCCTTTCAGCAAAGCCTAATTTGCGCACGAAGCCAGACGTTGCGACCACCGGTCATGCAGATGTCGACTTTAATCCTACAGTTGATAACGGCTCTCACCGAGCCTGCACAGTAGAAACCTCGTCATGAGCGAAACCGGTCCGCGATTACCGCGCGGGTTATCCATCAGATTGGTCTGGAGTAGCGAACATGGGATTTGTCACCAGCAAAGACGGCGTCGAGATTTTCTACAAGGACTGGGGCCCGAAAGACGCGCCAGTGATCCACTTCCACCACGGCTGGCCGCTCAGCTCAGACGATTGGGATGCGCAGATGCTGTTCTTCCTCGGCAAAGGCTTCCGGGTGGTTGCCCATGATCGCCGTGGGCACGGGCGTTCGAGCCAGGTCTGGGATGGGCACGATATGGATCATTACGCCGACGATACGCTGGCGGTGGTCAATCATTTGGGGCTGAAAAACGTTGTGCATGTCGGTCACTCGACCGGTGGCGGTGAGGTGATTCATTACATTGCCCGGCATGGTCAGGCCAACGTCGCCAAAGGTGTGCTGATCAGTGCGGTACCACCGTTGATGGTGCAGACCGAGAGCAATCCGGGTGGGCTGCCGAAATCGGTGTTCGATGATTTTCAGGCACAACTGGCGGCGAATCGCGCGCAGTTTTATCGGGATATTCCGACCGGGCCGTTTTATGGCTACAACCGGCCCGGGGCCACGCCATCGGAAGGGATTATTGCCAACTGGTGGCGGCAAGGGATGATTGGTGGGGCGAAGGCGCATTACGATGGGATCGTGGCGTTTTCGCAGACGGATTTCACCGAGGACTTGAAGAAGGTCACGGTGCCGGTGCTGGTGATGCATGGCGAGGATGATCAGATTGTGCCGTATGCGAACTCGGGGCCGTTGTCGGCGAAGTTGCTGCCCAATGGCACGTTAAAATCGTATCCGGGGTTCCCGCACGGGATGCCGACGACGGAGGCCGAGACGATCAACGCCGATCTTTTAGCCTTTATTCGCGGTTGAACAATGTAGGAGCTGCGGAACGCTGCGATCTTTTGATTTTGCGCCTTGAAAATCAACGTCAAAAGATCGCAGCGTTCCGCAGCTCCTACACAGGCAGATTGTGGGCTGCAATTAATCTTCGGTTCGGCCAGTGTTTTCGCGATCACGGTCATAGTGGTGAGCCAGTGGAAGCGCCGGCAACCATGATTCACGCCGAATGGTCCAGAGTTCGTAAGTAGGTTTGAACTGATTAGGCTCATCGAGCGATCCGACGTTGACCTCTACTTCATCTTCGGAACGCGCGAACACCGGAGAGCCGCAGCGCGGGCAGAAAAAGCGCCCGTTGAAGTCGCGGGTTTCGCCGGTGACCTTTAACGCATCCTCGGGAAATATGACAGAGGTGCCGAACAGCGCGCCGTGGCGTTTGCGGCAGTCGAGGCAGTGGCAGATGCCGACTCGGTAGGGCTGACCCGTCATTTCGAAACGGACATCGCCGCATAGGCAACCGCCAGTCAATCGATTCATGTCGCACCTCCTCTGCTCGACCTCAAATTACAGATCGTCCAAATCGGGAAAGGCAATCCTGCCCAGCGTCCAAGGCTCAACAATCTGGCAATGCACATTGCGCAGAAATGAGCCCCACTCGCTTCGGTTATGGGCATCCGGGCCGGTGACCGTCAGTAACAGATATTCATCCCGAAACGCGTCATAGGCATAGATCAGCCAAAAGTCATTATCAGCATCGTCAACCAATACAGTGCGGTAATACTGACGATTTATTTTTGCCCATCGAGCTTGCAGTGACGAAGTACTGGCAAGGTGGATATGGTGCATATCGGTCAAATCGAGTCGTTCGTCACGCCCGAAAATCCCGGGTAATTCACCGCACACCTTGTAGTTATAAAAATGTGCAGCGAAGTTTTGCCAGTCAGTGATTTGTTCAAAAAGCGCAGAAATCTTGATGGCTGGCATTCAGGCCTACTTTGTAATAGGTAGCCTGCCAGTGATCACAAATTTATCGAACACTTTCTGCCCATCACGCGCGGCTTGCCGAACATCAAGGAATGTCAGCTCATCACGAACTTCCTTTTTGTTAGGTTTGTCGGTCTTTCTGGTGGTGGCCATCGGAGCCTCCGAAGGATGTGTATTCATGCTGACCAGCTTAAGTGATTAAGTTTTGACCGGCAAACGATAGGATTTTGTTTCAAGGCAGACAAGTCGGCGGATTCTTGCAGATCTGTAGGTCATTACACCCAAAATTGTAGTCCGTGAAACTCCTGAATTTAGACCTCATTGCTCGGCAATGCCCATTGGTAAACGTCATCCGGTTATCGCGTTTAAAGCACACAACCCGTTACGCCATCCCCCCTACAACACCTTGCGTCGTTACCTACGCGTACGCCAGAATCCGCCGGCTTACACGGCTATGGGCCGGGCTATATCGTTGGCCTGTCACTGCAAAACAGTGATCGGGTTTGGTAGCCCGTCTGTAATAGCCGTGTGACAACACCCTGTGCTGTCTCTTTGTGGAGGCTCAGTTCAATGGTAGTCATGCGTGGGGCTCACTCGTGAGCGCCGGGTTCCTATTGCAGCCGGTCTACCAACCCGCGTATGGCCACCACCCACTCGTTTGGTAGCGAGAGTGATGGCTCCTTAAACTGCGATAGGAGTTTCATCCATGTTCAAAATCACGCCAAATCCACCGCCCACCGATCCAATCCCTCACGACCCCGCGCTTAACCCGCAAAAGGTCAAAGAAGCCACCGACCGCGCCCTCGACTACTACCTGCGACCCGAAGCACTGGGTGCTCCACCAAGCTCGCCCCCGTTTCGCCCGGTCTATCTGGTCGACCCCTCGCTGGATGAAGAAACCCTGCTGGTCGAAGCCTGTGAGTCGCTTTCATACGCCCACTCCATGGCCGGTAACATCGCCAACTCAATAGGCGGCCCGGAGCGCAAACCGCTGCTGGCGCTGCAACAGGTGATCATGCTGAACGAGCTGTTGGTCAATCGACTGCTGGACAAGCTGCGCGTACCGCAATAATCACCAGACCGAATAAGTGAGGGGTTACCCCCTCACTTTCGCGTTTGCCCCCCCTCTGTCGATTAATGAACAGAACTCATCAAGCCATCCCGATTTACCCGTCTAGTCCTCACCAGTCACCTCGCTTACTGTTCTCCCCACGCCCAACGGGAGATCGACATGCACAAACGCACACTCGGCATCCGTTCACTCGAAGCATCCGCCCTCGGCTTTGGCTGCATGGGCCTGAGCCATGGTTATAGCCCGACCACGGATACCCAGAGAATCGCAGAACCACAGTGGACGCAGCCTTCCACGATGGCCACTGATACACGCAGCAGCGCTGCCCTCCCCGCACTCATGGCGCTCTGCCTGAGCGTTGGAGCGATGTTCAGCCTTACCACCCAAGCAGCCGAGGCACCGAAATCCATGACCACCCCGCAAACCACCGCACAAGCCCTTTCGAGCAAACAACAGACGATTCCACTGATTGCTGCGTTCATGGCGACCAGCGACATGCCCAACCTCAACGCGGCCCTCAATCAAGGACTCGACGCCGGCCTGACGATCAGCGAAACCCGGGAAATTCTCGTGCAGCTCTACGCCTACGTCGGCTTCCCGCGCAGCCTCAATGCCTTGAATGAACTCATGACCGTGGTGCAGGCGCGCAAACAACGCGGCATTGAAGATGCGCCGGGGCGTGAGCCGGGCCGGTCGATTCCAGTCGGAGATGAACTGCTGGCCGCCGGCACCGCGAATCAAACGAAAATTTCGGGCGCCCCGGTCAAAGGCCCGGTGTTCGAATTCGCCCCGGTGATCAACCGGTACCTGCAAACCCACCTGTTCGGCGACATCTTCGAGCGCGACAACCTCGACTGGCAAAGCCGCGAACTGGCCACCGTCGGAGCGCTGGCAGCGACCCCGGGCGCGGAACCGCAACTGCGCGCGCATATGGCGGCAAGCTTGCGCGTCGGGCTCAGCGCGGAACAGTTGGGCGAGGTCACTGAGCAGTTGAAAAAACACGGGGATGCGCAGACTGCCGAACGTGCGAATGCCGCGCTCAAGGAGGTTTTGGCGGCTTCGAAAAAATGACCTGAAAATGGACCTGATATCGATGTCTTAAAAAAAATCGGCGTTCGGAGTTGTGGTGGATACGCACATCTACAAGCCCTTGCCTGCGTCCAGCGTCCATACTGTGGTTTTTCAAAAGTCGGGACACCGCCATGCCCTCCCCCGAATCCAGCCTTTTGCAGAGCTGGCACGACAACGCTGATGCCTGGATCGAAGTGATCCGTAGCGGCGCCATTGAAAGCCGCCAGCAGGTCACCGATCAGGCAATTCTGTTGGCGATCATGGGCCGGCAGCCGCAGCGCGTGCTTGATCTGGGGTGTGGCGAAGGCTGGTTGTTGCGGGCGCTGGCGGATCGCGGGATTGATGCGGTCGGTGTGGATGGCGATGCGCGGCTGGTTGAAGCGGCGCGCCTGGCGGGGGCGGCGCGGGTGCATGTTGCGAGCTATGAAGCGCTGGTCGATGGCAAGGTCGACATCGGGCGCGACTACAACCTGGTGTGCGCGAATTTCTCGCTACTGCATCAAGACATAATTCCGCTGCTTGCCGCGATGAATGCCTTGCTTGTTCCCGGAGGTGTTGTGGTCATTCAGACACTGCATCCATGGGCCGTCGCGGCAGGCGATTACCAGGATGGCTGGCGCGAAGAAACCTTCGCCGGGTTCAAAGGCCAGTGGCAGCCGATGCCATGGTATTTCCGCACACTGTCGAGTTGGCTGAATGCGCTCGATATGGCCGGGTTCCAACTGGCCAGCCTTCAAGAGCCACAACACCCGCAAAGTCCAGTGCCGCAGTCGTTGCTGATGGTTGCCGAGCGCCGCTGAGTTTCAAAAACACTACCAATCATTGTGGGAGCTGGCTTGCCAGCGATGGCGTCGGGTCAGTCAACATTGATGTTGAAGGTGCTGGCCTCATCGCTGGCAAGCCAGCTCCCACAGTGGTTTTGGGTGTGCCAGGAATTTGTGACCACCATACAAACCTGTGGGAGTGAGCCTGCTCGCGATGACGGTATTTCAGGCGACATCAATGTTGAATATCAGACCGCAATCGCTTGCAGGCAAGCTTCCACAGTGGTTTCGGGACCACGGATGCGGTATTGCGCGAGCAGGCGCATGACGTAGCCGATCTTGATCAGGGTCGGGCCGAGGATGGTCAGCGAATGCATCGCCACCAGCAACGCAATCGGCATGTGGCCGTTGTAGAGGTAGGCGCCGTAGATGCCGGCCAGCAGCATGATCAGGCCGGCGACGAGGATTTTGCTCGACAGGTGCAGAACGTTCAGCGGGCTTTCGAAGAAAGTGAGCATGGTGGCGTACTCCTGATCGGTTCGTTGTGTACTTTGAGTACTTCAAGTCCCGTGCCAGATCTTCAAGCCAGTAGAATCAGTCACTTGAAGGGAATCGAGTCAATTTGACACAAACGCAATAAAGTCATTTTGACTCTGAACCTTGTCATTAGGACTACACCCCATAAAAAACCAAAAACCCTCCACCTAAAAGCAAACCAATATCATTTGCGCACTCCCCATCCTTTTGCTTTAATCGCGACCCATTCTTATTTAGACCGTTAACGGTCGCCCTGGACGCTTGCGCTGATGACCGTCGCCGATGCCTCGCTCGTGCACAATCTCTACCTCAGCCACCATCGCTGGCTGCACGAGCTATTGCGTCGACGCCTGAGCAATGCGATGGATGCCGCCGACCTCGCCCACGACACCTTCATCCGCGTGCTCAAGCGCCCGCAAACCTTCAATGGCGAAGTTCACGAGCGCTCCCATCTGGCGACCATCGCCCGGGGGTTGTGCGTCGATCACTGGCGCCGTCGGCAACTCGAGCAGACCTGGCTCGACACCCTCGCCAGCCGCCCGCCAGCCTTGCAGCCCTCCCCCGAGCAGCAGGCGATCATCGTCGAAACCCTGCACGAAGTGGACGCCATGCTCCAGCGCTTGCCGCAACGGGTCAGCGAAGCATTCATCCTCGCGCAATTACACGGCATGCCTTACAAGCTGATCGCCGAGCAGATCGGCGTCAGCGAGCGGATGATCAAGAAATATCTGGCGCAGGCGATGATGCATTGCGCGATTCTCGAAGCTGAACTCGACGGCCTGTTGGTTGAGTAACCTCATGAGCAAACTCAGCCATGCCAGCCTTGAACAGGCCGCCAACTGGTACGTGCAGTTGCATGACGAACAGGTCGCCGAGCCTGAGCGTCTGCGTTGGCAGGCGTGGCTGGCGCAAAGCCCCGAGCATCAGGCGGCGTGGCGCTACATAGAACGAGTTGGGCAACGTTTCGCGCCATTGCAGAACGAAAACGAAGCCGTCAGCCACGCCCTGCGCAACAGTGCGCGCAGTTCGATCAGCCGCCGTCAATCGCTCAAAGGCCTGCTGATTCTCGCGGCCACCGGGCTCGCGGGTTGGGCGGTCGGGCGCAACACGCCGCTGCTGGACTCGGTCGAACGCTTGAGCGCCGATCTCTCCACCGGCACCGGGGAAACCCGCGAAGCCACGCTAAGCGACGGCAGTCGAATCTGGCTCAACGCCTTGAGCGCGTTGAACGTGCGCTTCGATGCCCGCCAGCGCTTGCTGCAATTGCGCTCTGGTGAAGTGCTGATCGACACCGCGAAAGACCTCGGCCGAACCTTTTGGGTCGAGACCGAACAGGGCCGGATGCGTGCACTGGGTACGCGTTTCAGCGTGCGTCAGACTGATCGCAACACCGTGCTGAATGTCTACGAGGGCGCCGTTGAGGCCACTAACCACCAAGGCGAAAGCCAAGTCGTGCAGGCCGGTCAGCAACTGGTATTCAGCGCCGGCCGGTTGTACACCGCGTCCTCAGCGGATCCAGCGCGCGAAGCCTGGCGCCGGGGCGTGCTGCTGGCTGATAACCTGCCGCTCGGCGAGCTGATCGAAGAACTTAGCCAGTATCGGCCGGGGCATCTGCATTGCGATCCGGCCGTGGCCGCGCTGCCGGTGATGGGTTCATTTCCACTCAAGGACACCGATCAAGCCTTGCGCCTACTGGAGGCGGCGTTGCCGATCCGCATCGATAAAACCTTCAACTGGTGGGTCAGCGTCGGGCCGAGAGTCTGAAGATTTTTTCTTCTCTCGGTTCCCTTTTCGCAAGTTCATCCGGTTAACCCTCAATAGCCCTCACGTCGTTGATCGCCCCGGGAACTCCATGTTGCGCTCCACCCTCGCCCGCACTCGTTTTGCCCTGGCCATGGCGTCTGCCGTGCCGGGGCTGTGTGCGTCGCTGGCACAGGCTGAACAAGGGCAGGCGCAGAAGCAGCATTACTCGGTGGCGCCCGGCTCCTTGGTCACCGTACTCAACCGCTTCGCCGAACAGAGCGGTGTGTTTATCGCCGGTCACAATGATCTGGCAGCGAACAAACACAGCGCCGGTCTAAGCGGCGATTACACCCCGCAACAGGCCCTGCAAATCCTCCTCAAGGGCAGCGGCCTGCAAGCGCAGCGCCTGAGCGGCGGCGGTTATGTCCTGCGCAGCAGCGCCACTGCGGATCCGCTGCAACTGGACGCCACCACCATCAGCGGCAAAACCCTCGGCGCCATCACCGAAGACACTCACGCCTACACCACCGGCCTCAGCGCCTCCGCCACCGGTCTGCCGCTGTCCCTGCGCGAAACCCCGCAATCGGTCACGGTGATCACCCGCCAGCAACTCGACGATCAGGGCGCCAACGGCATCGCCGACGTGCTGCGCCGCGCGCCGGGCATCAGCGTGCAGAACTACGACAGCGAGCGCTGGGAGTTTTCCAGCCGTGGTGCACCGATCACCAATTTCCAGTACGACGGCGTCAATACCGATTACGACGGCGTCTACGATTACGGCACCACCAGCACCGACATGGCGACCTTCGATCGCGTGGAAATCATCAAGGGTGCCACGGGACTGATGACCGGCTCGGGCGACCCGTCGGCCACGGTCAACCTGATCCGTAAACGCCCGGCGCCCGCGTTCAAAGCCTCACTCAGCGGCAGCGTCGGTTCGTGGGACAACTACCGCAGCGAGTTCGACATCGCAGGGCCGCTGAACGACAACCTGCGCGCCCGTTTCGTTGGCGTTCATCAGCAGCGCAGCGCATACGCCGATCACTACCAGAACAGCAAGGACATCGCCTACGCCATCGTCGATGCCGATCTGAACCCGGACACTCTGTTGACCATTGGTTTCGATCAACAGAACACCCGCTCACGCGGTGCCACCTGGACCGGTTTCCCGATGTTCTACAGCGACGGCTCGCGGACGAATTTCTCGCGCTCGTTCAACCCGGCCACGGACTGGAGCCGCCGCGACTTCACCAACCAGACCTTGTTCGCCGCCCTCACCCGGCAACTGCAAAACGACTGGGCGCTGAAAATCAGCTACGACCGCAAACACCGCGAGCACGACACCTTGCTCGGCTCGGCCAGCGGCGGCAATCCGGACCCGCTGAGCGGCGACGGCATGTTCCTCTACATGGGCAAATTCAAGGGCGACGAGGTGCAAGACAATGTCGATCTCAACCTCGGCGGACCGTTCAGCCTGTTCGGTCGCGAGCATCAGGTGCTCGTCGGTTTCATGTCGATGAGCACGCGCCAGGACAACCCGGTCTACGGCTCAGTCTATCCGCCGTTGAGCAGCAGCATTTTCGACTGGCATGGCGAGTTCGCCAAACCGGATATCCCGCAAATCGGCACGAACGCGATCCGCCAGCGCCAGACCGGCGCTTACGTCTCGACACGCTTCATGGCCAGCGACAATCTGGCGCTGATTCTGGGTGGACGCATCAGCGATTTCAGCGCCAGCGATCACCTCGACTACAGCGACCCGAACACGGCCAATGTCCGCGACGGCTACCGCCAGACCGGGGTGGTCACACCTTATGCGGGTGTGGTCTACGACCTCGATGACACGTACTCGCTCTACACCAGTTACACGCGCATCTATCAACCGCAATTGAGCAAAGACGCCACGGGCCAGATACTCGACCCGGTGCAGGGCGACGGCTACGAAGCGGGGATCAAAGCCGAATACTTCGACGGCCGGCTCAACGCCAGTTTTGCCGTGTTCCGCATCGAGCAGGACAACATCGCCGAACAGGTCAGCGGCTTCGACAATCAGGCGGTGTACCGGGCCGTGCAAGGCGCGACGACCAAAGGCTTCGAGTTCGAACTGGCCGGAGAAATCGCCGACGGCTGGAACCTCTCCGCCGGCTACGCCTACAACCACACGCGCGACGCCAAAGGGGACCCGGTTTATGCCTCGATCCTGCAAACCACGGCGCCGGAGCAATTGGTGCGGGTGTTCAGCAGCTATCGCCTGCCCGGCGCCTGGCAAAACCTCACCCTGGGCGGCGGTGTCAGTTGGCAGAGCGAATTCTTCGGCGAGGTGTTCCAGCCCGGCACCGAGCAGAACGTGCGCATCACGCAGGACAGTTACTTCCTGGTCGACGCGATGGCGCGCTATCGCTTCAACGAACACCTGAGCACTTCGTTCAACATCAAGAACCTGTTCGATAAGACCTATTACACCGGTCTGGGCAACTTCGGCACCGGTTTCTACGGCGAACCGCGCAACCTGCAACTGTCCGCGCGCTGGGATTTCTGACGCACGGCAACTTGTCGATCTACGGCACCGGCAATCGACCAAGGACTGACTACGCTGTTAATCCAGCGTGTCTAACCTGCCGAGGATGACTGCCATGCAACGCTTTCAGAAACTCACGCCCTGCCTGTGGTTCGACGATCAGGCCGAAGCTGCGGCGAAGTTCTATTGCTCGATCTTCGATCACTCGAAAATCACCGGCCTGACCCACTACAGCAAGGTCGGCCAGGAATTTCATGGCAAGCCGGAAGGCGCGGTGATGACCGTCAGTTTCGAGCTCGATGGCCAGACCTTCACCGGACTCAACGGTGGGCCGATGTTCAAATTCAGCGAGGCGATCTCGTTTCAGGTCAACTGCCAGAATCAGGAAGAAGTCGACCATTTCTGGGGCAACCTGTCCGAGGGTGGCCCCGTCGAAGCCCAGCAATGCGGCTGGCTCAAAGACAAGTTCGGCGTGTCGTGGCAGATCGTGCCGGTGGCGTTCATGCACATGATGCTGGATGCCGACACCAGCAAATCGCAGCGCGCCATGCAGGCCATGTTCACGATGAAAAAACTCGACATTGCCGAACTCGAACGGGCCTTTGCCGGCCAGAGCTAATACACTGGCGCCCTGGCCTGTCGGGAATAACAACGATGAAACACGCTGCCGCCAAACACCCTGAAAAAGCCCCGCGTTTCTGGCGTGACGCGGCGCTGCCGTTCATTGAAGCGCGGGCCATCGCCGATGGCCGCGAGGTCTGCTACGCCCGGCATTCCCACGCGCATTTTTCCATCGGCGCAATCACCGCCGGGCGCAGCACCTATGTGCATGAGCAAGCTCAGTTCGAAGTCGCGGCAGGCACCGTGGTGCTGATGAATCCCGGCGATGTGCATGCGTGCAATCCGATCGATGATCAACCTTGGTCGTACGTGATGCTGTACGTCGAGACGCCTTGGCTGACGGATTTGCAGCATCAGTTGGGGTTCGCCAGTGATCTTGAGTTTCGGCGCTTTTCCACCACTCACCTCGACGATGCTGCACTGTTCAATGAGCTGAATGGACTTTATGAAACGCTGGTCGACCCGCAACAGGATGTACTGCGCAAACAGAGCGCAGCAGTGGAGTTTTTCAGCGACCTGCAACTGCGTTTGAACCCCGCCGGCCCCTCTCTGCGCGAACCCAATTTCAAACTGGAACGCGCTGCGGATTTCATCCGCGAACACTGCACCGAAGTGCTGAACCTCGACGACATCTGCGCCGCGGCACAGCTGTCACCGTCGTACCTGATCCGCGCCTTCAAACAGCATTACGGCATGACGCCCCACGCGTTTCTGGTCAACCAGCGCATCCAGTTTGCCCGCGAGCGTTTGCGCAGTGGCCAGTTGATTGCGGATGTGGCGCTTGAGGCAGGGTTTGCCGATCAGGCGCATTTTCAGCGGGCGTTCAAGCAACATCTGGCGGCCACGCCCGGCCAATATCGCGGCTGACACCTCATCTGAAACTCAACACGTCCCCCTGTGGGAGCGAGCCTGCTCGCGAAAGCGGTGTATCAGTCACGGGGATATTGACTGTGCCAGCGCCTTCGCGAGCAGGCTCGCTCCCACAGGGTCAGAGTGATTGCCTGATTGGTTTCACATTCAGATATTGACATATCGGTAAATTCCGATATCTTCGCGGCATGGACCTACTCGAAATCTTCAAAGCCCTCTCGAACCGCACACGCCTGGAAATCCTCAAAGGCTTGAAGGATCCCGAGAAACACTTTCCACCTCAGGATGAAGGTGACGTGCACACGGTGGGCGTTTGCGTCAGCAGTATTCAGGAGGGCGTCGGGCTGTCGCAGTCGACGGTGTCCGATTATCTGGCGACGCTGCAACGTGCCGGCCTGGTCGAAGTCAGGCGCATTGGGCAGTGGACCTATTACAAACGTAACGAAGCAGCGATCAGTGCGCTGGCCGAGATCATCGGCAGCGAGCTGTAATTTTTTGCCCCAAGATATCGAGAATTCCCGATATCCCTTTTTACCGAAACGAGGAAATGCAATGAAAGCGATGATCCTTACTTCATTTGGCGGCGCGCAATCGTTCGAACTTTGTGAGGTGCCCAAGCCATTGCCACAAGCGGGCGAAGTGCTGGTTCGGGTGCACGCCACCTCCATCAATCCGCTGGATTATCAGGTTCGCCGTGGCGACTATGCCGATCTGGTGCCCCTCCCCGCCATCACCGGTCATGACGTCTCCGGCGTTGTCGAAGCCGTCGGGCCGGGGGTGACGGCGTTCGTGCCGGGTGACGAAGTCTGGTACACCCCGCAGATTTTCGACGGCCCAGGCAGTTATGCCGAATACCACGTGGCGGCCGAAAGCATTATCGGCAAGAAGCCGCCCGCACTGAGCCACCTTGAAGCGGCAAGCCTGAGTCTGGTTGGCGGCACGGCGTGGGAAGCGCTGGTCGTGCGGGCGGCGCTCAGAGTCGGCGAGAGCATTCTGATCCACGGCGGCGCGGGCGGCGTCGGCCATGTTGCGATCCAGCTGGCCAAAGCCATCGGCGCGAAGGTTTTTACTACCGTGCGTGAAGGCAATTTCGAGTTCGCCCAGCGTATGGGCGCCGATGTGCTGATCGACTACGAAAAGGAAGATTACGTCGAGGCGATCCTGCGCGAAACCGAGGGTCGCGGCGTCGATGTGGTGTTCGACACCATTGGCGGCAACACCTTGGCGCGCAGCCCCGACGCCCTCGCACAGCTTGGCCGCGTGGTGTCGATCGTCGACCTTGCCCAGCCGCAAAACCTGATTCAGGCCTGGGGCAAGAACGCCAGCTACCACTTCGTTTTCACCCGACAGAATCGCGGCAAACTCGATGAGTTGAGCGCATTGATCGCGAACGGTCAGTTGCGCCCGCACGTTGGCGCGGTCTATTCGCTGGCCGACATCGGCCTGGCCCATGCCCGGCTGGAGACGCCCAACAACGGCCTCCAAGGGAAGATCGCGATTGCTGTCGTGCCGTCGTCCGAACTCGCCAATCGCTGAACTCAGTGCAAGGAGAACACCATGATTTATGAGATCGCTTTACTGCCCGTTCACACAGAACAAACTGCGGCGTTTCGGCATGCGTTTACCGAGGTCGAGCCGTTGCTCAAACGCGCCAAGGGTTACGACGGCCACCTGCTCGCGCAAGGCATCGAAACGCCTGAGGTATTCAATCTGATCGTGCGCTGGCAGTCCCTTGAGGATCACACGCCGGGGTTTGAAGCGAGTGAAGACCATCGGCTGTTCATGCTGGGGCTGGAGGATTATTTTTCGGACGAGCCGAAGGTCTGGCACATTGAGGGGGGCGCGTTTCAGCAGCCGTTCAGCTAGCCCCTGACGAAGACACCGGGGCTGTATGCATCTGGTTTGGTGTTTGAACATCAAAAGATCGCAGCCTTCGGCAGCTCCTACAGGAGAATGCATTCCAAATGTAGGAGCTGCCGAAGGCTGCGATCTTTGCTTTTCAAGGCAATAACAAATACCCGGCACATAGCGCCAACAACCCCGCCATGCTCCGATTGAACCAGCGCATCCCCGCCGCATTGCTCAGGTACCCACGCAAAAACGTCCCGGCATACGCCCAGCAGCCGACCGACAGATAACAGATCACCAGATACACCGCCGCAAACTGCCAGACCAACCGCGCCTCGCCATCGGCGACAAACGCGCCCATGCCAGCGACACACGCCAGCCAGGCTTTCGGGTTGAGCCATTGCATCACCGCGCCATAGAGCATCGATGGCGCTCGTCCGGAATCCTTGGCGTTCAGCCGTCCATCATCCACAGCCAGTTTCCAAGCCATGAACAGCAGAAACGCCACACCGGCCAGTTGCACCACGCGGGTCATGAATGGCCAGAGTTTCAGCACCTCGTGCAAACCCAGGCCCATCAACACCAACAGCAACACAAACCCTAACGTGGCCCCGGCGACATGCCGCTGACTGGCGCGAAACCCGAACTGCGCCCCGGAACTCAACGCCACAATGTTCACCGGCCCCGGCGTGATGGACGCCGCCAGCGCAAACGCCGCCATGGAAACAATCAGACTCATCGCACACCTGCTTCAAATCGAGGAACAAGGTGCTCACCCTAGCCACCGCCCTGCTCCCGGTATTGAAGAAAATGCCCCTTACCGCACATCCTGATCGTTCCCACGCTCTGCGTGGGAATGTAGCCCGGGACGCTCCGCGTCCCTTCGAGAGCCGAACGCAGAGCGTCCGTTGAGGCATTCCCACGCAGAGCGTGGGAACGATCAAATCCCATTCGCGAGCAGGCTCGCTCCCACAAAAAATCGATGCTCAGTCCAGACGCGGCACGGTGAAGCGGAACTCGCTGCCCTGCCCCGGTTCGCTCTCGGCGAAAATCCGCCCGCCGTGGGCTTCGACGATGCCTTGAGTGATATACAAGCCCAGACCCGTGCCGGTCGGATTGCCCTCTTTCACCGTCCAGTAACGATCGAACACGTGCGGCAGGTGCTCCTTGGGAATGCCCTCGCCGCTGTCGCGCACGGTGAAGACAATGTCATCGCCGACCGACGTCGCATGCACGCCCACCCTGCCCAGTCGCGGAGTGAATTTGATCGCGTTGCCGACCAGATTGGACAGCACCTGGAACAGCCGCTCAGGGTCGGCGTGGATGCGCAGATCAGGATCGGCGTCAAAGGAAATGCTGATGTCCTTGTCCAGCGCCAGCGGCGCAAGCAGTGCCTGCGCTTCTTCGAACATCTGCCCGACGTCGAGTTTTTGCGGGGTGATGGAGTAGCGCCCGGCATCGATTTTCGAGGTATCGAGCAAGTCCTCCAGCAGCGTATTCATGCGGCCGGCGGCCTGTTGCATGGTGTCGATGGCCGTGGAAATGCGTCGCGAAGTGTGCGGACCGTCCGAGCTGAAAGCCTTCTGCATCATGCCGCAGAGCATCGAGATCACGGTCATCGGGTTACGCAGATCGTGCGACACCACCGCCACCAATTCATCGCGAGCGCGCACCGCTTCCTGCTCACGGCGGACCTGTCGGGCCAGATCGTTTTCCAGCGCCGAACGCCGCAGATCATTGGCAGCGAACAGGTCACCGTGGCTCCACTTGGTGGAGATCCCGGCCATCTCGACTTTCCAGATTTCGAACGAGGTGCGCGGGCGCAAGCGCAGGCCGGCGTCGGAGTTTTCCAGGTCCAGCGGCTTGCGCGGATCGCCGCTCCAATTGATGTTTTCCTTGACCTCGGGACGGAACCAGAACACGCCGTTGTCCACCGGTTTTGGCAGGCTCATGGCGAGCACGCCGCTGGCCACCTGCTGGAACTGTGCCGCTGGAGGATAGACGCTGGCCAGGTGATGACTGGCAAATACGGGCTCGCCGCTGTCCTGCAACCACTTGTGCAAGGCGCGGATTTCTTCCGGCTCCGGGCAGTTGCCGTAACGGTGCAGTTGTTTGTCTTCGATGATCGCGATACCGCCGGCATTGGTCAGCGCCATCAGGGTTTGCGGCTGATTGGCCAGACCGTCGAAGACATTCTGCGGCGAGTCGATCATCGCCTGATTGAGCAGCGCCAAGGCCTCGACTTTCTCTTCACGCTGGCGGCTGATCTCCAGTGCTTCCATGGCGCTGATCTGCAGCGACAGCACCTGGCCGATGGTCTGACACGCGGCGCGCAATTCGTGCGGCACGTGCAGTGGCTGGCGATTGCCGCAGCTGATCAGGCCCCAGAGCTTGTCACCCTTGAGCAGGGAAATGCTCATCGACGACAGCACGCCCATGTTCTTCATGTACTGGCAGTGGATCGGCGACACGCTGCGCAGCGTGGCGAAACTCAGGTCCAGCGGCGTATCGGTGTCCGGGCGCAGCTTCGGCAACAGCGGCACCGGTTGGTAGTCGGCATTGGGGATGATTCGCAGCCAGTTGGTGCGATACAGCTCGCGCGCCTGTTCGGGAATGTCCGACGCGGGGAAGAACAGGCCATTGAACACTTCCATCGATGGGTCGGAGGCTTCGGCGATGACCTGACCGTGGCCCTCCTCTTCGAAACGATAGATCAACACCCGGTCGTAACCGGTCATGGCCTGGATTTCCTTGACGCTGATGTCGTACAGCGCCTGCAACGTGGTCGCCGCTTGCAGACGCTGAAGCATGCGCCCCAGATGGGTCTGGTTGCCGGCAACATTACGTGGCTGGAAGTTCTCGACGTGGATTTCCAGCTCCAGGATCAGCACGCCCTGATGGCGATGCAGCAAGCCCTCGAACGCGGTGCCGTTGAGCCGGAAGCGCAGCGGCTGCAGGTCGGACAGCGACGGATGCAGCAAGGCTTCGCGCACTTGTGCGGCCTCGGAGTCGCCGATCAGGCTTTCCAGCGGCTGGCCGATCAGGCTTTGCGGCTCTCGGGCCAGCAACGTTTCGACATTGGCGCTGACCTGAATGATCGCCAGTTCAGGCTCGCTCAGGGTCAGCAGCAAACCGTGGGGCTGGATCGCCCCGGGGAAACGAATCGGCTCGTCGGCACAGTTGGCCAGCAGTTCTTCAAAGTCTTGTTTGTCTTGCGGAGTCATGCCAGTACCTCCCGGCTTTCGAGCCAGTGCTCGAAACAGCTGAATGTGGTTTGTGCTGCCGTGACGACAGCGGCGCGCTCGGCGGCGCTCATTGGCCGACTGCCGAGGTATTCGATGAAGTCACGCCAGCGCCGCCCCGTCGCGGCGCCGTAGATATCGAGAAAGGCCGCGCCGTTGTCGGCTTCCAGGCCTAACCGAGTGGCGATTTCCCGGCGCAGAATCTGCCCGCCAAGCGTCGCGCCCTCGAGGACGTAGAGCACGCCCAGGCAGGCAGCGCTTGAGTCGATGATCGGCAACTGCTGGCAGTGCGGCAGGCTTTGCAGCGCTGCGGCGGATAAGCCCAAGGCTAGCAGGTCATCGCGCAGGGTCGGCGTTTTGAGACGCGGCGTCAGATCAAAATCGGCGGGTATCGAATGGCTGTTCTGCAGGGCGTTTTCCAGCGGCAGATAGAAGCCGTAATAAGCCTGCATCAACCGCACAAAAGCCTGGGTATCGAGGGTATCGGAGAAAAATGGAAGGCGTTTTTCCAGCGCGATGTGCAGCTCGGCAGTGCCGGCCCGCAGATCTTGCAGCACCGGTGGCACATAAACTTCACGGGCCTTTGCTTGCATGTAGATCGCTCTTGGTGGGGCCGCCTGGGGCCAAACGGGGTGGGTACAACGCCTGCGAAATTTTACACGGCTATCGCCGTTTCTGACCGGATGGATAGTTTTTTCTGACGAAACCATCACCCTATGACTGATACAGAGTGAAGGCATCTGCAAAAAGTTCGACCGCGTTGCCCAACAGCGCCGGGCGCTGTACCGCGACAGCGCTGCGTGACTGTATGGGTCTGGGCGTGTGGGGGCTGTGATAAAAATATCGTTCTCGTTACTGGAGTGCCGTCATGGATCTCGCCACGCTCATCCTGTTTCTTCCGGCCTGTTTCGCCCTGAACATGGCCCCCGGGCCGAACAATCTGTTGTCGGTCAGCAACGCAACGCGCTATGGCTTTCGCCGCGCCTGCACGGCGGGTATCGGGCGGATTCTGGCGTTCGCCGGGATGATTGCGCTGGCCGGTGCGGGCCTGTCGGTGGTACTGCAGACCTCGGAATGGCTGTTCCATGCGATCAAAATCATTGGCGCGGCGTATCTGTTGTATCTGGCCTGGCAGTTGTGGCGTGCCAATCCCGAGGCCGAGCAGCAGGCGACCGCAGCAACAGTGGGGTTCTTGGCGTTGGCGCGGCAGGAGTTTCTGGTGGCGGCCGGGAACCCGAAAGCGATCCTTCTTTTCACCGCGTTTCTGCCGCAGTTCGTCGACCCGGCGCGGCCGGTGCCGGCGCAATTTGCGGTGCTGGGCGTGCTGTTTCTGCTGCTGGAGTGGATCGCCATCAGCGCCTACGCGTGGATGGGCCTGCACATGCGCCGCTGGTTCGCCGAGCCGCGTGGTAAACGAATGTTCAATCGTTGCTGCGCGGGCCTGCTGTCGGCGGCGGCTTCGGTGCTGTTGATGGCCAAACGTGCTTAAGCATCGGACGGGCCTTTGAGTTCGACCTGATTGCCGTCCGGGTCGAAGCAATACAGTGACAAGCCGTAGCCCTCGGCACCGAAGCGGCGGGCGGCTTTTTCGACGCTCAGTCCGTGTGATTGCAAGTGTGTAATGAGCGCCGCTTCATCAAACGGTTCGATGCGCAGGCAGAAGTGATCGACGTTACGCCGCTCGGCCCCGGCCGCCCCGCCGCCCTTGCGGCCGAGTTCGCCTTGCAGGTCGACGAGGTCGATCATCGACGTGCCGGCGCGCAGGTGGATCAGGCCCAGCGGTTCGTTGCGTTTGACCACCTCGGCGCCGAACACCTGGCCGTAGAAGTCGATGCTGCGTTGCAGATCCGCGACGCGCAGGACGATGTGATCAATGTGTTGGATGGAAAACGGATGCATCGGGCACACCTCAACAAACGGTAGGAGCTGCCGATAGCGGCGATCTGGGATTTTGGGACGCCGAGCGTCCCGGGCTGCATTCCCACGCAGAGCGTGGGAACGATCAAGATCGCAGCCTGCGGCAGCTCCTACACGGTAGTTCAGGGGATTTGAAAATTCACTGTCGATTTTTCGGTGGAGCCATCGAGAATCTGGTTTTACTCTCGAACCATGAACATACAAACCGCTGTCCTGCCGCCCCACGCCGAAATGGTTCGCGCCATGCTCGAACGAGACACTGCCTACGAAGGCGTGTTCTTCACGGCCGTGAAAACCACCGGGATCTTCTGCCGCCCGAGTTGCACGGCGCGCAAGCCGAAACCGGAGAACGTCGAGTTCTTCGCCCATGCCGACGAATGCATGTCGGCCGGCTATCGCGCCTGCCTGCGTTGCAAGCCGCTGGACGCCGCCGCCATCGCGCCGGACTGGGTGCAACACCTGCTCACCGCCGTGGAAGCCGACCCGGAGATGCGCTGGAGCGATGCGCAACTGCTCGCCGAAGGTATCGAACCGCTTAAACTGCGGCGCTGGTTCAAGCAGCATTTCGGCATGACCTTCCATGCCTGGTTGCGCACCCGGCGCTTGGGCATGGCGCTGGGCGGGATCAAGCAAGGCACCTCGATTGATCATGCTGCATTTGATTCTGGCTATGAATCGCTCAGCGGTTTTCGCGATGCTTTCCAGAAGTCCTTCCACATCACCCCGGGCCGCGCCAAACAGAGTGAACCGCTGCTGTTCACCCGGTTGACCACGCCGCTGGGGCCGATGATCGCCATGGCTGAGCGGCGCGGACTGGTGTTGCTGGAGTTTCTTGATCGACCGGCGCTGACCCGCGAAGTCGAGGAGCTGCAAAATCGCTATGGCTACGCAGTCGCGCCGGGGCACAACGCGCATTTGCAGCAGATCGAGCAGCAACTGGCGGCGTACTTCGCCGGCAAGCTCAGCGAATTCAGCGTGCCACTGCACCTGCCCGGCAGCGAGTTCGCCCGGCAGGTCTGGTCAGCGTTGCTGCAAATCCCCTACGGCCACACCAGTACATACGGCGCCATCGCCGCCGGTTTGGGCAAACCCGGCGCCAGTCGTGCGGTCGGCCTGGCCAACGGACACAATCGGCTGTCGATCGTGGTGCCCTGCCATCGGGTGATCGGCGCGGATGGCTCGCTGACCGGCTATGGTGGTGGACAACCGCGCAAAGCGTTTCTGCTGCGGCTGGAAAACGCCGCCGTGCAACTCACCCAACAACTGGCATTCTGAGCAACCGAATCGACTGACAAGAAGGATTTTTGATGAACGCGCTCGCTACGCAGTTTCACCAGTTGCACCAGCAAGGCCTGTTGATTCTAACCAATGTCGCCGATGCCACCGGGGCGCGACTGGTCGAGCATTTGGGCGGTAAAGCCGTGGCCACCAGCAGCGCGGCGGTGGCCTGGGCCCACGGATATCCGGACGGCAACGCCCTGCCCCTTGAACGGCTGGTGGCGACGGTGGCAGCCATCGCCCGGGTGATCAGCATTCCGTTGACCGTGGATGTCGAGGCCGGCTATTCCGATGACCTCGGGCGCGTGGCCGAAGTGCTGGATGCGGTGATCGCGGCGGGTGCCGTGGGCATCAATATCGAGGATGGTTCTGCGGATCCCGAGTTGCTCGCGCGCAAGATCGAAGTGGCGCGACAGGTTGCCAACAAGCGCAATGTGCAGCTGTTCATCAATGCGCGCACCGACGTATATCTGAAAAGCCTTGTGCCGGCCGAGGATCGCGTCGCCGAAACCCTGCATCGTGCCGCGCTGTATCAAACGGCGGGCGCCGATGGTCTGTTCGCGGCGGGCGTCACGTCGGCCTATGAAATCGAGGCCATCTGCAAAGGCTCGACGCTGCCGGTCAATGTGCTGGGCTTCGCTTGCTTGCCTTCACCGGAAGAACTGCAAGCACTGGGCGTGCGCCGCTTGAGCGCAGGTTCCGGCATCGCCGAATTCCTCTATGGCGCGATGGGCGGGCTGGTGAAAAGCTTTCTGGCCAGCGGCAAACTCGACACCCATGACCTCAAGGCTTTCACCTACGGCGAAGTCAACGGCTTGCTGAAATAACATGGCCGACGCCTATCAAGCGGCCCGCGAGTATCTGGCCGCGCTTGATCCGGACTGGCAGCGTCACATCGCTGAGGTCGGCCCGTGCCTGCATCAACCGCATCCGGCGCGTGATCCATACGAGTCGCTGGTGCGGGCGATTGCTTATCAGCAACTGCATGCCAAGGCCGGGGATGCGATTGTCGGGCGCTTGGTGGGGTTGTTCCCGGGGCAAACGTTTCCTCGGCCAGAGCAGATTCTTGCGACGGATTTCGAGCGCATGCGCAGTTGCGGGTTTTCCGCGGGCAAGATTGCGACGATCCAGGGGATTGCCCAGGCGACGCTGGATGGCGTGGTGCCGGATTACGCCACGGCGCTAGCGATGGACGATGAGGTGTTGATCGAACGTTTGGTCAGTTTGCGCGGGGTGGGTCGCTGGACGGTGGAGATGTTGTTGATCTACAGCCTGGAGCGCATGGATATTTTGCCGGCGGATGACTTTGGTGTGCGTGAGGGGTATCGGCGGTTGAAGGGGTTGGAGGTGCAGCCGACGCGCAGGCAGATGGTTGAGATCGGGTTGGCGTGGCGGCCGTATCGGACGGTGGCGGCGTGGTATTTGTGGCGGGTGCCTAAACCGCTGCCCTCACCCTAACCCTCTCCCAGTGGGAGAGGGAACTTATTGGGGGATATTGGAGATTTACGCCGACTTGAAATAGCGCCTTTGAATCCATGATCGCCAAAACTTAGATCCATAATCGACTCGGTTTTTCAGGTCGGTGTTTAACGCAAGACACCTCGGTCGGCCCCCTCTCCCGGAGGGAGAGGGCTGGGGTGAGGGTCGGCTTTTCACAGCCCGGACTTCAACCGGCTGAACGCCCGGATCAACGCCCGATTGAACACCTTGCCATTGTCATTCTTGCTATACAAAGAAGCCCTGACCTGCTCTGACGGATAAGTCCCCGGATCATTGCGAATCGCTGCATCGACCAAGCCATCCGCCGCCGTGATCGCATTGGCGTAGTGAATGGTGTCAGTAATCGGCGCAATCACCTCCGGCGTCATCAAATAATCCATCAACGCCAACCCCGCCTGGGGATGTGGCGCGTCCTTGGGCACGACCATGGCATCAAACCAGATCAACGTGCCCTCCTTCGGAATCCGGTAACTCAGCGTGAACGGTTTCTTCGCCGCCTCAGCCTGCCCCGCCGCGATCGCCACATTGCCATTCCACGACATCGCCACGCAGGTGTTGCCGTTAGCCAGGTCGCTGATGTTCAGGTCGTTGTCGAAATAGCGAATGTACGGCCGGATCTTCGCCAACTGCTGCTCGGCAAGTTTCAAGTCATCGAGATTCTGTCGGTTGATGTCCAGCCCCATGTACTTCATGACGGCGGCAAATACCTCGTTGGGATCGTTGAGCAAACTCACCCCGCAATCGGCGAATTTCGCCACCACCGCCGGATCGAACAACATCGCCCAACTGTCCGTCGGTGCATCGGGCAGACGCTGCTTGATCGCCTGTTCCTGATAGCCGACGCCAGTGGTGCCCCAGGCGTAAATCCCGGCGTAGCGATTGCCCGGATCGAACACCGCCATGTGCTGGCGAAACTCCTCGCCGACCCCGGCAAAATGCGGCACCCGGGCCTTGTCCAGCGGCTGGATCGCGCCGCTCTCGATGGCGCGCGACAGGTGCTGGCCAGCGGTTAACACCAGGTCGTAACCGCTGCGCCCGGTAAGCAGTTTGGTCTCGACGGTTTCCAGTGAATCAAAGTGATCGACGACCACATGAATGCCAGTCTTGGCCTCGAAATTCTTCAGCGTATCCGGCGCCAGATACTCGCCCCAGATGTACAGATTAACCACCGGCTTCTCGGTGTCGGCGGCCTGCACACACAGGGGTGCAAGCACCAGCAATAACGCTTGAGTCAGTTTGTGCAGGCGCATGATTACACTCCTTTGCCGGCGTATTGCGGCATGGTGATGCACGCGACGTTGCCGCCGCCAAGGAGGATTTCCCGGGAGTTTTCGATGCCGACGATCTTGTGCTGCGGGAACAGTTCGGCCAGCGTCGCCATGGCAACCTTGTCGTTACGATCACCGAACAGCGGCACCACGATCGAGCTGTTGCCGGCGTAGTAGTTGATGTACGACGCGCAGATTTTCGTGCCGGCCTGACGGGTGTGAGTGCTGTCCTGCTGATCGAGGCCTTCTGCTTCTTCGGCGGTCCACTCGAGCACATCCGGTTGCGGCAATTTGTGCACGATCAGCTCGCGCCCTCGGCTGTCGCGGGTGCTGCGCAGGATGTCGTAGGCCTCCTGGTAGATTTCCCACTGCGGATCGTCGCGGTTGTCGGTCCATTGCAACACCACTTCACCGGGACGCACGAAACAGGCGAGGTCATCGACATGGCCATCGGTTTCGTCGAACTTGCAGCCGCGTGGCAGCCAGATCACTTGCTCGGCACCGAGGTAATCAGTCAGGCGTCGGGTCACTTCGTCCTTGCCCAGATGCTGGTTGCGATTGCGGTTGAGCAGACACTGTTCGGTGGTGAGGATGCTGCCCTGGCCGTCGCTCTGGATGCCGCCCAACTCGGCAATCAACGGTGCGCGGTAGCGGTCGAAACGCTCGATCTCGAGGATCTTGCTGGCGATCTGATCGTCCTTGTCCCACGGGTAATACAGGCCGCCGTCAAGACCGCCATAGGCGTTGAATTCGAAGTCGACGCCGCGCACTTCACCGCTCTGATCGTTGACCACAAAGCATGGGCCGCTGTCGCGGAACCAGGTGTCGTTGCAGGTCATCTCGACCACGCGCACTTGCGGCGGCAACTGCCGACGCGCCGTGGCGAACTGCGCGGCCGATGCGCACACGGTGACCGGTTCGCTGTGGGAGATGGCGGTGACGATCTGCACCCAGACTTTCTGCGCCGGTTTCGCGCCGTTGCGCCAAACGTCGGTGCGCTCCGGCCAGCCGAGCCAGCAGCCGGACTTGGCTTCAAATTCGCCGGGCAGACGGAAGCCGTCGTGTTTGGGGGTGGAGTCGAGCAAACGTGCCATGGTCAAACCTCGTCTTCGCGATGGGAATGGAATGACCACAGGCTAACGGCGCAAGCAGTACGCCCGCCAACGATGATTATTGCGGAACAGTTGAATTCAACTCATCAATCGGCCAGTTGATCGTTGAACCATTCGAGCATCTGCGCGACCGCCGGACGCTCCAGTCGCAGCCGCTCGCAGACCAACGCGTATTGGCCGAGGGCGGTCATGCTGGAAGCGAATGGGCGCACCAGCCGGCCACTTTGCAGATCTTCCTGCGCGGTGAGGTTGTCGCCCATGGCCACGCCCTGCCCTTGCGCCGCGGCTTCCAGCGCCAGACCGGCGTGGGCGAAATACAACTGACGCTGTGGGCGTAGATCACCGGCGTGGCTGGTCAGCCAAGCGGTCCAGGTCTTGCCGTCCTGATCGTCGTGCAGCAGGCAGTGGCGGGCCAGATCCTTCGGGGTTTTCAAAGTGCCTTGGTTGAACAGGCCGGGGCTGCACACCGGGAAGAACTGCAAGGCTGGTAGCGGCCGAACGAAGTAAGCACTGCTGTCCACCGGGCCGGTGCCGTAGGTGATCGCCAGATCAATGTCTTCGCCGGGCGCCGTGGCGTCGATCGGTTGTTCGTAGAGGTGCAGGGTGATGTGCGGATAACGCGCGTAGAAATCGGTGAGGCGACTCATCAGCCACTTTTGCGCGAGTTCGGCGGTGACGGCCAGTCTGAGCACGGCCAGCGAAGATGGGTCGCGCAGTTCATCGCAGGCATCGCCGATCAGTTCGAAGGCTTGTTGCAGGCTTTGCATCAGGCGTCCGGCGGCGATGGTCGGGCGGATTTGTCGGCCTTCGCGGATGAACAGTGAGACGCCGAGTTGTTCTTCGAGCTGGCGGATCTGATGGCTGACGGCGCTGTCGGTGACGCACAGTTCGGCGGCGGCCCGGCCGAAATGCGCGTGGCGGGCGGCGCATTCGAAGGTGCGCAGGGCGGCCAGTGAGGGGAGTCGTCGCATGTGGGGGGATCCATTTTTTGGGTCATGCTGACTGGCTCGTCGATTTGAGTCCAGCCCGTTACCCTCACCCCAGCCCTCTCCCGGAGGGAGAGGGGGCCGATCGGGGGATATTGAGGATGTACGCCGACCTGAACGTGCTTCGGTGAATCCATAATCGACCGGATTTCACAGGTCGATGGATGACGCAAGACAACTCGGTCAGTCCCCTCTCCCTCTGGGCGGTCCGACGTTTCGGGAGGGTTAGGGTGAGGGGCTTTTGCCTGTATCGCACTGTATACCCGGAAGCCGCAGACACACCTAAAGCACAGTCCCCCACCCCGCCGACACATCCCCGATACACCCCAACGCTGAAATGCCCCGGTCGATTTCACTCAACTCACCGGAGACGCCTCATGACCACCACCCTTTCAACTGCGGTCAAATCCCTGCACCTGAACCTCGACCGCGCCGGTACCTGGCTCGCCCCACTGACCCTGCGCCTGTTCATCGCCTGGGAGTTTTTCGAATCCGGGCTAGAGAAATTCAACGGGCAGAACTGGTTCGAAGACATCCAGGACAAATTCCCCTTCCCGTTCGATCACCTGCCGGCAACCTTGAACTGGGAACTGTCGATGTGGGCCGAGCTGATCTGTGCGCTGGCGATTCTGGTGGGCTTCGGGACACGGATCTCAGCGATTTCGCTGATCGTGGTAACGGTCGTCGCCACCGCCGCCGTGCACTGGCCGGCCGACTGGTCGTCACTGAGCGAGCTGGCGCAGGGTTATGCGATCACTAACAAAGGCTTCGGCAACTTCAAGCTGCCGGCGATTTACCTGGCCGCGCTGCTACCGCTGGTGTTCGCCGGGGCTGGCAAGTTGAGTGTCGATGCGTGGCTGGCGCGGGTGTTCTGGAACAGAAGCACCCGCTGAGGCTCAATGCGCGCGATCAAGCCCGACGAGCAAGGCGCTGTCACGGCTGTAGATGTCCGGCGAGTAACGCACGCGCCCGCTGCTGTCGACCTGTGCCGTCCAGTAGGTCATCAGGATCGGCACCGGCGCCGACAAGCGAAATTCGTGGGTGGTGCCGGTGGCCAGCAGGGTTTCGGTGCGGGCCTTTTCCGCCGGGGTCAGCAGCAGATCGCGCAGTTGCATCGGGTGCTCGACGCGCACGCAACCGGAGCTGAAAGCGCGTGGGCCTTTTTCGAACAGTGCCTTGCTTGGCGTGTCGTGCAGGTACACCGAGAACGGGTTGGGGAAGCGGATAACCATTTGCCCCAGCGGATTACGCGGCCCGGCATCCTGACGCAGCATGATGTTGCCGGGGTTGTCCCAATCGATGTCCGCTGCCGCCAGCGGCTGACCGTTGGCGTCGAGCACTTGCAGGTTCTGCCGGCTGAGGAAGGTCTGGTCCTTGCGGATTGCCGGCAGCTTGTCTTCCTTCCAGATGGTTGGCGGCACGGTCCAGGTCGGGTTCAGGGTCAGGCGCGTGACTCGCGATTTGAGCAGCGGCGTCTGCCGTTCGGCACGGCCGACCTGAGTGCGCGTTTGCCACACCGGAACACCGCCCTGATACAGCGTCAGCTCGGCAGCGGCGACGTTGACCAGCAAGCCATTGGGCTCCATGTCCTGGGCCATCCAGCGGAAACGTTCAAGGTTGACCCGCAGTTGTTCACGGCGGGTCAGCGGACTGATGTTGAGTTCGGCAATCGTCCCCGGCCCGACCACGCCGTCGGCCTGTAACGAATGATTGGCCTGAAAACTCTTCACCGCATCGACCAGCACGCCGTCATAAGCGTTGCCGGGCGTGCCAATGACGTGGGTCAGGTAACCTTCGCTGTACAGACGCTGAGCCAGTTCCGGCACCCGTTGGTCTTCCATGTCCGGGCGCAGCAGCGGCCCGCTGCCCACCGACTGCCATTGCGGCAAGGCTTTGAGCCGTTGCGCCGCGTAGAGCTGACGCAGATCCTGATATTGCGCCAGACGCGGACGCGCCAGGTCGAACGCGGCGGGGATGTCATGCATGCCCGGTACGGCGATGGCCAACAATTCCGCCTGACGGTCGCGCGGGGTGGCGTCGGCATGCCACAGCGGTTCGAAGTGCGATTGCAGCAGGCGACCGTAGTGCAAATCCTGCAGGGCCTGAAGATAGTTGCGACTGATGTCGATGTCGGCACACAACTCGCCATCCTGGGGCGCCGTGGTCGGGATCGGATAGCGTTTTGGATTGAGGCCATCATCGGCCAACAACTGCAATTGCGCCTGCAACATCGGCAATCGCGCAGATTCACTCGCCCACACCGGCATCCAGTCCTGCTGCTGGTAGAAGGCTTGCAGTTGCGTCAGCGCCGGGCCGTTGAGCTGTGCGGCAATCGCCGGGCAAGACTGCGCCAAGCTGATCATTACGGCCTGCAACGGGCTTTGCGGCTCGACCGGCATTTCGGCCGGTGGCGTTGGCAGTGTCTCCAGCGGCGGCAACGGCTCATCGGCACAAGCGACAAACGGCGCAGCGAGCAAACAAATGCTCAAGTAGCATGCGTACTTTTTGAACAACTGCTTTACTCCAATCCATGGCCGTCCAGATGATGGCCAACCTTACATCAGGTGCGCTTGAGAGTCAGGCTCGATCGACGGGCTTGCGGGTATTGACTGGGAGTCAGGAGCCAAAGTGCCAAATAAGTAGCAAGTGAGGACACTTTATAAAATGTTGACGTTTTTGCGCCGACTTCTGTTGACTGCCACCGCTCTCGTCGTGACCAGTCCCGTTTTTGCCGCCGGCAAACCATCGCCGGTTCTCTTAACCAGCCTCGCGCACGCCGCGCCAGAACTCAATCCCCAGGCGCTGAAAGGTGCTTTGAACGCCATGCAATGCGCGGTCAACAACGGTGCGAAACCGTCGCGCCACCTGGCGATCATCGATTATTCGCAACCATCCACCGAACGCCGTCTGTGGATCTTCGACCTCAGCAAAAAGAAATTGGTGCTGCGCGATCTGGTTGCCCACGGCTCCAACTCCGGGGAAAACTTCGCCACGCAGTTTTCCAATGTCGAAGGCAGCTATCAGTCCAGCCTCGGCCTGTTCCGCACTCAGGAAAGCTACAGCGGCACCCACGGTTATTCGCTGCGCATGGACGGTCTGGAGCCGGGCTTCAATGACATGGCCCGCGATCGCGCCATCGTCATTCACGCGGCCAGTTATGTGAATCCGCTCTGGAGCAAGAAACAGGGGCGCATCGGCCGCAGCCAGGGTTGCCCGGCAGTAAGGCCACAGATTGCCAAGCAGGTGATCGACCGGTTGAAGAATGGCCAGTTCATGTTTTCGTGGTATCCGGATCAGCGCTGGTTGAAGTCGTCGCCGTATCTGAACTGCCAGCCGCAGCAGGTGGCGAGCATTCTCAATACCCACGCGAGCTGACCGACCACCACAAATTCCCTGTAGGAGCTGCCGAAGGCTGCGATCTTTTGACTTTGACTTTTAGAAGCAAGATCAAAAGATCGCAGCCTTCGGCAGCTCCTACAGGGAGATTCGCAGTCACTTTCATTACAACTTTGTCATTCAGCTGTCGGTTTGCCGTGCGGATCGCTCGGTAGCCTGAAGTTGTCCCGGCGCCAATGCCGATCAACTGTGACCACTGAGTGACTGACCATGAAAACCCTCCTGCTCGCCTTCACCGCCCTCCTCGCCACTGGCAGCGTGTTCGCCGCGAACATGCCCGACACCGCCGTGATTCATGACAAATCCGGCTTCTACGTCAATCTCGATGTCGACAAAGTCCTGTCCAGCACCGATATTTCACAAGCGTGTGGCGTGGTTCCGGCGCAATTGAATTACCTCGACCATCAGGGCCGCGAACATGTGCTGGACTATCAGGTACAAGGCAGCGGCTGCATCAATGACCATTGAGACTGATCGATGAATATTCTGGTTGTCGAAGACGAACCCAAGGCGGGCAACTACCTGCTCAACGGTTTGCAGGAACTGGGTTACAGCGTCAGCCTCGCCCGCGACGGTGCCGACGGGCTGCACCTGGCGCTGGAACACAGTTTCGATGTGATCGTGCTCGATGTGATGATGCCGAAAATGGATGGCTGGGAAGTCCTGCGCCGGTTGCGCAAGGAGGCCGACACGCCGGTACTGTTCCTCACCGCCCGCGACGATATCGCTGACCGCGTCAAAGGCCTGGAACTGGGCGCCGACGATTACCTGATCAAGCCGTTTTCCTTCGCCGAACTGGTGGCGCGTCTGCGCACCCTGACCCGGCGCGGGCCGATCCATGAAGACGAACAACTGCAAGTGGCCGACCTGCAGATCGACGTGCTCAAGCGCCGCGTGACGCGCGCCGGGGTGCGCATCACCCTGACCAACAAGGAGTTTGCGTTGTTGCAATTGTTCGCCACGCATACCGGGCAGGTGTTGGCGCGTTCGCTGATCGCCTCACGGGTGTGGGACATGAATTTCGACAGCGACACCAACGTCGTCGATGTCGCCGTGCGCCGCTTGCGGGCGAAGATCGATGACCCGTTCCAGCTCAAGCTGATCCACAGCGTGCGTGGCATCGGCTATCGCTTCGATACGCAGCCATGAGCAGCCGACGCGCGTATTCGCTGACCCTGCGCCTGGCGCTGGTGTTCGCCCTGCTCGCCTTCGCTTCGCTGGCGGGCCTCGGTGCCGCGCTGTACAACGAACTGGAGCAACAGTTGATCCGCCGTGATGACACCGCGCTGGTCAGTCGCGTCGACCAGTTGCGCACCTTCCTAAACGACAGCAACACCCTGGAGTTGATCAAGAACAAACCGGCGCTGTTCCAGAACATGCTCGGCAACCGCGAAGCGCTGCTGACCATCGGCGCACCAGGACAACCGCCGTTGCTGGTGGTCAACCCGGGCAATCTGAAGCCGCCGACGCTGCCGGCGGTGCCCATCGACCAGGCGATGACGCTAAAGGACGTGCAGCATCTGCCAAGTGTCGACGGCGTACCGTTTTCGGCGGTGGCGGCGAGTATCGATTCCGGTGAGCTGGGCAGTTTGCAAGTCACCACCGGGCGCCTGATGAGCGAGCGCACGGCGATGCTCGCCAATTACCGTTTGAGTGTTTATGGCCTGGCCTCGCTGGCGGCGCTGTTACTGGCGGTGGTGGGTTGTCTGCTGGTGTATCGCGGGTTGCTGCCGTTGCGGCGACTGGCAAAACACGCCCACGGTATTGGCGTCGGCAACCTCGGCGAACGCCTCGACAGTCACGGCGCCCCACGGGAGTTGCTGCCGATGATCGAGGCGTTCAATGCCATGCTCGATCGGCTCGCCAAGGGCTTTGCGCAGTTGAGTCAGGTGTCCACCGACATGGCCCATGAGTTACGCACGCCGATCAACAATCTGCTCGGCGAAACTCAGGTCGCGCTGCAGCAGCACCGCAGCATCGAGGCCTACCAGCAGTTGCTCGCCTCCAACGTCGAAGAACTGGAACGCCTGACGCGGATGCTCGACAACATGCTGTTTCTGGCGCGCACCGATCCGGCCAGTGCCTTGAGTCAGCGCCAGGAACTGGATGCGGCGGATGAGATGCAGCGTATTGCCGATTATTTTGAAGGCCTCGCGGCGGATGTCGGCGTGTGCATCAAGGCGCGCGGCAGCGGTGTGATCTGGGCCGAGCCGATGCTGTTGCGCCGCGCGTTGGCCAACCTGTGCGCGAATGCGATCAAGTACGGCGCGGCGGATTCGACGGTGCAGGTGGAAGCGATTGCCGAGGCGGATGGCAGCTATCTGCGGGTACGCAACCACGGCACAACCATTGCGCCGGAACATCTGGCACGACTGTTCGAACGTTTTTACCGCGTCGATCAGTCACGCGAGCGCTCGGCGCAATCCAACGGTTTGGGCCTGTCGATCGTGGCAACCATCATGCAGTTGCATCAGGGCCGCTATAGCGTCAGCAGTGTCGATGGCATCACCTGTTTTGAACTGTTCTTCCCCGCCCGGCGATCACCTTCATCGACTTTTCCGCCGTCATCGCTGGCAAGCCAGCTCCCACAATGATTGGCGCTGAATCCAGATCTCCGGCCAACCCAAAACCCTGTGGGAGCTGGCTTGCCAGCGATGAGGTCAGCTTGATCAACATCAACTTTCCCTGACCCGCAGCTACCGTGAGCAGGTCGAATCGGCGCGCTGTCGCTCCCACAGCTTGATCTCGGCTCGGCTGATGATCAGGGCTGTCAGCATCAGTGCTGAGGCGACGCCGAAAGTGATATGCAATCCACTGGCAATCGCCGTTGCCGGCGCCTGCGTTGGATCCCCCGCCGCCAGCGCAAACACCGCGCCCATCACCGCAGCCCCGGTGATCAAGCCGAGGTTGCGCGCCAGACCGAGCATCGCCGAGACCACGCCACGCTGCTCCTGACGAACACCCGCCATCAATCCGGTGTTGTTGGCTGCCTGAAACAACGCATAACCAACAGCGACTACGGCAACCGGCAGTAAGTACGCGGGCAACCCCAGACTCATCGGCAACAGCGCCAGCAAGCCACAACCGCAGGCCATGCCAAGCAACGCGCCCGGCACGATCCGGCGCGCGCCGAAACGATCCACCAGACGCCCGGCCGGCACACCGCCAAACGCAGACAACAACGGTCCGATCGATAACGCCACTCCGACCATTGTGCTGCTGAGACCCAAACCCCGGTGCAGGTAAAACGGACCGACCACCAGCGTGGTCATCATCACCGTCGTCACCAGCAACGTCAGCGTCAGGCTGCTGCTCAGTCGTTTGTCGCTGAACAGCGACAAACGAATCAGCGGCGACTTCGCCTTCATCTCGACCACGATGAACAATCCTGCGCCACACAGGCTGGCCAACAGCAACGGCACGGTGAAACCTTCAAGGGTCATTGCCAGCGCATACGCCGCCAGCGTCAACACCAGCACTACGCTGCCAGAATAATCGAACGTCACTCGCGGCCCTGCTGCGCGATCCGCCGGCAGAAAGCGATACACCAGCCAGACATTGAGCAAGCCCAGCGGCACGTTGAGCAGGAAAATCGCCTGCCAGCCGACATGCGTCATCAACAACCCACCCAGCGACGGCCCAAGACTGGTGCCCGTCGCCGACATCGTCGCCAACAAACCCATCGCACTGCCCGCCCGCGTCTTGGGCACCGCATCGGCCACCAGCGCCACGGTCAAGGCGAACATCATCGCCGCGCCAACACCTTGCACCGCCCGTGCGCCAATCAGCCAACCGAGTCCCGGTGCCAGCGCACAGGCCAGCGAAGCGCTGGTGAAAATGCCGATCCCGATCAACAGCAATCGACGCCGACCAAAGCCATCGCCCAACCGCCCGACACTGACAATCAATGTAGTGATCGCGAGCAGATAAGCCAGCACGATCCATTGCACTTGTTGAAACGTCGCATCAAACGCCGTCGCCAGAATCGGCAGCCCAGCATTGGCGATGCTGGTGTCCAGCGACGGCATCAACATCGACAGGGCCAGACTGGTCAGTGCCCATCGGGCGGGAGTGCTCAGGGGTTCTCGGGGCATGCTCGGCTCGCAACGCAAAGGTGATGCGTCATAGCCTGAGCCTCGACAACACCCGGCGCAAGACGCATGCTTTGCACTCAATACCTGCATGGAACGCCATGTCATGACTGCGCCGGATCTGAACCTGCTGATCACCCTCGACGTTTTACTGCGCGAAGGCAGCGTCGCCCGCGCTGCCAAATGCCTGCAGTTGAGTCCATCGGCCATGAGCCGCGCCCTCGCCCGTCTGCGCCAAACCACGGGCGATCCGCTGTTGGTTCGTGCGGGTCGAGGCCTGGTGCCAACGCCGCGCGCACTCGAATTGCGCGAGCGGGTCAGTCATCTGGTGCAAGACGCCGAAGCGGTTTTACGCCCTGCCGAGGTGCTCGACCCGCGCCGATTGCAACGCACCTTCACCCTGCGCAACACCGACGGCTTTGTTGAAACCTTCGCCGCCGCCCTGCTCGCGCGTATCGCTGAAGAAGCGCCCGATGTACGCCTGCGCTTTGTGCAGAAAGCCGACAAGGACAGCACGCCGCTGCGCGAAGGTCGCGTCGATCTGGAAACCGGCGTGGTCGATGACAGCACCGACCCGACGCTGCACAGCCGCATCCTGTTTCAGGATCAATGGATTGGTGTGGTGCGTGAGGGGCATCCTTTGAGCACGGGGAAAATCACCAGCAGGCGCTTTGCCGGCGGCGAGCACATTCTGATCTCCCGACGCGGGCGCAGCAGTGGCCCGGTCGACGAAGCGTTACTCGCGCTAGGGCTGACACGAGACATCGTCACCTCATTCGGTGGATTCTCGGCGGCGCTGACGCTGGTGCGTGAGTCAGACCTGATCGCCACAGTCCCGCAGCGTCATACCAGCAAACTACGCACGGGCCTGCACAGTTTCGCCCTGCCCTTCGCGATGCCGGACATCAGTGTGTCGATGCTCTGGCATCCGCGCATGGACGCTGACCCAGCGCATCGCTGGCTGCGCGATTGTGTGCGGCAAGTCTGCGCTTAACGCGCGTCGCCGCCGGCAGGTTTGTAGAAGAGAAACTTTTTCGTTTCGGCGGTCTTGCGATATTCCTTGGCCCAGCTCGGATGCACATTGCGGTCGTGGAAATACAGCGCGCCGTTGGTGCGATCATTGAGCTGGCGGTTCAGCGCTTTGCGGGCGATATCCTTGGCCAGCGAGTATTCGGCATCTTCCTTGACCTGATCCGGACGCCCGTCGCACCACCAGGAAAACTGGCAGCTCTTGGTTTCCGAACCTTGTTTGACGACAGCGCAAATGTTGTCGGGAAAGCCCTCGTGGCCGAGGCGATTCATCACCACGCTGGCCACGGCTTCCATTTCCGGGGTGTCCCGGCCTTTGGCTTCCCAATAGATACTGCGCGCCAGGCAAGTGATCGGATCATCCAGCGGCGCCGCGCCGGCCGGGTCGACCGCCTGCACTTCGGTCGGGGTGATGGCTTCGGCTTTCGGTGCCGGTGCGGCGCTGACTTTGTCCGCCGCTTTCTCTTCCAGCACTTGGGCTTTTTCTTCAGCCTTCGCTTTGATCGGGGCCTGATCGGTGGCCCATGCAGAGCCTGCCAACAGGGTGAATACGAGACAACCCGCCCAGCCTTTCAATCCCATGTCTGTTCTTCCGGCAGCGCCCGAGTCGGGCAAGGTGTTACGTCGGGGAGACACCCGGTTTCCGGGCTCTTCGGTGAGTGTAGACGGCAAAACCAGAGGCAAAGTTGCGCAGAAAACCGGGTGAATGAAGAAAAAAGACATTGCACTCCCCGGGGGCCTTTCGCGCATCATGGGCGCATTCAGCTCCAGGGAGATTTCCATGCGCTTCATGCCATCCGTTTTGCGTTTTGCCGCGTTGTCCGTGGGCATTGTGTTTGCCATCCCGGCGCTGGCCGGCGATGAATCGCAATTGATCGAGTCGATCAACGGCTACCGCAGCCAGCCGCAGCGTTGCGGCAGTCAGGCGTCGAATGAACTGCCACCGCTGTCAGCTGATCCACGGCTGAGATTACGCGCCACCGGTGCTGTCGATCTGCAGCAAGCCATGGCCAGCGCCAGTTACCCGATGGTCAATGTGCAAGCGATCACGCTCAACGGCCCGCGTGATGCGGCGTCGGCGATGAAGGCGATTCAGGAAAGTTTCTGTCAGGTGGTGCTCGATCCGCAGTTTGTCGATGTCGGAGTCAGCCGCGACGACCGTGACTGGCGCATCGTGCTGGCGCGGCCGCTGCTGTCGGCCAAGCTCGGTGATGCACAAAGTGAAGGGCAGAAATTGCTGAGTGAACTCAACGGTGCCCGCAGTCAGGCCCGTCAGTGTGGCGGTCAGGCGTTCGCCGCTGCCGCACCTCTGGCCTGGAACGCAACACTGGGCACGATCGCCCAGGATCACAGCCGCGACATGGCCAACAACAATTACCTCGACCACAAGGACCGCGACGGCCGCACCCCGGGCGACCGCGCGGAACTCGCTGGTTACAGCGGGCAACTGGTCGGCGAAAACATCGCCGCCGGACAAGACACCGTGCACAAAGTCGTCGAAGGCTGGCTCGCCAGCCCCGGCCACTGCGCCAACCTGATGAACCCGCAATACCAGGAACTCGGCGCCGCTTACGCGACCGACCCGAAAAGCAGCGCCGGCATTTACTGGACCGCGATGTTCGGCGCTCAGTAAGCCAATCTCAAACACACCGCTCCCACAGGGGCTTGAGTTGATCAGTCGATCTTCGGCCGAACCGAGATCAAATGTGGGAGCGAGCCTGCTCGCGAAGAGGCCCTTACATTCAACATCAACATTGTCTGACCTGACGCCTTCGCGAGCAGGCTCGCTCCCACAGTGTTCGGTGGTGTTCTCATATTCGCTGACTAGCACAGAAACCTGTGGGAGCTGGCTTGCCAGCGATGAGGCCCGCCCCTTCAACATTGATGTCGACTGACCCACCGCTATCGCTGGCAAGCCAGCTCCCACAGGGTGAGCAATTGCACGAAAGATCGGGGCAATAAAAAACCGGAGCCAGGCTCCGGTTTTTTGGGTCAATGGGTCCGCATGCCCGCGGCATACATCGCCAGTTTCAGCAGGCTTGCCACCACCGCCAGCGACACCACGCTGCCCAGCCAGATCAACAACAGCCAGCCCAGACGCTTGTACCAGCGGCTGGATTTCACTTCTCGCGAATCAATGGTAGCCATCGCCAATCCTCACTTTGCCGCGGAACACGTAGTAGCTCCAGAAGGTGTACATCAGAATCACCGGCAGGATGAACAGTGCACCGATCAGCGCAAACAACTGGCTCGACGGCGGTGACGCGGCGGCCCAGATGCTTACCGACGGCGGGATGATGTTCGGCCAGATGCTCAGCGCCAGGCCGATGTAACCGAGCAACATCAGCACCAGGGTGAACACAAACGGCCAGTGCGTATGCCGCTGACGCAACGTGCGCAGCAGCCCGAACAGCGCCAGCAACGCCAACATCACCAACCCGGCAAACACCTGCAGATGCCCGTGCGTCGACCAACGCACTGCCAGCTCGGGATGCAGTTGCAGGGTCCACACGCCAATCACCAGCACCATCACCATCAACAGCAAGGCCAGCGGCCGGGTGAACAGACGCATCCGCGACTCCAGCATGCCTTCGGTCTTGACCAGCAACCACGTGCTGCCAAGCAACGCGTACGCAATCACCAGCCCCACGCCACACACCAGCGGAAACGGCGCCAACCAGTCCAGACCGCCGCCGGCAAACTGCCGATCGACCACCGGAATCCCGGACACGTACGCACCAATCACCACACCCTGGGAGAACGTCGCCAGCAGCGAACCACCGATAAACGCCTTGTCCCACCAATGACGTTTTTGCGGCGATGACTTGAAGCGAAACTCGAACGCCACGCCGCGGAAAATCAGCCCGCAGAGCATCAGGATCAGCGGCAGATACAGCGCCTCGAGAATCACCCCGTACGCCAGCGGAAACGCCCCGTACAACGCCGCCCCGCCAAGCACCAGCCACGTCTCATTGCCGTCCCAGACAGGCGCGACTGTGTTCATCATCACATCGCGTTCCTGCTCGTCCGGGATCAGCGGAAACAGGATCCCGAGGCCCAGATCGAAGCCGTCCATGATCACGTACATCATCACCCCGAAGGCGATGATCACTCCCCAGATCAACGAGAGATCGATACCTTGAATACCCATGACTCAGTGCTCCTTCATAGGGGCGGTAGCCGCCGAAATCGGTCGACGCGGCGTCTGCAATTCATCGCCCGCAGGCGGATGTTCGTGGTGCGGCTGCGGGCCTTTGTTCACCAGTTTCATCATGTAGCCGATGCCCACGCTGAACACGGTGAAATAGATCACCACGAACAGCGCCAGCGACGTGCTCATCTGCGCCACCGAGTGATGCGACGCGGCGTCGTGGGTGCGCAGCAAGCCGTACACCACCCACGGCTGACGCCCGACTTCCGTGGTGATCCAACCGGCCAGCAGCGCAATCAAGCCGCTCGGCCCCATCAACAACACCAGACGCTGGAAGCCGCGATGCTGATAAAGCTTGCCGCCCCGGCGCAACGCCAGCCCCAGCAAACCGACGAGGATCATCAACATCCCCAACCCGGCCATGACGCGAAAGCTCCAGAAGATCACGGTCGAATTCGGCCGGTCTTCTTTCGGGAAGCTCTTCAGCGCCGGGATCTGCTTATCGAGGCTGTGGGTGAGGATCAGGCTTCCGAGATAGGGAATCTCCAACGCATATCTGGTTTTCTCCGCTTGCATATCAGGAATGCCGAACAGCACCAGCGGCGTCGGGCCGTTGTCGGCGTTCTCCCAGTGGCCTTCGATGGCGGCGATTTTCGCCGGTTGATGTTCCAGCGTGTTCAAGCCATGGGCGTCACCGACCACCGCTTGAATCGGCGCAACGATCAGGGCCATCCACAACGCCATGGAAAACATCTTGCGCACCGGTGCCGTGTTATTGCCGCGCAGCAAATGCCAGGCAGCCGAGGCACCGACGAAGAACGACGTCGCCACAAACGCGGCAATCGCCATGTGCGCCAGCCGGAACGGGAACGACGGGTTGAACACGATCGCCAGCCAGTCCAGCGGCATCACCCGACCGTCGACGATTTCAAAGCCTTGCGGCGTCTGCATCCAGCTGTTGGACGCAAGAATCCAGAACGTCGAAATCAACGTGCCGATGGCGACCATTACCGTGGCAAAGAAGTGCAAGCCACGGCCGACACGGTTCCAGCCGAACAGCATCACCCCGAGGAAACCGGCCTCAAGGAAGAACGCGGTCAGCACTTCATAGGTCAAAAGCGGCCCGGTGATGCTCCCGGCAAAATCCGAGAAGCCGCTCCAGTTGGTGCCGAACTGGTACGCCATGACCAGCCCCGAAACCACGCCCATGCCAAAGTTGACCGCAAAGATCTTCGACCAGAAATGGTAGAGATCGCGGTACGTGTCGTTATGGGTTTTCAGCCACAGACCTTCGAGTACCGCGAGGAAACTCGCCAGGCCAATGGTGATTGCCGGGAAAATAATGTGGAACGAAACCGTGAACGCGAATTGAATTCGCGCCAGGTCCAGTGCCTCCAGATTGAACATGATGATGTCCTCATCCAGGCTGAAAAGCGGCAGCACGAACCCGGGCCACCGCCAGACGCGAACGCCTGCAGCCAGTCAAATTGCCAATGTTTTTATGAGTGGCGGGTTACGCCACCGACGACGGGATCAGGTTGCTGACCTTCGCGGCTTCGAGGCGGATCGCCACGAATTTGGAGGTCGGCGTGTACGTCCGATCGCCGTAGCTTTCCAGCGGTACCAAAGGGTTAGTCTCCGGGTAATACGCCGCTGCCTGCCCTGCGGGAATGTCGTAGGCAATCAGGGTGAAACCGCTGACCCGACGTTCACGTTCGTCATCCCACAGCGCCACCAGATCAACCTTCTGCCCCGGCTCGAACCCCAAGCGCTGGATATCCTGCTCGTTGGCGAAGATCACATCACGCATGCCGTAAACCCCGCGATAACGATCATCAAGGCCATACAGCGTGGTGTTGTACTGATCGTGGGAACGCATGGTTTGCAGGATCAGATGCGGCTTGACCGGCAGGTTGCGCACGCCTTCGCTGATCAGATGTTCCGGCAGCACGCACGGGGTGAATTGAGCCTTGCCGCTGGCGGTGTTCCAGACCCGATCCGAGGCGTCGTTGCCGAGGTGGAAGCCCCCCGGAATCAACAGCTTCTCATTGAAGTTTTCGAAGCCCGGAATCACGTCGGCAATCAGGTTGCGGATGCGTCCGTAGTCGCCCACCACCCACTCCCAATCGATCGGGTGCTTGCCCAACGTCGCGGCGGCGATCCCGGCAATGATCGCCGGCTCGGATTTCAACTGCGCCGACTTCGGCTTCAACTGACCGAACGACAAATGCACCATGCTGAAGGTGTCTTCGACGGTCACGCCTTGCGGGCCTTCGGCCTGGATATCGATGTCGGTACGCCCGAGGCACGGCAGGATCAGCGCGTCGCGACCGGTGACCAAGTGGCTGCGGTTGAGCTTGGTCGCGATGTGCACGGTCAGGTCGAGTTTGCGCATGGCGGCGTGGGTGCGCGGGGTGTCCGGCGTGGCTTGGGCAAAGTTTCCGCCCAGACCAATGAACACTTTGGCTTCGCCACGTTCCATGGCGCCGATCGCCATCACCGTGTTGTGCCCGTGCATGCGCGGCACGTCGAAGTTGAAGCGTTTTTCCAACGCGTCCATCAGGTCTTTCGGCGCCAGTTCGTTGATGCCCATCGTGCGGTCGCCCTGCACGTTACTGTGGCCGCGAACCGGCGACAGACCTGCGCCCGGACGGCCGACGTTGCCGCGCAGCAGTTGCAGGTTGATGACTTCCTGCAAGGTCGCCACCGAGTGCACGTGTTGGGTCAGGCCCATGGCCCAGCACATGATCACGCTCTTGGCGCGGCCATACATGCGCGCGGCCAGTTCGATGTCATGCAACGGCACGCCGGACTGCTCGAGAATATGCTCCCAACTGGTTGCCTCGACTTCAGCCAGATAGCTGTCCAGACCCGTAGTGTGCTCGGCGATGAACGCGTGATCGAACAACGGTTCGCCGCCAGTCGCCTGCGCCTCACGCTCCCACTGCAACAGGAATTTGACCATGCCGCGAATCATCGCCATGTCGCCACCCAGCGCCGGGCGGAAGTACGCGGTGTTGGTCGCTTCCCAGCCGTTGCTGAGCATTTCCAGCGGGTTCTGCGGGTTCTGGAAACGCTCCAGGCCACGCTCTTTCAATGGGTTGATGCAGACCACTTGTGCGCCGCGCTTTACCGCTTCACGCAGCGGTTCGAGCATGCGCGGGTGGTTGGTGCCGGGGTTCTGGCCGATGACGAAAATCGCGTCAGCGTGATGCAGATCCTCGTAGACCACGGTCCCTTTGCCAACGCCGAGGGTCTCGATCATGCTCACCGCACTCGCTTCGTGGCACATGTTCGAGCAGTCGGGGAAGTTGTTGGTGCCGAAGGCGCGGACGAACAACTGATAGAGAAACGCCGCTTCGTTGCTCGCACGACCGGAGGTGTAGAACTCGGCCTCGTGCGGCGACTTGAGGTTTTTCAGATGATCAGCGATCAGTGCGAACGCATCTTCCCAACTGATTTCCACATAGCGGTCGACCCGCGCGTCGTAGCGCATCGGGTGGGTCAGACGACCCTGATATTCCAGCCAGTAGTCGCTCTGTTCGGCCAGGCTCGACACTGTGTACTTGTTGAAGAACGCCGGGTCGACCAAACGCCCGGTCGCTTCCCAGTTCACCGCTTTCGCGCCGTTTTCGCAGAACTTCAACATGCTCGCGCCCGGCGCTTCGCCCCAGGCACAACCCGGGCAGTCGAAGCCGCCGTTCTGGTTGGTCTTGAGCATGGCGCGGATGTTTTTCAGGGCGTTTTCACTGCCCAGCCAGCTTTTGGTCAGGCTGATAACAGCGCCCCAACCGGCTGCGGCGCCTTTGTAGGGTTTGTAACGGTCGACTTGTGACATGGGACTCTCCATGACGATGCACACAGGCATGAACCTGATTCGGTTAAACAGCGACGGCCGACTTTCAAGGTTGAAAAGGGGTCGTTGGGTTTGCCGGGGCAAGGATATGAACCGTTACAAAACATTGTCTAATCGCTATTAATGACCGACTTATCGAAAGCATCTATCACGGATTAAAACCCTTTATTTACGGGGCTTTGCGAAACTAACGAAGCAACTTTTGGCGCAAAATAATTCATCATCGACGGGATCAATCAGCTGTTCATTAACAGTGATTGGACGGCACTTAAAGTTAGCCATAACCTGCGCTGACCAAACCCCTTCTACAGTGGTTTTCATTCCTGCGAGGCTGTCATGTCAGAGCGTGTCTTGATCGATGGTTACAACCGCCGCGTCGACTATCTGCGCATGTCGGTGACCGACCGCTGCGACTTCCGCTGCGTCTATTGCATGGCAGAAGACATGCAGTTTCTGCCACGGCAAAAAATCCTCACGCTGGAAGAGATCTATCAACTGGCGCAGAGCTTTGTGGCGCTCGGCACGCGCAAGATTCGCCTTACGGGTGGCGAGCCGCTGATCCGTCCGGGCGTGGTCAAGTTGTGTGAGCAGATCGCCGCCCTGCCCGGCCTGCGCGAGTTGTGCATGACCACCAACGGCTCGCAACTGGGCAAACTCGCGGCGCCGCTGTTCGACGCCGGGGTCAAGCGCCTGAACATCAGCCTCGACAGCCTCGACCCGGCGCGCTTCAAACAGATGACCCGCACCGGCGATCTGGCGCAGGTGATCAACGGCATCGATGCCGCGCGCAAGGCCGGTTTTACCCGCACTAAACTCAATGTCGTGGTGATGCAGGGTCGCAACGATGAGGAGATCAACGATCTGGTGAGCTTCGCGATCGACCGTCAGCTCGACGTCTCTTTCATCGAAGAGATGCCGCTGGGGATCATCAGCGAACACAGCCGTGCCGAGTCGTTTTTCTCCAGCGCGCAGGTGCGGGAAAAGATTGCCGAGCGCTATACCCTGATCGACTCGGCGGAGTCGACCCAAGGCCCTTCGCGCTACTGGCGGCTGGCGGAAGCGCCGGAGATTCGCCTGGGCTTTATCTCACCGCATAGCCACAATTTTTGCGGCACCTGCAACCGCGTGCGCCTCACCGTCGAAGGGCGCCTGCTACTGTGTCTGGGTAACGAGCATTCGGTGGATCTTAAAGCGGTGCTGCGCGCCCACCCGGGGCAACCGCAGCGGCTGGAGAAAGCTATCGTCGAGGCGATGAAACTCAAGCCGTATCGACATAATTTCGAAGTGAACGATGATGTTCAGGTCGTGCGCTTCATGAACATGACCGGCGGCTGATCCCGCCAGTTTCATCGGTTATCGGAACCGCACAGCATGATCATCAGACCCAAGGTCAACCAGTTCGCCATTCTCTTCACCCTCAAGGGTTCGATCGCCAAGCGCATCGCCATGCGCACGTTGATGGTCACCCTGCTCGCTTCGGCCATCGTGCTGGTGGAAATCCTCCATCCAAGCAACTTCACCAAGGTCAACGCCACGCCGTTTACCTTGCTGGGTTTGTCGCTGTCGATCTTCATGAATTTTCGCAACAACGCTTGCTATGACCGTTGGTATGAAGCGCGCAAGTCCTGGGGCGAAGTGATCGTGCACATTCGCTCGGTGATTCGCGAAACCCATGTGATTCGTGAGTCCGCCGAGCGTAAACCGTTGCTGCTCAATCTTTGTGGTTTTGCTCATGCGTTGAACGCGCGGTTGCGTAAAGAAAGCGAAGCGGACGCCAGTAGCCAATGGATCATGCCGAAACCCGATCCGCAGACACCGGATTACAGCGGGCGCATTTTGCAGACGGTTGGCCAGCAGTGTTCCGATCTGCATCAGAACGGTGAGCTGACTGAGTGGCGCTACATGTTGCTGGCCAATCACCTGACCAGCCTGACCCAGGCGCAAGCCGTGTGCGAACGGATCAAGACCACGCCGCTGCCGTTTCCTTACACGCTGTTGCTGCACCGGACGATTTATCTGTTCTGCATCCTGCTGCCGTTTGCCATGGCGGAGCCGCTGGGCTGGCTGACGCCGCTGTTCACGGCGATTGTCAGCTACACGTTCTTTGGCCTGGATGCGATTGCCGATGAATTGGAAGACCCGTTCGGCCGCGACGAAAACGACTTGCCCACCGATGCACTGGTGCGCACCATCGAACGCGATATCCTCGCTGAGCTTGGCGCAGAAGTCCCCCCGGCGCTGAAGCCTGTGGACTATGTGCTGAGCTGACCCTTAGCTCTGCAGACACCTCAAAACCCTGTGGGAGCGAGCCTGCTCGCGAAGAGGCCGTGTCAGCCAACATCAATGCCAACTGACCTGCCGCCATCGCTGGCAAGCCAGCTCCCACAGGTTCTGTGTACATCCTCAACATCAAGCATCACCACAAATCATTGTGGGAGCTGG
>NZ_JAMDGW010000011.1:0-179214 GCF_028656995.1 Pseudomonas sp. TNT2022 ID642 | reverse complement strand
GCACCCGGGGCTGATTTACGGCTACCGCGTCTACGGCCCGTACGACCCGGCCAACGGTCACCGCTTCAACCACAACAAATTGCTCATCGACCCGTACGCCAAGCAACTGGTCGGCCAGTTGAAATGGTCGGAAGCGCTGTTCGGCTACACCATCGGCCACCCCGACGCCGACCTCAGTTTCGATGAACGCGACAGCGCTCCATTTGTACCCAAGTGCAAAGTCATCGACCCGGCGCACACCTGGGGCAACGACCACCGCGTCAGCGTGCCGTGGGACAAAACCATCATTTATGAAACCCACGTGCGCGGCATCAGCATGCGTCACCCCTCGGTGCCGGAGAACGTACGCGGCACTTTCGCCGGGCTGATGGTTGACGATGTGCTTGAACACATTCGCAAGCTCGGTGTGTCCACCGTCGAACTGCTGCCGATCCACGCCTTCGTCAACGATCAGCATCTGCTGCACAAAGGCATGACCAATTACTGGGGCTACAACAGCATCGCTTTTTTCGCCCCTGACCCGCGCTATCTAGCCAGCGGCAAGATTGCCGAGTTCAAGGAGATGGTCGCGCACCTGCACGAAGCCAACCTCGAAGTGATCCTCGACGTGGTCTACAACCACACCGCCGAGGGCAACGAGCAAGGCCCGACCCTGTCGATGCGCGGCATCGACAACGCCTCGTACTACCGCTTGATGCCCGACGACAAGCGCTACTACATCAACGATTCCGGCACCGGCAACACCCTCGACCTGAGCCACCCGTGCGTGCTGCAAATGGTCACCGACTCTTTGCGCTACTGGGCCAGCGAGATGCACGTCGACGGTTTCCGCTTCGATCTGGCGACCATTCTCGGCCGTTATCACGACGGCTTCGACGAGCGGCACAGCTTCCTCGTCGCCTGCCGTCAGGACCCGGTGCTGCGTCAGGTGAAGATGATCGCCGAACCGTGGGACTGCGGCCCCGGCGGCTATCAGGTGGGCAACTTCCCGCCGGGCTGGGTCGAGTGGAACGACAAGTTCCGCGACACCGTGCGCGCCTTCTGGAAAGGCGACGACGGCCAGGTCGCCGATTTCGCCAGTCGCATGACCGCTTCTGGCGAGATGTTCAACCAGCGCGGGCGGCGTCCTTACTCCTCGGTGAACTTCATCACCGCCCACGACGGTTTTACCCTCAACGATCTGGTCTCGTACAACGACAAACACAACGAAGCCAACGACGAGAACAATCAGGACGGCAGCAACAACAACCTGTCGTGGAACCACGGTGTCGAAGGCCCGACCGACGATCCCGAGATCAATGCCCTGCGCCATCGGCAGATGCGCAACTTCTTCGCCACCCTGCTGCTCGCTCAAGGCACGCCGATGATCGTCGCCGGCGATGAATTCGCCCGCACCCAGGACGGCAACAACAACGCTTATTGCCAGGACAGCGAGATCGGTTGGGTCAACTGGGACCTGAGCGAAGACGGCAAGGCACTGCTGAAATTCGTCAAACGCCTGATCAAGTTGCGCATGGCCTATCCGATCCTGCGTCGCGGGCGCTTCCTGGTCGGCGAGTACAACGAAGACATCGGCGTCAAGGACGTCACCTGGCTGGCACCGGACGCCACCGAGATGACCACCGAGCATTGGCACGACGCGCACAACCGCTGCCTGGGCATGTTGCTCGATGGCCGCGCGCAGGAAACCGGGATTCGCCGCAAAGGTGCGGATGCGACGCTGCTGCTGGTGGTCAACGCCCATCACGACATCGTCAATTTCACTTTGCCGGAAGTGCCGGAAGGCAGCTTCTGGACGTGCATGATCGACACCAATCAGCCGTCGATTCGCGGTCAGGAACGCTTCGATTTCGGCCACGAATACTCGGTCACCGGGCGCTCGCTGCTGCTGTTCGAACTGCAACGTGATGAAGAAGATTGATATGGATCTGCACAGTTATCTCGCCCGACGCCCGGCGGATTATCCGCACACCGTAGCCCTCGGCAATTGCCTGCGGGCGCTGGTCGAGGCCGGGCTGGATCGGTTGCCGTTGCCGGGCAGCGGTCACACGCTGGAACGCTTTCAGCGGCTGGCCGAGGTCGGTGGGCATGATCTGGGTTTGTGCAAATTGTTCGAAGGTCATACCGACGCACTGGCGATCATCGAGCAACTGGGTGGCTCGCCGACACCGGGCAGTACGTGGGGCATGTGGGCGGCGGAACCGCCGCAGGCACGGGTCAAAGTCAGTCCGGCCGGGCACATGGTGGCGCTGCATGGACGCAAAGCGTGGTGTTCCGGTGCCGCCGTGCTCAGCCATGCCTTGCTTACCGCGTGGGATGCCGATGATCAGCAACAACTGGTCGCCGTCGCCCTTGATCAACCGGGCGTCACCGTCACTGAACAGGGTTGGCAAGCCGTGGGCATGGGCGCCACGGGCAGTGTTGAGGTGCTGTTCGACGGCGCCGAAGCGCAGGCCATCGGCAACCCCGGCGACTATCTGCAACGCGCCGGTTTCTGGCAGGGCGGGATTGGCATAGCGGCATGCTGGTACGGCGCCGCACGGCAAATCGCCGAAACCTTGCGCAACCAGTGTGGGCAACGCCCGGAACCGCACGCGCTCGCCCATCTCGGTGCGGTCGACAGTGCCTTGCAAGCGGCGGCGGATGTATTACGGTTCAGCGCGCTGCACATTGATGCCCATCCCGAGGACAACGCCGAGTTGCTCGCGCGCCGTGCCCGCGCGGTGGTCGAGCAGTCTGCCGAACAGGTGATGCGTGAAGTCGGCCGCGCGCTCGGCGCCGGGCCGTTTTGCAAGGATCGGCAGTTTGCCCGGCTCAGCGCCGACCTGCCGGTGTTCCTGCGCCAGAGTCATGCCGAACGTGATCTGGCCGCGCTCGGGCAATTGGTGGCCGGGCAATCCGCGGAGGCATGGGCGCTATGAAAGCCAATCCGATTGTCGGCCAGGGCACCAGCCTGCATCAGTGGCAGGCTTCGCGGCATCTGGCGGAGCTGGACAGCATCGACATCCTCAGTCTGGTGCCACCGGGCGCACGGGCGGTTATCGTCGCGCCGCACCCGGACGACGAAGTGCTCGGTTGTGGTGGCTTGCTGCAATTGCTCGCCGCTGCCGGCCGGCCTCTGCAATTGATTTCGGTGACCGACGGCAGCGCCAGTCACCCCGGTTCCAGTCGCTGGCCGGTGGAGCGTTTGAGCGTGGTACGCCCGCAGGAGTCCGCCGAAGCGCTGCGCCGCCTCGGTCTGCCGATGCATCGCGTGAAGTGGCTGCGTGGCGGTTTCACCGACACACAGGTCGCGGCTCAGGAAGCTCAGTTGGTCGATTTCATCGAGCGTCACCTGCGTCCCGGCGACGTGCTGTTCACCACGTGGAGCGAGGACGGTCATTGCGACCACGAAGCGGTCGGCCGCGCCAGTGCCGAGGCTGCGCGCCGGGTCGGTGCGACCTGCCATGAGCTGCCGGTGTGGACCTGGCACTGGGCAACCCCGGAAGACGCATTTGTGCCGTGGCAACGGGCGCGCAAGATTCTCCTGACGCCGGCGCAGGTCGCGCGCAAGCGCCACGCGGTGCACGCCTTCGCCAGTCAACTGGAAGGCGACCCTGACGCCGGACTCGTCCCGGTGCTCGCGCCGTACGTGCTCGATCGCCTGCTGCAGCCTTTCGAAGTGGTGTTTCTATGAGTGTCGATGATCGCTATTTCGACGGACTGTTTGCCGGTAACGATGACCCTTGGGCCTTCCGCGAGCGCTGGTACGAGCAGCGCAAACGCGCGATCACCCTCGCCGCCCTGCCGCGCCCGCACTATCGGGCCATCTTCGAACCGGGCTGCGCCAATGGTGAGTTGAGCGCCGAACTTGCCGCTCGTTGCGATCGGTTGTTGTGCTGTGACACCGCCAGTGCGGCAGTGACTCTGGCGCGTACCCGTTTGAGCCTGTTCGATCACGCCGAAGTGCGACAAAACCGTCTTCCCGGCGACTGGCCGGAGGAAAAATTCGACCTGATCGTATTTAGCGAGATCGGCTACTACCTCGATGGCGAAGATCTGACAGACGTGATCCGTCGGGCCAGTGATTGCCTGACTGCCGACGGCCAGTTCCTCGCCTGTCACTGGCGTCCGCCCATCGACGGCTGCCCGTTGAATGCACGGCAGGTGCACGACCTGATCCACGAAAAACTGCATCTGCCGCGAGTGGTTTTGCATCAGGAAGCGGACTTCATTCTTGAAGTCTGGAGCCGTGAACCGCGCTCGGTGGCGGCATTGGAGGGCTTGCGATGATCGGTATTCTGATCCCGGCGCACAACGAGGAAGAATTGCTCGACGACTGCCTGAACGCGGCCATGCGCGCCAGCCGCCACGGTTTGCTGGCTGGCGAAAAGGTTGAAGTGTTGGTGGTGCTCGACAGCTGCACCGACCGCTCGGCGCAGATTGTCAGTCGCTATCCGGTGCTGAGCCTGCACATCGATGCACGCAATGTCGGCCAGGCCCGGGCGGCCGGCGCACAGCTGTTGCTGGAACGCGGCGCACGCTGGATCTCCTGCTCGGACGCCGACAGTCGCGTGGCCGACGACTGGCTGGTGGCGCAGCTGGGGTTGGGCGCCGACGCGGTATGCGGTACCGTCACTGTCGAACGCTGGCATGAGTCGTTCGATACAGCGGCGCAAATCCGCTATCACCGACATTACCGTGCCTGCGATGGCCATCGGCATATCCACGGCGCCAATCTGGGCATCAGCGCCGACGCCTATCGCTGGGCCGGGGGCTTTAAACCGTTGGCCTGCGACGAAGATGTACAGTTGGTGCGGGAGCTGGAACTGGACGGCGCGAACATCGCCTGGAGCCATCGCCCGCAAGTGCTCACCAGCGCGCGGTTCGACAGTCGTGCGCGCGGTGGCTTTGGTGACTATCTGCGAAATCTGGCACAGATAGAGCAAAAAAAAGCGGATCAGATTGATCTGTGACGCGACGAACTTCGCTTCATGAGCAATACTCTGCTGCGCGGCAATCCAGGGTTCGGAGCGTCGCAAGGCATTCAACCAGCCTTCACGGGTCGACGGCGACTGGCAATCATTGCCACGCATACGGCTGAGGGCGAGACAACACAAGGACGTCAGACCATGAAACCGTTATCCCTCAGCGACAGCAGTCTGCCGGCGCAAATATGGAACAGCGCCGCACAACTGGACAACATTCCCGTCATCAATACTCGCAGCCTGGTGCCCGAAGGTGCCCGCGCCGTGATCATCGCGCCGCATCCGGGTGATGAAGTGGTCACCTGCGGCGGCCTGCTGCAATTACTCTCCAGCCTCGGTCATCCGCTGCAATTGCTCTCGATCACCGATGGCAGCGCCAGCCATCCGGGTTCCCGACAATGGTCGGAAAAGCGCCTGAGCGTGTTCCGCCCACAGGAAAGCGTCGAAGCCCTGCGCCGCCTCGGCCTGCCGATGCACAGCCTGAAATGGGTGCGCGGCGGCTTCACCGACAACGCCCTGTGCGAACAGCAAGCGCAAGTGACCGAGTTCATCAGCCGCTACCTGCGCCCTGGCGATGTGGTGTTCAGCACCTGGCGCGGCGATGGCAACGATGACCATGAAGCGGTGGGCCGGGCCAGTGCGCAAGCAGCGGAACAGGCCGGCGCGACCTTCCATGACGTACCGGTCTGGGCCTGGCACTGGCCCGAGCGCGAGCAGCAACTGATCCCTTGGGAACGCGCGCGCAAACTGCGCCTCGACACCTGGACCGTGGCGCGCAAAAGCCACGCCACCCACGCGTATGCGAGCCAGCTCAAGGGCGAACCGGCGATCGGCATTGCGCCGATGCTGCCGCCGGTGATTCTCGAAAGAATGCGCCTGCCCTATGAAATCGTGTTTGTCTGACAAATTCCCTGTAGGAGCTGCCGCAGGCTGCGATCTTTTGATCTTGATTTGCAGAAGCAGAATCAAAAGATCGCAGCCTCGTTTCACTCGACGGCTCCTACAGATGGATCGCGCGCCCAAGCAAAAGGAACTGCCGCCCCTCCCCATCAGTCGCATGAATAAGCGGCCCGCAATCCAGAGGAGTGAACGTGTCCAGCGATCCCAAGCGTCATGTTGTCGACGCGCCCGTCATCCATCGTTTAAGGGTGCTGACGGTCAACACCCACAAGGGGTTCACCGCGCTCAATCGGCGCTTCATCCTGCCGGAGCTGCGCGAAGCGGTGCGCAGCACCTCGGCCGATCTGGTGTTTCTGCAGGAAGTGGTGGGTGAACACGAACGGCATTCGAACCGCTACAACGAATGGCCGCAAACCTCGCAATACGAGTTTCTCGCCGACAGCATGTGGAGCGATTTCGCCTACGGGCGCAACGCCGTCTACCCCGACGGCCATCATGGCAATGCGCTGCTGTCGAAATACCCTATCCGTGAATACCGCAACCTCGATGTGTCGATCACTGGGCCCGAACGCCGTGGCCTGCTGCATTGTGTGCTCGACGTACCGGGGCACGCTGAGGTTCATGCGATCTGCGTGCATTTGAGTCTGCTCGAAAGCCATCGGCAATTGCAGTTGCAACTGCTCTGCCAGTTGCTCGAATCCCTGCCCGACGATGCCCCGGTGATCATCGCCGGTGACTTCAACGACTGGCAGTTGCAGGGCAACGCCGCCCTCGCCCGTCGCGATTACCTGCACGAAGCCTTCGAGCGTCATCACGGGCGCCCGGCCAAGACCTACCCGGCGCGGTTTCCGTTGTTGCGACTTGACCGGATCTACCTGCGCAATGCCAGCAGCCATGACCCACGGATCCTCGGCAACAAGCCGTGGACACATCTGTCGGATCATCTGCCACTGGCGGTCGAAGTGCACTTGTAGCCGCAATAGTGACAGCAATGCAGGACGCGATAGATCAGCTCATTCGACGATTCAACGTTGCCGACAGACCATCTGTCGGTAACTGAACACCTCTGCGCCGGGGCTTTCGTTGCGTTTTTCCATACAAACAACCACTTAGTTATGTGCAGAAAAACAAACGCTTGCAAACCCTGTTTTGCCACTACCGCTCATCGTTCAATTTCTTGACGGGCGCGCTCGACTCTTCTTATCTCTACCTTACTACCCCCGGAATCACTACCCGGGACGAGCCTTCGGACACTCGCGAAATCGAGCGGCCACGGTTCGCCCCGCTCCATTCGGTCGCCCCTCGTTCGGGGTAGGAGAGACGCCACACAGAGAGAATGCATGCGCCTGCAAGGTAGACCTCCATGAGAACTTCAATCAGCCCACACGAGATCAAAATCACTTTCTGCACAGTGTCGAGTTCTATCTTGCTGTGCTCATCCATGGAGGCGCAGGCCGGTCCTGCGGCGGATGAAACAACCCCGTGGTATCGCGCGGATGTACCCGTAATGACGCTGCCTGCCACCGTCATCACCCCCGGGCCGCAACGCTTCAGCCCACGGCCCGATCTGCAAGGCACACGCTTGATTACCGAAGACCTCGCACCGTCGGCCTGGGATGAGCTATACGGCAGAAGCGCCCGGCAGGCGCAAACCGATGTGCTGTCATCAGGCTACGCAATGCCCGGCAGCGGCGACTTCAAAGGGCCGGCCGTGTTGACTCTGCAAAGTGGTAGCCATACCCAGAAAATCGGACTGATCGGCGGCGTCAATCAGATTCAGGCCAATGGCAATGGTCCGCTTACCAGCCGCGCCCTGGCAGACCCGAACAGCGACACCCTCAATCTGCAAGGCCAAAGCCTTGGCGCTTATTACAGCCTGATCGGCGCCCAGGGCTGGCACGTGGATTTATCCGCCAGCGGCGGCCGGGTCAGCGGCTTCAGTCGCAACGGCCAAGGCGCGCGGCAAGCCACAGAAGGTAGCGCCATGACCTTCTCGGTCGAAGGCGGTTTTCCGATTGGCCTGAGTGAAAACTGGGTGGTCGAACCGCAGGCGCAATTGATCAATCAACGCATCACCCTAGACACGCCGTACGCCGGTTCCGGCAATGCCTCTTCCTCCGATCTGACGGCGTGGAGCGGCCGCGTCGGCGCACGCTTGAAAGGCAGTTACGACCTGAATGGTCTGCCGGTCGAACCCTACGTGCGCACCAACCTCTGGCACACGGTGTACACCGGCAATACCGTGACACTGGATCAGGTCGACAAGATCAGCAGCAGCCGCAAGTCCTCCACCGTCGAACTGGGTTTAGGCCTGGTGGCACGGGTGACGCCGGCGGTGAGTCTGTATGTCAGTGCCGATTACAGCAGTGATGTCGATGACAATGATTTGAACGGGATCATTGGCAGCCTTGGGGTGCGGATGCGCTGGTAAGCGGTGAGCCGGATTTTGAAGGTGTCTGAACTGGCGCCTTCGCGAGCAGGCTCGCTCCCACATTTGAAATGTATTTCCCCTGTGGGAGCGAGCCTGCTCGCGAAGGCCGCGACGCGGTCTCGGATCAGCCCTCCGGTTTAAGGATCAACACCGCCAACGGCGGCAGATTCAACTCCAGCGACAACGACTGGCCATGACTCGGCACTTCCTCGGTAAATGCCCCGCCGCCATTGCCGTAATTGGAACCGGCATAGGTGTCGGCATCGCTGTTAAGCAGCTCAGTCCAGCGCCCGGCAAACGGAACACCGACGCGATAGGCCTGACGCGGCACCGGCGTGAAGTTAGCCACCACCAGCACCGGTTTACCGTCCTTGCTCCAGCGCAGCCAAGCATAAACGCTGTTGATCGCATCGTCGCCGATCAACCACTGAAAACCCTGCGGCGCGTCGTCCTGGTCGTACAGCGCCGGCTCCTCGCGATACAGCCGATTGAGATCGCCAACCAGTTTCTGCACGCCTTTGTGCTCGGAGTACTGCAGCAGATACCAGTCCAGCTGCTGATCGTGATTCCACTCGCGCCACTGGCCAAACTCGCAGCCCATGAACAACAGCTTCTTGCCCGGGTGAGTCCACATGAAACTCAGGTAAGCACGCAAGTTGGCGAACTTCTGCCAGCGATCACCCGGCATCTTGTCGATCAGCGAATGCTTGCCGTGCACCACTTCGTCGTGGGAGATCGGCAGGATGAAACGCTCGGACCAGGCGTAAACCAGACCAAAACTCAACTCGTTGTGATGATGCGCGCGGTACACCGGGTCCTGCTGGATGTAATGCAGCGAATCGTGCATCCAGCCCATGTTCCATTTGTAGGCAAACCCTAGGCCGCCCTGCTGCGTGCTCTGGCTGACACCGGGCCACGCGGTGGACTCTTCAGCGATGACCAGCGCGCCCGGTGCTTCCAGTTCGACCACGTCGTTCAAATGCCGGAGGAAGTCGATGGCTTCCAGATTCTCACGGCCACCGTGGCGGTTCGGCACCCATTCGCCAGCCTTGCGCGAATAGTCGCGGTACAACATCGAAGCCACCGCATCGACGCGCAGGCCGTCGACATGGAAATGCTTCAACCAGTGCAGCCCCGAGGCCAGCATGTAGCCGTGCACCTCGGTGCGCCCGAGGTTGTAGATCAGCGTATCCCAGTCCTGATGGAAGCCTTCCAGCGGGTTGCCGTACTCGTACAGTGCTGTGCCGTCGAACTGCGCCAGACCATGGGTGTCGGTTGGAAAATGCGCCGGTACCCAGTCGAGAATCACGCCGATCTCGGCCCGGTGGCAGGCGTCGACGAATTCGGCAAACTGCGCCGGCGTGCCATAGCGCGCGCTCGGCGCAAATTGCGAGAGCAACTGATAACCCCAGGAACCGCCGAACGGGTGCTCCATGATCGGCATCAGTTCGATGTGGGTGAAACCCAATTCCTTGACGTAGGGAATCAGCCGTTCAGCCAACTCCGGCCAGGTGTACTGTCGCGCCACTTCGCCGAGATCATCCAGCTCGCATTGCCACGAACCTGCGTGCAGTTCATAGATCGACAGCGGCGCCGAATGCTTGTGACGGTCACGGCGGCTGCTCATCCAGTCGTGATCCTGCCAGTCGATTTGCAGCGGCTCGGCGACTTTCGACGCAGTGTCCGGCGGCAGACTGGTGGCCAGCGCCATCGGGTCAGCCTTCAGCGGCAGAATCCCGTGGGCGCCAAGAATCTCGTATTTGTACAATTCACCCGCTTGCAGGCGCGGGATGAACAATTCCCAGACCCCGGACGGATGACGCAAGCGCATCGGATGACGGCGCCCATCCCAGACGTTGAAATCCCCCACTACCGAAACGCGCCGGGCATTCGGCGCCCACACGGCGAAACGAACGCCGTCGACGCCGTCCACGGTTTTCAGCTGCGCGCCGAGACAGGCGCTGAGGTCACGGTGATTGCCTTCGGCGAACAGATACAAATCCATTTCACCGAGTAACTGGCCGAAGCTATACGGATCCTCGGCAACCTGCTCGCCGCCGGCCCAGCGCGTGCGCAACTGATACGGCCGCGCCTGATCGAAATGGCCGACAAACAGCCCCGGTGTTTCAGTCTGCTCCAGTGGCCCGCGTTCTTCGCCGCTGTCCTTGTCCAGCACCACGACACTCAACGCACCCGGTAAATAAGCGCGAATGAACTGCCCACCAGCGCCATCGCCGTGCGGGCCAAGAATGGAAAAAGGGTCGTGATGTTCAGCGCGGACCAAGGCATCGATATCTTTCGCCGAGGGCAGCAATGCTTCTTTGACCGCACCCTGTTCCTTGTTCGAGAAACTCATGACTACTCTCCACCAAGATCGGAAAAGGGTTTAAGCCCCGTCAATAACCCATACAAACCGTGCAACGGCACGGGCAGCCACGTGGGGCGATTTTCGGCTTCATAGGCCACTTCATAGGCCGCCTTCTCCAGGCCGAACAGCGCAAGTGCTGCGTCGGCACCTTCAGGATCTTGCCAGGCATGATCAAGACTAGCTGCCGCGCGGCGATATGCCTGCACAAATGCCTCACGGGCCTCACGCAGATAACGCTCGGCGACCAGACGCCGCGCGGTTTCAGACTCGGCGCTGTGGTCAACGTTGTGCACGTTGATGGTCATTGCCGCCGCATAATCGAACGAGCGCAGCACGCCGCTGACATCTTTGTACGGACTGTGTTTGCCACGCCGCTCGCTCAATGGCCGCGCCGGTTCGCCCTCGAAGTCGATCAGATAGGCATCACCCTTGATCACCAGCACCTGGCCCAAATGCAGATCGCCATGGACGCGAATGCGCAAACCGCCGACGGCTTTTTTCGCCAGATCCTGCACATGGGCGAGGATGGTTTTTTTCTCGTCGACCAGCCGCTTCACCAGTTTCTGATCCGCTGCGCTGAGTTCACCCTGATGCTGCTTGAGCAGTTTCAAGGCGTGCTCGACCTGGGCCACGACATCCTTGCCCGTCGCCTGCATGTCCTTGGCCGTCGACACCTGCGGGGCGAAATCGGCATTGTCCGTAGGCGCGGCAAGCATTTCATGCATTTCGCCCAGACGCTGACCGAGCATGCCGGCAAAATCCTTCAACTCGCCGAGGGCGTTGTAATGCTGTTCCTGCTCGGACATGGCATCGGCCAGTTCATCGCGCAGCGCCCGTTCGAGGTTGTTCTGCGTCCATTCCCAGCCGTCGCCCTGATTGCTTAGATAGCCTTGGGCGATCATCAGCAGATTGTCTTCGCCATTGGCATCGCGGCGGATCACCGAGCCGAGCAGCGGAGAGATATTGGCAAATCCGGCCTCGGTCAGGTAAGCACTCATCTCCAGTTCCGGGTGTACGCCAGAAGCGACTTTACGTATCAGCTTGAGCACCAGGCTGTTGCCGATCACCACCGAACTGTTCGATTGCTCGGCGGACAGATAACGCACCTCCGACTCTGCACCGAGGCCGAGTTTTTCCAGATGCGGCGTCGGTGCGAAGCGGATTTCACCCTCACTCGACTCCAATACCGTGTTGTTCTGCATGCCTTGCAGCACCGCACGAATAAACGCTTCGAGGCTGAACGCATCGGTGATCAGACCGACCTGTCGCACTCGGCGTACACGGGACAAGGCCAATTGCTGCGGCAACGCCGGGCCAACCTGATCTTCAGCAATAAAGCCGAACGGCAGTTGATAGCGACTGGTCTGCCCGCCGCTGGTGACTTCGACTTCGCTGAGCAGCACCGGATGCTGCGCATCGCCGAAACGCACGCCGTAGGCCAGATGCACTTTGTCGATGGCCGCATCCTTGCCCGCAAACCAGCGGCGATTCTGCAGCCAGCTCGGCAGGATGCTTTGCTCCAGCGTCGTACGCGACGGCGCTTCAAGCAGTTCCTCCATGCGTTTTTTCAGCACCAGCGTGGTGAAGTCCGGCAGGCTCTGCGCCGGTTCCACGTGCCAGCTCGGCATCTGGTTTTCCGCCGCCAGGGCGAACCAATAGAAACCGTACGGGGCCAGGGTCAGAAGGAAATTCAACTGGCCAATCGGCGGGAACGCATTACCGCCAAGCATCTCCACCGGCACCATGCCGACGTAGGCCGACAGGTCCAGTTCCACCGCTTGCGCACTGCGCGATACGTTGGCCACGCACAGGATGATTTCGTGTTTGCCGTCGACATCGGTGAATTCGCGGGTGTAAGCCAGCACGCGACGGTTGTTCGGCGAGAGCATTTTCAAGGTGCCACGGCCAAAAGCCTTGGACTGTTTGCGCACCGCCAGCAGACGGCGCGTCCAGTTCAACAGCGAATGCGGATCGCCGGACTGGGTTTCGACGTTGACCGACAGATAGCCGTACTGCGGGTCCATGATCGGCGGCAGCACCAGACTCGCCGGGTCGGCGCGGGAGAAGCCACCGTTGCGGTCGATCGACCATTGCATCGGCGTACGCACGCCGTCGCGGTCACCGAGGTAGATGTTGTCGCCCATGCCGATTTCATCGCCGTAATACAACGTCGGCGTGCCGGGCATCGACAGCAGCAGGCTGTTGAGCAATTCGATGCGGCGGCGATCGCGCTCCATCAACGGCGCCAGACGCCGACGAATACCGAGGTTGATCCGCGCACGGCGGTCAGCGGCGTAGTAGTTCCACAGATAGTCACGTTCTTTGTCGGTGACCATCTCCAGCGTCAGCTCATCGTGGTTGCGCAGGAAAATCGCCCACTGACAATTGGCGGGAATTTCCGGGGTCTGGCGCAGAATATCGGTGATCGGGAAGCGATCTTCCTGGGCCAGCGCCATGTACATGCGCGGCATCAGCGGGAAGTGGAACGCCATGTGGCATTCGTCACCGTTGAGGCCCGCGGCATCGGTATCGCCGAAGTACAGCTGAGTATCTTCCGGCCATTGGTTGGCCTCGGCGAGCAGCATGCGGTCGGGGTAATTGGCGTCGATTTCTGCGCGGATCTGCTTGAGGACGTCGTGGGTCTCAGGCAGGTTTTCGTTGTTGGTGCCGTCACGCTCGATCAGGTACGGAATGGCGTCGAGGCGCAGGCCATCGATGCCCATGTCCAGCCAGTAACGCATCACCGAGAGCACGGCTTTCATCACTTGCGGGTTGTCGAAATTCAGGTCCGGCTGGTGCGAATAGAAACGGTGCCAGAAGTACTGACCGGCGACCGGGTCCCAGGTCCAGTTGGACTTTTCCGTGTCGAGAAAAATGATTCGCGTACCGTCGTACTTTTGGTCGTCATCCGACCACACGTAGAAGTCCCGTGCAGCCGAGCCGGGCTTGGCCTTGCGCGCACGCTGGAACCACGGGTGCTGGTCGGAGGTGTGGTTGATGACCAGTTCGGTAATCACCCGCAAGCCGCGTTTGTGCGCCTCGGCGATAAAGCGCTTGGCGTCCGCCATGGTCCCGTAATCGCTGTGCACGCCGCGGTATTCGGCGATGTCGTAGCCGTCATCGCGACGTGGCGAGGGATAGAACGGCAACAGCCAGATGGTATTGACGCCGAGGTCGGCGATGTAATCGAGTTTGGCGATCAGGCCGGGAAAGTCGCCGATCCCGTCATTGTTGGAGTCGAAAAACGATTTGACGTGAACTTGATAGATCACCGCGTCCTTGTACCAGAGCGGGTCTTTGATAAAGGTGGCTGCCTTGGGTTTCTTCGCCATGTGAAACTCCTGAAAAATTCGTTTCTGCACAGAATCTGATTGTGCTGATCCCCCTGTAGGAGCTGCCGAAGGCTGCGATCTTTTGATCTTGCTTTTAAAAGATCGCAGCCTTCGGCAGCTCCTACAGGGGTTTGGGCAATGCTTAGGTGGCAGTGATTCGCCAGATGCCGAATGGCTGATACGCCGGGTCCAGGCGCATGAACTGGTATTTGCCATGCCAGTCCCAGCGATGCCCGTTCATCAAGTCTTCGCCGTGGGTCGTCGCGTCATCAGGCAGGCCCATTTCCCACAATGGCAGTTCGAAATTCGCCTCCTGCACGTTGTGCGGATCAAGGCTGACCGCCACCAGGATGAAATTGCTGCCGTCAAAGCTGCGCTTGCCGAAATACAGAATGTTGTCGTTCCAGGCGTTGTAGACCTTCAGGCCCAAATGCGTGTGTAGCGCCGGGTTCTGCCGGCGGATGCGATTGAGCTGGGCGATCTCGGCAATGATGTTGCCGGGCGCAGTGAAGTCGCGGACGCGGATCTCGTATTTCTCCGAATCGAGGTATTCCTCTTTGCCCGGCACCGGCGCCGACTCGCACAGCTCGAACCCCGAATACATACCCCACAAGCCCGAACCCATGGTTGCCAGCGCGGCGCGGATCAAAAAACCCGGACGCCCGGATTCGTGCAGGAACGCCGGGTTGATATCGGGCGTATTGACGAAGAAATTCGGTCGATAACACTCGCGCCATGGCGATTCATTCAGTTCGGTGAAATAGGTCGCCAGCTCAGCCTTGGTATTGCGCCAGGTGAAATAGGTGTAACTCTGGGTGTAACCGACCTTGCCCAGCCGCGCCATCATTGCCGGCGTGGTAAAAGCTTCGGCGAGGAAGATCACTTCCGGGTACAACGCGCGCACATCGGCGATCAGCCATTGCCAGAACGGCAGCGGTTTGGTGTGTGGATTGTCAACGCGAAAGATCTTCACGCCCTCCTCGACCCAGCCAATGACGATGTCACGAAGCTCGACCCACAGACTTGGAATGGCGTCCGGCGCATAGAAGTCGACGTTGACGATGTCCTGGTATTTCTTCGGCGGGTTCTCCGCGTATTTGATCGTGCCGTCGGGGCGCCAGTTGAACCAGCCCGGATGCTGTTTGAGCCACGGGTGATCCTGGGAACACTGGATGGCGAAGTCGAGGGCGATTTCCAGGCCATGATCGGCAGCAGCGGCAACGAGTCGCCGGAAGTCTTCGCGGGTGCCGAGTTGCGAGTGGATCGCCTCGTGACCGCCCTCCTCACTGCCGATGGCATAAGGGCTGCCCGGATCATCCGGCCCGGCGGTCAATGAATTGTTACGCCCCTTGCGATGGGCGCGGCCGATCGGGTGGATCGGCGTGAAGTACAGCACGTCGAAGCCCATGTCCTGAATCATCGGCAAGCGCGCGTGCACGTCATTGAAGGTGCCGTGACGGTGCGGATCGTCGGTGATCGAGCGCGGAAACAGTTCGTACCAACTGGCAAACTCGGCCAGTTCGCGTTCAACGTCCACCGGGAACTCAGGACTGACGCTCAAGTAGGCGCGATGATCGGCTTCAGCCATCAATTGCGCACTGCGCGAGTGCAGAAACAACGCGACCTGCTCGGTTTCGAGCAGCCCGGACAATTCGTGGTGCAACGCGGCGAGCTGTTCGCTGAGCTGACCTTCGCTGCGTTCGGCGGCCTGCTGCACCATGCTGCGGCCTTCCTGCAACTCCAGCGAAACCGGTACGGCGGCGCTGTGTTTCTTCTCCAGTTCATACTGGAAACTGGCGAAGTGGTCGATCCACGCTTCGATGCAATACAGGAAGCGCCCCTGCTGTTCAGGGCGGAACTGGCCTTGCCAGCCGTTATTGCCCTGATCGGCCATGACCTCGCTTTGCCAGGTCTGCTCACCTTCCTCGCGCCAGCGGATGCGTACGGCGAGTTTGTCGTGACCGTCGGCAAACACCTTGCTGGTGACCACCACTTCGCGGCCGGCGATCGACTTCACGGCGAACTGCCCGCCATCGAGCGTCGGCATGGTGTTTTCAATGACAATGCGCGGCAGCAGCAACGCCTGCGACAGCGGCATGTGCGGGTTGTAGCTGAGTTCTGAGGGTCTTTCAGCAGTCATTGAGCATCTCTCCTTAACGCCCCAAGGACGCTCTTGTGCCGGATCAGTGTTCACAACGAAGCACCTGCCCCGAAATGAACTCACTTAGGTTCCGAGCGACCGGCGCCGGGAAAAGTTCAGATGAAATTACCGTGTCAGAAAAGCGGATCGAATTGCGTGCAGGGTGGTCAATCCACTTAAGCACTTCTCACGCCATGTGCCACACGGAGGTCATCAGATGAACATCCCGATTCCGGCCGAAACGCCTGATCCGAACATCGACAAACCCACTTTGCCCGAGACTGAGCCGCAACCGGTTCCGGAGCAGGAACCGCCCGGCACCACGCCACCACCGAAGGAAGAACCGCCAAGCACGATGCCGCCCGTCATCGTCTGACTTGCGATAACTGATCGTTCCCACGCTCCGCGTGGGAATGCAGCCCGCGACGCTCCGCGTCCCAAAGCGGACGCGGAGCGTCCATTGAGACATTCCCACGCAGAGTGTGGGAACGATCAACGTGGCAACGATCATTCAGTGTTCATCAGTTTTTTCCTCGTCCTTTTCGAAGAGCTTCACGATGCGCGGCATCACGCTGAAAATCCCCAGCGCCAGCAAGGTACTGAGCAGCGCCGTTGCCTCCCTGCCCAACCCAGCCGCAACACCAATGGCCGCCGTCATCCACAACCCGGCAGCCGTGGTCAGGCCTTTGACATGGCCCTCATCGCCTTCCTTGTTTTTCAGGATAGTCCCGGCACCGAGAAAGCCGATCCCGGCTATAACCCCTTGCACCACGCGGCTCATCGCATCGGATTCCGCCCCTGAAGTCTGCGGCACCAACACAAACAGCGCGGCCCCAAGCGCTACCAGCATGTGCGTGCGCACACCTGCAGCCTTGCCCTTGTGCTCACGCTCGAACCCGAGAATGCCGCCCAGAATCGCCGCCATCAGCAGGCGCACGGTAATGCGCGTCAATTGCGAAGCATCGCCAACGTCGGCGAACTCCGCCTGCAGGGTTTCCCACACTTCATGCCACCACGCGTTCATCGTGCAGTCCTTGTTATTGGGTCTATAGAGGATGGACAGCGGCGACCATTAATCAGTTGCGCAGAACGATCGGCGCAGCCTGCGCCCTAACCTTGCAGACCTCCCTGAAAAAAGGACTGCTCCCATGCCTCTTCGAGTCGATGAATCCAATCCCGAACAAAAAGTGTGTTTTTTCACCGTTGAACATGGCGAGGAAATTCGCATTTGCGACACCCTGGAAGTCATGACGGATAGCGAAAAATCCATGTCGTTCGTGGAAATAGAAGGCCGGCGCGTTTACATCAGCGAAAAAGAAGCCGATGCCTTGACCGTTGCCGGTGCCAAGGACGGACGCAAACACCTGAAAGCCGATGAGAGTGATTCGGTGATTTGACTGACCCTGATCAACACCCCGCGCAAACGTCTGCGATAGGCGTTTGCGCCTTTGTCTGCGGGCTGCTTCAAGTTGTCGCAGGTGCTGCACAGAAACGCATCTGATCTGCTTTTTATTGAAATACCTGAGTCTGTTATGCAAACAGATCGACGCTCATAGTGCTCTGGCCTGATGGAGGCTGATGAGCGAATAACCATGAGCGAACAAATCCCCGTCCGAACCGTAGAAGCATCCCCGACTATTGCTCCTCATATAAAGAAGGTGCCCGCACGCCCAATGAAGGCGACGGCCAAGTCCAGTGACAACCAGATCCACACCCGCAGCTTCACCGGCCTGTTCCGCACCCTGCGCATGAGCGGCGCGGGATTTCTGTTCGTGCTGTTTTTCGGCACCGTGTGGCTGAACTGGGGCGGACGTCAGGCGGTGCTCTGGGACCTTTCCGAAAGCAAATTCCATATCTTCGGCGCGACGTTCTGGCCGCAGGATTTCATCCTGCTCTCGGCGCTGCTGATCATCGCCGCGTTCGGCCTGTTCGCCATCACCGTGTTTGCCGGCCGGGTCTGGTGCGGCTACACCTGCCCGCAGAGTTCGTGGACATGGATCTTCATGTGGTGCGAGAAAATCACCGAAGGCGAACGCAACCAACGCATCAAACTGCAAGCCGCGCCGTGGAGCCTGAACAAACTGGCACGGCGCGCGGCCAAGCACACCTTGTGGCTGGCGATCAGCGTACTGACCGGCCTGACCTTCGTCGGTTACTTCACGCCGATCCGGCCACTGGCTGAAGAATTGCTGACCTTGCAAATCGGCGGTGTCAGCCTGTTCTGGGTGCTGTTCTTCACCGCTGCGACTTACATCAACGCCGGTTGGCTGCGCGAGGCGGTGTGCATGCACATGTGCCCGTATGCGCGGTTCCAGAGCGTGATGTTCGACAAGGACACCCTGGCGATTTCCTACGACGTGGCCCGTGGCGAGAACCGTGGCCCGCGTAAACGCGACGTGAAACCGGTTGAAGCCGGCCTGGGTGATTGCATCGACTGCCAGTTGTGCGTGCAGGTTTGTCCGACCGGCATCGACATTCGTGACGGCTTGCAAATGGAATGCATCGGTTGCGCGGCGTGCATCGACGCCTGTGACTCGATCATGGACAAGATGAACTACCCGCGCGGCCTGATCCGCTACAGTTCCGAGCGTGAATTGCAGGGCGGCAAGACCCACCTGCTGCGTCCGCGCTTGATCGGTTACACCGTGGTGCTGGTGGCGATGATCGGCGCATTGGCATTGGCGTTGGTCGAGCGGCCGATGGTCTCGCTGGACGTGACCAAGGATCGCGGATTGTTCCGCGAGAACGGTTTGGGCCAGATCGAAAACATCTATAGCCTCAAAGTGATCAACAAGACCCAGCAGCGTCAGGATTACAACCTGAGCCTGGTCGACGGCGACGGCTTCCAGTTGCAAGGCAAGACCGAGTTGAGCCTGGCGGCGGGTGAGATCGTCGACGTGCCGGTGTCGGTGGCGATGACCACGGAGCGCCCGGCCAGCAGCTCGCAGACCTTGAGTTTCAAGATTGCCGACAGCGATGAGCCTGAGGTTTACAGCGTGGCGAAGAGCAGGTTTGTTGCGCCGATGAATCGTTGAGCCGTTAGAATCCGCTCCCTCACCCCAGCCCTCTCCCAGGGGTAGAGGGGGCCGACCGAGGTGTCTGTCGCTATACATCGACCTGACAGACCGAGTCGATTGTGGATTCAGCAAAACACTATCAAGCCGAATCGATTGTGGATTCAGCAAAGCACTATCAAGCCGAGTCGATTGTGGATTCAGCAAAGCACTTTCAGGCCGAGTCGATTGTGGATTCAGTAAAGCACTTTCAGGTCGGTGTATTTAGCAAGCATCCCCCAATCAGTCCCCTCTCCCTCTGGGAGAGGGCTAGGGTGAGGGGCAGTTCCCCTGACACCCTCCTATTCAACCAGCACCAAGGCTCCTCGATGAAACGCTACGAAAAATTCGCCGACGACATCGCTGAACTGATCCGCTCCGGCGTCCTTGGCCCCGGCCAGCGCGTGCCTTCGGTGCGTTACGCCAGCCAGACCTACGGGGTCAGCCCGTCCACGGTGTTCCAGGCCTATTATCTGCTCGAACGCCGCGGCCTCATCCGCGCGCGGCCGCGCTCCGGCTACTTCGTCAACACGCACGCGCCGAGCCCGTTCTCGGAGCCGGTGATCAGCAGCCACGTCAATGATTCCACCGAAGTCGACGTCAGCGAACTGGTGTTCTCGGTCCTTGATTCGATCAAGGACCCGAGCACCGTCCCCTTCGGCTCGGCATTCCCCAGCCCCACCCTGTTCCCGCTGCAACGCCTGTCGCGTTCGCTGGCCAGCGCCGCCCGCGAGATGGATCCGCGTATGGTCGTCACCGACATGTCGCCGGGCAATCCGCAACTGCGCCGGCAGATCGCCCTGCGCTACATGGTCGGCGGCCTGATGCTGCCGATGGAAGAATTGCTGATCACCAACGGCGCCCTCGAAGCACTGAACCTGTGCCTGCAAGCCGTCACCGAACCCGGCGATCTGGTGGCCATCGAAGCCCCGGCGTTCTACGCCAGCCTGCAAGTGCTCGAACGGCTGAAACTCAAAGCCGTGGAAATCCCCGTGCATCCGCGCGATGGCATCGACCTCGGCGTGCTCGCGCAAACCCTCGAACGTCACCCGATCAAGGCCTGCTGGTGCATGACCAGTTTCCAGAACCCGATGGGCGCAACCATGCCCGAAGCGAAAAAACAGGAACTGGTAGAACTGCTACGCCACCATCAGGTGCCGCTGATTGAAGACGACGTCTACGCCGAACTTTATTACGGCCAACAGGCACCGAAACCGGCCAAGGCCTTCGATACTGAGGGCCTGGTGATGCACTGCGGCTCGTTCGCCAAAAGCCTGGCCCCCGGCTATCGCATTGGCTGGGTCGCCGCCGGACGCTACGCGCAGAAAATCGAGCGGCTGAAACTGATGACCTCGCTGTGCGCCTCAATGCCCGCGCAAGCAGCGATTGCCGACTACCTGCAACACGGCGGCTACGATCGGCATCTGCGCAAACTGCGTTATGCGCTGGAAGAACAGCAGAGCGCGATGCTCGCGGCGATTGCCCGTTATTTCCCGGCGCAGACGCGGGTCAGCCAACCGGCAGGCGGCTACTTCTTGTGGCTGGAACTGCCACCGCAGATGGATTCGCTGAAGCTGTTTCAGATGGCACTGGCGCAAGGCATCAGCATCGCGCCGGGGCCGATCTTCTCGCCGACGCAGCGCTTCAGGAATTGTATTCGGTTGAATTACGGCAGCCCTTGGACCGAGGATTCGGAAAAGGCCATGGAGACGTTGGGGCGGATTGTGCGGTCGTTCTGAAAGATTGTTGCTGACTGCACTGGCCCCATCGCTGGCAAGCCAGCTCCCACAGTGTTCTATGTCACCGCGTATGTTGTGTACGACACAGAAACCTGTGGGAGCTGGCTTGCCAGCGATGGGGCCGGATCAGGCAACACAAATCCCAACGATCAGCGCCCGCCCCCCAAATCAACAAATGTCCCGGTCGCATACGAAGCCTTATCCGACAACAACCAGACAATCGCCTCCGCCACTTCATCCGGCCGCCCGCCACGGGCCATCGGAATCGCCGACTCCAGTTTACTGACCCGATCCGGATCGCCACTCAAGGCGTGGAAATCGGTATAGATGTAACCCGGGCGCACCGCGTTGACGCGAATCCCCTCGCCCGCCACTTCCTTGGACAAACCGATGGTGAAGGTGTCGAGCGCACCTTTGGACGCGGCGTAATCAACGTATTCGTTGGGCGAACCAAGACGCGAGGCCACCGACGACACGTTGACGATACTGCCGCCCTGCCCGCCGTGCTTGGGCGACATGCGCAAGATCGCGTGCTTGGCACAGAGGATCGGTGCCAGGACATTGGTTTTCATGATTTTCAGAATGCGGAATTCGGACATTTCGTCGACCCGCGACTTTTGCCCGACGGTGCCAGCGTTGTTCACCAGTGCGGTGACCCGGCCCAACTCGGTGTCGACCCGATGGAACAGCGCGATCACTTCGTCTTCGATGCTGACGTCGGCGCGCACGGCGATGGCTTGGACGCCCAATGCGCGGACTTGCTCCAGCACGCTTTGCGCAGCCTGTTCATCCGACTGATAGTTGATGCAGATCCGATAGCCTTGCTCGGCAGCCAACAGCGCCGTAGCGGCGCCAATCCCGCGCCCGCCTCCGGTGATCACAATGACTTTATCCATGCTGGCCTTTCTCCCCCCAATGCACACGTAACAGTCGGGAGGGAGAATAACCGCCATTGACGGGTTTTGCATGAGCTCTGTTGTGTCTGGCCGGACGCCTTCGCGAGCAGGTCGAATCGTCGCACCGTCGCTCCCACAGGGGGTATGCATTCCAAATGTGGGAGCGAGCCTGCTCGCGAAGAACGATAACGCGGTCGATCAGACCGCCACCAGTGCCTGACTGCGCGCAATATCCTGCATGAATTTGTCCGCCGGCATCGGATGCCCCAGCAGATAACCCTGCAACGAATCACACCCCAGCTCAGTCAGAAACGCCTGTTGCACACCGGTTTCAACACCTTCGGCGACAATGCGCAAACCGAGCGCCTGACCCAGCGCAACGATCGCCGAAACAATCGCTGCATCGTCACTGTCATGCTCCAGATCGCGCACAAAACCCCGGTCGATCTTCAGCTCATTGGCCGGTAAGCGCTTGAGGTACATCAGGCTCGAATAACCGGTGCCGAAGTCATCGATCGACAGGTCGACGCCCATGTCCGACAACTCCTGCAATACCGTCATGCTTGCATCGGCATCGCTCATGGCCGTGGTTTCGGTGATTTCCAGAGTCAGGCTGTTGGCCGGCAAGTGGTGAGTGGCCAAGGCCTTGGCCACGCTGCGCACCAGCCCGGTGTGGCAGAACTGCAACGCCGACAGGTTCACGGCGATACGCCAATCGGTGTAACCGAGCACGAACCACTCGCGCATCTGCCGACAGGCTTCATTGAGCACCCAGTCGCCGATCGGGATGATCAGGCCGGATTTTTCGGCCAGGTCGATAAACTTGTCCGGCATCAGCATGCCGTGAATCGGGTGCTGCCAGCGCAGCAGCGCTTCAGCCCCCACCGGGCGGCCGTTGGCGGCGTCGAACTTGGGCTGGTAATGCAAGCTGAACTGGCTGTGTTCCAGTGCCGCACGCAGGTCCTGTAACAACTGCAACTGCTTGCGTGCGTTGTTGTTCATCGACGCATCGAAGAAGCTGTAACCGTTTTTGCCGCCGCCCTTGGCGTGGTACATCGCCGCGTCAGCATTCATCAGCAGTTCCTGCGCGGTCTGGCCATTGCCCGGGTACAGCGCGATGCCGACGCTGGCAGAAATCTGCAAGTCATGTTCGGCGACGCGGAATGACTGCGCGATCAGGCCGACCTGGCGTGCCGCCAGCCCCAGCGCATCATTGGGTTCGCTCAGACGCACCAGCAACACGAACTCATCGCCACCGATCCGCGCCAGTGTGTCGAGGCTGCGCAAGTCTTCACGCAGACGCACACCGACTTCGCGCAACAACTGATCGCCCATGTGATGACCGAACGCATCATTGACCGGTTTGAAGCCGTCCAGATCGATGAACATCAAGGCAAAACAGCCGCCCTGCTCGTTGACCTTTTTCATCGCCTGATTGATCCGGTCGTCCAGCAGCATGCGGTTCGGCAGGCCGGTCAGGGTGTCGTGCAGGGCTAATTGGGTGAGTTCGCGGTTGGCCACGGTCAGCGAGTGCGCGAGATCAGCGGTGCGCGCTTCGAGGCGCGCGTCGAGAATCGAGGTCAGCAAGGCAATCGACAGCACCGCCAGCGTGGTGATCAACACCAGGCTGTCGAGGCCATTACCCTTCAAGCCATTGACGGTGGCGCCACAGAAACTGCCGTCGGGGAACTGCGCGGCGGCCATGCCGGTGTAATGCATGCCGACAATGGCGATGCCCATGATGATCGCTGCGCCGCCACGAATCAGGCGCACATAAGGAGAGTGCTGACGCAGGCGAAAGGCGATCCACAGCGCCGCCGCCGACGCACCGACGGCGATCAGCAACGACGCGCCAAACAGTGTCGGGTCGTAGTCGATTCCCGGGGTCATGCGCATCGCCGCCATGCCGGTGTAGTGCATGGCACTGATGCCGGCGCCCATGATCAGCGCGCCGAACGCCAGTTGCAGAATCGGCAGTTTTGGCTGGCTGACCAGCCACAAGGCAAACCCGCAGGACAACACCGCGATCAGCAGTGACAGCGCGGTCAGAGTGATGTCGTAGCCCAGATCGATCGGCAGCTTGAAGGCGAGCATGCCAATGAAGTGCATCGACCAGACGCCGATGCCCATGGCAAACGCACCGCCGGCGGTCCAGAAATGCACCGCACGGCCCTTGGCCGTGGCAATGCGACCGGTGAGGTCGAGCGCGGTGTAGGAAGCGAGAATCGCCACGCACAACGAAATGAAAACCAGGGTGGAGGAATAACTACCGATGAGCATGGGATTTCTCGTGGCCACCCAACGCGGATTGCGTCCATTCTCGGTCGGGCAAATGCGGCGATTGTACTGATTGCGCAGAAGAACGCACTGACAAAGTAAGCAATTGGCCATCAACCCGATGAAACGCTTGTTCGATCGTCCGACAAGGCTCTGGCGCAGCGTTCACAGCTTTGCTCAAAACCCCGATCGTTCCCACGCTCTGCGTGGGAATGCCTCAGCGGACGCTCTGCGTTCGGCTCTGGATGGGACGCGGAGCGTCCCGGGCTGCATTCCCACGCGGAGCGTGGGAACGATCAACAATCAGTGACTGCTCGGACGCCTTCGCGAGCAAGCTCGCTCCCACAGGTTCTGGACCATGGATAGATTTACTGGGCGTCACTGACATCCAGTTGCCCATCCCAACCACCGCCCAGCGCCGCAATCAGCTGCACGCTAGCAATCAAGCGACTCTGCAGAATATTCAGCACGCTGCGCTCGTTGCTCAGCGCCGTGGCTTGCACCACCACCACATCGATGTAAGCAATCAGCCCGGCCTTGTACTGGTTTTCCGTCAGACGCAGGGAGTCGCGCGCCGCATCGAGTGCTTCCTGGCGCACCGCTGCTTCGTCTTCGTACACCTTGAGCTGCACCAGATAGTTTTCCACCTCGCGGAAACCGTCGAGCACGGTCTGGCGGTACTTGGCCACGGTCTGGTCGTACACCGCTTCAGTGCGGTCAACTTCTGCCGAACGAATGCCACCGTCGAACAGCGGCAACGCCAGTTTCGGTCCCACCGACCAGAAGCGGTTAGGCAGGCTGATCAGGTTTTGCGAGGTGCTGCTGCTGTAGCCGCCGCTCAGACTCAGGCTCAGATCCGGGTAATACGCGGCTTTGGCCACGCCGATGTTGGCGTTGGCGGCAATCACCGAGCGCTCTGCCGAAGCGATGTCCGGGCGGCGCTCCAGCAACTGTGATGGCAGGCTCAACGGCACCTGCGGCAACTTCGGAATGGTCTGCACTTCGGCAATATTGAAATCCGCCGGCGCTTGCCCGGTCAGCACGGCAATCGCATTTTCGAATTGCGCGCGCTGCCAGATCAGGTCGACCAGATCGGCCTGGGTACTTTTCAGTTGCGTCTGCGCCTGGGCCACCGCATCGCGCCCGGAAACCCCGGCGCGGTACTGGTTCTGGGTCATTTTCAGCGAGCGTTCATAGGCGGCGACCGTGGCCTCGAGCAGGCGTTTCTGCTGGTCGATCACGCGCAGTTGCAGGTAGTTCTGCACCAGCTCCGATTGCTGGCTCAGGCGCATGGCCGCCAGATCGGCAAAACTGGCCTGGGCGCTGGCCTCATCGGCTTCCAGTCCACGGCGCAGCTTGCCCCAGACATCGGCTTCCCAACTGACGCCCAGTTCAGCGTTGTAGGTGTCGCGGATGCCGCTGGAGGAACTGCTCAGACTCGAACTGCTGCTGCCAGTGCCTTGGCTGGAGCGGGTCTTGCCCAGGCTCAAGTCAACACTGGGGTAAAACGCCCCGCGAGCGCTGCGCACCAAAGCCTGCGCTTGCCGGTACTGGGCTTCAGATTGCGCGACGGTCTGGTTGGAATTGTTGAGTCTCTCGATCAAGCCGTTGAGCTGTTGATCGCCGTACAACTCCCACCAGGCACCACGGGCCAGCGAGTCGCTGGGGTTGGCCTGGGTCCAGCCCTCGGCTTCTTTGTACTGAGCGATCTCAGCGGTTTGCGGACGCTGGTAGTCCGGGCCGACAGCGCAGGCACTGAGCATCGCCACGCACAGCGACAGGCTCAGCAGACGCGAGCCTCGAACGGTGGCCAGATTGAAAAGCGAACGGTCAGTCATAGCGGAGTTTCCAGAGCAGCGTCAGTGCGCACGCCACGCCATTTATTGAAACGATGGCGCAGCTTGTCGAGATAGAGGTAAACCACAGGTGTGGTGTAAAGCGTCAGCACCTGGCTGAAAATCAGCCCGCCGATGATGGTCAGGCCCAGCGGCTGGCGCATTTCCGCACCCTCGGCCCGGCCGAGCAGCAACGGCAAGGCACCGAGAATCGCCGCCAGGGTGGTCATCAGAATCGGCCGCAGACGTTGCAGACAGGCACTGCGAATCGACTCCAGCGGCGACAGACCTTGATGGCGTTCCAATTGCAACGCGAGGTCGATCATCAGAATGGCGTTTTTCTTCACCACGCCAATCAGCAGGAACAACCCGAGCAACGAGATCAGGCTGAACTCGCCGCCCAGCGCATAGATCGACAGCAACGCGCCAACACCGGCCGACGGCAGGGTCGACAGGATCGTCAGCGGATGGATGTAGCTTTCATACAGCACGCCCAACACCAGATACACCGCCAACAGCGCCCCCAGAATCATGAACGGCTGGCTCTTCTGCGTCGCGGCAAAAGCGTCGGCGGTACCGGCCATTTTCGCGATGACATCTTCCGGCAGACCCAACTTGGCAATCGCCCGTTCGATGGCGGCACTGCCCTGCTCCACCGTCACGCCTTCGGCCATGTCGAAGGAAATGTCTTCGGAGGCGAACTGGCCTTCGTGGCTGACGCGGTCATCTTCCAGGCTGCTCTCATAATGAGCGATCGTCGACAGCGGCACCCGCGCACCGTCAGCGGTGATCACCTGAACCTGCTTGAGCGTCACCGGGTCCTGGGCGTATTTCGGATTGACCTCCATCACCACCTGATACTGGTTGAGGCTGTCATAGATCGTCGAAATCTGCCGCTGGCTGTAGGCGTTGTTCAACACCGAGGTAACCATGTCCATGTCGATCCCCAGGCGCTTGGCCTGATCGCGGTCGACGATCAACGTCACTTGCTGGGCACCCTTGCCTTCGCGCGCGTCGATCGCGGTCAGCTCAGGCAACGCCCTTAACGCGGCAACCACTTTTGGATACCACTTGCGTAACTCACCCAGATCGCCACTTTGCAGGATGTAGCTGTACTGCGAGGTAGTCTGTTCGCGGCCGCCGCCGAATTGCAGGTCCTGATCGGCCATCAGCATCAATTGCGCACCGGGGACCTTGGGCATTTCCTTGCGCAGGCGTTCGATGACTTTCTGCGCGTTGAGCTGGCGTTCCTTGATTGGCTTCAGACGTACCAGCATGAAGGCGTTATTGGTGCCGTTGGTGCCGCCAATGAACCCGGCAACACTTTCCACCGCTTCGTCCTTGAGCACGGCGCGGCGGAAGATTTCCATTTTCGGCTGCATCACACTGAACGACAGGCCGTCGTCGCCGCGTACGAAACCGATCAATTGGCCCGTGTCCTGCTGTGGCATAAAGGTTTTCGGCACCACTACATACAGCGCAACGTTGACCGCGACGGTGATCAGCAGGCTGAGCAACGTCAGGCGCCGGTGGCGCAACACCCAGTCGAGGCTGGTGGCGTATTTGCCGACCATCCAGTCGTTGGTGCGGCGGCTCCAGCGTTGCAGGCGATTTTCCTGCCCCGGCGTGTGTGGCTTCAGCCAACGGGCGCAGAGCATCGGTGTCAGCGTCAGCGAAACCACCAGCGACACGACGATGGCCGCCGCCAAGGTGATGGAAAACTCACGGAACAGGCTCTCGACGATGCCGCCCATAAACAGAATCGACAGGAACACTGCGACCAGCGAAACGTTCATCGACAGCAAGGTAAAACCGACTTCCTTGGCCCCGAGGTACGCGGCCTGCATCGGTTTGACGCCCTCGTCGATATGCCGCGAGATGTTCTCCAGTACAACAATGGCGTCGTCCACCACTAGGCCGGTGGCGAGAATCAGCGCCATCAGCGACAGGTTGTTCAGCGAGAAACCGTAGAGGTACATCACCGCAAAGGTGCCGACCAGCGACACCGGCACGGCCAATGTCGGAATCAGCGAGGCGCGGAAGTTACCGAGAAACAGGAACACCACCAGAATCACCAGCGCCACGGCAATCAGCAGCGTCATTTCGGCTTCATGCAACGTTGCCTTGATCACCGGCGAGCGGTCCATGGCCAGATTCAGCTTCACGCTGGCCGGCAACACCGCTTGCAGTGCCGGCAACTGTGCCTTGATCTCGTTGACCGTCTCGATGATGTTCGCGCCGGCCTGACGGTTGATCACCAGCAGCACGGCCGCGTCATCGTTGAAGAAACCACTGTTGTAGCGGTCTTCGACGCCGTCACTGACCTTGGCCACGTCCTTGAGGCGCAGCGCGGCGCCGTCGGCATAGTGGATGATCAGTGATTCGTAATCCTTGGCTTTTTCCAGCTGGTCATTGGCCTGGATCTGCCACAAGCGCTGGCCGTCCTCGACCGAACCCTTGGGCCGGCGCACGTTGGCATCGGCGATGGTCTTGCGCACATCGTCGAGCGCTACGCCGTACTGGTTCAGTGCCTGCGGTTCGAGTTCGATGCGTACCGCCGGCAGCGAACTGCCACCGATCTGCACTTCGCCGACGCCCTGCACTTGCGAAAGGCTCTGGGACAAAATGGTCGAAGCCAAATCGTAGAGCTGGCCTTTTTCCAGCACGTCCGAGGTCAGCGACAGCACCATGATCGGCGCCTGCGACGGGTTGACCTTCTTGTAGGTCGGCATGCTGCGCATACCGCTCGGCAACAGGTTGCGCGAGGCGTTGATCGCCGCCTGCACTTCCCGCGCGGCACCGTTGATATCGCGGTCGAGGTCAAACTGCAGAATGACCCGGGTCGAACCCTGACTGGAGCGGCTGCTCATGGTGTTGACGCCGGCGATCGCGCCGAACGAGCGCTCCAGCGGCGTCGCCACGGTAGAGGCCATGACCTCCGGACTGGCACCGGGCAGACTGGCCTGCACGACGATCACCGGGAAATCCATTTGCGGCAATGGCGAAACCGGCAACAGACCGAAGCTGACACCGCCGAGCAGCATGATCGCCAGGCTCAGCAGCATCGTCGCCACGGGACGCTTGATGAAAGGACCGGAGAGGTTCATTGACCACAAACTCCGAGTTCACACCCATCCCCTGTAGGAGTGAGCCTGCTCGCGATAGCGGTGTGTCTGCCTCCACTGATATTGAATGTGACGGCCTCATCGCGAGCAGGCTCACTCCTACAGGGGTTATGTGTATGGACAGTCATACCGGCACCTCTTCAGTGTCAGCATTGGTCTTGCCAAAGCGTCGACCGAGGCGGTCGAAATACAGATAGATCACCGGCGTGGTGAACAGCGTCAGCACCTGACTCACCAGCAGACCGCCGACCATCACCAGACCCAGCGGCTGACGCAATTCAGCCCCGGAACCGGTGGCGAGCATCAACGGCACCGCACCAAACAGCGCCGCCAGCGTGGTCATGAGGATTGGCCGGAAGCGCAACAGTGCCGCCTGATAAATCGCCTGCTCCGGCGCCATGCCTTGGGTGCGTTCAGCATCGAGGGCAAAGTCGATCATCATGATCGCGTTCTTTTTCACGATACCGATCAGCAGGATGATGCCGATGATCGCGATCATGCCCAGGTCATTGCCACTGAGCAGCAGCGCCAGCAACGCGCCGACCGCCGCCGACGGCAAAGTCGAGAGAATGGTGATCGGGTGAATATAGCTCTCGTAGAGCACGCCCAGCACGATGTACATGGTCACCACCGCCGCCAGGATCAGCAGCAAGGTGCTCGACAGCGAGGCCTGGAACGCTTCGGCCGCGCCCTGGAACTGGGTCTGCACGCCGACCGGCATGCCGATGTCCTGCTGCACCTGTTCGATGATGTCGACCGCATGCCCCAGCGCCACACCGGGCGCCAGGTTGAACGACATCATCACCGCCGGGAACTGGCCGATATGGGTGATCGCCAGTTGCGCCTGCCGCTCTTCGACATGGGCCAGACTCGACAGGCGTACCTGTGCGCCGTCAGTGGTCTTCACATGAATCTGGTCCAGCGCCTGCGGGCCGATCTTCTCCCCGGCCTGGGCTTGCAGCACTACGCGGTACTGGCTGGCCTGGGTGTAAATGGTCGAGATCTGCCGCTGGCCGAAGGCGTCGTACAGCGCGTCGGTGATGTTCGCCACCGAGACGCCGAGGCGTGACGCGGCATCGCGGTCGATCACCAGATAGACCTGCAAGCCCTTGTCCTGCAAATCACTGGCAACGTCGGTCAGTTCCGGACGTTGTGCCAGCGCTTCGACCAGACGGCCGCTCCATTGACTGAGCAGTTCGGAGTCCGGCGACGACATGCTGAACTGATATTGGGTGCGGCTGACACGGTCTTCGATGGTCAGGTCCTGCACCGGCTGCATGAACAGGCGAATGCCGACCAGTTTGTCCAGTTGCGGTTGCAGACGCGCGATCACTTCAGTGGCCGACAGATCACGCTCACCATGGGGCTTGAGGTTGATCAGCAAGCGCCCGCTGTTGAGCGTGGCGTTATCGCCGTCGACACCGATGTAGGACGACAGGCTCTGTACCGCCGGATCTTCGAGAATGACTTTCGCCAGCGCCTGTTGCCGCTCGCCCATGGCCGCAAAGGAAATCGACTGTGGTGCTTCGGAAATACCCTGAATCACCCCCGTGTCCTGTACCGGAAAGAAGCCTTTCGGCACGACCATATAGAGGAACACGGTCAACGCCAGTGTGCCGATAGCCACCAGCAAGGTCAGTGGCTGGTGCTTGAGCACCCAGCGCAGCATCCGCCCATATTCGGCGATCATCCAGTCGATGACAGCACCGCTGGCCCGGTAGAAACGGCCTTGCTCATGTGCTTCCGGTTCACGCTTGAGCAGACGCGCGCACATCATCGGCGTCAGGGTCAGCGAGACCACCAGCGAAATCAGGATCGCTACCGCCAGGGTGATGGCGAATTCGCGGAACAAGCGCCCGACGACATCGGCCATGAACAGCAGCGGAATCAGTACCGCAATCAGCGACAGCGTCAGGGAGATCAGGGTGAAGCCGATCTGTTTGGCGCCTTTGAGCGCGGCCTGCATCGGGCTGTCGCCTTCTTCGATGAAGCGCGAAATGTTCTCCAGCATGACGATCGCATCGTCGACGACGAAACCGGTGGCGATGGTCAGGGCCATCAGGGTCAGGTTGTTGACCGAGAACCCGGCCAGATACATCACGCCGAAGGTGCCGATCAGCGACAGCGGCACGGCCACCGACGGAATAATCGTGGCACTGGCGCGACGCAGGAACAGGAAGGTCACCATCACCACCAGGGCGATGGCGATGAGCAATTCGTGTTGTACGTCGGTGACCGAGGCGCGGATGGTCTGCGTGCGGTCGGTCAGCACCGTTACTTCGAGGCCGGCCGGCAGGTTATCGGTGATGCTCGGCAGCAGCGCCTTGATGCGGTCGACCACCTCGATCACGTTGGCACCCGGCTGCCGCTGGATGTTCAGCAACACGGCCTGATTCAGGTTGGCCCACGCAGCGAGGCGTTCGTTTTCGGCGCCATCGACGATTTCCGCCACGTCCTTGAGTCGCAACGGCGCACCGTTTTTGTAGGCGAGAATCAGGTTGGCGTAGTCCTCGGGCGAGGTCAGTTGGTCGTTGGCATCGAGCATCGACACCCGCGTCGGGCCGTCGAAGTTGCCTTTCGGCTGATTGACGTTGGAGGCGCCGATCAGGGTGCGCACGTCCGACAGGTTGAGGCTGTTGGCCGCCAGCGCCTCAGGGTTGACCTTGATACGCACGGCCTGACGCTGACCACCGGCAATGCTGACCATGCCGACGCCGCTGATCTGGGCGATTTTCTGCGCCATGCGCGTATCGACCAGGTCATTGAGCTTGGGCAGCAGCATGGTTTTGGAAGTGATGGCCAGGGTCAATACCGGGGTGTCCGCCGGGTTGACCTTGTTGTACACCGGCGGTGCCGGCAAATCGGTCGGCAGCAGGTTGGTCGCGGCGTTGATCGCGGCTTGCACCTGCTGTTCGGCGACGTCCATGTTGATGTCGAGACTGAAACGCAACGTCAGCACCGACGCACCGCCGGAACTGGTCGAGGCCATTTGCGTCAGGCCCGGCATCTGCCCGAACTGCCGCTCGAGCGGTGCAGTCACGGCACTGGTCATCACGTCCGGGCTGGCGCCGGGATACAGGGTCATGACGCGGATGGTCGGGTAATCGACCTGTGGCAGCGCCGACACCGGCAGCAAGCGGTAAGCGATCAGGCCGGCCAGAACAATGGCCAGCATGCTCAGGGTGGTGGCTACCGGTCGGAGGATGAACAGCCGCGAAATGTTCATGCGCCCTTCTTGGCCTTGTCGGTGACAGCAGCGTCAATCGGGGTGGCGGCAGATTTGCCTTGCAGGTGTTCGGTCGGGGTGGTCGGCACTTGATTGCTGTCGTTGACCACTTCCACTTCACTGCCCTCCTTCAGACGGTCAGTACCTTCCAGCACCACGCGGTCGCCGGCAGCCAGGCCTTCGGTGACCACGGTGTTTTCGCCATCACTGGCGCCAATCTTCAATTGGCGAATGGTGACTTTCTTGTCGCCGTCCAGCGCATAAACGAAGGTGCCGTTGGTACCGAACTGGATGGCCGCTGACGGTGCCAGCACTACGCCTTTCAGTGTGTCAGCCAGCAAGTGCACGTTGACGAACTGGTTGGGGAACAGCGCCTGATCGCGGTTTTCGTAGCGGGCCTTGAACTTCAGGGTGCCGGTGGCGACGTCGATCTGGTTGTCGAGGCTTTGCAGCACGCCGGTGGCTTGCAGTTTGGTGTCGCCGCGATCCCACGCTTCGGCTGGCAGCTTGGCGCCACTGCGATAACGGGCGAGCACGGTTTCCAGGCTATTTTCCGGCAGGGTGAAAGCGACGCTGATCGGTTGCGTCTGAGTGATAACAGCGAGGAACGTGGTGTCATTGGCGGTGACAAGGTTACCGACGTCGACCTGACGCAGACCGACGCGGCCGGCAATCGGTGCACGGATCTTGGTGAATTCGAGATTGAGCTTGGCATCGTTGACCGCGGCCTGATTGGTCTTGACCGTGCCCAGATACTGACCGACCAGTGCTTCGGCGGTGTCCAGCGTCTGTTTGGCGATGCTGTCCTCTTTGTACAGACCACGATAACGCTCGACATCGACCTGAGCGTTTTTCAATTGCGCCTGATTCTGCAGCAAGGTGCCTTCGGCCTGCAGCAAGGCGTTCTGGTACGGTCGTGGATCAATCTCGGCCAACAGGTCGCCGGCCTTGACCATCTGGCCTTCTTCGAAATTGATCTTGACCAGCTCGCCGCCCACCCGGCTGCGCACATTGATGGTGTTGAGCGCGGTCACCGTACCCAGCGCCTTGTAATACAGCGGGAAATCACCGGTAACCGCCGGAGCCACGCGCACCGGAATTGGCCCGGCGCCGCCACCGAAGCCCGGCCGCATCATTCCCGAACGCCCGGTGTGCCCGGCCGCAGCCTTGTCTGCGCCCTCCTTGTGGGCTGAACCGGCGGGCCAGAATTTCCAGCACAGGACGGCGATCACCAACAGGACAAGCAGGCTGATCAGCCAGCGACGGGAGTTACGGGGGGACGATTGCATGGAGTGATTAACCATTGGGCGCGTGGGCTTCTTTTACGGGAGGCTGAACGATAAGCACTGATGGGGAATTAGCAAAGCAGCTTTACCGGCAATTTACTTACACCTTACGTTTCAAGGTGTGAGGCAAAACACTGATACACAAATGAAAACGGCCTGGACAGGGCCAGGCCGTTAACAATTGTAAAAGCTTTGTGGCAGAGCTTACTTCAATACGGCCAGAGCGGCGTCGTAGTTAGGCTCTTCAGCGATTTCCTTGACCAGTTCGCTGTGCAGAACATTGTCGTTTTCGTCCAGAACCACGACGGCACGGGCGGTCAGACCTTTCAGCGGGCCGTCAGCGATGGCCACACCGTAGTTTTCGATGAACTCGGCACCGCGCAGGGTCGACAGGTTCTGGACGTTTTCCAGACCTTCGGCGCCGCAGAAACGCGCTTGAGCGAACGGCAGGTCAGCCGAGATGCACAGCACCACGGTGTTGCTGATGTCGTTGGCCTGAGCGTTGAACTTGCGCACGGAAGTGGCGCAGGTCGGGGTGTCGACGCTTGGGAAGATGTTCAGCACTTTGCGCTTGCCGGCAAAGTCTTTCAGGGTGACGTCGGACAGATTGCCGGCAACCAGAGAAAAGGCTGGCGCCTTGGAACCGGCTTGTGGCAACTGGCCATTGACTTGAACCAGATTGCCTTTAAGGGTGACTTGAGCCATGACTTGAGTCCTTCTGATGTTTTGATTGGAAAGCATGCAAGAGGCCGAAGTTAACCACGAAATTGTCCGACGACCTATGCCCTGTTTCGAAATTGTTGGGTGCCTGCCTGAAAAATTGTATACAAAACCAGCGCAATTCCCCATGTGGGAGCGAGCCTGCTCGCGAAGGCGCTGGATCAGTCAGCATAAATGTTGAATGTGACGACCTCTTCGCGAGCAGGCTCGCTCCCACATTGGATTCTGTGGTGTTACTGGTCTTTTATTCAGAGACCCTGTCGATTCACCGCTGGCTCGTTCGACTAAACAACGAATCCCCACAATCCACGGAGTAACCGCCATGCGCTTCATGATCCTTGTAAAAGCCAGCGTCGACTCGGAAGCCGGCATCATGCCCAGTGAAGAGCTGATCACCGCGATGGGCAACTTCAACGAAGAACTGGTCAAGGCCGGCATTCTCATCGATGCCGACGGCCTGCACCCGAGCAGCAAAGGCGCGCGCGTACATTTCTCCGGTGACAAACGCACGGTCATCGACGGGCCGTTCATCGAGACCAAAGAACTGGTGGCCGGTTACTGGATCTGGGAAGTGAAATCCAAAGAAGAAGCCATCGAATGGGTGAAGCGCTGCCCTAACCCAATGTCAGGCGATTCTGATATTGAAATCCGCCAGATTTTTTCTGCCGAAGACTTCGGCGCCGAGTTCACCCCCGAAGCGCGTGCGCAAGAAGAACGCGTTCGCGAACAAGCCAAGAAAAACAGCTGAACCAGATATCCCCATGTAGGAGCTGCCGAAGGCTGCGATCTTTTGATTCTGTTCTTAAAACACAAGATCAAAAGATCGCAGCGTCGTTTCACTCGACAGCTATGGAACCGATCAGTCGGGCATAGTGCGGATGATGTCAGCCAGATCATCCTTGGTTATTTCATTGGCCTTGATCGCAGCGGCGACATCTGTTCTGGAAAGCGGAAAACGTTTGAAAGTTTCTTTCAAGGTTTCCTCATCAACATTGTCCAGCCAGAGCGGATCGATAAATGAACCGCCATACTCAGGCCTCATGGTTACTTCTTCGTGTGCAATTGCGCCTTTATGGTTGAGATACACCACATAACGGTCATGCCCTTCACGAAAGCTTTTATCGTGATAAAGCGTAGTGCCCAAAGGCAGAACATAGTAGTTCTCGTCGCCATTTGGCCCTTCAATCAGCAACGGCTCTTTGGTTTTGATCATTTTCCTGTCGTGCCCTTTCCCGATATCACCAAAAATCAGAAAAGCCAAAAAGACCGCATTGACGGATAAAACTGCCACCAGCCATAGGCTAATCCGCCTGTTTGTAACCATCTTCCTTATCAAACCTTTGCTCCTGCAATTGTCACGGTTATGCCCGACCGTGATTCAAGGGACGCTCCGCGTTCCAGCTTGCGAATTTGACGCAGAGCGTCAAGGGCCGCATTCCCACGCAGAGCGTGGGAATGATCATTCAAGAGCGATCAGTTTTTGAGTTCGACGTGATCGAGGGCTTGGTTGACGGCCAGTTCCCCCAGCATGACGACCTGTGCGATCCCCAGTGCAGTCTTGCGCTGTGAGGTTTCCAGCGATGCGGCGAAATTCATCAGCATTTCGCTGGCCGAGCCGAGGGTTTCGCTGGCGTTGGCTAGAAGAGATTCGGTGTTGTACCTGGGATTGGCGAGGTACATGGGTTCCGGCTCGTTGGCGCTGGACATGATGCGGGCGGCGGGATTGAGGTAGTAGTCGAGGGCGCGGTCGGCGGCTTCGTGGAGTTTTTTACTGTCGACCGAGGCGTAGGGGGATGTGCTGTCGGCGTCTGATTCTGGGGGATTGGGTGTTGGTTTTTTCATGGTGTAACTCCGCTGAAAGTTGGAGCTGTCCCATTCGGTTTCCGGACGAAGAGGTGGCAGCTGTACGCAGGTTGGAAACCCGGGCAGCGGCGACCCGGTCGACCCGAAGGTCTCCCGCGCACAGCCGCCATAACGGACTGCACACATTCGAAGTGCGCAAGGATACGTTATGAAAGGCGTGTACGCGCCACTAATACCCGTCGGGGTTTCCAGTCCCGGTCGCTGATTTGGCAGCGACGAACACAGGCTAGAGACCCGACGTCCGACGGACAACCTGAAAACCTTGTGGGAACGTTCCGCAAATTCAAAACAACCTTTAAACATCCCGAATTGAAATACGCACAGGTAGGAGCTGCCGAAGGCTCGGGCCGCGATCGGACGATCTTTTGATTTTGCATTTAAAAAACAAGATCAAAAGATCGCAGCCTCGTTTCACTCGACAGCTCCTACACCGTAAGCAATGGAATAGTTGGTACACAATCACCTGTGACCCCGTACACAAAACCAAAGAATTAATCCATTCGCCTGGCTAACTCCCGATTAGCTGCTAGCGTCATTCAGACGTGTCCTACAGGCTTGATAAGAAAGGGATTACGCAGTAACGGCCGCGAAGTGCCAAGTATCCAAAAGCCACCAGGGAATCGGGGATGATGTTCAATCGAGTGGGGAAGACTCTTTTTCTGGCGAGTTCGCTGGCGGCTGCGTGTTGCGCGCAGGCGGATAACGCCGAGGACTCGAACAAGAGCAACAACCCGTTGAACATCGCCCCCGGCGCGAATCTGCAGGATTACTACACCCCTAAGCTTTACGACAGCAACGCGCACACCAATGACGTGTTGCTGCGCGGCACCCTGCCGATTGCCCCGAACGATTTCATCGGCGTGCCGCAACTGGTCCGCGCGACACTGCCGATCAGCACCCGCCCCGATCCGCACAAGGGTTACAGCACCGGCATCGGCGATCTGAACCTGTTCGATATTTTCATTCTTAAATCCGAAGGCGTGCAACTGGGCGTAGGCCCGTTGATCACCGCGCCGACCGCCGAACAGGACGAACTCGGCACCGGGAAGTGGCAAGGGGGTCTGGCTGCGGTGGCTATCGATGCCTCACCACGCGGCCTGCTCGGCGCGCTGGTGCAGTACCAAAGCTCGTTTGCCGGCGACAACGATCGCCCCCATGTCGAAAGCGCAACCCTGCAGCCCTTCATCATCCATAACCTGGAAAAAGGCTGGTATCTGCGCTCCACCGGCACCTGGACTTTCGACCTGAAAAACGACACGCACTACATCCCGATCGGCCTAGGTTTCGGCAAAGCCTGGAAGTCCGGCAGCAATATTCTCAACGCCTTCGTCGAGCCGCAGTGGACGGCCGACCGCAAGGGCGATGGCCTACCGCAGTTCACCCTCTATGCCGGTCTTAACGTGACGTTCGGCAAATAAGGAATTCGCTATGCACGCAACCCTCAAAGCCGCCGGTTTCAGCTTGATGACGATGTTTGTCAGTTGCGGCGTCGGCGCCCAGGATTTCCCTGCCGACCTGCAGGAAGCGCGCAGTATCGCCAAGGACGCGTACCTCTACGGTTTCCCGGTGGTCGAGATGTACAAAACCCTCTACACCCAGGCCATCGACAGTAAAAGCCCCAACTACAAGGCCCCGCTGAACCAGATCGGCAACACTGCCAAAGCATTCACCGCCAAAGACACTGCGTTTGTCACGCCCAACGCCGACACACCCTACTCCTTCGTCTGGATGGACTTGCGCACCGAGCCGCTGATCCTGACCCTGCCGCCGATCGAAGAACACCGTTATTACTCGGTGCAGCTGATCGACGCCTACACGCAGAACTTCGCTTATCTGGGCACGCGGAGCACGGGTAACAACGGTGGTCATTTCATGATTGCCGGGCCTGACTGGCAAGGTCAGCAACCGGTCAACATCGACCGCCTGCTGCGCAGCGAAAGCAACATCACCTACGCGCTGTACCGCACGCAGTTGTTCGATGAAAAGGACCTGGCCAAGGTCAAGCAGATCCAGAAAGGCTACAAGGTCGAAACCCTCAGTCAGTACGTCAAACAAAAAGCCCCGGCGCCGGCACCCAAGGTCAGCTGGCCGAAACCGACGCCGACCATGAGCGAAACCCCGGACCTGTTTCGTTACCTGAATTTCATGCTGGCATTCACGCCGCCGCAGGATGTCGAGAAGGATCTGCTCGCACGCTTCAGCACAATCGGCATCGGCGCCGGCCAGCCGTTCGACCTGAAGAAACTCTCCGTCGAGCAACGCAAAGCGCTCGAAGACGGCATCAGCGATGCCAAAGCCGAATTTGCCGCGTTCAAAAAAGACAAGGTCGACACCCATCAAGTGACCAGCGGGGATTTCTTCGGCACCCGCGATCACCTCAAGGGCAATTACCTGTACCGCTACGCCGGCGCCAACATGGGCATCTTTGGCAACTCCGCTGAAGAAGCGAATTACATCGGCTATTTCGTCGACAAGGACGGTCAGCCAGCCGACGCCTCGAAACACGATTACACCCTGCATTTCGACAGGGGCGCCCTGCCCCCGGCGGACGCGTTCTGGTCGCTGACGATGTACGACGGCAAAACCAAACTGTTGGTGGCCAATCCGTTGAATCGCTACCTGATCAACTCGCGAATGCTGCCGGATCTCGCGCTCGACGCCGACGGTGGCTTGACCCTCTATGTCCAGCACAGCAATCCCGGCAAAGACAAACAGGCCAACTGGCTGCCAGCGCCGAACGGGCCGTTCTACGGCATCTTGCGTCTTTATCTGCCGAAACCAGAAGTCGCCAGTGGTGAATGGAAAATGCCGTTGCTCAACCCGACCCTTTCAAAACAATAAGCGGAGTTTTTGATGATCAAGCCCAATGTAGTGCGCCCGCTGTTGGCGCTGTGCATGATCGGCAGTCCTCTGCTTTACGCAGCAGAGGGCGGCGTCGGCCGACCGATCACCGGTCAACAGGTGTTTTCCAATGCCGGGATCGTCCCACCCGAGCCGGGCTGGGTCATGTCGCTCACCAGCATCTGGTACGACGGCTCGCTCAAGGGCAGTAGCGGTGCACCGATTTCCGGCGCAGTCAGCGGCGGGATCGACATGAAAGTCTCCTACACCATGGCCAACTTCACTCATGTCTGGGACACCGGCAAGGGCCGCTGGAATTACGCCTCGGCCGTGGGCATTCCCGTGCAATACACCGACATCAAAGCCAGCATCACCGGCCCGCGCGGACGGACGTTGGGGGACAGTGACTCAGGTACGCAATTCGCCGACGCGTTGATCACGCCGATTGCCGCCGGCTACCACTTCGATAAGCTGAACCACATCTCGTTTTCGCTGCCGATCTACGTGCCAACCGGTGCCTACAACAAGGATCGCCTGGCCAACCCGGGACAGAACAACTACACCTTCATGCCAACGGTGGCGTTCACGCATCTGGATGGCAAGGGCGGCGAACTCACGCTGTCCAGCGGTCTTGAGTTCTATACCGAGAACGACGCCACCGACTATCGCAACGGCAACATCTTCACCCTCGACGCGCTGTGGACCCATGGTTTTGGCAATGGCTGGAGCGCGGGTATTGCGGCCGGCTACATCCAGCAACTCACCGATGACAAAGGCCAGACCGCCGACACGTTCAATGGCTATCGCGGACGCTCGGTGGGCGCCGGCCCGGTGATCGGCTGGGCCGGTAAATTTGCCGATGCGCAAGCCAATATCAGTGCGCGCTGGGTGCCGGAGTTCGATACCAAGAACCGCCCTGAAGGCAACGGCTTCAGCGTCAATCTGACCCTGGCCTTTTTCTAGACCGGACACAAAGGACTGCCCCTATGACTGCGCTTACCGACCTCAATGCCCTGCAAGCCAGCATCGCCGAAGCCGTACTCGGTCAGGATCAGGTGATCCGCCAGATCCTCCTCGGCCTGTTGGCCAACGGTCACTTGCTGCTGGAAAGTCTGCCGGGGCTGGCCAAGACCCGCACGGTCAAAGCACTGGCCAAACACCTCGACGCGAAGATGAGCCGCATCCAGTTCACCCCGGATCTACTGCCGTCGGACATCACCGGGGCCGAGGTGCTGCATCAGGTCGAAGGCAAAAACGAAATCCGCTTCCAGCCGGGGCCGCTGTTCGGCAACCTGATCCTCGCCGACGAGATCAACCGCGCGCCGGCCAAGGTGCAAGCGGCGTTGCTTGAGGCCATGGAAGAACGCCAGATTACGGTGGCCGGCAACAGCCATGCCCTGCCCGACCTGTTTATTGTGGTGGCGACGCAAAACCCGATCGAACAGGAAGGTACCTATCCGCTGCCGGAAGCGCAGATGGACCGTTTTCTGATGAAAGTCCTGCTCGACTACCCGAGCGCGGAAAACGAAAGTCAGGTGCTGCGCCTGCTGCGCAACGAAGAGTTCGCTCAGGGCGCCAGCACCACGCCCGCCAAGGGTTTCAGCCTGCCGCAGGACGTGATCTTCGCCGCGCGCAAAGAAGTCAGCGCGGTACATGTCTCTCCGGCCATCGACAGCTACCTGATCGACCTGATCAACGCCACCCGCCATCCCGCCGACTACGACGCAGACCTCGCGCGCTGGATTGCCATCGGCGCCAGTCCACGCGGCGGCATTGGTCTGGATCGCTGCGCGCGTGCCGATGCGTGGTTGCAGGGTCAGGACTTTGTTTCGCCGGACAACGTGCGCGCGGTGGTGCATCCGGTTCTGCGCCATCGCCTGCAATTGAGCTACGACGCGGTGGCCGACGGCGTCAGTGCCGATCAGGTGCTCGACCGGATTCTCGACAAAGTGGCGATTCCGGCATGAACGACGAAGGTCTGGTCTACGTCTCTCTCGCGCAATTGATGGCGTTGGAGTTCAAGGCCCGTGACCTGAGTTTTCTCGCACGACAGCCGCGGGGCAGCATCCTCGCCGGCAACCATGCTTCGCGCCTGCGCGGGCGTGGCTTGAATTTCGATGAGCTGCGTCGCTATCAGCCGGGCGATGATTTGCGTCACCTCGACTGGCGCGCCTCGCTGCGCACCGGCAAACCGGTGGTGCGTACATTCACTGAAGAGCGCGACCGCCCGGCGTTGATCGTCGTTGATCAGCGCATGTCGATGTTTTTCGGCTCACAACGCAGCTTCAAATCCGCCCTCGGCGCCGAACTCGCAGCGTTGGCGGCATGGATGGTGTTCAACGCCGGCGACCGGGTCGGCGGGCTGGTGTTCAACGATCAGCGAATCGACAGCGTGGCGCCGCTGCGCAGCCGTAAACGTGTGGAAGCCTTGCTCAACCGCATCGCTGAACAGAATCGGGCACTGAGCGCGGCCAATCCCGACGCCGAAGACGAAGACCAACTGGACAAGGTTTTGCAACGCTGCCTCGCCCTGGCCGGACATGATCATTTGATCTGCATCGTCAGCGACTTTGCCGGGGCCGGCGAACGTACCTTGCAACTGATGCGACAGCTGTCAGCGCACAACGATGTCATCGCGTTGCAGGTCTATGACCCCTTGGCGATGAAGCTGCCGAACAATGGCCGCCTGCTGATCACTCAAGGCGAGTTGCAGGTCGAATTGGCGGTAGAAAAACGCAATGTGCACCAGCCCTTGGGGGATTTCCTCAGCGGCCGGCTAAAGGACGTCGCCACCCTGCTGCGCCGCAGTCAGGTGCCGTTGATGATGTTCAGCACCGCCGAAGAGGCCCACGCACAACTGCGCGCCGAGCTGGGTAAAAGTGCCGGAGCAAAACGGTGAATCCGCAGATCCCCAGCATCGAACAGCTTAAAGAGCTGGGCCTGCCGGCGCCGGTCAGCTATGCGCCGCAGACGTGGGGTTGGTGGGTGTTGCTCGCCCTTTTGATATTGGCCGCGTTGCTGATCGGTATCCGCCGTTATCGGCAATGGAGAAGAGACACCTATCGGCGTGAAGGCCTGGCGCGTCTGGCGCAATTGCGTGGTCGCAGCGATGACCTCAATGCCTTGCGCGAATTGCCGGAGCTGCTCAAACGCGTCGCCCTCTCAATGCCGACACAATCCCCGTGCTGGAACCCGATTAATGTGGGAGCGAGCCTGCTCGCGAAGAGGCCGGCACATTCAACATCTATGGTGTCTGGGCCACAGCCTTCGCGAGCAGGCTCGCTCCCACAGGGTCCTGCGGTGCTTGGCCGGGAGGATTGGCAAGTCTTTTTGCAGCAACACAGCAAGAAGCCGCTGCCGGCCGGCTTCAGCGAACAACTCGCACAACTCGCCTACGCCCCCGACGACGCCCTGCGCGCCCTCCCCGCGCCGCAACGTCAGGCATTGTTCGACACCTGCCAATCGTGGATGGAGCATCACCATGTGGCAGCTTGATTACCCCTGGCTGTTGCTCCTGCTGCCGCTGCCTTGGCTGGCTTACCGCTATCTGCCCGCCTACAACGAGGCCCGCAGCGCCGTGCGCGTACCGTTTTTCGCAGCCATGAGTCGCGCGGTCGGTGAAGCGCCGGGCATCGTCGGCAACCGCCGCAATCACTGGCAATTGCTGTTGAACGTCCTCGTCTGGGCATTGATTCTGCTGGCCGCCGCACGCCCGGTATTTGTGGAGAAACCGATCGAACGGCAACAACCGGTGCGCGACCTGATGCTTGCCATCGACCTCTCGCAGTCAATGGAAACCGAAGATTTCACCAACGCCAACGGTGAAAAGATCAATCGCCTCGCCGCCGTCAAAGAGGTGGTGCAAGGCTTTATCGACAAGCGCAAGGACGACCGCCTCGGTCTGATCGTGTTTGGCACCGGCGCCTACCCGCAGGCGCCGCTGACCCTCGACCACGCCAGCCTCTCGCTGTTGCTGGCCGACACCGGTATCGGCATGGCCGGCCCCAACACCGCGATTGGCGACGCCATCGGATTGAGCCTGAAGCTGCTGGACAAGGCCCACGAGCAGGAAAAAGTACTGATCCTGCTCACTGACGGCAATGACACCAGCAGCGCGATCACCCCGGATCACGCCGCTGAAATGGCCGCGAACAAAGGCGTGATCATTCACACCATCGGCATCGGTGACCCGAGCGCGTCCGGTGAAGCCAAGGTCAACTTGTCGGCGCTGGAACAGATCGCCAAAACCACCGGCGGCCAGTTCTTCCGCGCCGAGGACCGCAACGCACTGGATCAGGTCTACGCCACCCTCGATCGCCTCACCCCGCACCAGGTGAAAACCCTCAGCCATCAACCGCAACGCGAGTTGTTCTACTGGCCGCTGGGCGCGGCGGTTGCGCTGTTGGTGCTGTATCATCTCGGCGCGTTGCTGCGTGTGCGTCTGGCGTTTGCCCGTCAGCGGCAGGAGGCCTGAGATGGAGATCAACCTCAGCGACTTCCATTTCCTCCGCCCCCTATGGCTGCTGCTCGCACTGTTCGGTGCCGTGCTGCCAATGCTCTGGCGGCGTGGTCGCGACCTGCAACGACGGTTGCGCGGCAATATCGCCGAGCACTTGTTGCCGCACTTACTCATCACCCCTCAAGACCATCAGCGCCTGCGCCCGGTGCACCTGCTGTGCGCGCTGTTGATGCTCGGCGCCGTCGCCGCCGCCGGGCCGACCTGGGAACAGGATCGGCCGGACTTCCTTGAAAATCATGCGCCGCTGATTGTCGCCGTGGATCTGTCGCCATCGATGGACGCCAGCGATGTGCAGCCGAGTCGACTGGAAGCGGCGAAACACAAACTGCACGACCTGATCCAGCGCCGCGCCGGTGCGCGCACCGCATTGATTGCCTACGCCGGCAGCGCCCATCTGGTGTTGCCGCCGACCGATGATCCGGCGCTGCTCGACACCTTCATTCAAGCCTTGGGCAGCGGATTGATCGACAAACCGGGCAAAGACGTCGGCGCGGTGATCGATCAGGCGAAACGCTTGCTCAACGCGGAAAAAACACCCGGCAGCCTGCTGCTGATCACTGACGGCGCTGACACCGCAGAACTCGACGACCTCGACAAGCGGGTGGGCGACAGCCCGTTACAAGTGCTGGTATTGGCCGTTGGCAATGAGGACGGCGGCATCATCCATGATGCCAACGGCCAGCCGCGCACCGATGCCAACGGGCGCCCGGCACTGGGCCGTTTCGATCCGGCAGCAATCAAGCAACTGGCCTCCGCTCTCGATGCGCCACTGGGTAGCCTGACCGTCAATGACGATGATCTGGACTGGATCGAGTTGCACGCGCAGCAGCATTTTCAGAGTGCCAGCGCCGAGCAGCGCGAACTGCACTGGAAAGACGCCGGTTACTGGCTGTGCTGGCCGTTGTTGCTGTTGGCGCTGTGCAATGTGCGCAAGGGCTGGAGCGTCAACTGGATGCCCGCGCTGGCACTGGCGATTGGCTTGAGCTGGCCAGCAGCACCAGCACAGGCCAACGCCCTGACCGACGCTTTCTTCACCCGCGATCAGCAAGGTCGCTGGGCCTTTGAACATGAGCATCTACCGCAAGCCGCTGCACTGTTTGTCGACCCATACTGGAAAGGTGTCGCGGCGTATCACGCGGCCGATTACGACCTCGCGCTGGCAACTTTCGCGCGGCTCGACACGCCGCAGGCGTATTTCTATCTGGGCAATATTTACGTGCGCCGCTTCAAGTTCGATGAAGCCATCGCCGCGTATACCCAGGCCTTGAAGCTGCAACCGCAGTTCGCAGAAGCCACGGCCAATCTGGCCTTGGCCCAGGCCTTGCTCAAGGACACCGAAAGCGCCGAGAAAAACGCCCCGGAGACCAAGCCCGATGAGGTGAAATTCGACAAGGCGCCGGGTAAGGGTCAGAGCAAAAAGGTCGAGACTGAACAGGCTGCGTCCGATGCCTTGTGGCTGCAGAACCTGACCACCTCGCCGGCGAAGTTTCTCAGGCAGAAGTTCAGTTTGCAGGATCAGCAGGGAGCCAGGCCATGAACCGCCTAACCCCTACTACCGCCATCGCTGGCAAGCCAGCTCCCACAGGGAACTCCGGTGTTATCACCGATTTTGTGAACACCATAAAACCCTGTGGGAGCTGGCTTGCCAGCGATGGGGCCAGATTGATCACTACAAGAATCAGCTTCTGGTTCCTGGCCAGCCTGCTAAGCCTCAATGCTTTCGCCACCGAACCCCAACTCAAAGTCCAGGCCCATCTGCAACCCGCCGAAGGCGCCATGGTCGGTGGCCTGATCGAACTGCAAATCGACGTCCTCACTGACACCTGGTTCACCAGCGCTGCCACCCTGCCCGAGCTGAAACTCGACGGCGCCCTGGTCATGCCGCCGGACGGTCAAGCACAGCACCTCAATCAAACCATCGACGGACAGGCTTTCAGCGGTTTGCGCTACAGCTACCTGATCACCCCGAACGTCGCCCGCACGTTTGAAATCCCTTCTCTGACCGTGCGCGCCACACCCGGCCAGGCCACGACAGAAATCAGTGCGCAAAGCCAGCCGGTGCAGTTCAGCGCGGCCCAGCCGCCCGGCTTCAAACCCGGGGAAACACCGCTAGTGGCCAGCGGTTTGCGTTTCACTCAGAGCATCACCCACTCGGCGACGCCGTTGAAAGTCGGCGACAGCATCACCCGCCAACTGACCCTGCAAGCGGACGGCGCACTGGCCATGGCTCTGCCGATTCCAACGCTCGGTGATGTTGCCGGTCTGAGCCGCTATGCGAAAACCCCGCAAGTCACCTCGCTGGATGACGGACGTGGTGACATCCTCGGCGGCCAGCGCATCGACAGCGTCAGCTACCGCATCGACAAGGCCGGCTCACACACCCTGCCGGCCATCGAGGTGAAATGGTGGGACGCCGGCACTCGCCAATCGCGCACCGCGCAAGTGCCGGCGGTGACGTTCGAGGCAGCAGCCGGCACGCCTTACAAACCGGTCTTTTCAATCAGCGAAGACCTCAAGCAACTCGGCCAGAATCGCCTGCACTTCTCTACACGCTGGCTGTGGTGGCTGACCCTGATCGTGGCGGTCGCCGGTGCCGCTTATCTGTTGCGTCCAGCGTTAAACCGCGCCCGGCAACAGTGGCAAACACGCCGGCAGGCGCAACAACGGGCATGGCAGCAATCCCCTGATTTCGCCTGGCAGCAAGTCAACGCACAACTACAAGCGCGACCTGCGCAATTGAGCGCGCTGTACCTGTGGCTGCGCCGCAGTCGGCTGGGGCTGAAACTGGTGGATACCGGCCCGCGCCTGCAAGGGCTGTTACGTGGGCTTTACGGTCGTCAGCCAAGCACCGAGCAAACACTCGTTCAACTGCGCGAATCATTGACTACGCTTCACAGTCAGGCCGAACAGCAGCACGCGAAACCGGCCTCGGCCCTGCGCCCGCTCAACCCCGTTCACGAGAAGGACTTCCCATGACGACTGCGCTACGGCAACGCCAACGTTTCGGACTCGCCCTGTTATTCGGCCTCGCCCTGCCACTGCTGGCTCAGGCCAGCGAGCCGCTGCCGTCGTGGAATGACGGCCCGGCGAAGAAGAACATTATCGAGTTCGTGCAGGCGGTGACCGACCAGACCAGCAAGGACTTCGTCAAACCGGGCGACCGCATCGCCGTGTTCGACAACGACGGTACGTTGTGGAGTGAACAACCGGCCTATTTCGAATTGCTGTTTGCCTTCGACGAGGTCAAGCGCAACGCCGCGCAGCATCCGGAATGGAAAACCACCCAGCCGTTCAAAGCCGTGCTGGAAAACGATCACAAGGCGCTGGCCGCTTCCGGCATGGAAGGCCTGCTGAAAATCGTCGGGGCGACCCACACCGGCATGACCACCGAAGCCTTCGATGACTACGCCAAAACCTGGCTCAGTCAGGCGCGCCATCCGAAAACCGGCAAGCCGTACACCGAGATGATCTTCCAGCCGATGCTGGAAATGCTCGACTACCTGCGCAAACAGGACTTCAAGACCTACATCGTCTCCGGCGGCGACACCGGGTTCATGCGCGCCTTCGCCGAGAAGGTCTACGGCATCCCGCCGGAACAAGTGATCGGCACCACCTTCATCACTTCATTCCAATACAAGGACGGCAAGGCCTCGATCGTGCGCACAGCGAAACTGGCGCACAACGACGACGGCCCCGGCAAACCGGAAAGCATCGACGCGGTGATCGGCAAACGGCCGATCCTCGCCTTCGGCAATTCCGACGGTGACCTGCAGATGCTGCAGTGGACCGCCGCCGGTTCCGGCAAACGGTTTATGGGGCTGGTGCACCACACCGACGCCAAGCGCGAATGGGCCTATGACCGCCAATCCGATATCGGCCGGCTCGACAAAGCCCTCGATGAAGCGAATTCCCGTGGCTGGACCGTGGTTGACATGGCGTCGGAGTGGCGCCGGATCTACCCGTTCGAGCCTGCGGTCACCGGGCAGGTGCAATAAGAAAGCGTGATGCAGGACTGCAATAAACGTTAGTCGCAATAAACGACCCCCGCGAAAAGGAGCAAGTCAGATGACTCGCATACGCAAGTGGCTACCCAAGCTCGCCTTAGTGGCGACTTCGGTCATGGCGCTGTCGGCAACGGCCACAGCGGCTGAAAAACCCAACATTCTCGTGATCTTCGGCGATGACATCGGCCAGACCAATATCAGCGCCTACTCGATGGGGGTGGTTGGCTACAAGACCCCGAACATCGACCGCATCGCCAAAGAAGGCATGATGTTCACCGACTACTATGCGGAGAACAGCTGTACGGCTGGACGATCATCGTTCATCACCGGGCAGACTCCATTGCGTACTGGCCTGTCGAAAGTGGGCATGCCTGGCGTGCCAGTCGGCTTGCAGCCCCGCGATATAACCATCGCCCAGGCATTGAAAGCACAAGGTTACGCAACGGGCCAGTTCGGTAAAAACCACCTCGGTGATAAAGATGAATACCTGCCGACTAACCATGGTTTCGACGAGTTCTTCGGCAACCTCTATCACCTCAATGCCGAAGAAGAACCGGAGCGTCCGTACTGGCCCAAGAATGATGCCGAGTTTGTCAAGGCAGCCTCTCCGCGTGGCGTGATCCACAGTTTTGCCGATGGCAAGATCGAGGACACCGGCGCGTTGACCAAAAAACGCATGGAGACCATCGACGACGAAACCACTGCCGCCGCTCAGGCGTTCATCGAGAAGCAATCGAAGGCGAACAAACCGTTCTTCGTCTGGATGAACACCACCCGCATGCACGCGTTCACTCACGTGCGCGAATCGATGCAAGGCCAGAGCGGCATGGTCGGCAACGAGTATGCCGATGGCATGATCGAGCATGACGGCGACGTCGGCAAACTGCTCAAAACGCTCGATGACCTCAAACTGACCGACAACACCATCGTGGTCTACACCACCGACAACGGCCCTAACCAATGGTCGTGGCCGGATGCGGCAACCACACCGTTCCGCAACGAGAAAAACTCCAACTGGGAGGGTGCGTATCGAGTGCCTGCGATGATTCGCTGGCCGGGTAAAGTCAAGGCCGGTGAAGTGTCGACGCAGTTGTTCTCGGGTCTGGACTGGTTCCCGACGCTGTTGGCGGCGGTCGGCGACACCGATATCAAGGATCGCCTGCTCAAAGGCGCCGACGTCGGCGGCAAGAACTTCAAGGTGCATCTGGATGGTTACAACCAGTTGGATTACCTGACTGGCAAAACCGACAAGAGCGCGCGCGAGGAGTTCTACTATTTCAACGATGACGGTGTGCTGGTCAGCATGCGTTTCAACGATTGGAAACTGGTCTTCTGTGAGCAGCGCGCTCCCGGTGGTCTGGAAGTGTGGAGCGAACCGTTCGTGTGCCTGCGTGTGCCGAAAATGTTCAACCTGCGCATGGACCCGTACGAACGGGCTGACATCGTGTCTGACCAATACTATGACTGGCTGACGAAAAACGACTATCTGATTTTCGACGGCACCCGCAGGGCTGCGAAGTTCCTGCAGACCTTCGTCGACTACCCACCGAGTCAGCGTCCGGCGAGCTTCAGTATCGACCAGATCCGTGAGGACGTGGACCGCCGCATTGAAGAGAAAATGAAGAAAGCCCAGTAACACCGCTCGACTGCCGCTCGCCGTCACCGGCGAGTGGCCCTTTTTTTTGACTTGGGACTGTGTCGGCTTCTTCGCGAGCAGGCTCGCTCCCACAGGGGATTTGTGGTGGCCACAGGTCCAGTGTGGGAGCGAGCCTGCTCGCGAAGGGGCCAGTACCGTCACAGTGACTTTTGAATTAAGGCCTCCGCATGTCCTCACGTATCGCCAGCAAGCCATCGGCCATACCCGCTTTGCAAACCACCTCCCCGGCCCTGCTCATCCCTGCCCTGCTGCTGTGCATCTCCGGCGCCGCAGCCTTGGTCTATCAAGTGCTGTGGATCAAGCAACTGTCGCTGGTGGTCGGCGTCGAGGTGTACGCGATCACCACCGGTATCAGCGCGTTTTTCGCCGGGCTGGCCATCGGTGGCTTGCTGTTCGGACGTTGGGCGGATCGCTTGCAACAACCGGTGTTGCTGTATGCCGGGCTGGAAGTGCTGGTGGCGATTCTCGGCGTCGGCGCGACCGTGGCCATGAGCCTGGCAGCCAGCCCGTTTGCCTGGCTGCAAGGGCACGTCGGCGTGCTCGCATGGCTGCTGCCCTTTGCACTGGTTGGCCTGCCGGCGGTGTTGATGGGCGGTACCTTGCCGGTGCTGGTGCGTTCGCTGACCACTGACCCGGGCAAGGCTGGCGGTCAGTTATATGCGGCCAACACCTTGGGGGCGATTGTCGGCACCCTCCTCGCCGCGTTCGTGTTGATCGCCAGCCTTGGTGTGCGTGGCAGTGCCTTGTTTGCGGCGATGCTCAATCTGCTGGCAGCCATCGGTGCGTTATGGCTGGCCCGGCAGCATCCGGCGCCCCTGACCACCACCATCAAACATCACGTAGAAAAAGCCCCGGATCGAACTGCGCTGTGGCTGTACTCCATCGCCGGTGGCGTGGCGCTGGGCTATGAAGTGGTCTGGTCGCAATCGATCGTGCAGTTCATGAGCACGCGCACCTACGCGTTTGCCGTGGTGCTGGCGACCTATTTGACCGGGTTGTTTATCGGCAGCGCCCTGCTCGCCCGGCGGGTCGAACGCATCCGTGATCCGTGGGGCGTGTTCGGCTTGCTGATTGCCGGCGCCGGGTTGGTCGCCTTGCTGGAAATCGCCGTGCTCGGGCGCTGGCTGGTGATCGCGCAAAGTCAGGCGGAGATGTGGTTGTTGAGTCTGGGCGCCAGTGAGCTGGCCGGCATGAGCGCACGCTTTGCAGTGGCGGCGTTGAGCATTGTGTTTGTACCAACGCTGCTGCTCGGCGCGGCGTTTCCGCTGGCACTGCGTTTGAGTGTCGGCCATGAACGCGTTGGTCGTGATGTCGGCGCGGTGGTCGCTTTCAATACCCTCGGCGGGATCGTCGGGGTGATGCTCTGCGGTTTCCTGTTGATCCCGCTGCTGGGGCTGGTGCGCACCTTGGGCCTGCTGGCGATCATCGCCGCCGGCATCGGCTATTTTGCCGTACGCAAAGGTCATCACGTGAAGAAAGGCCGGCGTCAGGCTGTGACCGCCCTTGGGCTGGTGTCGGTTTTTTTGGCCGTGTTCACGCCGGTCGACAAACTCGCCAGCCTGTTGCCCGGTGCGCGCAATGGCAGCCTGGCGTTCTACGAAGAAGGACGTGGTGGCACCGTCGCAGTGGTTGCGCAAGGACGCGGCGAGAACACCTTCCACCGTTTGTACATTCAAGGCGTATCGAACACCGGCGATGCCATGCCGTCGCTGCGCTACATGCGCATTCAGGCGCTGTTGCCGCTGCTGATTCACAACGGTGAACCGCGTTCGACCTTGGTGATTGGATTCGGTACCGGCATCACGGCTGGTGCAATGCTGCGCTATCCGGGGCTGGAGCACCGGGTGGTGGCCGAGCTACTGCCAGCGGTGGTCAAAGCCGCGCCGCTGTTCAAGGGCAACTTCAACGCCGCCAGCGATCCCGGCGTCGATGTGCGTCTGCGCGACGGTCGCCAGGAACTGCTCCGCAGCGCACAAACCTACGACCTGATCACTCTCGAACCGCCACCGCCCTCTGCGGCCGGCGTGGTCAACCTGTATTCGCGGGACTTCTACCAGTTGGCGGCGAGTCGCCTGGAAAAACAGGGCATCGCCGCCCAGTGGCTGCCATTACCGACGCAGAACATCGACGACTCGCGTTCGCTGGTGCGCAGTTTCCTCGACGTGTTCCCGTACGCCTCACTGTGGACCAGTGAGTTCCACGAGATGTTGCTGGTCGGCTCAATGCAGCCGATGGAACTGGACGCCGCGAAAATCACCGCGCGTTTCCAGCAGGACAGCGTGCGCAGCACCTTGCAGGATGTCGGCATCGGTTCAGCCGCTGCCCTGCTCGCGACCTGGGTCACCGATCGCGCCGGGCTTGAACGCTTTGCCGCCGATGCACCTGCGGTGACCGACGATCAACCGCGTATCGAGTACGCGCCGTGGGTGCGCAGCAAGGAAATCACGCGCGTGTTGCCGGCACTGTTGGACCTGTATCAGCCGCCGCCACTGGTGAATGCCGATGCCGGTTTCAATGAACGTATGGAAAGCCATCGCCAGCGCCTGATGCAGTTCTATCGCGCCAGCCTGCATGCCTACGACGGCGACCGCGATGCCTGGGCGCGGGATATCGGCGAAGTGATGCGCGGCGATGGCGGCAACCCGTATTTCCGCTGGTTCGTCGGCAAATGAATAGAGGCTGAGGACTTTTCGACGCGAAACAGGTAGGGTGCGCACAATCAAAGTGCCATCACTGGACCGCGTCGCAGGTTTTCATGGAGTTGTACACGCAATGAGTTGCTGGACCGTCCTTGGCCTTACGGCCGACGCCGATACGCGCAGTATCAAACGCCAATACGCTGCCCTGCTCAAACAGACCCGCCCGGACGAAGACGCCGAGGGCTTTCAGCGCCTGCGTGACGCCTATGAGCAAGCCCTGAATTACAAGGAATGGGCGCAGGCCAACGAAGACACAGAGAACCAAGACGACAGCTGGGACCTGAGCGGCCTGACCGTGGTCGAAGTCGATGCCTTGCAACAGGCGACGCGCTCGTTGCACGACACCAGCCTTGCGCAGTTGCAACAGCGCCATGCCCTCGCCGTTGAACAGGGTTGTGCGCATATCCTCGAAGAGACACTGCTGCAGCATTGCATCGAGAACCCGCAAACATCGGCGCCGATGGTCGATTGGGCGGTGCAGACCTATCACTGGTTCAGTGCCTGGCAACGCCTGGAACTGGACGAGGAATCCATCGAACATTTGCTCGATCAGCAGCGGGAACGCATTACTCGACCGCTGCGTGAAGCCCTTGATCGTGAGGACAGTGCGGCCTTTTTGCAGGCCTACGCACAGTCCGGCCAATGTCTGTGGCTCGACGCTGAAGTACACCGGCTGTGGTTCAACCTGTTCCTGAGTCGATTGCTGCTGGACAGCGAACACTGGTCTTCCGCAATTTTCGAACAGGTTTGCGCGGGCCAGGGCTGGCATTCCGGCCCGGCCAACCGTTGCCCGAAAGATGAATGGAAGCGGCTGACCGCTCGCTACGAGGCACCGCTGTTTATCGCGCAGCAACGTCAACTCGCCGAAGAGCCGCCCGCCACTGCCGAACACCGCGCCGCGCGCCTGTTGCTCGGCAGCGGCCCGTTCAGCCAGCGCCGCGCATTGGCCCGGCGCCTGCGTGAGAAAGATTGGGAGCATTGCCGACATTTGAGTTCGGCGCTGTACGCCAATCATCCGCAGGTCTGTGCAGAGTTGCCCGGTGGCACCGCGTTTTTCTGGCGCGACTGGGAACTGAAACGCGGTGAATGGCCGACCTACGTTGGCGTGGTGCTGGCTTGTCTGATCGGTGCGTTTACTCATTTTATCCCGCTGGGGCTGCGCGTCACCGGACTGATCAATATCGTCATGACCTCAACGATCGTGTTTGGCGTGATCGCTGCGGGCATCAACTGGCTGACTCACGAACTGGCGCACACCCATTGGCTGCTGGACGACCGCCTCAGCGCGCGGTTATGGCCTGGGTTCGCCAAGGACGCTGCACCGTTCGGCATACTGCGTGACCTGATTCCATGCGCATTGATGGTGGCCGGGCTCACTTGGTTTTTCGGCCCCATCGCTGGCGTCGTCTATGCCGCCACACTGGCCTGCGTGGGTTTGATCCGTCGCCGTCAGGTCAAGCCACACACGTCCTGGGAAAAGACCAACCTACCGGTGAAAATCGGCCTGACGCTACTCGGGGTTGTCGCCCTGGTGCTGGTGCTGGGCGTGTTCAAAGTGGCCGCCAGCCAAGGCACGGTCAATCGCAATCAGGGACTGCAACCCTGGGCGGAGCGTTTGTGTAGCCGGTTGCCGGCGAGTTCGTTCGACTGTGGCGTGCCCGCCACCCGTGAACAGTGGTATCCGGCGGAGGCACGACCATGACCTCAAGACTCATGTTTGTCAGCGGCGTAGTGGTCGTTCTGGTGGTGATGGGGCTGTCGAGCGCGACCCGGCCGTTCCTGAAGCTCGATCTGTGGCTTGATCAGCGCGAATCCCCCGTGACCGCGCAGGCCAACGCGTTGAGCCCGATCATCGCCTGCGTCAACCGTGTCGATGTGCACTGGCGCAACGCCTACGACAAATTCGAACGTCCGCGGCCAACAAGTGATGCATTCGGGCATTATCTTGCTGAGGCACGGGATTTCGACAACACGGATGCGTACACCGTACAGGACATCCAAAAGGATCTCTGCCTCAGTCATATCAACGAAAAACTCGAACTCTTGGCCTATCAGCCAGTGCTTTCACAAAAAGTCCGTGACTACGCGCAAGCACTGCAGGGGGCGGCGTTGATCTTTACGCCGGAGCGACTCGACAGAAGTGCGAATTTTTATGCCACGCCGCTCGCCCGGTTGTCACAGGGCTCGGGGCAAATCCAGGCCGCCAGCAATGCCTACATTAACGCATCGACAGCCTTGCGAGAGGAACTGCTGCCACTGGACGTGGCACAGCGCCCCGAGCAGCTCAAGCTGCTGGAAGCGCGCGTGGGTAAGGAGATCCACTGGTCGCTGCTGGCGTACATGATTCAGGCTCGGGAGACACTGGAGTTGCTAGAAAACGGGATGAAACACCGCACCCTGAGCCCGCAAGCCGTGGCCGATACCACCGCCGATCTGCAACAAGCATGGAATCGTCGCGAGCCTTTCATCGCTCTTCGCGCGGGTGGATTTCGAAACAAGGACGATGACGCGCGAGAGCTGTGGCGGCACATCAGTGAGCCAGCGCAAAACTATCTCGACGCGCTGAACACCTTGCACAAGGACTGGCAAAACCACGCCGAACCGCAACGTTTGAGCGACGATTACTACGCCGTCACCCGTGGCTACGACGCCCTGCTCAGCCAATACAACCGTCAGGCACGCGCCAACTTCTAAGGGTGTGGCACAGGCCGGACCGTCCTCGCGGACAATCCGGCCGGGCACACTTATTTGGCAGCCTTAAGCTTCAGATACGACTGACGCATGTCCGAAGCCCAGCCATCGATCACCGGTTTGACGTCATTCGCCGTCATCGCCTGCGAATCATTTTCCAGTGGCTTGCCGGTGCCTTTGCGCACTACTTGCGAGATAACCTTGTTGTTCGCGCCATCAAGGAACACCGCTTCGGTGGCCAGGGTGGTTTCCTGATCGCGGATACCGCTGGCCGTGCTTACAGCCGCGGCGACGAGGGCGATCGGAATCACCTCATAAGCGTGCAGGCCTTCGGTCTTGCTGCTCACGGCGGTGATCGCCGCACGCACCACGATCACGCCCGGGCCAGGACCGGCAGCCAACGGCAGGTCTTTGCCGATTTCACGCTTGAGTGCCTGATCGTAGTAGGAAGTGATGCCATTGAGGGTCTGTTGGGAGATCTTCGCGGTCGGTTGCGGTTTCGGATAGAGCTGAGTCGGCTCGATGTACACACTGGTGAATTTCTTGATGTCGACCTTCGGATCGATCCAGCGCATGACCTCGGCACCGGACGGCGATTTGGCCTCCTTGAGCTGGCTGTAGTCTTTGAGGAAGCCGGAGTACTCTTTCGGGTCGACGGTTTTGCTGGAACAACCCACCACCGCGAGAGTGGCAAAACACAGAGTGCCCATCATCACTGCTAGCTTCATGCTGTAACTCCTGTCAGAAGGCCAAAAACTTTGCCCGGGGGAACTACAGGTATAGCTAAAACCTCAGTAATTGCGATTGCAAAGCACAAAATTCACACAAAGCTGCGCGGCGGATCACAACCGTCATTTGACAGACGCCGAGCATCCGGCAAAGCTGCACCGAGCTTGAACGCACGCCAGACGGCAAATGCACCTGGACTACGGAAGTCGCAATGCCCAAGCATAAAAATAAAACAGCACAACCTGACCCTGATTCGCCTCGATCTGCAATTTCCAAGTACGTGTTCCCGATCACCATCGGTGTGCTGCTCGCCGCCGTCGCGGGCATCGGCTGGTTTCTGTTCAGCCCTGCTCCGACGCCGGTGAAACCTGCGCCGGTCAGCGCCCCCGTCGCCCCGGCTGCCAAGCCACAACCAGTTGTGGCGAGCAAACCGGCGACGATGGTCGATGAACAACAATGCCAGGGCTGCCACAGCGAACAGGTCAAGGACTGGCAAGGCTCGCATCACCAATTGGCGATGCAGCCGGCGAACGCTGAGACGATGCTCGGCGACTTCAACAACGTCGTCTTCAAAGGCGAAAACGAGACCACACGGTTCTCGCGCAAGGGCGATGGGTTCTGGGTCAACACGCCCGGTATCGACGGCAAGAACGCCGACTTCAAAGTCGCCTACACCTTCGGCATCGCGCCGTTGCAGCAATATCTGATCGAGGTCGGCGAAGGTCGTTTGCAGGCGCTCGGCGTGGCCTGGGATACCGAGAAAAACCGCTGGTTTCACCTCTACCCCGGCCAAGGCGTCAATTTCAAGAATCCGCTGCACTGGAGCAAGCCGAGCCAGAACGCCAACTTCATGTGCGTCGAGTGCCACACCACCGGCTTCAAGCGCAATTTTGATGCGGCCAGCAACACCTTCAACAGTCAGTGGAACAGCCTCGGTGTCGGTTGCCAGGCGTGTCACGGCCCGGCGTCGAATCACCTGGAGTGGACGCAGAAAAAAACCGACCTGATCCATCAGGGGTTTGACGTCGACCTCAAGGACAAGAACGCCACCGTCGAGATCGAAACCTGCGCCCGTTGCCACGCGCGGCGTGCGCCGTTGGGCGATGGCTACACCGTCGGCAAGCGCCTGATGGACGATTATCTGCCGAGCACCCTCACCCGCGAGTTGTATGCGCTGGACGGCAAGATCAAGGATGAGGTGTTCGAACACGGCTCGTTCCTGCAAAGCAAAATGTTCGACAAGGGTGTGCGTTGCAGCAACTGCCACAACCCGCACAGCAGCGAACTGAAAGCCCCGGGCAACGCGGTGTGCCTGCAATGCCACAATACTGCCGGCAAAACGTCAGTCGAAGGCGTTGATGGCAAGGGCTTGCAAGCGAAGAACTACGATTCCATAGAACACACCCGCCACACTCCGGGCCAGCCCGGTTCGCAGTGCGTCGATTGCCACATGCCCGGCAAGTTTTACATGGGCAACGACTTCCGCCATGACCACAGCTTCAGCATTCCCAACCCTGAGCGTGCGCAGAAACTCGGCACCCCGGATGCTTGCCTGACCTGTCATCAGGGCAAGGCTGGCGACAAGGTCACCGCGCAGTTCAAGTTATGGAGCGCCTCCACCGCGCCGCTGGCACCGCGTTATGACGAAAGCCTGTGGTTGATCCGCAACGGCCAGCCGGGCGCTGCGGATGCGCTGTACGAGCAGTTGCAGCGCAGCAATTTGCCAGCGATTCAACGGGCGACGTTGCTCGCGGAGTTGCCGCTGTACCCGAGCGAACAGGCCTTGAAGCTGGCCACGCAAGATCTGAAGAACCCGGCGCCGCAAGTGCGTGAAAGCGCTGCGCGAGTGATCAGTGCATTCCTGCCGCCGCCGGAGCGTGCGCCGTTATTGGCACCGCTGCTGGGTGATCCGGTGAAAGCCGTGCGCATTGTGGCTGCGCGGGATCTGTTGAGCGTTGCGCGCAACAACGGTCTTGGCGCTGCGCAAGCCAATTGGGATGCAGCGATTGCCGAGTACGAAGCGGTGCAGAAAAGCCTGCTGGAACGTGCCGAGGCCAATCTGAACCTGGCGATGTTGTATCAGGCCAGTGGCCGTGGTTCGGAAGTCGAAGGTCTGCTGCGCTCGGCACTCAAACGCGATCCGGATTTCTACCCGGCACTGGTGACGCTGGTGCAATGGCTGGAAGCCAATGGTCGTGGCCAGGAGGCGCAGACCCTGCTGGATAACAGCCTCAAGCAGCATCCGGACGCGGCGCTGTTGCAGCACACCCAGGGGCTGGCGCTGATCCGCGCGGGCAAGGCTGCTGAAGCCATGTCACCGCTGAAGAAAGCCGCGCAACTGGAGCCGCAGAACGCGCAGTACGGTTATGTGCTGGCGGTGGCGCTGCATGAAAGCGGCAAGGTCGATGAGGCGTGCGCGGTGCTGGAAGGTTTGCTCAAGGTGCAACCGGCGAACCGCAATGCGCGGTTATCGCTGATTCAGTGGTATCTCGACAGTGGGCAGGAGCCGAAGGCGCAGGTGTTGTTGCAGGGGTGGAAGAAGATGAATATGGGGGATCCGGCGCTTAAGTGATTGGCTGGAGATTGGCTTCCCTCACCCTAGCCCTCTCCCAGAGGGAGAGGGGACCGACCGAGTTGTCTGGCGAGTTACACCGACCTGAAAAACCGAGTCGACTATGGATTCAAGGCCGATCGTTCAGGTCGGTGTATCTCTCAAATATCCCACAGTCAGTCCCCTCTCCCTCTGGGAGAGGGTTAGGGTGAGGGGCTTTTCAAGGTTCAACCGATTTACCAGGATGAAGTCTCACCACTGCGCAAAGCCATCTCCCGCCGGCTGTTGATGTGCATCGCCTTGATCAACGACACCGTACCCACCAACAAAATCGCCGCGCCCAACAGGAAATCAATGTTGTACAGCTGAAAATCCTGCACCGGCCCAATCAGCAGCACCCGCACAATCGCCGCCCCCAACAGCGTGGCGAGGAAGTCGATCCCCGGTTCGTTACGGTAAAACACCAGCAGCAACGGCAGACACAGAACCAACAGCAGCAGCAACACCACAACCTTGAACGAGCCTTTGCGCTCGACACTGAACGCACATTCGTGTGGCCCGTAAGCCTTGTAATCCTCGTCGCGGATCATCGAGGTTTTCTCGTTGATGTAGTCGACGCGGTTGTATTTCTGGATCGGTGTGAAGGTATTGGACATCTCCATCAACGTGGTGATGTTCTTGAAGCGCAGATCAATGCGCTCGCTGCCCTTGAGGTAATAGAGCACCGGTTTATAGCCGTACCGGTAGGTGTCGAACGGGAATTCGGTGACCTGACCCTGTACGCCGATCGGGCGCGGTTCCAGTTCGGCGTAGGCACTTTTGTTGGTGGCGGACAGGTTGCGGCTCAGCGGCTGTACCTTGACCTGTTCAAGGAAGATCGGCGTGACGCCGAATGACCACTGCAACGGTTCCAGTCGCAAACGCAGTTCGTTGCGGCTGAGGTCGTAACGGTTGAAGGTGCGTTCTGAAACCACCAGGGAACCGCTGAGCATGAACTCGCCGCGCAGGTTGTTGGTGACGCGCAAGGTCAGTTGGTCCTTGCCCAGCAACGCCGCTTCCGTAGTCGGTGGCGTGCCGCACCACGCGGTGCTTTCGCCGACACCGCCGAGTTGGCCGTCGCGGTTTTCCTTGAATACATAAAAGTAACTGGCCCACAGCGTCAGCATCAAAAGCACCGCTGTGAGGCCGAGGATTTTTTTGCCCGGACTCACTGATCAGACTCCCTTCTTCGGTTCCATCGTCCAGCCGAAAACCCGCTGGCGACGGCGACTCTACCAAAAGGCCAGCATCGACCCAAGGGAAAATGCCCAACGAGTGAGGGTTGTAGGGGTTTCCCCGGTGGCAGAAGCAAGATCAAAAGATCGCAGCCTGCGGCAGCTCCTACAGTTGACCTCATGTAGGAGCTGCCGCAGGCTGCGATCTTTCAAACCATCAACGCCGACGGAAAAGCGGACGTGGTTCGATGACTGAGCGCCCATACAACACGCTCATGCCAGCCAACCCCTTCAGCGCATCCTCGGCGGATTTGTCCTCGCGCACCGCAAAACTGTCGAACCCGCACTGGCGCATATGGCTGAGCTGATCACGCAACACGTCGCCAATCGCGCGCAACTCCCCTGCCCAACCGAACCGGCTGCGCAGCAGATACGCCTGACTGTAAGCACGCCCGTCGCGAAAACTCGGGAAATCCAGTGCGATCAGCGGTAAAGAGGCCAACCACGGCACCAGGCTTTCAACCTCATCCTCCGGGCCAAGCCACACCGCATGAGTCGACGGTGATTCCAACCAGTGCGTCAGCGGCAACATCAGCAAACCTGCAGGCCTTGGCGTCGATGGCTCACGCACCAGCGTCCACGGATCGTCCGTCACCATTCGCGCGACACCCTGCTCCAGCCGCAACAGATTATTCATACCGCAGCCTCCAGCGTCTTCGGATAGACCCGTTCCTTGAACGGCTCCAGGCCGATCCGTGCCACGGTATCGACAAACAATTCCTCGTGCTCGCGATAGCGCACGAAGGTGCCAATGATCCGCTCGATCACCTGCGGCACCTCGGCGGCGCTGAACGACGGGCCGATGACTTTGCCCAACGCGCTGTTTTTGCCCTGGGCGCCGCCGAGGGTGATCTGATACCACTCGCTGCCGTTCTTATCGACGCCGAGGATGCCGATATTGCCGATGTGGTGGTGACCGCAGGCGTTCATGCAGCCGGAGATGTTCAAGCTGATATCGCCCAAATCATGCAGGTAATCGAGGTTATCGAAACGTGCCTGAATCGCTTGGGCGATCGGGATCGATTTGGCGTTGGCCAACGCACAGAAATCGCCACCGGGGCAGGCAATGATGTCGGTGAGCAGGCCGACGTTGGCGCTTCCCAGATCGTGTTTGCACGCCAGTTGCCACAACGCATAGAGGTCGGTTTTCGGCACATCAGGCAAGACGATGTTCTGCTCGTGGGCAATACGAATCTCGCCGAAACCGAAACGTTGCGACCAGTCAGCGACTGCGAGCATCTGCACAGCGGTGACATCTCCCGGCGGTGAGGCCATGCCCGGTTTGGTCGACAGCACCACGCTGGTGTAACCCGGCACCTTGTGCGGCTGCACGTTGCGCGCGACCCAACGGGCGAACGCCGGGCTTTCGGCCAGGCGCGTGCCGAAGTCCAGATCGGTGTCGGCCAGGGTGTGATAGACCGGCGGCACGAAGGCGCTGGCGACCCGTTGGTATTCGGCCTCGGTCAACTGCGCCGGGCCGTCCTTGAGGTGTTGCCATTCCTCTTCGACTTCCTTGGCGAACGCCTCGATGCCTAGCGCCTTGACCAGAATCTTGATCCGCGCCTTGTACTTGTTATCGCGCCGACCGTGACGGTTGTACACGCGCAGCACGGCTTCGACGTACGACAGCAAATGCTGCCACGGCAAGCCTTCGCGAATCTGCAAACCGAGAATCGGCGTGCGCCCCAGACCTCCGCCGACGATCACTCGCAGCAGCATCTGCCCGTCGCGACCGGGGTAAAGGTACAGACCGATGTCGTGCATCATGATCGCCGCGCGATCCTGCTTCGCCGAACAGATGGCGATCTTGAATTTGCGTGGCAAAAACAGGAATTCCGGGTTGATCGTCGACCACTGCCGCAGGATCTCGGCCAGCGGGCGCGGGTCGATCAACTCGTCCGCCGCCACCCCGGCGAAGGCCTCGGTGGTGATGTTGCGCACGCAGTTGCCGGAGGTCTGGATCGCATGCATGTTGACCTGCGCCAGACGCTCGAGGATGTCCGGCACCTCGGCGAGTTCGATCCAGTTGAACTGCATGTTCTGCCGCGTAGTGAAGTGGCCGTAACCGCGATCGTAATCACTGGCGATGCTCGCCAGCGTGCGCATCTGTTCGGCACTCAAGGTGCCGTAGGGAATCGCCACGCGCAGCATGTAGGCGTGCTTTTGCATGTACAAGCCGTTTTGCAGGCGCAGCGGCAGGAACTCTTCTTCGCTCAACTCCCCAGCCATGAAGCGCTCGACCTGATCGCGGAACTGCGCAACACGCTCGAACACTAGCGCCCGGTCGTAATCATCGTATTGATACATGCCTGCCACCTCATCAGTTATTCCCACAGTTTTCTTCAGAGCACTATGACGAAGCAGCGCAGCGCGTTACAGATTCACCTGAAGTCATAAAAACCATATCAGGGCGCGGCAGAACGCCGCAGTCAGCCCTTCAATCTGATCCGCACAAATCAAAGATTCCTGAGCCTGTTTTGTTTCTGGCGGGGTTTCTACAGTGCAGCTCATGCCAGACCGGGTGGCCTGGCAAGACTTTGCAACCGTGGATGAACTGACCATGAGCACAGCAACAATCGGACAGGCTTATAACTACAAGGTCGTCCGCCAATTCGTTATCGCGACGGTTTTCTGGGGTGTGGTGGGCATGGCGATGGGCGTGTTCATCGCCTCGCAACTGGTCTGGCCAGAGATGAATCTGGATCTGCCGTGGACCACCTTCGGCCGTCTAAGACCGCTGCACACCAGCCTGGTGATATTCGGTTTCGCCGGCAGCGCGCAATTCGCCGCCAGTTACTACGCAGTGCAGCGTACCTGCCAGGTGCGGCTGTATTCCGACACACTGGCGGCATTCACCTTCTGGGGCTGGCAATCGGTGATTGTGATCATGCTGATCACCCTGCCGCTGGGCTACACCACCACCAAGGAATACGCCGAAATCGAATTCTCCGGCGCGGTGTGGATGGCTGTCGTCTGGGTCGCCTACGCCATCGTGTTTTTCACCACCGTGGTACAGCGCAAGACCAAGCATATCTACGTCGGCAACTGGTTTTTCGGCGCGTTCATTCTGGTGATCGCCATGCTCCATGTGGTCAACCACCTGTCGATTCCGGTGGACTGGTTCAAGTCCTATCCGGTGTATTCCGGTGCTACCGACGCCATGGTGCAGTGGTGGTACGGGCACAACGCGGTGGGCTTCTTCCTCACCACCGGCTTCCTCGGCATGATGTATTACTTCGTGCCGAAACAGGTCAATCGGCCGGTGTATTCGTATCGTTTGTCGATCGTGCATTTCTGGGCGCTGATCACCTTGTACATCTGGGCCGGCCCGCACCATTTGCATTACACCGCACTGCCGGACTGGGCGCAGTCGCTGGGCATGGCCATGTCCCTGATCCTGCTCGCGCCGAGCTGGGGCGGGATGATCAACGGCATGATGACCTTGTCCGGTGCCTGGCATAAGTTGCGCACTGACCCGATCCTGCGCTTCCTCGTGCTGTCGCTGGCGTTCTACGGCATGTCGACGTTCGAAGGGCCGATGATGGCGATCAAGACCGTCAACGCCCTCTCCCACTACACCGACTGGACCATCGGCCACGTCCACGCCGGGGCGTTGGGCTGGGTGGCGATGATCACCTTCGGTGCGACTTATCACATGGTGCCCAAAGTGTTTGGCCGCGAGCAGATGTACAGCACGCCGCTGATCAACCTGCACTTCTGGCTGGCGACCATCGGCACGGTGTTGTACATCGCTTCGATGTGGGTCAACGGCATCACCCAGGGCCTGATGTGGCGGGCGATCAACGAGGACGGCACGCTGACTTACTCGTTTGTCGAGGCGCTGCAGGCCAGTCATCCCGGGTTCATCGTGCGCTTTGCCGGCGGGGTGTTCTTCCTCACCGGGATGTTGCTGATGGCCTATAACGTCTGGCGTACGGTGCGGGTTGCCGACGTCGCGCTGGCGCACCGCGAAGCGCAGATCGCCTGAGGCAGGGAGCCGCTCGTGATGGAAATTTTCTTTGATGTGTTGGGCGTGGTGTTTCTGTGGCTGGCGGTGGAGTACTGCTTGCGGCGGGAGACGGCGGACAGTCTGGATGAGGCGAGTATGGTGCCGTTTGCCGATGACCCGGAGGTGGCGCGACGGGTGGAGCTGGCCACGGGGAAAGCCGTGAAAGCAGTTGCGCCGGAGGTGGCGAAGCCGGGGTGGGTCAATCTCGATATGTGAGGGGTGTCAGTCGGGTTGCCCTCACCCTAGCCCTCTCCCGGAGGGAGAGGGAACTGACCGAGTTGTGCTTTCGAATTACACCGACCGAAAATTTCGAGTCGAACTCAGGTTTGAACAACACTCGGTCTGCTCCCTTTCCCCCTCGCCCACTGGCAGTGAGGGAACTGACCGAGTGGTTTGCTCGGGTTACGCCGACCTGAAATATCGAAAGTGAATGCAATCTTAAAAACAACGAAGATCTGCTCCCTTTCCCCCTCGCCCCCTTGGGGGAGAGGGCTGGGGTGAGGGGGTAAGCTCTTGATCTTAACTACGGTCGCGAGGAATCAGGCTCTGCAACTGCTGCGCCAGAAAGTTCGCATCAAACACAAACGTATCCGGATCCTTCAAACCATTGGTCTTGCGCCACTGCCACTCACCATTCGCCAATCCCACCAGCGAAATGCTGCCATAACGCGCCGCCGTCAGCCCCATCACCGCAAGCGAAATCTGCCCCGCGCTGCCCATCACATCCGGCACGAACTCCACCGGCTTGCCGGCAATCACAATGCTCAGTTTCTCAGTCTTGAAGGTCGAGGTTTCCACCGGTGTACTCGGCCCGAACGCGACATACGCCTCGCGACTCACCTCCAGCAGATTCGGCGCCTGCACCGGTTCCAGCCATTGCTGAATATCGCCGAACAGCGCAGTAATCCGCGTGGCCCAAGCGGCCGATTGCGTCTCGAACAGTTGCTTCTTGTGCGCTTCGCTCTCGGCGTAAATACGAAGCATCTCGCCCAGTTGTTGTACGTCGTCCATAGCGGTGTTCCTCGGAAAGGACCTGCAAAGGTTGATAGTGGCAGATACCAGCCCCGGCGTACGTTTAACCTGCAGCAGGTCCGATGAAGCACCATGACACTTGCGTGAAAGATCAGCGGTACAGTCACTTGCTGCTGGCATCGAAGCATGAAGAAAAGGAAACTCCGGGCAGACCTGAACGCTCGACACTGTCATTTGCCTGAGGACATCCAATGCGCACCATCGGCCTGATCGGCGGCATGAGCTGGGAATCCAGCGCCGAATACTATCGACTCATCAATCAGCAAGTCCGGGATCGTCTCGGCCCGTTGCGCTCCGCGCAGTTGCTGATGCACAGCGTCGATTTCGGCCCTGTCGAACAGGCCCAACACGCCGGGCGCTGGGACGATGCGGCGGCGATTCTGGTCGATGCTGCGCGCAGGCTCGAAGCCGGCGGCGCCGAATGCGTGGTGCTGTGTACCAACACCATGCACAAGGTTGCCGAGCAGATTCAGGCGGCGATCAGCATTCCGTTTTTGCACATTGCCGAACCGGCCGCACAGGCGGCTCTGAACATAGATGCACACACGGTCGGATTGCTCGGCACGGCATTTACCATGGAGCAGGATTTTCTCAAGCAACGCCTGGTCGCCAAGGGTTTGACCGTGTTAGTGCCGGACGAAACAGAGCGCAAGGATGTACACCGGATCATCTACGACGAACTCTGCGTCGGCGTGATCAGCGATCAGTCGCGGCAAATCTATCAGCGGGTGATCGAATCCCTCACCGCGCGCGGCGCTCAGGCAATTATCCTCGGCTGCACCGAAATCGGCATGTTGGTCAAACCCGAACACAGCGCCCTGCCCCTGCTCGACACCACCGAACTGCATGCGCAGTCGGCGGTGGCGTTTGCGCTGGGCGACTGAGTCAGGTTTTCGGGCGATTGCGCAGGCGCGCCATGCTCAGGGTGTCGACCCATTGCCCGTCGCGCACCGCGTAATCGCGAAACAGGCCTTCGGTCTCGAACCCGAATTTGCGGTAGAGCGCGATGGCGGCCTCGTTGTCGGCGTAAACCGAGAGTTCAACGCGGTGCAGGTTCATCCAGTTGTCGGCCACATCCAGCGCCGCCGCCAGCAACTTCGAACCGACGCCTTTGCCCTGCCACGCCACAGCGACTGCCATACCGACGCTGCCGGCATGACTGCGACGAATCCGCGAATAGTTTTCCAGCCCCAGATGGCCGATGACCTGACCCTGATGCAGCGCGACCAGCTTCAACACCCGCTCATTCTCCGCCAGCAGCCTTTGGCGCCAGACCTCGACGGACTGAAACGGCATCTGCAACACCTGCCGGGTGACGGCCCGCTCGTTGTAGAGCGCAGTGACAGCCTCGATGTGCGACTCGCTGAAACGTTCGATGTCAATGGCGGCGTTGTGGTCGGGCATGGCGGATCCTTCCTGGATCGATGAGTGGCTGATCACTCTAAACCGCACGCAACCCGTCTGGCGAGAGCGGAAATGGTGGAAGCGAATACGCTTGCGAGAGCGATTTTTCAGTCGCCGGCTCATTAAATGACAAGAACACGTGACCGCCTCACTCCCTTACCACTCGTCGGATTTCGGCTCGCACCTGTCAGATCTGACAGGTGCGCATTTCGCTTTAACGCGTTTTGATTGTTCCTGTCCAAACACAATGCAGGAGCTTGAACATGACGACTAACAATGAGCCGCAAACATCTGCCGTCGCACTAACGCTAACGTCGACCAAAGTTTTGCCCAACGGTATCGAAGTTCGCCAGCTAGAAGCCACATCAGAAAAAGCCGTTGTCATAGGCGATACCACAGCCAACGGCTCGGGCGCAGAATCGGAAGCAAGATCACTGACCGGGGTTCCCGAACTCGTAGTGGACGTCTCCCCGATCAAATTATATTGGATAACACTGTCGATCGCTGGCACCGGATTACCGTGGACACCGACCGGCGCAATACCTTCTCTATCCCGGACGGTCAGAAAAGCTACAGGTGGTACACCCCCTATCACCTACACATCATCCAGGCCTGAAATTGCAACGGTCAATGGTAATGGCGACATCAGAGGACTCCTCACAGGTACTGCCACGATCACGGTTCAGGATTCAGTGGGTCAAACCAAGGTGATCGATATTACAGTCGACAACCCGAGACGCAGGGTGCTTTGGAATAAAACGCAGATGACCCATGCACAGGCCCTGGCATGGGCAAAAACAAACCCCGGATTTACCCCGTTCTTCCGCGCATCAAACACAATAGACGATTATGACGGATACGAGGATATTCATAATTTTTATGCGGGATTCGAGCCTAACCCTGCTGGATGCGATGGTGTTACGACAAGACAAATCATATGGTATCTCCTGGATGGGTCGATGTGGGGCGGTTGCGTTTCACCGTCAACTTTGGGCACTTGCATTATTACCGTCCCCGACTGAAAACGCTGGCTGGACAAAGACGCCCCCTGAGAGATCTCCGATTTTTCGTGAACAAAATCAACAAGCTGGAATATTTGAAGAGACCTGCATGAGAAGGTACTGGACGGCGGATCCCGTTGCGGGTTTGAGGCTGGATCTGAGAATTCTACCTTGCGCCCTTTCATTCAGGTTTCGCAGCGGTTGATCGGGCGGTTTCGCTAGCAGGTTAGCTCCTACAGTTTTCCAGGGTGCTCACAAAATCCGGACTCATTACAAATCCCTGTGCGAGCTGGCTTGCCAGCGATGGCGGCGGATCAGTTGATATCAATACCGGTGGCCAGACCGCTTTCGCGAGCACGCTCGCTCCCACAGGAAAATGCGTCAGGGCTGAAACCATTCCCGGCGTTCGTTGAAGGTGTGGTGAATGAGGTCGGTCAGGGTCAGCACTTCGGCCACATTCTGCGATTCAGTGTTTACGGCCAGCCATGCCTGCAATTGCATGGGCTCTTCGAACAACCCCGGCAGTGCGATCAGGCCCCGGTCAAAGCGGCTCATATACGCTGGCAACAACCCAATGCACGCGCTGCAACGAATCATCTCCAGCATCAATTCATAGGACTGCATCTGCACCACCCCGGCCAGACGCTGTTCAACCAGTTCATTCCAAGGGCGAAAGCTGCTGATCTGCCGATCATGTTGCCATTGCACCAGCATGAAATCGGCAAGGTCATCAGGCGTGTCCGGGCGCGCGGTGACGCGGGAGTAGCGTTTGGCGATGTGCGGCAGGTAGTCGAGGCGCGCCAGCGGTTGCGGTTCGCTGGTGGCGAAGGTCGGGCCGGGGTGTGGGGTTTCGCCGTGGGCGAGCCAGAGGACGATGTCGGCGCTGACGGCGCGCAGGGACAGTTCGCTGTCCAGCGCGATGATTTCCAGGCGTACGCTGGCGTTGCGGCGCAGCAGTGCGATCAGGTCGCGGCCGAGGATGTCGTGGAGGATTGATTCGGCGACGGCGAGGCGAATCAGCGGTTGTTCGATCACCGGGAGTTTGCGTTCGTTAGCCAGCGCCACCAGTTTGGCCTGTAGCTGTTGGCCTTCGCGGGTGAGGCTCAGGGCGCTGCCTTGAAAGCTGAACAGGGTGTGTTGCAGTTCTTGTTCGAGCTGTGCCAGTTGTTTGCGCAGCAAGGTCGAGCGCACGTTGAGGCTGCGCGCGGCTTGCATGAAGCAGCCGCAGCGGGCGCTGACCAGGAAGTATTGGGCGACGTCGCCGTCGATGGTCGCGGCATGTGCGAGCCACGGTTCGCTGTTGTCCTGTGGCCAGCGGTAATCAGTGGTGCCCGGTCTTCCTGCGGGTTCGGTGAATGACATCGATGACTCCCTGTCGATCTTTGTATTTTGGTGGCTTTCAGCACTTTTAAACTATTTCTGAACCCAGTGGAGATCCTGTGGGAGCTGGCTTGCCAGCGATGAGGCCAACAGATCCAACATCATGGGTGACTGGTAAGCCGCCATCGCTGGCAAGCCAGCTCCCACAGGTCACTCAGTGAAGGTGAAATCAGTGTTTTTCCTCTAGGACTTTGTTGAGCTCGGCGCCGTCGATGCTGAGCGTCGCGGTATTGAGCATGCCGTCGAGGTACGCCTGGGCGATCTGTTCCTGCCGTTGTGCACGCAAGGCCTGGGTCAATTGATCGCGCAGTTCGTCGAGGGTCGCCAGCCGCGCCGGTTGTTGCTCGGTGAGTTTGATCACATGGAACCCGGCAGCACTTTGCACGGGATCGGAAACCGCGCCCACCTTGAGCCGCGCCACAGCGCCTCGCACTTCCGGTACCAGTTGCTGCAACGGTTGCAGACCGCTATCACCGCCACGTTCAGCAGTGACGCGATCCTGCGAATTCTGCGTCGCCAGTACAGCAAATTCTGCCGGCGTCGCCTGCGCTTTCTTGCTCAGTTCAAGCGCCTGCTTGCGCACCGCTTCAAGCGTCTGCGGATCACTCACCCCAAGGAAAATCTGACTGACCCGATACAACGCCGGCGTCTGCCAATTCGCCTTGCCGGCGTCATAAGCCTGCTGCAATTCAGCCGCACTCGGATACTCCGCCGGCACCTGACTGACCGAACGCAAGTAATCGCGGAAAACAATCTGCTCAGTCGCCGCACGAGTCTGCCGCGCAACTTCCGGACGCTGCGCCCAACCCTGCGCATCAGCCTGCTCCAACACGGCTTTCTCGGCCAGACGTGTGCGAATCCAGCGCTCCAGCGCTTCACGATTGCCGCGTAATTGTTCACGGGTCTCTGGCGGGACTGTCGCGAGCAACGTCTGAAGTTCCGCAGGGGTTACCTGCTGATTACCCAACCGCGCCACCGCCGGCCCCGTTGCAACCGCCGCCAGCGGCGACGATTGCTGGGCGGCGACCGGGTCACTGCCCGGCCGCACCACCAGCGCCACGGCCACCACCAACAGCGCCACAGCGGCGGCGCTGATCACCATGGCAGGCTTTTTCACAGCGCGACTTCCGCTTGCTCGGCGACGGCGACTTTGGCGGTCTGCGCGCTACCGTTCTGGGTGAAGTCACGCAGATAAACGATAAACTCCTGCAACAGGCGATCCCACAATTCCAGATTGCCGCGCAGATGGTCATTGCTCACGCCCGCCGCCACCACCACGTCCATTTCCATCACCAGAAACTCGCCCTGCAACGACAACCGCGCAAACCGGCGGCTGGCGTTCCACTGCTCGGCCACACCCTGTGGCAACTCACCCTGCACGCGCAGCGCACAGCTGAAAGTGAAATCGACGTAGCTGCCCTGCTCCACCGCCGGATTACCAAAACGCACGGCGTAGCCGATGCCCTGACTGGCGCTGAGCAACTGAACAATACCGTTCTGCTCGGTTTCGTTGACGCGATAACCCGCAGCTTGCAGGACTTCGGTCAGAGATTTTGGCGATACGTGGCTGATCAATTGAGTCATTACTTCTTCCTTGTCTATCAGTGCGTGAGCGCGGCTTGCGGCGCGTCGAATTGAGTCTTGTAAAGGTCATCGCCAAACCCCTGAGCCAGTTCATCAAACTTGACCCGGGCGCTGCCCGCGAAGGGCTGGCGGATCTTCATCACCTCGGCCACGTCGATGTTTTCGTAGGCAGTGAGGATCTGTTTGGCGACGCCGTACATCTGCTGATTCTTGACTGAACATTGCTGCACTTGTGTGTCACGTTCAGCCAATTGCGCTTGAAGCTTAGACCGTTCTGCCTCTTTGGCACGGGCCATGACCAGCAACTCGTCATAGGCCTTTTTGAACTTGCCGGTCTGCTCGGCGCTGGCCGCCACTTGTGCCTGCGCCTGGCTGTGCAGGCTCTGTTGCTGTCCGGCCAATTGCTCGGCGACGCCTTTGGCCTTGGCCAGTTCAGCGCTCAATTGCTTGATTTGCGCCTGCGCAGCCTTGGCTTCGTTTTGCGCCGCCAGTTGCGCGGCGCTGGCCTGGGCCTGCTGACTTTGCAGGGCCTGCAACTGTTGCGTGGTGCTGCGCAATTGCGTGCGCAGGCGTTCTTCCATGCCTTCGGCACTGGCCCCAGTGGCGATCAACAGCCCGAGCCCGAGCAACACAAATCGCGTTTTCATAACCCTCTCCCGGCGCCTTAGAAGCGCGTGTTGATCTCAAGCTGCAAGACGTCGATGTCGAACGGCGCGCCGTACACCGCTTCGGTGCTCATCCAGCGACCGGTCGCGTAAACGTTCTTCGCCAGACCGTAGTTGCCGCCGATGAAGTAACCCTTGGCGTTGGTGCCGCCGAGGTGGAACGAGGAGTCGTTGAAGCCATCCGGCAAGGCATCCGGCTGGATGTATTTGTAGCCAGCGAACATGTTCCAGTCGCCCTGCTTTTTCAGGTCCAGCGCGCTGCCGAGGGTGAACTGCACCATCCACGCATTGGCGCCGCTTTCGATGTCGCCGTTGCTGTCGAGGTTGTTGACGATCTGCCCGGCCGAACGCTTGCGCATGTCGCCTTCGTCGTAAGCGAGGTTGTGGATGTAGTTGCCCTGGCTGCGCAGTTTGAAATCTTCCGGCAGATCGGCGTCCCACACCACGTTCAGATCAAGCAGATTGAATTCCGAAGCAAGGCCAACAAACTGCGGTTGCGGTGTGGTGGTCGGGTTAAGCGGGTTCGGCGTGATGTCGCGCAGCAAGGACACGCTGTTGCCCTTCTGCATGAACGCCGCACGGCTGCCATCGCTGTCGCAACCCGGCGCGCCGGCCCACGGTTCGCAAGGGCTGGAGCGCTGGCCCTGAATGTCGTCGAAACGGTAGTAAGCCAGTGCGCCTTTCAAGCGGTTGTTGCTGTTGATCGCCCACTTGGCACCAACCTGCGCGCCGTACAGCCACTTGTTGTCGCTCTCTTCCTTGTCAAAGCCGTTGCTGCTGGCGGTGTCGTTGGTGTAATCCACCGGGAACGCGCCGACGGTGCCGAACACGCCCCAATCACGATTGAGTTTGTGGTCGAAAATCGCTGCCACGCCGTCGAAGTTCAAGTCGTTGGAATAGAGCATGTCGGTGGACATGAACGGGTTGGCGAAGCGCCCGCCGGTCAGGGTCAGCTCATCCGTAGGCTTCCAGTTCAGATAGCCCTGATCGAGCCAGATGTCCTTTTTGGCGAAGCCGCCGCCGAGGCTTTGCGTGGTCGACACCGGGTTGTTGTCGGAGCCGGTGCCGATGCGAATGCCGGCAGTCCATTGCGGCGAAATCTCCGCTTTCATGCCCAGCCGTGCACGGATACGGAACTGGTTGGTGCGATCTTCGCGGGTGTTGAGCAGCGGCGGCAGATTGGTGCTGCTGTTGGGGTTTACGTCGTACGGACCGTTGTTGTTGAGCTTGGCGAAGTCGACGATCTCGTTGCTGTTGCTGTCCGAGTAGTAGCGCGATTCGTTACGCAAGCGAATGTCGCCGTCGAAACTGATGCGCGCCGCCCATTCCGGGAAGCTGTTGGGCGCGGCCCAGTTTTCCTGTTTGGCGGTGGCCATGACTTCGGCTTTGACCTGATCACGGATCTGGTCGCGCACCGCGGCCGGCACGTATTGCACACGGACGTCGCCCGGCGCCGCCACTGGCCCCGCCGCCACAGCGGTGGATGCCGCAGCCTGTTTAGCCTGCGCCGCTTCGTTCTGCGCCTGAGCGATCAGCGCGTCAGCCTTGTCCTGCTTCAGAATGCCCTGCTCGACCAGCAAGCGGATCAGATTGATCGTGGCGTTCTCCGAGGGCGCAGGCGCTGCCGCGGCCTGGCCGACCAGGGTCGCAATGACCATGCCGACCGCCAGGGACAATCGATTCACGTTGGAAATCATCTGCACACAACTCCTTTTGCCAAAGCTTTAAAAGTGGGGGTTAACCTGGACGCCGCCCTTGCAGGGACAGGCGCACAGGCAAAGTGATGGAGGCCGGTGGCCGTTCGCTCAGGGCCGGAGCACCGCGCAGCGCCGCCAACACCTGCGTATCAATTTCGGGGTTGCCGCTGGACTTGATCAGCTCGACCCGGGTGATCTCGCCAACGCTGCTCAGCCAGACATCGGCCTGCAACGAAAACGCGAGGTTGCGCAGCTCAGGGTTCTCGCGCAGCAAACGCTGGAAGGTGAACGCCAGAAACTGGCTGTACGTCCCCGTGCCCAGACGCCCGCCGCCGGCACCGGCCATGCCGCCGCCCTTGCCCGCGCCGATGTTGAAGGCGTCGTTGCCGGACTGCGCATCGCCGTCCATTTGCATCGGGTTGGCCAGATCGTCCGCTGGGGATGGCGGCGCTTCTTCCTCGGGCTTGACCTCTTCCGGCTCCGGCGTTGGCTCAGGCTCGACGACTTTCTCTTCCACCGGGGTTTCCGGCTCCGGCGGTTTTTCCGGCGGCGGAGGTGGCGGTGGTGGCAACGGAATGATCGTCGGCACCTTCGGCGCTTCGCGGCGGATGCCGCTCATGTCGTTGGCCCACTGCCAGAGGAACCACGCGGCGAGCGCACCGATCAGCAAGCCGGCGCCCCACTTCGCGTAACGCAGCGCTGGTTTTTTCACCGGCAGCGGCTCGATCGGGAGTTGTGCGGTCATGACTCAGCCCTGACTCGGTTTGCCGGTCACAAGACCGACCTGGGACAGTTCGAGCCGGCGCAACAGATCCAGCACTTCAATGACTTTCTGGTACTGCACCGTCGCATCGCCGCGCACGATCACCGGGAAATCCGGGCTCTGCGCTTTCTCGATGCGCAGGCGCTCTTCCAGCTCGGCCAGGGTCACCGGGTAAGCGTCGAGGAACACCTGCCCGCCGTCATTAACCGAGATCGCCTTGGTCTTGGCCTCGGACAGCGACACGGAGGCGCTGGCCTTGGGCAGGTTGATCTGGATCCCGGAGACCTGCGCAGTGGCGGTGAGGATGAACATCACCAGCACCACCATCAGCACGTCGACCAGCGGGGTGATGTTGATGCTGTCCACCGCGGCATCTTCGTCATCGTCGTGGGAGGCATTTACGGACGCCATGTCAGTGCTCCTCAGGCCGGTACGGAGTGGTTGGCGTGATGGCCGCGCTGATGCGATGCCTCACTGAACTGGCTCTCGCCGTGCATCTCCGCCAGACGGGTGATGAACTCGTCGACGAACACGCGCATGTCGGCGCTGACTTCCTTGTTGCGGGTGATCAGGCGGTTGTAGCCAAACAGCGCCGGGATCGCGACGAACAGGCCCATGGCGGTGGCGAGCAACGCTGCAGCCATACCCGGAGCGATGGCGTTGATGTTGACGTCGCCGGCCATCGCCGTGCCGAGGAACACCACCATGATCCCCAGCACCGTGCCGAGCAGGCCGATGTACGGGCCACCGGCGATGGCGTTGGACAGGGTCGAGAGTTTCGAACTCAGTTGCTGGTTTTCGCGGGTACGCACGCCGTCCATCGAGCAGCGGATCGCTTCGATGGTTGCGGCGGAAACCGACGAGGTATCAGCGCCCTGCTCGCGGCGGGTGCGGATCTCTTTCACCGCCACCAGATACAGGCGCCACAGCGACGAATGCTGCAAACGCTGGGCGAGTTGCGCGTCGTCGGCGAACATTTCCAGACGTGTGCCGACCTTGGCGAACTGCACGCGGAAGTCTTCGTTGGCGGCGCTGACGCGGCTGAGGCTGCGGTTCTTGCGCAGCATGATGATCCACGACTGGAACATCATCAGCACCAGCACGGCGATGATCACCCAGGCGTCGATCGGCACCGCGTTGAGCAGGAAGCCCAGGCTGCCGAAACCGAACCCGGATTGCTCTTCATCGACGCCGTAAGCGACCAGTTTCGACTCGGCGCCTTGTGAAGTGGCGTCGGCCAACAGCAGCGCAGCCGGGCGTAAAACCTTTGACAGGCGCAATTCATCGATAGCGCCCACAAACGGCTGGAACGGACCTTCGTGCAGGTCAGCACCGATCGCCATGACCGAGTTGAAGGCCGGCATCGCCTGGGCCAGCGTCGCGCCTTCGCGGCCATTGATGTACAGGGTCACTTTGGCGCCTTCGGCGGTCAGCGCGACGTGTTGCCATTGGCCCGGATTCAGCGCTTGCGTGGCGACGGCACGTTGGCCATCGATTTCTACAAACGGCACGCCTTGATTGGCACCGACCAGCAGACTGTTGGCGCCTTCCCGGCGAGCGAGAATCAGTTGCTCGCCACTGGCCTGATCCAGACGCAACCAGGCACTGAAGGTGAACGCACTGCCAGCGTTGTGCTGCAGCGAAGGACTGGCCGGCAGCAACAACGGCTGACCGCTGAACTGCAAGGCGCGCCCGACGACGCCGTCAATCGCCGCGCCGGTCGCGCTTTGCGCAGTGTTGCCATACGCGGTGGTGTCTTTGGCCGGGGTGCCGGTGGCGCCGTCGAAGTGATACAGCGCGGTGTAATTCGGATCGAAGGTCAGTTGGCCGTTGCCGGTCGCCGGCGCCTTCTGATTGCCGTAATACATCCAGATGTCCTGACGCTGACCGCCCTCGACGTTCGGCACATCGACCCAGATCAGCGCCATACCCATCAGCGCATCGAAGCTTTCGATCTGATGGTTGAGCACAGTCTTGTCATCGGCAGCGACGAAGCGCAGATCGGCGCCGTCCTCTTTCACCCCGTCGAAGGTGAAATTGCCAGTGTGCAGGCGCACCAGCAGCGCGGTGCGGCCAAGGGCCTGATTGATCGCCGCGCCTTGTGGCGTGGTGTCGACAGCGATCTGTTTGCGGTAATGCCAGTCGTCCTGCCACCAGGCCTGAGCCGTGGCCGGGAGCACGAAGCCCAGGCAGATCAACAACGAAAGGAAGAGGCGCTGCATGAACGTGCTCCTTGTCAGAAAGTGGCTTGAAGGTTGAAGTGCAGGCGCGATTCCTGTTTCGAGGTGTTCGGCCCTTCGAGTAGCGGGTAGCCCCAGTCGAGGCTGCCGGACAGCCATTTGCTCAGGCTGGCGCGGGTGCCGAGGCCGACGCTGGCCAAGGCGTAATTGGCGTCCTGATCCGGCAGTTCGTCGCGCAGGTAAAGTTGTGCGCCTTCGGCAAAGGCGTAGAAGCGCCAGTCCTGCATCCATGTGCCGGCGTACTTGGCCAGCGATGGCGTGCGCAGTTCCTGACTGAGCAGCAAGCCGTCATCGCCAGTGCGTTCGGCGGCCAGATAGCCGCGCACCGAAGTGGCGCCGCCGGCGGAGAATTGTTCGTTGGAAACCAATGGCCCGGACGCCAACTGGAACGCTGCTTTGCTTGCGCTCTGCCAGTCGCTGTCGAAGGTCCAGGTGTAATTCGTATCGCCCTTGAGCACGGCGAAACTCGGTTTGGCGCGGTAGCGTTTGTAGTCGAAATCTTCGTCGGAACTGCCGTAGCCGAAAATGCTGCGAGTGGCGGCGACCAGGCTCAGGCCGAGGCCGAGCTGGCTCTTCTCGGTGTAGCGATAGCCGTTGTAAGCGAAGGTAAAGGGTGCGTATTGCAGCGGGACTTTGTCGCTCTCACCGGACAGGGTCAGGCGTTCGTCGAAGTCCTTGAAGTCGATGCCGGCGGACAGCGAATTCGACCAGTTGCCGCTGGAGGGCAACGTGTAAATCGCCGAGACGCCATAGGAGTGGCCCTTGCCGAGCACGTTGCTGCCGCCGATGGTGGCGACGTTGCTGTCGGACTGGTAACCGGAGAACTGCACGCTCCAGCGATCGGTCAGCGGCGCGGTGTAGGAACCCGACCAGACCTTGGCGTTGTCGGTTTCCTGCGGCGCAGTGAAGAACGTCAGGTTGATGCTATGGCCGAGTTGCCAGAGGTTGTTGTAGCCGAGGCTGGTGACGGTGCGCAGCTTTTCGGTGTCGGCGCTGTAATCGTTGTTGAGGCCAACACTGGCGGTCCACGGGTTCTGGTCTTCGACCTGCAAATCGACGTCCATGGTGCCGGGGCGCTGACCTTCGCGCACCAGCGGCATCACTTGCCGGCCCGGGGTTTTGTTCAACTGCGCCAGTTCGCCCTGGACCTTGGCGAAGTCCGGCACCTCGCCTTCTTTCAGCGCCGGGACGTCGTCGCGGATGTCCAGCGGCGAATAGTGTTTGGCGCCGACCACACGTACCCGGCCGACCTTGGTTTCGCTGACTTGCAGGTAGACGATACCGTCGGCCACGGCTTGTTCCGGCAGCTCCACGAACACCGATTGGTAGCCGCGTTCCTGATAGGCTTTCTGCAAGGCGTCGCGCGCACCTTCGATGTCGCTGAGGGCTTTTTGCGGGCCGAGAAACGGGTATACCGCCTCTTCGATCGCCCGTGCATCGAGCACGGTGTTACCGCGCACGAAGTATTCGTTGACGTCGACCAGACGCTGCGCCGCCGAGTTGTTGGCGGCCTCCTCGGCCAATGCCGGCTGCGCGCCCGCCGTCACCAGCAGCCAGCCCCACAGCGCCAGCCGTGACTTGAAAATCGGTTCCACACTACCCCCTGAATTCGCGATGACCTGTTGGCGTTTTGAACGCCGCGTGTATGGCGTCAATTGCTGGCTGTCGAGGCGCAGGCGTGTTTGCCCAGCCACGTGTGCAAAAGCGCGAAGTTCAAGGAGAACTCGGGCATTTGCAGCAAGGCACCGCAGAACACTTCGCCGATGATTTTTTGAATGAGCAGCACCGCACGGGGCTCGTTGAGCAACGTGGCGATGTCGCGACTGAGGGCGTTGAAGCTCCAGACTTTCTGGTTCAGGCCCAGGCCAACGAACCAGCGGAACAGCAGGTTGTAATTGAGTTGTTCGTAGAGCTGCTGCTCGCTTGGCACCGAATACAGCAGTTGCAGGAGCAGGATGTGCGTCACCGTTTGCGCGGGGATCAGCATGCCCGGCTCGGCATTGAGGTCGTGCAGGAGGTCGCGGTGGGCGTCGAGCAAGTCGTCGATCTGCGGGCGCAGCAACACCAGCGAATGGCCCGGAGGAATGTAGCTCGACACCTCTTTCAAGGCGCCCTGCCAGTCATCCTGCGAGACGATCCAGACCCACGGCGCGCCGTAGCGATACACCGAAACCGGCTTCTTGCGCGCGGCTTCGACGATCTTCGACAAGCGTTGATCGAGTTCCTGCATGCCCACTTTCGAGTAGCGTTCCATAGTCCCCATTGCCTCACTCCCGGCGTCCCGCCTCGGCTTGTGAAAAGCGCCCCACAGGGCCCCTCAAGCGCGTTACATAGGCATGACCGGACTGGCGATGTGCTACCGAACTTTTGTCATAAAAGCTTCATTTCTGGATGGGGATCAAGATCAAAAGATCGCAGCCTTCGGCAGCTCCTACATTGAAATGCGATCCATGTAGGAGCTGCCGAAGGCTGCGATCTTTTGATCTTTGCTGTTCAGGAGTAGACGGGCCAGGTGTCGACGATTTTTCCGTTGCGCACGGCGAGCAAATCGCCAAATTGCAGGAGGACGGCTTCGGTCTGGGTTGGGCGCAGGAACACCTGGTCTTCCACAGTGAGGCCGACGGCACTGGAGCCGTTGACCATCTCCTGGTTCGAGCTCCGGCCGTAGACGCCATTGCTTTGCAAACCAGCGGGCGATTCGAACTCGGCCATCCAGTTACCGCCGTAGATGAAATAGGTCTGGCGCTGATTCTGATCCCACCACGAAAACAACTTCGACTTGCCATCCAGCGCCGGGATATTCACCGCGCCGGTGCTTTTTAAAACTGGCGTCGCGATATAAGTCGCAGGCACATGCTCGGCCAGCGACGGCAAATCATAGTGCGTCGGTTTGAGCATCGCCGTGCCCACCGAAACTTCAGTGCTGAGCTTTTCGTTTTCGTGAATGCGATAACTCGGGCTGCCGGCGGTGTTCAGGCACAAGCCGTCATGCCACAACGCGGGAAACTGCTGCCGGGTGAAATCGACGCAGCGCTGATAAATCACCATGACCTTGGCGAACAGCTCCTCCGGCGAGCCGAGAATCCCCGGCACGCCCATTCCTACGAACGGGTCGTAACCCATGAACCCGGCAAATTCCAGATGCTGCGGATTGGCGTTGATCAGCGTGAGCATCTGCCCCAGCTCATTCACATCACTGACGCCGCCGCGATGCAGGCCGACGTCCAGTTCGATGTTGATGCGCATCCTTGTGCCTAACCCCTGAGCCAGCGCGAGGTATTGCTGCAAACGCTCCGGTCCGTCGAGCAGCCATTGCAGTTGCTTCGTGGGATCAAACGGGCCTTTGTGGGTTTGGTAGAACAGCGCTGCCGAACGTACCGGTAATGGCTTGCCAAGCAAAATATCCGACTGTGGAAACGTCAGCGCATCGTGATTGAGAAACGGCTGATGAAACGACATCAGCTTCTGCGTTCCGGCACGTTGCGCGATGTAGCTCAACAGTCCCGGCGATGGCAGCGACTTCTCCACCAGACGCAACTGCTTGCCGCCGCGTTTGACCGACTGCATCACCACGTCGATGTTGTGATCGAGGCGATCCAGATCGATCAGCAGCACCGGGCGCATCGGCCCCTTTTCCTTCAATTCCTTGTTCAGCGCCCGAAAATATTCGCTGTACGGCGCGCCACGATCCCCCGGCCGCAACCACGCGCCGACGCCCACCAGCAAAGCACCAACGCCCAAGGTGCCGAGGAGGAAATTACGTCTATTGACCGCCATCAGCTCACCCCTAATATCGACGACAGATGCGCGTTGAGAAAGCGCCCGTTCGGATCGAGCGCCTTGCGCACATCGACAAATTCGCGCCAACGCGGATACAGCGGTTGCAGGGTTCGCGCATTCAGCGTGTGCAACTTGCCCCAGTGCGGCCGCCCGTTGTACTTCCAGAAAATCGGTTCGACCGCCGCAAAGAAGTTGTGATGATCCATCTGGTAATGCTGGTGCACCGAGATCGAACAGCTGTCGCGGCCCTCGAACATACTCAGCGGAATATCGTCAGCCTTGACGTAGCGGTACTCGATGGGAAACCAGGTGCGCAGGTCCTTGTCCTGAATCAGCTTGAGGATTTCGCGCAGGCAGGCCGGGCCGTATTCGGCCGGGACCGAATATTCCATTTCATTGAAACGTACGGTGCGCACGTTGGCGTAGATGTCGAACGAGTCGCCGACGCGGTCATCGAAACTGGCCAGATGGCGCAGGCTGTTGAGCATTGTGCGGCGCAGGTCGGGAAAGTCGCTGCCGTACTTGTCGATCTTCTCGATCAGGGTGACGAACTCGTTGCCGCCCTCTTCTTCCGGGCTGATCGGCGGCGTGGCAGGGTCATCGGTTTCGTTGAGGGCGATGGACAAGGCATAGTCGGAATGGGTGACGACGAGCATTTCCCAGTGCTGGTTTTCACGGGTGTTTTTTTCGAGGTCCTCGAGCAACTCTTCGGTCTTGGCAATCCATTGGCGTTCGCGCAAGCGGTATGCCGGGCGGTTTTGCAGGCGAATTTTCGTGGCGACGCCGAGCGCACCGAGGGAGACGCGTGCGGCGTTGAATACTTCCGGATGGCGTTGGCTGTCGCAGTCCAACACTTCGCCATTAGCCGTCACCAGTTGCAGGCCGCAGACATGCGCCGAGTAGGACTGGAAGTTTTTGCCGGTGCCGTGAGTCGACGTGGCAATGGCCCCGGCGAGGGTCTGGTAATCGATATCGGCCATGTTCTGCAGGGCCTGACCGATGTCTTTCAGCGGTTGGCCCATGCGTGACATCGGTGTGCCGGCGGCGAATTCGGCTTGCAGGGTTTTCGCATCGTGATCGAGCAAACCATTGAAGTAACTCAGCGACAACAGCGTGCCATCGGTGGGCACCAGTGCGCTGAAGGAATGCGCCGAGCCGACCGGGCGGATCTTGCCTTGTGCCTGCCTGATCGCTGCCACCAGTTCATCGAGGTTCTTCGGCGCCAGCCTCGCCGCTGGCAGGCAACTCTGCCCGCCCGACCAGTTGCGCCAGGGGATCAGCCGTGGCGCGCGCAACAATTGGCCCAATGCCGGGTTGCTGGCCAGCGCACTGAAAGCGCCGACAATGCTTGCCCGCTGCAACAACTGACGCCGAGTCAGATCCATGGTCATGCCGGGCACCTTATTGTGGGAGGGGCTGGTCGGCCATGAAGCCGATCAATTGCAGGAATTGTTCTTCCGAGCACTCGACGCACTGGCCCATCGGCGGCATGCCGTTGTAGCCATTGATGGCGTGGTCGAGCAGCGTGTCAGCGCCCTGCTGGATGCGCGGCTCCCAGCCTTTGCGGTCGCCGGTCAGTGGTGCGTTGGCGGCGGGATTGGCGTGGCAGAGCTGGCAGCTGTTGGCATAGATCTGCGCCAGTGCCGGGTCTTTGGGCATGGCGTTGCTGATGGTGTTGGCCGGGGGTTTGGGGTCTTCGCCGCAGCCAGACAGCGCCATGACCAAGGCCAACAGTAGAGAGAATCGGATTACCCGCATGACAGCCTCGCTTGTTGTTATGCCCACACCTTAAGGCAGCGGCTGCAGCGGGTTGAGGGCATTGCAGGCCAGAGAGGGGGGCATCCGGGGCCAGCCAGGACTCGCCTCGGGATGATCGTTCCCACGCTCTGCGTGGGAATGCCTCAAGGGACGCTCCGCGTTCCAATGGGACGCAGAGCGTCCCGGGCTGCATTCCCACGCGGAGCGTGGGAACGATCAATCATAAACAAGAGTTCTCGCATGTTCTTTGAAGCTCTGCTCTGCGCCTTTGCGTGACATTCGGGTGACATTTGCGGGTTTAAATTCCGACGCATTCAGGCGTATAACCTGTGAAGGCTTTTTGATCTGCATACGGACATCAACACGGGGTAGCGACATGACCACAGCAAACATCCTTGGCAACCTGTTCCCTTCTGTCGGCGACATCCCGGAAAAATACCGCCTCGACGCTCAGGTCGAGCAACGCGAATATCTGGTCGACGGCCAGTTGCGCCGCTGGGACGGCCCGCTCGCCACCGTGCGCAGCCCGGTCTATCTGAAAGGTGACAACGGCGACGAACAAGTCATTCTCGGCAGCACGCCACTGCTCGATGCCGACACCGCCCTCACCGCCCTAGACGCCGCCGTGCGTGCCTACGACCGTGGCCAAGGCCTGTGGCCGACCATGCGCGTGGCCGAACGCATCCAGCACGTCGAAGCCTTTCTCGGCCGCATGCGCCAGCAGCGCGATGCCGTGGTGAAATTGCTGATGTGGGAAATCGGCAAGAACCTCAAGGACTCGGAAAAAGAGTTCGACCGCACCTGCGACTACATCGTCGACACCATCAATGCGCTCAAGGAACTCGACCGCCGCTCCAGCCGTTTCGAGCTGGAACAGGACACCCTAGGGCAGATTCGCCGCGTGCCGCTCGGCGTCGCCCTGTGCATGGGCCCTTACAACTATCCGCTGAACGAAACCTTCACCACGTTGATCCCGGCGCTGATCATGGGCAACACCGTGGTGTTCAAACCGGCCAAGCTCGGCGTGCTGCTGATCCGTCCGTTGCTCGAAGCGTTCCGCGACAGCTTCCCCACCGGCGTGATCAACGTCATCTACGGCAGCGGCCGCGAAACCGTCAGCGCGCTGATGGCCAGCGGCAAGATCGACATCTTTGCGTTTATCGGCACCAACAAGGCTGCCAGTGACCTGAAGAAACTCCACCCAAAACCTCACCGCTTGCGCGCCGCACTGGGTCTGGATGCAAAAAATCCCGGCATCGTCTTGCCGGAAGTCGATCTCGACAATGCCGTCAGCGAAGCAGTCACCGGTTCACTATCGTTCAACGGTCAGCGCTGCACCGCGCTGAAAATCCTCTTTGTGCATGAAGATGTGGTCGACAGTTTCATCGAAAAATTCAACGCGAAGCTGGCCACACTGAAACCCGGCATGCCTTGGGACAGCGGTGTTTCGCTGACGCCGCTGCCGGAGTCGGGCAAGGTCGATTATCTGCACGGTCTGGTGGCGGATGCGCAGAGCAAGGGTGCGCAAGTGGTCAACCCCAATGGCGGCGAATCCCGCGAGTCGTTCTTCTACCCGGCGGTGCTGTACCCGGTGAATCCGCAGATGCGCGTCTATCAGGAAGAGCAATTCGGCCCGGTGGTGCCGATCGTGCCGTACCGTCATCTCGATACCGTGATCGACTACGTGCTGGAGTCGGATTTCGGCCAGCAGTTGAGCATCTTCGGCACCAACCCGGTGGCGGTCGGTCGTCTGGTTGACACCTTTGCCAACCAGGTCGGGCGGATCAACCTCAACGCGCAATGCCAGCGCGGGCCGGACACTTACCCGTTCAATGGCCGCAAGAATTCGGCGGAAGGTACGCTCTCGGTACACGATGCGTTGCGGGTGTTCTCGATCCGTACGCTGGTGGCGACCAAGTTCCAGGACAGCAACAAGGATCTGATCAGCGAGATCATTCGCGGGCGTGATTCGAGCTTCCTGACCACCGATTACATCTTCTGATCAACTGTCACGCGGATCGTGAATAAGCAAAAAGGCGACGGCAACCGCTTCTGATCCAAAGTCGCCAAGCGCCCGGCAAATCAGTGTCTACACTGATGCCAGCACTGTGCTGGATGCCGGGAGCTTGACCATGCTGGATTACTTTGCGCTAGGGGTTTTGGTGTTTGCCGGGCTCGTACTGTTTTACGGGATCATCGTGCTGCATGACATTCCGTACGAAATTGCTGTCCACCGTAACCATCCGCATCAGGATGCAATCCATGCCACTGGCTGGGTCAGTCTGTTCACGCTGCATGCGCTCTGGCCATTCCTGTGGATCTGGGCGATGGCCTATCGAGAAGATCGCGGCTGGGGGTTCGGTGACGGTAAATCCGTGCAAAACCATGTCGTTCACCTGGAGCAACAGGTGGTCGAACTGCAAGGACGCCTCGAGCGACTCGAAGCGCTGAACGCCACTGCTCCCCACAACAGGGAGGGCTGAGCGCCATGGATCTGCTCCTTATCCTGACTTACGCCGCGATCTGCGTCGCAGTGTTCAAGATCTTCCGTATCCCGCTTAACAAATGGACGGTGCCCACCGCCGTACTGGGCGGAATCCTCATGATCGGCGCCTTGATTTTCACCATGAACTACAACCATCCCTACTCCGAGGTGGCGCGCACTTACTTCGTGTCTGTGCCGGTGATTCCAGTCGTCAGTGGCCAGGTGATCGACGTGCCGGTGAAGGGTAACGAGCCGCTGGAAAAAGGCGACGTGCTGTTTCGCATCGACCCCACGCCGTTTGAAAACCGGGTGAAATCGCTGAAAGCGCAACTGGTCGCCGCCAAGGGTGATCGCTACCGCATCACCGAACTGATCCGGCGCAACTTCGGCACCCAGCGTGAATTGGATGCGGCCATCGCCCGCACCGATGATCTGCAGGCGCAACTGGACAACGCCCAGTTCGAGCTGGACAACACCACCGTCCGCGCACCGAGCAAAGGGTTCGTTACCCATGTCTCGTTACGGCCGGGGATGATGGCGAGCAAGTTGCCGCTGCGTCCATCGATGGTGTTCATTCCAGAAGAGGGCCAATACTTTGCCGCGTGGATGCGCCAGAACAGCCTGCTGCGCCTGACCGTCGGGGATGAGGCGGAAGTCGCGTTCGACGGCATTCCAGGCAAGGTGTTCGCCGGCCGGGTGAAAAACGTCATCGGGGTGATTGCCGAAGGTCAGGTGCAACCTTCCGGCACGCTGATCGGCTATACCGGTTCACCGCCGGCCGGGCGTGTGCCAGTGATCATCGAAATCACCGATCCAGCCTTCGCCCAGTACAGCAAGCTGATGCCGGGCGGTGCTTACGGGCAGGCCGCGTTGTACAGTCAGCACTTCCACCACATTGGCACGATGCGCAAAATCCTCCTGCGTATGGCAGCATGGATGAATTACATTTTCCCTTTCCATTGACCTGAAGCCCACTCACGAGAGGCCCGCACTGAGTACTTACAGCACCCATCGACTTCCGCCCTTGCTGCGCCGTGTCCTGCGTCCGTTGCTTGATCCTTACCGACGCTACCGACACGCGCGGCTGATTCATGCGGTGCGCGTTGCCCTCGGCTTGCTGGCGACTATCCTGCTGACCACCGGCATCAATCTGCCCCACGGAGAATGGGCCTCGGTGACCATGCTGGTGGTCATCGGTGGTTTACAGCACCACGGCAACATCGGCAAAAAAGCCGCCGAACGCGCCACCGGCACCTTGATCGGTGCCGGCGTCGGTTTGTTGCTGGTGGCGCAGCAGGCGTGGCTCGGCATGCCGTGGTTGACGTATTTTGCAATGGCGGTGGTCTGCGGTTTCTTCTCTTATCACGCCATTGGCAAGGGCGGGTACACCGCCCTACTCTCGGCGATCACCGTGTTCATCGTTGCCGGGCATGGCGACAATCCGATCACCGATGGCTTGTGGCGCGGCGTCGATATTCTGATCGGCATCGCCCTCGCTCTCGCCTTCTCGTTCGCTCTGCCGCTGTATGCGGTGTATTCGTGGCGCTACAACCTCGCCGATGCCCTGCGCGATTGCGCCACGGTGCATGGCCGAATCATCAGCGGCCAGCCAGTCAGCGCCGATGAACATTTGAAATTGATGGGCCGTCTCGGCGCGGTGATGGTGCAACTACGCTCGCTGATGCCGTCGGTGTCCAAGGAAGTGAAGATTTCCATGACCGAACTCGATGCCATTCAGCGCAATCTGCGCATGTGCATCAGCACGCTGGAGATCCTCGGCAACACGCGACCGGATGCCAACGACCCCGAGGCCATGACGCATTTGCAAACGGCACTGAAAGCCGAGCACCGGCAGATTCGCGTGCAACTGATCGGCATGGCAAGGGCATTGAAAACCGGCGCCTCGCAACGTCTGGACAGGCCTTTGGAATTGCCGGAGGCCAGCCTTGATGCGCCCGTTTACAGTGCGCTGGATGGCTATCGTTTGTTGACCCGGCAACTGGCGGCGAACGTTACCGAGATGCGCCAGCGCCTGGCGAAAACCGCGCCGCGCTGGAACATCTGAGGGTTACTGCGCGACCAGTCGCCGGGGTTTCAGGCCCCAGCCCTGTTGCATCCCGGCGGCAGCCAGCAGGATCGCCGCCACGCCAACCCATTGCAGGGTTTCCAGGCGATGGCCGAAGGCAAACCAGTCAACGAAAATCGCCGCAATCGGGTAGATAAACGACAGCGCGCCGGTCAATGCGGTCGGTAATTTCTGGATGGCGCCATACAGCAGCACATACATCAGACCGGTGTGAACGATGCCTAACGTCACCAGACTGGCCCAGGCACTCGGCGCTTGCGGCAATGCGCTGAAATGCGCAAATGGCGCCAGCAACAGAACCCCGGTGCAGACCTGAATCAGGGCAATCAGATGCGGTGGCGTGTCGGTCAGGCGTTTGATGATCAGCGCCGCAATGGCATAGAGAAACGCAGCACCCAACGCCAACGCAATGCCAGTCAGATAGTCGTTGCCGCTTTCACCCTGAGTGCCATGGGCACTGACGATGGCCAGCATGCCAATAAAGGAAATCGCCAGCCAGAACAGCTTTTGCAGGGTGATTTTTTCGCCGAGAAACAGCGCCGCCAACCCGACCAGCATGAACGGCTGCACGTTGTACACCGCTGTGCCAATGGCAATCGAAGCGCGGGAGTACGAAGCAAACAACAGCACCCAGTTACCGACAATCGCCATCCCACTCAGCACCGCGAGCAAAAATGTGGTGCGGCTCAGAATGCCCGGGCGCAGAAAGCCGAATGCCGCGCAAATCAGCAGCAAGGTGCCCGCCCCGAACACGCAGCGCCAGAACACCACGTCGAGCACCGGTTGCCCGGAGACCAGCACGAACCAGCCGATCGTCCCGGATATCAGCATGGCAGCGGTCATTTCAAATGAGCCGCGACGGATTGTATTGTCCATCTTCTATCTCCTGTCTTTGTGACAAAAGTATGCCAAGCGAACCGGCAGGCGCTCCAGAGCAAAAAGCAGGCTAAACTCGAAATCTGCCTTTTTTATCGTGGGTAGTTTTCACCAATTGCCTAATGCTGGAGTTTCTTCATGACTGACGATATCGATCAGGTCCTCATCGGCGCATTGATGGAGGATTCGCGGCGATCCCTCAAGGCCCTGGCGCAGATCAGCGGATTGTCTTCGCCGAGCGTGGCCGAGCGTTTGCGCCGACTGGAAGAGCGCGGCGTGCTCAAGGGCTACACCGTGGAGATCGACCCGAAATGCTTTGGTTACCAGTTGCAGGCGATCGTGCGGGTGCGCCCGCTGCCGGGGCAGTTGCAGGAGGTGGAGCGGCAGATCCTGTCGATTCCCGAATTCACCGAGTGCGACAAGGTGACGGGCGAGGACTGCTTTATCGCGCGCTTGCATGTGCGCTCGATGGAACAGCTGGACACCCTGCTCGACCGGCTCAATACCCTTGCGGAAACCAACACGGCAATCGTCAAGAAAACCCCGGTCAAGCGCCGCTTGCCACCGATGGCGTAAGTGCTTTTCCTGCACGTTTGGCTTAGATTGAGGTTTTTCCGGCGAAGGATTGGCGGTATGAAAGTTAAGGCAATGATGCTGATGGCGTTAATGCTCAGTGGATGCGGGACCGTGCAGACGGTCATGCGTAATGACCAGGTCGCCGTGGACGATTTAAGATCGAACAAATCCTATTGCGGGGCGGTACCACGGATCTACAGCGGCGTGATGTATGACTTCTGCAGTCTGCATGCACCGATAGACGAAGGTAACAAGTACAACGCAGCCCTGCCCGGCTGGGCGATTGATGCCGTGGCTTCCGGGGTGCTCGACACCTTGTTGTTGCCCTACACCATTTACAAACAACAGACTGACGGCAGCATCGTGATCAACTGAATGGTCCCGGGCACGGGCCAGAACCGCTTTCCTGCAGACAACAAAAAACCCGCCTAAGCGGGTTTTTTGTTTACGTCATTTAAACGATCAGTCGTCGCGGCTCATGATGCCGAAGATCTGCAACAAGCTGATGAACAGGTTGTAGATCGATACATACAGGCTGATGGTCGCCATGATGTAGTTACGCTCGCCGCCGTGAATGATGGCGCTGGTCTGGAACAGGATGCACACGGACGAGAACAGCACGAAACCTGCGCTGATCGCCAGTTGCAGCCCGCTGACCTGGAAGAAGAAGCTCGCCAGCGTTGCACCCAGCAACACGAAGAAGCCAGCGGTGATGAAACCACCGAGGAAGCTCATGTCCTTGCGGGTGATCAGCACGTAGGCCGACAGACCACCGAACACCAGCGCGGTCATCGCGAACGCCGAGCTGACCACTTCAGCGCCGCCCTGCATACCCAGGTAACGGTTGAGGATCGGGCCGAGCAGGAAACCCATGAAACCGGTCAGCGCAAAAGCGGACACCAGGCCCCACGCGGAATCACGGAGTTTGTTGGTGAGGAAGAACAGCCCGTAGAAGCCGATCAGCACCACGAAAATATTCGGGTAGCCAACACGCATCTGCTGTGCGACGAAAGCCATGACGCCGCTGAATGCGAGGGTCAGAGCCAGTAGGCCGTAAGTGTTGCGCAGGACGCGGCTAACCTCTAGCTGCTCAGCCTGCACGCTGTTATTAACTGCGTAATCCTGTTCGCGCATGGCGACACTCCTGTTGGTTTGAAACGTTCAGTCGCAAAGATCATAACAGACGCTCTGTAACAAGCCATGCAGAGAGTTTGACAGTGTGTTTCATTCAGGTATTATGGCGCCCGCAACGCAACGGAGGTGTGGCCGAGTGGTTTAAGGCAACGGTCTTGAAAACCGTCGACTGTAACAGGTCCATGAGTTCGAATCCCATCGCCTCCGCCATCTTATGTACCGACAAAGCCCTGATTATTCAGGGCTTTGTCGTTTCTCGTGTTCTGAAAAAAAACGGCTTCAACAACTGTGTTCCATAACTTTTTGGGACGTGTTCCATAACTCGCACATATTTCCCCTCTACCGGCTTTCCGCCGAACAAAAATCACGCCCGCCCCAAAAGCTACTATCGTTGACACGGCAACTCCCTTTCTCACAGAACCAAGGAGATGGCGATGTCAAAATCAAGCGGTGGTAAGAGTGGATCGGCACCTGCAGGAAAATCCGGTGGTTCGAAAGCTCCACCAGTAGCAAATCTGCCCAGCACCACAGGAAAGCCTTCGGGGGGCGGTCGCGGCAACGCGCCATCGAAAGGCAAGTAACTTTCTGTTTCGAGGCTGGCTGGTATTAGCGTCGTCGGCCGCCTCACTTCAATCAAAACTCAATCCGTTTCTTTCTCTACCTGCTACGCTGGGTTCTTCCAAGGAGGACACCCATGCCTAATTCCGACCTGCTCCCTTCCCTGCTCTTCAAAATCAATGAAAACCAGCTCGCCCTCGAGGCTGCCATCATGGAGCTCACCCTCTGGGTGGAGCAGCGCGGATCCGCGGACGTCGCGGAAAACGTTCGCGAGTCGCTAGCTGCAATCGATCGTAATGAGGAGTTCATCAAGATCACGCTCGCGGTACTTATGGCCCCCGAGTGAGCGAAGTCTGCCAGGACTGTCGTACCCGCCCTTAGCACCCCATGCTGGGGACTGTAGCAACCCAAGCTATTGTTTTAAAAAGATAAAACCCTGTTTTCAGGGTAGCAAAACATCCGTTTTTTTGTGCTTATGCAAACGAAAACACGCGGCCTCCAAGGGAGGTTTTGCGCACACATCTCCGGCGTCCTGCCGACATTCACCAATTCAAAATCCTACAGCTCGTCGCCTTACCCTCGCCCACATGCAATGCCTCGATTACTGTATATCCAAACAGTACAAAACAAGACACCCCCGTGGATCCCTCCGATATCGAAAACACCGACGACTGGCTCGGCTGCCCGACGCCGCTCGAAACCTGCCGGCACCAGCTGGCGCTCTACGAAAACGAGTTCGAGGAACTGAACCTGCAACTTCGCCAGGCCAGGGAGCAGATATTCAAGCTGGTTGAAATGCATGCCGCTGCGGCAACGGAGCGCGATCAGCTCCGCACTCAACTGGCGGCGGCGAAGTCAGAGGTAGCCGACGCGAAACGCAAAACCACCGACATTGAAACCAAAAGCAACTGGGAGTTGATGGCGAAAGGCAGGCAGATTAGCGAGCTGACTACCCAGATTAGGATTCTGAAGGGTGATAGCCCGTTCAAAGACCACTTCCCCCATCAGCGCGAAACAGACCGAACGTAGTCCTGGCACGCCAGCAGTGCAATCAATCCCTCGTTGGTGATTCCGATAATATCGTCCATTGAAATGCTGACGATCAAATCACTCCGACAGACGCCCGCTCGCAGGTCAGTCCGCGGGATTACAGCTCAACCTCACGCTGAAATCCATTTTTTGTAGACCATGAAAAAATGGCCTGTATCATTGCGCGTTTCAAAAACCTTGCTGGGCAAGCTCCCAAAGAAAAGGAATTCATGCGAAGCAACAATCTTGGTTACCGCCCAGACATCGACGGCCTACGAGCTATTGCTGTACTTCTTGTTCTGCTTTTCCACTTCGGATTAGGAGTACCAGGTGGATTCATTGGCGTTGACGTTTTTTTTGTCATCTCAGGTTTTCTTATAACTGAGGTGATCCGTAACGCAATTAAAAAAGAGCAGTTTTCCTTTATAGATTTTTATAGTCGCAGATTACGGCGCCTGCACCCTGCGTTGACTGCAACTGTGGCTCTCAGTTTGATAGCAGGTTTCTTTTTAATGGATCCTGCCTCGCTAGCTGGCCTAGCAAAATCATCAATACCCACCTTGTTTTCATTCTCCAATATATATTTTTGGCAAAATCAAGGCTATTTCGACGCTGCCGCACACACTCAGCCACTCTTACACACATGGTCGCTTGCTACAGAATGGCAGTTTTATGCCATCTGGCCTTTGATTATTTGGCTTACATTAAAACTCAACCAAAAAACTGCAGCAATAACATTAGGCGCATTAACCATCGCATCAGCTATCACATCTCAAGCGATGCTGTCATATAACGCATCCGCTTCTTATTTTATGATGCCATTCCGTATATTTGAACTATCTCTAGGCGGAATACTAGTGTTTTTCTTTCACAACCGTCTTGAGCCACTACTAGAATCATGCACTTTCATCCTGGGGCTTGTTCTCATTTTTATTTCTGCCTTTGCATTTAATTCTTCATCCCCATATCCAGGCTTCAGAGCGTTGCTGCCGTGCATTGGTGCGGCGGCATGTATCTATGGCGGACAGGCAAAAATTGCGAACTATTTCACCGCTCTCAAACCAATGACCTATCTGGGAATCATTTCATACTCTGTATACCTTATACACTGGCCGCTATTGGTTTTTTATAAATACTACATTTTCAGGGAGTTAAACTTTCCAGAACAACTGGTCCTTCTATCTCTCTCTATTATCTTTGGCGCCGTGCTTTATCACTCCATCGAACGTATATTCATGGGAAAATATCGTTTCCGAAAACATTTCATGCATAGCGCGCTAGCCATATCAGTGGTCACCGTCGCAGCGTTTGCCACGCTAGCAATACAAACGGACGGATTAGTTAATCGCATCAATGCAAAATATCTGGCCCTTACGAAAGACCCAAAAAATTTCCATATAAACAATTACGGCGGCGCTGGCTTCTCTCTCTCGCCTACACTTGGAGATGCGAACGGGAAAAAAATCGCCATTATGGCGGGCGACAGTTTTGCGCACCAATACGCAAGCGGAATTGACAAAAATCTAAAAAATACTGGCAAATCAATACCTGCACTTTACATGCACGGCTGTATCCTCTCCAAGGAATACACTCGCCTATTAGATGGCGTACCTCGACAGGATTGCCGAGACACCTATTCAAAAATTCTTGAACTTTTGAGCAACAACAATCTCCCTTTTATTTTTGCTGAAGGATGGCCAGCTTACCCAGTTTTAGTTGCTGATCACACAGGCAAAAATGCGGTAACTGCTGAAAAAGACTATTTCGCAGTAATTGAGGATATGCTTTTAAGGGCAAGGGACGATATAGGGGATAGAGACTTCATCATAGTTGGCAGTCAACCAATCCCACCCGGAACTCCACCGACAGTATCTTGCTTACTCCGCCCAAGATACCTGCCTCAGGGTTGTGAACAGTTTCTTGAGTTCCGAGTTGAACACTCATCAGCGTACAAAGTTAATGAAGTACTCAAGAAATTTGCCGCAACCCACAAGCGTACTTTTTATGTCGACGCTTTGGACACCTTCTGCCTGACAGGTACCTGCAATACTGTGATTGATGGGAAAATTTTGTATTCAGACAGCGCCCACCTCTCCATAGATGGCTCCACAATTGCCGCTAAAAAAATTCTGGAAGAAATTCATATAAAAACAGGGTTGCGAACAACCTCGTCTCTCTGATTATGAAGGCTCTTTCGCATTTACGGGGATTGCAGGTTACGGATGTATAGTTGGCACGCAGCCAGCGCGATCAATCCCCGGTCACCGGTGTCGGTGATGGCGATAATTCGTTGAGCATGCGCTGCGTCAAGTTCGGCTCGTATGGGGCCATGAACCACGCCGCCGGCGCCGGCGGCAGGCACTGAACAGCCACCGGCTGAACCTGCGGCGAGGAGGACTGACAGCCGCAGATCAGAAGTGGCAAGGCGATCACGCAGCAGAGCCTGGTCTTTTTGTGCATTGGTCATTTTCTCGAAGTGGATTTTGTCACTGGCCGCCAGTCGCTGCTCGAGCGCCAGTCGCTTGTCCTGCTCGGCCTGCTGCGCGATGGCGGCAGCCTGGGTAAGTTGATTGAGGGCTTCGGCGTGCTGCCGTGCCTGCTCGGCCAACTGATTCCCGTAGCGCCAGTCCTGAAACTGCCAGGCGCTGCCGAAGCCAGCGAGCACCAGCGCCAGCACACCGGCCGCTTTCCACGGAATGACCATCACGGCACATCCTTGAAGAAGACGTGCCCGCCCAGCTTGAGGGTCTGCTTGGCCTTCGCCGACCAACCCGGTGCCTTGATGCTGGTCGCGTAATAATGCGTGGCGCCACCGGTAGGATCCGGCACTTTGCCGTCGATCACCTGGTCGGCAGCGATACGACATTGCGCCAGTTCGCGGAACAGGATTTCCTTCGCGCCGATCAGGAACTGATAGTTTGAGTCGGTCTTGTTCCAGCAGCTGAACTGGTATGGCTTCTGGCAGACGCCGGCGTAGCCTTCACCCCACCACGATTTTTCCTTTCCATCGAACACGCGGTTGCGGATCGTCCAGGCCACGGCGATTTGGCCGGCTGTGCCTTCACCCCGCGCCTCGCCCCAGATCGTGCGAGCGAGGATGTCTCGGTCTTTCTCGGTTGCAGGCATCACTTTTCTCCAGGCAAAAAAATCCCGCTCGATGGCGGGTTGCGGTTCTGCTTCGATGTTTCTACTTCGCGGCTGCCTTCAACTCTTCGATTTCAGCCTTCAAAGTTTTGATTGCCGAAACTAGATACGGAATCAGCCCGGTGTAATTCACGCGCCAGATGTCCTCTTCAATATCTGGCTTAGCCGGAGTAACCAGCAAAGGCGTAATTTCATACAACTCCTGGGCGATTACCCCCACTTCATGGTGCGGGTATTCAGTGGAGTCGAGAAAGTCCCGACGGTCGAACTCAACTGGCCGGATTTGCAGGATCCGATCGAGACCGTCGAGGATCTCAACGTCGTTTGTCTTCAGTCGACGATCCGACCCTTGGCTGACCGTGCCCGGAACATTCAGGTTGCCGGCATAGGTGTAAGTCATCACCGGCCCGGACAAGGTGTTTGCCGCGTTGATCGACCTCCAGCTAAAGCCGCCGCTACCACCACCTTGGTTGCATACGAAAGAGCCGGCGCCACTCAATCCACCAGATCCCTCGTTCCACAGTAGATAAAGGCCTTGCGATGCAATGTTTGATCGGTTGGCGGAAACCTTTGCAGAGGCAAAATCAGGATTTGAAGACGAGGATCCAGCGAGAGGCATGGCTCCGAGGTTCGCAAGCGCGCCACCCGAAGTGCCAGCTCCAGTACCGCCCTGCGCCACACTGAGCGCTACGGTAAGTCCGCTCAACTGAGTGATGTCGCCGTTCGCTCCAGAAGCCGCGGCACCTAATCCTGACCTACCCGCTGCGGCTGTCGCGCCGCCTGTACCGCCCTGAGCTACAGCTATCGGGGCACCAGGAACGGTTGTCACGAACTGCCGCCAGCTACCGAACGTGTTGTTGTTTTGAGTTCGGACATAGCAGTTATCGGTCAGCATCCCCATGGCATATTGCTTGGAGTATCCCGCTACAGCGTGCGTGAAATGGTCTAGATAGGCGGATTCAGGAACGTTGATTCCGCCACCGTTGAATATGTAGCTGGCCGGCACGGACAGCGTGTTAGCGTCGACGGTCGAAGCCTGCACAATATTTGCGCCGCCATTCCGACCGTAGTCACCGACTTTTACAATTCGACCCGCTGTCACATCCAATCGCGAACTGGTTGGGACAAGACCTAAACCAGACTGGGCTGCCGCTTGTGTTGTGCCGCCGGTGCCGCCCTTACTGATCGGAAGAGTTTCGTAATTTCCGGTTGTTCCCAAGGCTGCAAGCTTGGAACCATATTGATTCACCAGTGCGCGCAACGCATCGGCCGAATCTTTGACATAGCCCTGCATCGGCGCCAGCGCATAAGTGCCAGAGGCGTTGGTTGCTCCCTGGTAGTTCGGTGAGATCGACATCGCTGTATCGCTGGCGATATTGGTTACCTCATACCATGCGCCGTCCGGCCCGCGAAACGCATCACCGACGCGACTGTTGGCAATGAAAGCGGTACCGGTACCGATCACCGCATTGGAATTTTGGGTAACAGAGACCGTTCCTGATTTGTACCAGGGCATGTTTTGCATCCTTTAAAAAGAGTCATGCGGCTTGTTTTGCGAACACTGCCGGCAGGAAGAAAGCGAAGGGGTTCGATGCAGCAACGGTGATGGCATAGAGCGTGTTGTTTGGGAAATCCCACCAGCAATAGAGCTCGCGAGGAATACCACTACCCGAAGTCATGGGCATGCCGAACGTGTTCAGCAGCATGAATTCGTTCTCAGGAAAGTTGAACGGGACGCTGTAGAAGATTCGTGTCAATCCCTGCTGACTTGTGTCGTAGCGGACATAAGTCCAGTTCTGGAACGCCCGGGTAAATGTCGCATTCGGCGTACCGGAGTCAAACAGCAGCTTCCCTGCGCCATCCCACAATCGCATTCCGTATTGCGCCACTGGCTGGGCGTCAAACGCAGCTACAAAGTACCGCCCATTTAGCCCGGCGGCATTGACGTCGTACGCTCTCACATAAAAGCCCGTCCAGTTTCCCGCCGAGCCGAGCAGCCTCATCCGGCAAAGCCCTGCTACGCCGTTGAAAGTGTCGGGGCGAACAAATACCAGAGGAGGTTCTTGGGAAGTGACTGGTCGCGCAAACGTCGTCACCGAACCGAGGCCCGCTTCCTGCGTGGGCGCATAACGCCCTGACGCAATGACCATCAACCTTGAAAACTCGGAATCCAGAGTCACAACGTTGCTGTTATTGGTGAACTCAACCCCGTAATCCATCAGCTCCACCTCATTACGATCAAGCGCATCGTTCCGGACGAAACGGTGCTCGCCGCGTAGGTGCGCGTGTGGTTGTAAACCCGAGCCACACCGTCGAGCATTTCGGTCTCAAACTGCATTTGGTTGCTGTCATACGTGCCATTGGGAATCACGATAGCGGTTCCATTTCCAGGGCCGACGCCGGGGACGGAAAAGTCCTGACTACTTTTCGGGCCGACCGGGAAATTGACAAGAGTCGACAAGGCAACTCGAATAGTGAAAGAGTTCTCGTCCAACTGGAGCGCCCCGTCGGCGCCCCATATCCGCACTCCATAGCTCATGCCTTTAAATTCCCCCACTGATAACGCTTCACGCCGTTCTCATCGAACACCTTGCCACCGTTGTTGTTGATGGTCTGACGAGCACCACCGCCCAGCGGGCTGTTCAGCTCGAAGTTACCAGCCTTGTCGATGCGCCATCCTTGCACCCCGGCGATGTAGTTGTCCGACTGGATGAAGAAGCCGATCTTGGCGTTTCCGATCGATGCGTCCTGAATGAACGCCGAGTTCATGAACACCTGCCCGCCCTGCACCGCAAACGGAACCGAGATGGCGCCGCCGGCAATGGTGTTGACGATGGCGAAACGGTCGGCGCTGACCAGGAACTGACTTTGAAGACCCGCAGGACCGTTCTCGATGCCAAGCCCGATCCCGGCAGCGATGTACTGCCCGGTACCGGAGTTGTATTGCATCTTCACCGACCAGCTCGCAGCGATCCTCCCGTTCACGTCATTCACGATCGACGTGTTCTGTTCGATTGCCGTCTGCTGTTCGCCGACCTTGGTATTCAACTGAGTGATCGACTGCGCAGTGACCTGCTGATTGGTCGCCACAACCAGATCAAGGGTTGTGATGTTGGCCGCGTTATCTCCAACTTTCGCGTCCAATGTTGTGGTGCGCTGAGCCTGCGCCTCATTTTCAGAAGCTCTGACCTTTTCTTCAGTTGCGATCGCTGCCGTACTTGACCACCCCTTCAACGCATCCGCCAACTCGCCTTCGCCGCTGTCATCGCGGAAAGAAGCTTGCAGCGCCCGAAATGCGGTTGCTTGCGCGGTGACCTCTCCGTCGAGTTCGATAATCTCGGCGGTGTTGGTCGCCACCTGCAGGGCAAGGCCGTTCGCAGTCTCAACGGTCTGCCCGACATCGAGCCAGTAGAGCGGGTTCGGTGGTGGCATGTTGAGCGGCACCGGGCCGGTGGCTTGGTAGATCCGCTTGCCCTGCACCACCAGGTCGTACTCTTCATAAGGGTCATCGGGGTTGTAGCCTTTCAGGCCGTCGAGCGCATCGATCTGCTCCTGCAAGCCCGGGATTTTGTCGATCTCATCGACTATGTCCTGACCCAATTCCGTGCGGCCGATTTCTCCCTTGATCATCTCCAATATCGGACTGGATTCAGAACTGGATTGCCCCTGCACGCCAAGGCCGATCGGATACCAAGGCCCGATGTTGCCGATCTTGTCGACGACGCGGCCCCAGAAGTAAAAGGTCACGCCGGCGCGCAGGCCGAGCATGGAGAAATCACTCTGCGGATAGGCCAGGTCTGTCAGCTTGGTCGCAGCATCCAGTTCAGTAGTCGGCCCGTACCAGATCTCCGTGCGCTGGCTGTCCTCGGCGCCAGCAGGGAAGCCCCACTTGAGATAGATGCCGAACAACAGCGGTGTAGCGTTTAGGTAAGCCAGCGCCGGCGGCAACCCTTGCTTGCCGCTGAGGTTAGTCAGGATCGAGTTGCGCCACGGAGACGTAATGTCGAACGCGCTTACCGCGCGCACCCGGGCCACATAGGCACCGGCGTAGATGCCGACCACGTCCACGTTGGTCATGCCGGTGCGCTGCAGCTTGATCCAGTTGCCGCTGTCCTTGCGCCATTCGATGTCATATCCGACCGCGCCATCCACGGCCGGCCAGGTGATCGTCATGGTGGCCACGGCCAGACCCTGAACAACCGATGAAGTCGACGACAGCGTAACGCTCGTAGGCGCCGGAACAACGGTGATCGGGATCACACTGATCGGGCGTTCTTCCAGGCGTGCGCCGGTGTCGATGAATGCGAATTTGCTCGGCTCGAACTGGAGCGCGCTGATTTCGTAGTCGCCCTCGGTGGTGCGCTTGGTGCGCAGCACTCGGTACAACGGGATTGCCAGGTCATCGGCATCGAGCGCCCATTGCAACTGCGCCACCGGCGGTTCGCTGTAGGCAACCGTGACGGTCACGGCGCGGCCGTTGACGCTCTGCACGGTGCGACCTTCGGCGCGTCCGCCCGGCAGGTTGATGATCAGACGATCACCGGCCTTGGCCTGGGTGTCACGATCGAGCGTGATCACCCGCCCTGCCACCGCCGAGATCCGGCCGCCGACTTCACGGCCCGCCAGCAACGAGTCAGCTACAGGGATGATGTGCCCAGGCAGTGGGATAACGCCCTCCATGCCGGTCTTGAACGACACGGTGCGGTCTTGGTTATTGCTCAAGATCGCCCACTTCCCCCTGCGCTGGGCCTCGGAAGCGCGTGTGCAGCCAATGGCGCTCAGTTCGGTCGGGCGGTCGCCGTAGCGGCGTTGCAGATCCAGGTCGGCGAACGGAATAACGTCGGTGTCGTAGTTGTTCGCCGGATTGTCGTAGCTCACCAGCGCCCGGGTGTACCGGGTCTTCGCCGAGGCGCTGCCATACGAGAATTTGCCGTCGATGACATTGGCCCGGGTGAAGACGTAGTCGAAGTCCTGCGCGCGCGGCATGTCGGCCTGCATCACCAGTTGACCCTGTGCCCAGTATGTCATGCCCCGATAAATCGCCGAGATATCGCGCAGCAGCGACCAGGCGTCAGCCTTACCCTGCAGGTTCATGTCGCAGAGGAAGCGCGGCTCCTGACCGCCCAGCCCGTTCGGCACAAGCTGATCGCAATACTGAGCGATGCGGTACAGCTCCCACTTGTCTACCATGAACGGCTTGATGCGCTTACCCAGGCCGAAGCGTTCTCCAGTGCAGATACCGTAGGTGATCCACGCCGGGTTATTGGTCCAGGCCGATTTCATCGAGCCGTCCCACGTCCCGGTGTAGGTGCGCAGAATCGGGTCGTAGTTGCTCGGCACCATCCAGCGGCGAGCCTTGCACTTCACAGTGACGGCCGGGATGTTTGTGAACTGCTCGGCGTCGAATTCGATGTAGAGCAGCGCGGTGTTCGGGTAGCGCAGCTTGGCGTCGATGACTTCGGTGTAACCGGCCACCAGCATGGTATCGGCGATCTTGTTGGTGTTCTGGTTCGGCGTCAGGCGGCGCACACGGATCTGCCAGCCAGTGGTGGCGTCAGGCAGATCGATGCGGCGCGAGCGCTCGTAGTGCGAAGTGGTCTTGCCGTCGACCCCGTCCACCAGCACCTGCTGATAAGCCCCTCCATCGGTGGCCACGTCGATTGTGTATTCGATGCGGTAGCCGCCGACGTTGCCCTGGTCATCAGACCGTTGCAGCGCTGGCCAGGCCAACCGCATGCGCACGGCGGATAGCTGAGTGTTGGTGATCGAGCGCACCCACGCCGAATCGCTGCGCAGCTCAATGTTCAACGACGTCTCGTTCTCCACGGATGGAATGCCCGGGATGTAAGTCTGATCCACCGATCCCGGGCGCCAGTCCCACTTCACGTTCGGGAAGTTGTAGTTGCCGCTGGCATCGCGGATCGGTGTGTTGTCCAAGTAGATATCGTAATCGGTCGGGACGCTGTCGAACTCGCCCTCACCCACGGCGATCAGCAGTTTTGCAAGGTTGGTCGAGCGTAGGCTGTCGCTGGCTTCAGTCGGTGACTTCGGCTTGCTGCTGCCGCCCTTTTCGCCATGGATATCGATCTGTGCTGCTGCGCCCATGCGTTCCTCCAGGCATAAAAAAGCCCGCATTGAGCGGGCAAGAGGTAATAGTTTGCTGGCACACTGGTAGGTAACCCCATCAATTCAGGAGCACACGATGTCAAGAGAAGTTGACGCAGGCGAGCCAGGTAACTCGGTAATGTTTACTGACGATGCGCTTCACGTGGCGCTCAGGTTTGCTCAGGATGATCAGTCGATTTGGGCGACCGCCCAGAACGTTGCGGATCTATTTGGCACTACCGCTGACAACGTCGGGATACACGCCAAAAATATTTTTTCTGATGGCGAACTTGTCGAATCGGCAACTACCGAGGATTTCTCGGTAGTTCGATTGGAAGGCGCACGGCACGTACAGAGGACAATAAAGCACTACAACCTTGATGCGATCATCTCCATTGGGTATCGCGTCAACGCCAAACAAGCAGTGAAATTTCGCCAATGGGCAACCCAAACGCTTAGAACCTATATCGAGCAAGGCTACGTAATCAACGAGAAGGCTCTGCGTGAGTCTCCCGAAAAGCTAAACAAGTTAGCGGCCGCTGTCCGCGCTCTTCGGAACGAGGAGAAGCAGATCTATGCCAAGGTTCGTGAGTGCTTCAAAATCTGCTCATCCGACTACGACGCAAACTCAAAGCAAGTCAGAAATTTTTACGCATTACTGCAAGATAAATTTCACCACGCCATCACTGGAATGACCAGCTCCAAATTGATACTGGACCGAGCCAGCCATATGGCCGACAACATGGGCATGCAATCAGTCAGGGGCGACGTTCCAACTTTGGAAGAGGCAAAGACAGGGAAAAATTATCTAAGCAATGAAGAGCTGTACCGTCTTCATTTGCTATCTGAACAATTTATGCTCTTCGCTGAGAGTTCAGCTCTAGCCAAAAAAGAAATGACGATGGAATCCCTGCACAAAAAACTGGATGCCCTTTTGGTTTTTAACGAGTATCCAGTTTTCAGTGGATGGGAGGACTTTATTAAGGAGCAAGCCGTGAGCCATGCTCGTCAGGAGCTAGGCCTGTACAAAAAGCGCAAGAAAATAGAAGCACTCGGCTACGAGTACGATGAAGACGCGCTCGCAGCAGGCGAATATGACGAGTTCCTGATCGAGGATTGATTTTTTGGCTAAGCAGCAGAAGCTCGTGCGTTGTAGCGCCTAGGCTTTAAAAAGAGACTTATGGGCAATTGCTCTGCTGCTGTCTGCTCACACCTTATCTTCAGCCAGGATCGAGGCTGAGATGATCATCCCACCCCACCGGCGCTCGCCGATGCAGATCGGTACCGGGTTGCCGCTGGCCGTGGTGTTCTTGGCGCTGCCGAAGGCATAGGACGGGGCGTTTTCGGGTGATGCGCTTTGCTTAAGCCCTGAGGCTTGAGGGCTGAGCATTTGAATGACACCGCCCGCGACCAGCCCGACGCCAAGCTGCACAGCCCAGGTCTGCCCAAAGTACGAACCAGCGACAACCAGAACCGCGCCAATGATCGTTTGAAGAAGGCCTGCGCGCTTGCTTCCGGAAATGACTGGGACGATGCGAATCTCTTGGGTTCCGCCAAGGCCGAAATCTTTTTCAGCTACGTTTTTCCGGTTTCTGAAAATCGCAAAACGCATCCCTTTGCGCTCAAGATCTTTAATAGCGCCTTCGAATCCTTCGATCGTGCACTTCAGCGCTTTGAATGCCTCACCCACTGACTTGCTGCCAAGCTCTCGGCAATGGACACGACCAAAAAGATTGATAAGCGGGCCTGAAAGAAGAATGGTTGTCATGGCTGGGTTGTTGCTTGCCGTCGCTGCCACTGCTTTCTCCGGTCATAAAAAAACCGCCCGTAGGCGGCGTTGTCATTGCATAGTGGGTGATAAGTCCATGCTCATTGATGAGTCGATGGATATCCTGAATTTCTTGGTGGCACCAGCCTTTATGTTGGCTTCCCGCTCTTTCAGCCCGCTACCGCATGATGATGCGCCGACTATGTGCTCACCGGCGGCAACGTAGAACTTTGCGGTTTCACCAGCACCAATCTCGGCAGCTTTTCGCCCGTCGATACTCACGGAAGTATTGCAGCCACTACCAACAAAGCCGGAATCACGGGTAACGATCAAGACAGCGTCATCGGAAGCCGGCTTCTGATATGCGAACAATCGCGAGCTCGGCACAGGGTCCGCCTTTCCTGAAGGCACTGGCGAAGTCGCACACCCCGCCAACAGCGCTACTGCTAACGCACCTACGATCAATTTCATGCGGTTACTCCGGTGAAATACGGGCGATTTAACGCTTCAAAAATTAAACAGAAGAAACAGATATGGTTTTAAACCTAGAAAAATAAAAATACATTATTTAGTCTTTCAGATTCTATCCATCACCCCTACTATCCTAATAACTTCAGCGAGATGCTTCTGCGTTTCAGGCCTCCCTATTTGCATCCCCAAGTCATAATCGCAGTTGCATCTGTACCGTTTTAACTTATTCAGAATTACCGCGACAGCTTTTGCCTTTGGACTAATAGTAGCGATTGTGTCTGTAATGCTTTTATGAGAGCCAGCATCTTGTGCCTGCACAACGGCTAGATTTTTCTCTCTGAGCAGTCTACGAGCTCGATGAAAAGCTGAGTAATAGGCACGGCTGCCGACATTTCGAAGAAGGATCTCGTCATCGACGCCCCTTTCTAGCTCTAACGTTGCGTACAACATAAAGTCCTGATCTGTAACGGCCAATTACAGCTCCTTATCTTCGGGAGTCGTCCCTATTGTCACATGCTCGGAAAGAGGATCATCAAACATAACGCACAATGCCTCGGTAATTTCCCAGTCAACATCAATAAGATATTCTATCTCCGCATCAACAATGTATTCGAATGAGACGCCCCACTCGTTTGCTGTCAGTCGGAAGTTTTTGAGTCTTGTAAAATGTTTTCTGACTATTTCGGATGCGCACTTAATTCGAAGAGCGACCTCGCGCTCATCAACCCCATGAGCTTCAAAGTAATTAGCAGCTGCAATTGCGTAGGCAACGTTAGCAGATGTCAAAGGCTGCACATCAGCAATACCAATTTTATGAAATTGAGCTACTACATTTTTCGCCGTGCTGAATAGCCCAAATTGGGTGACCGGCTCCAGCACTCGTACCAAGTCTGTTGGATTGTCTTTCGGATAACCAAAAGAAAGCATCTCCAGCACATATGAAAGGTTGCTAATAGATGGTCCAATTCCTGCCCTTACGGCATACCAATTCCACGTCTTACCCAAGACACCGGCATGTAAGTTCAGCATTCGTTCAACGCTATCAATATCTTGCTTAAAACTATAAACAACTGCCCTTAAGAGATAGGAGTCAGACCTTAGCTCCGGGTTTTTTTCAGATTTTTCAAGCTCACGACGCAGAGAGTGCCAATCGAAATCATCTAATACGCCAGTTTCGACTAGCTTCGACCACATAGCGTTCACCCGCTCTGCGAGCTCAGCTGCCTTCGTCTTCGGCTGCGCAACAACCATGAACTTCCCTCCATCTTGCGACGTAATCTACCATCACTAAACGCGATGCGACACTGGACGCTTCGCCACAAAAATCCAAGCGAGTGACTAATCTCAAAATCATCGCTCTCACTGTCACATTTTATAACTGTTAACCAAGCCTTTATTTCTTAGGATTATGCGGGTTCGATCAAGCCACGGCCCACCGAAAACAATGACTTCTGACGGTCTGCCGTACAGATGGTGCAGCAGGAATGGCCCGGGGCCGAAAGTCGCTGCGTCCTCGCCGGGCAACGCCGGGTCGGGGCCGAGAAAGATCCCGGCGTGGTTCGGGAAAACCGTGCGCCCCACTTCCATCACGATCATGTCGCCGCGCTGCGGCTGGTCGACGCGGTAGAAGCCGGCTGCCTCGTAGTTCGCTTCGTAGAGGCTGGTGTTGTCCTTGCTTTCCCACCAGCCATCGGCGCGTTTGAACGCCTCGAACTCCAGCCCCCACTCGCGCTTGTACCAGTCCGCGCAGACCTGCCAGCAGTCCCATGCGCCGTGCACGAAAGGCCGCTTCAGTAGCGGCACCTCGCCGGACGGTATGACCGTTCGAAGATCGCCTTCGGGCCAGCTCAGGATGTGCCAGGGTAATGCGGTGGCCTCGCACATGGCCAGGTCGCGCGGTGACGGGCGGCTGGTGGCATCCGGATGCGAATGCACCACGCCGATCACCTCGCCGATGTCCTCGGCCGCTGCGTACTGGTCAGGATCGATTCGAAACTCTTCGTTCGGCTCGGTAGAGACATTGATGCAGTGGAAGTACTGCTGCTTCCGACCGATCGCCAGCAGAAGCCCGCACGACTCCTCGGGATAACACTGCTCGGCATGCGCTTGGATCGCGTTCAAGATGTGCTTACGCATGGTCAACTCCTCGCAATAAGAGAAACTGCGGGAAATCCACCGAACGGCAGCGGGTTTCCCTCACCGAACCGCGGGGTGCAGCCCTTACCCAGAGTGGCGTCGCATTCGTCCAGTTCCGGGTTGTCGGTGACAACGCCGTCCTTGGTCACGTACGGGCCGGTGTAGCTACAGTTCGGCCCTCTGTAACCACCGGTGAGGCACCAGTGGCACAGTGTCGTGGCCTGTCGGCCAATTGACTCATTGCCCACGTCGCCCGGGCTGGCCAGCTCCCAGCTGACCGTCTCCCCGTCCTCGTTCGTCTTCTGGTCGATGTACCAGACTTCGATCGTCTCTTGGGTTGGGTCGGCCGTCGGGTTGCCGGCCGGAAAGTTGACAGCGTCGAGGTAGCTGCCGAGCGTGTTCCGCATCGTCAGCTTGAACTCAAGCAGGTCTTCGAATGCCAGACAGAGCGCGGTGATACGCCCGTTAACGTTGCCCACAGACAGAGTGGGCCGAACCGCCGTGCCGTCGCCATTCGCCTCGATGCCGTCGATCTGCATGGGCCAAGCGCTGTACTCGTTGCCCTGCCAGTAGATCGCCTTTGCCGGCAGTTGGTCTGCATTGTCGCCGGCAGCGATCAGCTCGGCCGACGTGTGCGGAATCGCGTGCCCGTGGAAGCGCAGCACGTCCGCGCCATAGTCCGTGCCGTCCAATTCAAAGAGCAGCACTTCGCTGCCAGGCTCAAGCACCTGGATGTCACTGATCAGCGGCATGATTGCCCCTTATGGTTGGAATGCCCGCTCGAACGTGGCGGTGAGTTTGAAGACTCCGCCGCCCATTGGTGTGGGAGCGGGATTTTTGCAGGTGAACAGTCCGAGTTCGCCGAGCGGCGTTGTCCAGAGAAACGCCTTTGCCCCGGCGTGCCTATCGAGGAACGCCATGATCTGCTGCACCCTGACTTTGTGGCCGACGCAGGTAATCGGGTAGGAGTCCTCCTTGTTGTTTGGTCCGTCGCCGACATTTTGGGCGTAGCCATTGCCGAACTTGGAGGAGCGCACCCGATAGTTGATATCGGGTGTTTCCCCGCGCCCGGTTGGCCATGTGAATTTCTCGATGGCCATCAGGCCCTCCCATTTGCGTTTCGGAAGCTGGTACCGCCCGGGCACCAAGAGTCGGCGACGGCTTTTTCGGCCACCGCCCGCATTTGCGACTGAAGGTTTTTCGACAGGGCCTGCTGGTCGATCTGCATCCCTTCGGAGCTGCGATCCTGCGTCATCACCGTCACCGGCGCGTTGATACTGATCGAAGTTCCGGAGCCGCCACCGGCAGCGATAACCCCAAGCTTTCCGCTGGAGGTCCTGGTCAGCGGCATGATCGCCTCCGGCCCCGCCTCCCCCATGACACCCGCCCCGCCGCCGGCCATCCCGAAGGCGGTCGGCGCGCTGACGATGCTGTTGGTGAAAGCGCCGCCGTTGGCGAACATTTGCACTCCCGATGACCAGGCACCACCGAGCGCCTGCGGGAAGTAGCTGCTGGAATAACCCGCCGAGGACGCGCCGAGATTCGACGACGTTGCACCTGCTGAGCCAGCCGCCAGCCCATTACCGCCACCACCGCCAGTGAAGTAGCTGGTGGCAGCACCGACGAGGCTGCTCAGCAACGCAGAACTGGCCTGGCGGGTCGCGATCCGTGCCATGTCCGCCAGAATCGACTTGGTGAAGTCGGCGAACGACAACTTCCCTGTCATGGCGAAGTTGACGACCGCGTCTTCCATCGAGCTGAAAGCGTTGCCGAACAGGGTCTTTGTCTGGCCGGCGATATTGCTCGCCGAGTCCAGGTAATTGGTCCAAGCCGACGTTGCGCCCTTGGTCCAGTCCCCTTGAGCTTTCTCCACATCGGCGTAGTTCTGCCGGATCTGATCGGTTGCGGCCTTGTTCGCATCGGCGAGAGCCTGCGACTTACGGGCGAACTCCTCCTCCGACATATTCCGCGACGGATCGGACTTCTGGTTTGCCAGTTCCAGTGATTGCTGAGCGAACCGATCCTGCTGGCTATTCAGCTCATTGTTGAGCGCGTTCTGGCGATCGCCTTGTCCGACGCCAAGCACTGCGCGCTGCCCTGCCAGCTCCAGTGCGCGCTGCTGCTGAGCCAACGCCTGAACGTAGGTCGTGATCGCCCGCTCTTGCCGGGCAAGGCGGCCGGTTTCATTCGTGGCCAGTACCTCGAGCTGGCTGTCCGCGTCCTTCTGCGTTTTGACCATCCCCGCGCGCGCGTCGGCGATCTTCTGGTCAAGCTGGATGCCTTGCGCAGCAGAGGTGGTTTTTTTCGCCTTGGCAGATTCCAGCGCTGCGATCTCAGCCTCGTAGGCTGCGGTCACCTCGTCGCGCTCGTTACCGATCAGCGCTTCGCGCTTCAGGGCATAGTCGGCTTGAGAAACGAGTCCGGCCTTCTGTGCTGCGTCCAGTTCCTTCTGGGCGTTTTTGTACTCTTCGCTGATGGCTGCAAGGTTGTTCTTGGCGTTGTTGAAACTGGTCAGATCAACCTGCGACCCGGCTGCTTTCGAATCCTTGAACTGGTCGTTGATGTTCGCCAGGTTCTTGTCGATCGCGGCTTGATTCAGGCGTGGGTCGTTGGGTGCGACCTTGCGGATGTCTTCGAGCTGCCGCTTGTATTCCTTGATCGCGTCGGTACGTTTTTGCTCATTCGTCCACGCTGACTTGGTGAGTGCGTCTACCTTCGCCATTGAGGAGACGGCATCGCCCTGAGCTTTCGCCTGCTCTCCTTGCCATTTGGCGATATCGGCTTCGGCAGCCTTCTGATCCTCCAGCATGTTGAGACGATTCTGGTAGAGATCAATCATCTCCTGTTTGTTCTGGAACAGGCCGACATTGCCTGCCTGAGCGCTCGCCAAGTCGCGCTGGGCTTGCTCGATATCGGCACCGATATCGCTGCGCCCGATATTCTTCAATCCATCAGCAGCCCGAGCAACGGCGTTATAGCCCTTCTCCCAGAAACTCAGATTCTCGAGGATTCGCGGCGTGCGCTCGTTGATTGCATCAGCGAACGACTCGGTGGCCAGCTTCACGGCGCCTGCATGGTCGCCCTGCTTCTCCAGCGCGGTGATCTGCGAGTAAACCGAAGCGGTCAGGTAGTGGTACTGCTCATTCAGCGCGGCAGACGCCTTGACCGGGTCGTCAGCGAGCTTGGCAAACTCGGCAACTGTCTCGCTCACTGCCTTGCCTGTCGCTTCCTGCATCGACACGGCGGCTTGGGTGATTCCGGTGAAGCTCTCGCCGGCGATCTTTCCGTTGTCGGCCAGCAGAGCCAGTACCTCAGCGGCTTGGCCGGTGGTGCCAACTGTGGCGCTAACCTGGCGCGCCATGTCGCCAAGCTTGCCAGCGCTGACGCCAGCATAGTTACCCGTCAGGATCAGCGATTTGTTGTAGCTGTCCTGCTCCTCACTGCCCTTGTAGAAAGCGTATGCCAGCCCACCCACCGCGGCGGTGGCCAGCGCCAGCGGGCCGAGAATGGCCAGCAGACCCGCCGCACCCTCACCCGCACCAGCGCCCAGTTGTGCGACTGCGCGAACGCCGCTACCCCAGTCTCCCGAAGACAGCGCATTCCCCAGTTGCACGACGTTTTCCTGTGCCTGGCGCGTGCCAAGTCGCAGTTTGTCGAAACCGGTGGTAGTTCTGTTGAGTTTGTCGTAGTCCTTATCGATCTTGCTCAGGGCGGTGTTGTACTCGTCCTGGCTGATCCGGCCGGCATCCAGATGTTTGCCCAGTTGCTCGACCTGAGTATCCAGCTTCGCCAGCGCGGCGCGGGCCGGGTCAATGGCGCCCAACAGGCTGTTCAGTGCCTTCTGCTCATCCATGGTCGACTTGGCCAGAGCTACCTGCTGCTTGTCGAGCTGCGCCGAGATCTTCGCGGCCTCAGCCTCGCCATAGGCGCCTGTTTTGGTCAACTTCGCCAGCGCATCACGTTGTTTGGCAAGGTCCTGCGTGGTCTTTGCGCTGGTGGAAAGCGACTTCTCCAGCGCCTGCATTTCATTCATCAGCGAAACGGCGGACTGCTCGGCCCGGCCGCCGGCCTTCGCCATCTCATCCAGGCTCGTTTTGGCCTCGATCGCATCGGCCGAGTCGATCTTGACGCCGAGTTCTGCAATGTTCATCGACTCACCTTGAATAAGTGCCCGTGATTACGGGCTGTTTTCCCTTTCCTCCGCCATGACGCGCAGGGCTTCGCCTTCCAGCACCTGCAGGTCAGGAAAGATTTCAGCGAGTTTCTTTTTCTTGATTGCGAGGAAACCGGCGACGTCGCGAATGCAGTTGTAATCGAGACCGATCGGGCCACCGGTGCCGACCCGCCACTGCGTGGACATTCGATTGAACAGGAGAAAGGCTGGCCAGTTGCATGGCCAGACCTCTACATCGTCACCGGACAAATCGGCAGCCGTCAGCCCGAGGATTGCCAACTGCTCAGCAGATGGTCCACTTTCGTACAACGCCGCGGCGGCCGCCCTCAGTTTCCCAAGCGGGCCTGATTGAACGCGCTCTGATAGGCATTCACCACCGCTTCAGCAGTCCCCTGGCATGACTTCACAAGGGCGAGGATGCTCTTGTCGTCGAACTTGTCATCAAAGCCCCATCCCGCGACCAGATCTTTGATCTGCTGCACTTGATACTCGGTCTCGACAGCAACGACATCCGACAGCGTGGTGCCCTCGCCGAATCCCTCGCGCATCTCCTTTGCCTTCAGGTTCCACTCGTCGAACAGCGCGGCGAGTGCCGGGCGATCGCGATACTTGAAGGTGAACTCGATTGCTTCGGGCTCGCACCCGACGATTGGAATGTGCACGATGGCTTTGAATGTAGGGTTTTGAGCGATACTTATCTTTGCCATGGGAAATCCTTATGCGCCGGCCAAGTAGCGGAGCGAGCGTGCCGAAAGCCCGATGCTGATGGTTCGGGTCATGACGTTGTTGCGCTCCATCGTCGGATCAGGAGTGATGCTCACATAACCCGGATAGAGGATCTGATCGCCGTTGCGCAACTTCATGCGCACGACGGCCAGCTCTTTGGTGTCATCGAAGCCTTCGACAGTCTCGACGTATTGAGCGGTCGGCTGATCCTCCACCACGATAGTGATCGTGGTCGGGTTGCGGTTGGTTGGGAACTGCTTGTCGTCGTCATCTTCCAGGTAGCCGACAGTTTGGTATTGCTGCTCGCCGCCGGAGGATGTGAAAGAAGTGACTTTCGAGATCTGTGTCCATCCGGATACCGGGATCACTGAACCAGAACCTGCATCGACAGTGAACTTGTCGGTGTTGGTGGTATTGAGACCGGCCAACGCAAAAGCATCGGCGGTAACGCCAGACGCCTTTACTGCGCGGTCATTGATCAGCGCCCAACCGGAGTTGATTAGCAAAACGTCGCCGTTTTCAATGTCGTGCCCTACAGAGGCAGCAATCGGCGGTTTCGCATTGGTCAAAGCAGTGAAAGCGACGGCGGATCCCATAACGCTGGCGATCTCCAGCACAGCGCCGTTCGGCAGCGGGAAGCGTGCGGCCATGGTTTGTTTCCTCTTGAGTGCCCGCCTGACGGCGGTAGGTTATGCCCCAGCGGGCGGTTGGTCTGCGACACCTGCGTAGGTGAAGCTGGCCGGGACCGTATAGGTCGCGGACTCAGTGATAGTTGGCCCCTGATCTACTGGTTCAGTGATGAGGCCATCGAACCCGTTGCGGGCCAGTGGCGTGTCTACTCGAAAGAGCTGCGTCAGCTCTTCAACAAGTGTCTCTGCGGTGGTCATGGCCTGGGCCGACGGACAGACGATGCTGATCTGATAGACGCCGGTGTACTCGTATGCGTCCCCGCCGAGGTAACGGCAAGTGGTGCTGGCTGGAAGCTGGAAAGCTCGCAGATAGGTTTCAGATGGATTTGGCGTGAAAGGCTGATTTGAGTAGGCCACTCGTATTGGACGCGCAGCCGACCATGCGGCCAGCTTCGTTTCGATGGCCTGACGGGCGCGTGCGTGACTCATACCTGATTGTTCCTGATGGCCTCCTGCACGATCTGCTGGAAGCGGGCCACGGTTACCCGAACCATGCCGCCGGGAGCTTGGGTGGAATGACCGAACTCCAGCGGAATCGCGTAGGGCAAGTTGTTGATGATGTAGGCCATCTGGCCGGCGGTGAAGTCGCTCATTGCTGCTACCAGCGCCGCGGTAGTCTCGGCGCCGCTCGGGTCAACCTCGTCGAAGGTGACGCTCTCGACCACGCCGAGAGATATGTGCCAGTTCGCGCGGAACCGGCCGCCGACGTAGCCTTCGGGCGCCTTGATGTCCATGCCGTCGTTGAGCTTGCGGCCTTTCTTGAGCCTGCCGCCCTTGGTGAGGTTGGTCGGATCGCTGCGCAGCGCGCTGTTGTGGTCGTCGACAGCCTTGTTGTACTGGGTCGATACAGCGTTCTGCGCCCAGATCTCCGGGTTACCCACGGGAGACATGCGGATCAGGCTATTGCCGACCTCGATGATGATCTCGCGCACACTCGCGTCGATGGCTTCGCTGGTCTGGGCTGCAAACTCGGCAAGGCTCAGCGCAAAGCTACCGGACTGGCCGGCACCCGCCCGGCTCACGACCGCACCTGCAACTCATAAAGGATCGGCGTCCCGGCGGGATTCACCTCTTTCAGCGGCGGCACAATTGACCAGGTGCGTCCTTGGATGATCACTTCGTTCAGCAGATCCGGAACCCATTCCAGCCCCTGCGCGGCGATCTTCAGTTTCTTGTCGCCCTGCTTGATGAGGCTGTTGTTCTGGAATTCTTGGCCGGTGAAGTCGAGCAGGATGCCTTGGGCGGTCTGTTCAATGGTGGCGCCCGGTGACTCGCCACCGGTCTCAGGGTCGTACTCGCCAGGCTCCGTCTTGCTGATGGTCACGGGTTGGCCGAACTCTGCAATCATCTCCAGAGCCATCACGGCCATTTCGTCGTAAAAGGCCATGGTGGCTCCAAATCTAGAAGTAAAAGCCTCGGCTTCAGTAATTTACATGCGTAGAGGTTGTGAACTTGCTGAGCTCTTTTTTTCTGGAAATGCTTTTCGCCGCTCATCAAGCATCATATTCGCGAAGTCAGCCGCTACAAGTGCTGGGTTACCTGTGCTTCCACCTTTGATGATCAGTGCATTAAGCGCCGCGCTTGCATATGAATCCCAAGCGTCCTTTTCATCCTGATCTGAATTCTTTGAATTAACTCGATGCTCTGCAGACATGACGAACTCCTTATCAATGGAAGTCCTAGCCTACGCTTGATCAAGCGCGAACGGCGAACAGACCACGTCGTGACAGATAATCCGCAAACTGCGTGGCGCTCGGTCGATCCGGCGCCGCCGGCAGTAGTCGGCCGCTGGTGTTTGGGATAGTCGCGTACTCGCGCGTCACCGCACCTTCGACTCGCTCCAGCGTTACCGCGCCTTTGCGTTTCTCGATCGGATCGACGTCGTCGGTATGGATTTCGGCCGCCAGCGCCATTTGGCCGTACTGGATCCGCGCAGGTAGGTAGTTGTCGGGCTTGAATTCGTAATCAAGCTCGACACCGCGGCGCGGCCAGGACAGGGCCTGCTCGCTGTTGGACTTTCGCCCTTTCCACGTCATGCCATCCATTGCCAGCGCGGCTCGGCGCAACAGGGCTTCCTGTGCTGGCACATCTGCGGGGATGACCACGCCGAACTGCACGGCGTACATGGCTAGGTCTTCGGCGGATGCGTAGCTCTCGGCGTCAGGCTTGCCGGTACCGTCCTCGATGATGAGAGTCATGAATCAGCTCGCTGTTGTGTTCTGGATCGGGCGCCGCGTTGACGGGCACCCGGATGATTACGCCTGCTGCAGATCAGCAACTGCCTTTTCTAGCGATTCTACCGAAGCGTTCGCCCGATACGGCACTTTGGCAGTGTCGAGCTGCGCCTTGAGGCTTGCGATCCTCTCGGCATTGTCGATCGGTTCAGCTTCCGCCTTGAAGCGTGCTAATTCAGCGCGGAGAGATTCAACCTCGCCCGCCAGGTTGTCACGTTCATCCGTGAGGGTTTCGAAACCTTCATGAATAGCTTTCAGCGCACCGAACAAGCGGATCGGCAGTTCGCCGGCGCCCGGGTGTTCCAGCTCCGATTGCCCCTCAGCGGCTTCGATTAGTCGCAGGACGCCGTCGCGCTCGGCGCGCAGCGTGGCGTTGTCCTGCTCAAGGCTGGCAATGACCGCAGCGCCGCCTAAATCAACCGGCTCGCTGATCAAAGGCTTCGTCACCGAGACCTCAACGCCAAGCGCCTCATAAGCGTCGACCACCTTCGTCCAATCGCCAATCACAACTGCGTGTGTCACACCCGCTTCAGGCCGATCAAAGTGCGCCGGGTTGCGGTACCGCTTTTCCGGATCGAAATCCGAATTCTGAGTGGAGTAAACCAGTTCCATAAAAGTCTCCGTAGCGGCCAGTTCTGGCCGCTGTCAGGGCCTGTATTAGCCGCCGGCTGGTGGCGTGGTAGTCAGGGTGATCAGCACACCAGCAGTCACTTTGTTGCTGCTGGAATGCTTGACCCAGTTCGCAGCCGAACCCACAGCGGCAAGCGAAGGGTTCGCGCCGCCCGCGGTTTCCTTCCAGCTGTAGCCGAGAACATCGATGTTGACGGTGCCTTCAGCGCGGTAGCCGATACCAAGGTTCTCTTCGTCGTTCACCGCGTACGAACGGAATCCTGGCGCCTGCGACTCAGTGATCACCACAGCATTTGGCAGCAGACCGAAGATCACATCTGCGGGAGCGGTATCGGTGACCAGCACCGGCTTGCCGAGAGTACCTGGCAGGCCGCCGTAGATGACGACACCCGCCTCTTCGTAGACCTTGTTCGCGATCGCATCGTCCACGATGTCGAAGTAAGCGCTGGAGTGCATGACCCACAGCGCGATGCGGCCGAACTTGTCACCGAACTTGCGCATGCCGCGGGTCAGGGTCTTCTTGCCGTCGGTCTCGATGTTTGCAGAAACCACCATGTCAGCGTTGGAGCTGATCGAGGCGCGCAGCGCGGCGGTGGCGTACTGAATGAAGCCTTCCAGAGTGGCGTCGGCAACGTCGGCACCGATGATCTGGGAGAACTCATCGACTGGACGACCACGGCGCTTAAACGCTTCTTCGGTGGTCTGGTACGGGCCGTACTTCCAAGGTGCCTTGACGCCAACGGCTTCGCCCGCGCCGATCTTCTTCGCGGTCACCTTGCCGGTGGAGTTGACGTCGCGATGCTCCAACGAGCCGCCGATCTTGTAAAAGGAGCGCTTGCGGAAGTCGCCTTCGATCAGCTCGTTGTCGAGCACGATCGCGCCATTGGACGATGCGTTGAACACATCGAGGTTGTCCTGGACACGCTCCAGGTATGCGGTTTGCGCCTCATCGTTGTAGATGATCAGGTCGCTGTTCACAGTCGTTGCCATGGGTGAATCCCCTTACTTGGGCAATTGCAGGTATGCGGTTTGGCCGTGCTTGCGCTGGTAGTCGCGCTTTTGCTCGGCAGTCATTTCGGAGCGCTTGAATGCAGCCTGGCCGCCACCCCCGCCCGGGGCTTGTGTCCCTGAGGCCCTTGGCCACAGATGAGGTGCGCTTTCGCGCAGAGATTCCGCCCATTCGAGCGGGGTCAGAGGGGTCTTGCCGTCTTTGCCGAGGATGACCTGGCCGGATTCATCAACGGCGACCGCTTCACCCTCTTCGTCCAGCGAGAACACGCCTTTGGCGCGCAGGATGATGTCGTCGGTTGCTTCCGGCAGTGCGCCGGCTTTGAGCGCTGCACCGCGCACCGAATCGCCCAGGACTTTGCCCTGGAACTTGGCGGCGAATGCCTCGGCCTTCTCGGCCCGCGCTGTGACGGTCTTCAACTGCTTGTCGTAGTCACCGCGCAGGCGCTCGGTGCGGCGGTTGAAGACCTCGTCCACCTTGCCCTCGGTCAGCAGCTTGGTTTCTTCGTCCTGGCCGGCACGACTGAGCAAGCCTTTGACGGCGTCGATGTCGATGCCTTCAAACTGGGTTTCGAACTGGGTTAGCTTGGTGGAGGTGTCCTTCAGCTTTCCCAGCAGCTCTGTATTCTTGGTTTTCAGCCCGGTAACAGAGGCTTCAACGGCAGTCGCGATAGCGGCCTTGATTGCCGGGTTTTCTAGGTCGATTTCGTTTTCTTCTGCCACGTTGATGCACCCCTTGGGTATGTTTCGCCCGTTTTGCAGGCATAAAAAAACCCGCCGAAGCGGGTTATATTCATAATCGTTTATTCTAAATACATCTCTAATGTCTCAAGTGTTTCATCATCTTGAGCGAACTCGCATATAAGGTCTGTGATCGCAATTAAGCTGCGTCGCGCCTCAACTTCCTCTTTGCTACCAGAGACGGCTGAAATAAAAGTGTGGGCTTGTTCGCGTACGTGCAATCTTAACCATCTATTATTCCGAATACTTGCCAGCACCAGCAAAATATCATCCTTATACTGGTGGGAATGGGCAAACACTTTAATGCAGAAAATAGCATTGCGTTGATTCCACAGCCGATCAACAAAACTATGAAATCCTGCTAACCCAAAAGCTCGCACAAAATCATTGAAAAGGTCTTCTTGCTCTTGTCCTTGGAGTTTACCCAGCATCCGACACCTTCCTTGATATAGCGCTAAAACAATCAGATTAGCAGACCAGCCCTTTCAAATGATAACGGTTCTAGAGCGCGCATCTGCACCAGAGTCAACGGGGCGAAGTTGCGATCAAGCTGCAGTTCGGCGAAGCGCTCCACCGTCAACCCGCCCTCACGGAACAACTTGGCCCGCACGGGACCGATTGCCACGTCCTGGAACGATGCGGGCTGCTGCTGAAGCCAGTGGTAGTAATCGAGGTCAGCACTGACCTGCTGTCCGCCATCAGCACCCACCGAGGCGCGTGTTGCGCCCTTCGCGAACATCTCGCTGAGCTTTGTCAGCAGAGTGAATGTGGTGCGACAGTTCGGGTGAAACGGCGGCCGCGGCCCAGAATCGACCGGAAACCGTCGCTTATCCATCGACCGACACTGCTGGCTGGTCTTGCTGTCCAGCGTGGCGACCATCTCGACTTCAGACACGATGTCCGTGTTGGCCTTGGCCACCTCCATGCGCGCCTGAGACGACACATGCTGTATCGCGGTGTGCACGACGGTGCTGGCATTGCGGTTGGTGGTAGCGAGAATGCCGTCCTTGTAGCCAGCCGACTTCGTGCCGCGGATGTTGCGAATGATCTGGAAGTTCGTCTGCCCCTCGAAGAAGCCCTGCCGGATCGTGCCGGTGACGCGCTCGCGCTCTGCACTGGTCCAACCCTTGATGAACGACTTCAGCAATTTACCGCCCCCGGTGCCGCGAACGCTGAGTGGGTTTGTCAGTACAGCTGTACGGATAGCCGCTGCCGTCGGCGCGACTACATCCAGCGAGACTCCAACCGGCGCTGACCGGGCCAGGCTCGTAGCCTCGAACTCAGCCTCGTAGTTGGCGATGTCGATCAGGTCGAGGTTCAATTGCGCGCTGTAGCGGTCGAAGATGCCCATCAGCAGACTGTCGACCTCTTTCAGCAGCGCCTCCAGCCGCTTCACGTTGTACTCGGTCAGATCCGACTGGGTGAGCCGGTCGCGGATCGAGCGGTCGATCTCCTTCAAGAAGGGGGCAAACTTGCCGACCTCCCCAGCCTTAAGCTTTTCGAGGAAGACAGCGTGCCGAATCGTAGCGTCAAGGATTGCTTGGTCTGCCGCCATCTACTTTGTCCTCATCGTCCAGGCCCAAGCCGTCGCCCTGCTCTGCCAGCTCGCCATCGATCTGCTGGTCTGTGCGCTCAGGCGCGATCAGGCCCAATTTGCGCAGGTACGCCCGAAGATCCGCTTTGGCGAATCCACCGTTCTGCCAGAGGCCGACCAAGGCGGTGATCATTTGTGGATCAGCCGTCAGCTCCACGAACTCCTGATTGATCTGGTAGGCGACCTTCGCGTCGTTGACGCCCATGTACGTGCAGCACCACATGATCGCCCGGGTGTAAGCCTCGCTGACGTTGGCCACGCAGCCGGCGAGCACCGACGTCGATGCAGATTGATCACCACGTGCTTCGGTCGCCGTCTTGGAAGATAGAGAGGCCACGACCATCCGGGCGCCAAGCTCAATCATCATCTGATTCTTGTCGGCCATCGCCTCCTTCACCAGCGTGTTCGGCAATGGCTGGGCATAGCCGAACTGTCCGCCGGCAGGCAACATCATCGGGGCGCGGGAACCAACGTAGACGCCGTTCTTCTCCATCCAGTCGCGCCACTGTTCGTCCAGACCGGAAATCCATGGCTGTGCCTGGCCACACCAGAAGACGCTGTCCTCGTAGTCGGCGCTGTTCCGGTAATGGCCCAAGTTGATCATGGCGATGTCGTACAGCGGCGACTCATCTATGCTCGGATCGTTGTTCTGCGCGCCGACGAAGGTGAACGGGATCTCCTTCAGGCGGCCGGCGGCGCCGTTGGGCTTGAAGTCCTGAACAACGGCCAATGGCCCGCCACCTTTAGGCCCGGACCGACGCCACACACGACAAACAAAACCATCATCCTCAAGCGCAAGCTCTCGGTATTGCTCGACCACCTTGAAACCAAATCCATCTTCGATCTCCGGCGACTCGCGCAACACCACCAGGGTCAGCACGCTGTGACCGTTCACCATGCCCGTGCGCCAGTTGATGATGTCTTCGGCGCAGTACGACAGGATGACGGAGTGGCCACCGGTGCCGGCGTCTTGGTGATAGTCGACATACAAACCGTGGCGACCAGCCTCAAGCACCTTTTCCAGCGTACCTTGCGAGTGCTGGTAAATGCTCACGCCTGACCCATTGGCATTGTCTTGCAGGTACTCCATCTTCTTCGCAACGACCAACGTCGGGTCTTTGTGAAACGCCAAACCAAGCAAACCGTTTCGCGTATGACCAGTGGCGTTCTTGAACACCGCCCGTTCTCGATAGGCCTTGTTGCGATCAACGTTCTCCGGCGACTTATCGTGAGCATTGATGTAAGGCAGTCGGTCGACAACCCGGTGCTGGCCAGCGCAGACATCGCGCACGGTCGACCAGCGATCCAGTACTTCGATGTAGTCCGCCCGCTTGAAGGAAACGTCGTTGCTCATCGGGCGTATCCCATTTTGATAGCGGTGACCGGTTTGATAATCGGGTACTCGCGGTGAATGAAGTAACCGCCGCCGTCGTTGGCGTGGTCGTTGCCTTGGCTCTTGTCTGGCTCGCCATTGGGCGCCCAGATCTGCTGTTCCAGGCCATCGGCGTAGGTCGGGCATGTGAACGGGTTCACCAGGTAACGCCGCTCGCCCTGCGCGTTGCAGAACATGGCGTTCATGGCGTTGATCCGATCCTTCACCGGCGGGTTGGCCGCCGGCGCGATGACCGTGAAGCCCGCCTGCTTGAGCATGGCGATATCGGTGAGGCTGGCATTGACTGACTTGCGCGAGTCGCCAGAGGCGTCCGGGTAGATCCGGATCTCGCAGGTCTTCTTGTAGTCGTTGCCGGTGTGCTCCCAGTACCGCTCTTTGATGCGACGAATCATGTCCGGCGTGTCGTAGCCATCCATCAACTCGTCCACGGCTCGCGGTAGGCCTTGGTCACGTTTGACGTGGGTGATCGCGGCCATTTTGCCGACGTTGAAGTCCATGCCGATGAACAGCGGCTCGCCAGCCTGCACAGTGTCGAAGCACTGGTTCAGCTTGCGGTCGTAAGCGTGGTAGATCGATCCGGACGTCAGGTTGACGAACTGTCCGTTCAGGTACGCGCGGATCAGCTGCTCGGGGTACGACTCCATCAGCGATGCGATGTAGTCGTCAGGCAGGTTCAGCTCGTTGTCGAAGGTGCTGGCCTGGATCAGGCCATACATTTCCTTTAGCGCCGGCTTGTCGCGTAGCTGCTTTACGAACTGGAGGAAGACGAACTTGAAGCCTTCAGGCGTCGTTGTCACGTCTACGCCGTTTTTCAACCCGGGCAGGTTATAACGCATCCGGGCAATGATCTTGCGCCAGGCCTGCTGCGCCTTGATCGACGTCAACACGTCCAACTCATCCACTAGAGCGTGACCGATCTTGAAGCCGACGATGGTCTGCGGCTTCTCCATCGACCGGCAAATCACAGTGCCGCGATACTGCCGGCCGCTGTAAATGTGAACCTCATGGTTCGCCTGGTTGATCTTGGTCTTCAGCCCCCAGTCGTAGGCTACCTCCTCCATTGTTGGATAGAAGATGTCGCGGATCTGCGGGTATGTCGGTGCGAAGTAACCAGCGTTGACGCTGGGCCACTCCATGAAATGCTTGCTCAGTGCTGAGCATCCGACCCAGGTCTTCCCGGAGCCGAATCCAGCAACGAAGGCGCGAAACTTGTGGGGCAAAAGGAGGAACTGCGACTGCGGAACGTTAAGGCTCGGCATTCGGCTTCCTCGCATCCACTACGTCGACCTGGATGCGCGTCGGGATTGCCGGCTCATCGTCTGGCTCATCCTTCCGGTGGCGATTGACATAGACGTCGCCGACTTCCTTCGCGGCTTGCTCGAGGATCTGCATCGCCAGGCCGATGTTCTTCAGCGACTCGGCCCGCTCGACAAACCGGTTCATGGCGCGGAGCCGGAACGCTCGGTTCGCGATCGGGATTTCGGCGGTCTCCTCGCGGAAGCGCTTGCGGGTATCTTCAAACACCGCTTTCCACTTCACGCCAAGGTCACGGCCGGCATGCTTCGTTGGGTCGTACTGTTCGCACTGCTGGCGAGACACTTCGACGCCGAATGTTTCCTTGACCGCCTGCACTACCTGAGTCGGCGTATCAAAGCAGGCCAACGCCTGCACAATGAACCGCTTCACCTCATCTTTCAGGGCTGCCATATGGGTTTATTCCGTCAAGGTCCTGTCAAGGATCAGGCCAACTTGAGCAGACAGGTTCCGCAGGCCCTCGATATGTTCAATTTCCCCACCTCAGCAGGATTGTTTGCTGCGTCCACCAGCTCTTGCACTTGAGGGCTCGCACCATAGCGACGCACCACACCCACGAACTCTTCAACGTCGTGTCCGCGCATCTCAAGCTTGGGCAATCCTTCCTGTGTGAACTTGGGTGCGCCGTACTGATCCTTCGCTTGGGCGATGTGATACAGCTCATGCTCGACCAGAGCGCAGAAGTCAGCGTCGCTGCATTCGGCGCAGTAGTCGGCAGCCAGCGTGATGATGTAGGCCGGCACGTCGCCGAACCAATCCATCATTTGCTGTTCCATTCGGACCTTCTGCCAACCACCAGCGCGGAACGCTACCTGTTCAGCCTGGCCAACCACCGTCCGACCCTTCTTCGTGAAGGCAGCAGACGCCCACATGACTCTCACGTCCGCATCGATCAGATGGGCGTGGTCTTCGTTGTGGATGCTGCCGGTGTCGGCGAGGATCTCGGCCTGGAGCCACTCCCAAACCTCGGGAGCCGGCAGCAGTCGGATCCCTAACTCAGATAAATCAGAGAGTTCAAGTAGTGACGATGGAGGAAAGGGCCTTTCCATGCGTTTACCTGATCATAAATATCGGGGGGGGGGGAAGTATCGTTATCGTGCGGCAACCCATACGGGCAATACAAAATGAGAAGCTCGCCGAAAAGCGTGAGTGCTAATCAAAGCGAGCTAATGTTCAACCAACTACCGAGTAAATGCTCACTTTTTAATGAGCGTTTCTGGATTAAAAGACGCTGTTTGAAGGTTGTTTTTTTGATCGAACCATTGGCAAAAAATCGTGACGTTGAACTCTTGCTCAGGATACAACCTGTCCTCAAGTGGAGGCTGTACGTCATCGACGTAAGATACCGTCATGATCGGACCGCCGCTTTTTAATTGAACCTGGTCACCCTTTTTGAAATCCGACATTGCCTCACTCCATTAGGTAATTGAGTCAGCATCATCGTTTTCTCTCAGTAGAAGATCAACCTACCCTTTCACTCCATCGAGCAAGACATCAATCAGCTTCTGCTCACCCAGGCGCATTGCACCCAAGCACTGAAGGTCATCGCACTTGGCTCCCAGCCCGAGCACCGTCACTTCGCCTTTCGGCCACACGAGGGTAAGCGTGCCTACGGTGCATTACGGATGCACACCGGCATAGAGATCATCATGGCCTGCCCATGGTCCCCCTTGGGCTTGAAATAATGGCTTGTTGCCGGTATTAAGTCCGCGCAAACAACGCTGCAAAACTAAAGGTGGGAAATGGAAAACCTGACGAAATTGCGAGTCGCGCTGACAATCGGAGCACTTGTCGGGCTTCTGCCAATCACCCTCCTCTTCGCAGCTGGCATCGTGGCTTTGTTCATCCCACTCTTTTTTGTCATCCAAGAGCGCCCTCTAGTGGTGCTGGGAGGTTTATGCGCCTTCATCGTATCGTTGCTTGCGATATGGTCAGCATGGAAAATTTATGCTCTCGCGATGGCAGCGTCACCAAACGTGCGCAACCCTCGAACGCTCGCATTGGGTGCTGCGGCAGCCATGATTTGGGGCATGTTTCTCGCTTACTATCTGCGTGGGATTCCCGAACTCACGTGCATATTTCTATTGCCCGGAATAGTGTCGACAGCCATGCTCGCCGCTACGCTGAAGAGGCAGAGAGCTTGACGCAGGCGGCACACCGGTCAACCTCTGCCGTTTGTAGCGACACAATTTGCTGATTCGCGAAACGTGTCGCGACTTACTCGGCCTTCCTGCTAGGCAACTTAAAGTCAGTCACCCGATCCGCAATGTTCCGGATCTTCTCCACACCCAAGAAGCCTACCCAGCCGCCGGCGAAGGTGGCCATGCTCTGTGGCAGGCCGAAGAAGTCCAGGCCGCTGATGATTGTCAGGGTCAGACCGCCGCAGATGGCGCCTTCCACCAGCATCTGGCGACGTGTGCCGCCACCGTAAGTGATACGCAAGACGGCCATTGCGCAGGACAGCGCAGCCGCATAGAGGATCGGCGAGTGCTGGCTCAACCACGCAAGCGCTATCGCCCATGTGTCTGGTTTGTCTGGCATGTTTGGCATCTCGTTTCCTCCCCGTCAGGGAGTGATGAATAAGTGCAGGCACACCCTGCGGATTTGGATCAGCCCCAGCACTCCCTGCCATAGCGATGGATGTGGTGGAGCCGAGAACAAAAAATCCCCCGACGAATACAGAGGCTCAAAAAACGAATTACGACCGTGACAGTCACGCCAACCATGCAAAACGCTGGTTTTTTAATCGTGGCAAAATGCCCGCTCAACTACTCGGAGAGCAGCATGAAGGACGATGAAAGCAGCATGACAGTGGGTGAGCTGGTCGAAGCCCTGAGAGAGGTGCCGAGGGATACCAAGATCAGATTTCAGGGTGGCTTGAGCTTTTACCGCTTTAAGCGGCGCGGCGAGGATTTGATCCAGGTGGAGTTCAATGAACCCGTATACGACGCCTTGGCCTACTACAGAGACCAAAACAAATAAAAAATCGGCGGCATAAAAAACCCGGCTCGGTGGCCGGGTTTTTTGATTTAGAGTTTTTTGGATAACAGGAGTGAAGAACAGCAGTTAACCCCTAGCCCAGCTAAAACAAACAAACTAGACGAGATTAGACTTTTCATCATCATAATTCCTCCTGTGGTTACGGTCAGTACCGCCGTAATCGGCATTGCTATTAAGGTTGCTGAGAAGTACAGGCCAACGGTTAAAAGGAATGCTAGGAGTAACTTTCCTGCTGCAGCGAATAAATTGCTCGTCCCCTGGTCCATAACGCGAACTCGCGTTATCCAAAAAACTCTAACCATGCTGCGAAGGTGATCTATTTGAGCGCACAATCGACAGCATGGGATTAATTTCGCTCATCCGCTCAATGATGTCAACAGGCAATCATGCAGCCCGTTCAATTAGCAGGCCTTCCCCCTCCAAAATGTCGGCAGCGTGGGCCAGCGCCTCGTTGACCAGGTCGTCAGCAGCCTTGCCGATATCCTGCCGCCACCGGCGCCGCGTCGACTCCGGAGTGCCATCGTTGTCCCAGGTATTCATGTCGTAGAAGCTGTCCTTCAGCACGATCATGTCGGCGGATCGGGATTCGTCCTTCTTCGCCTTGGCCTGCCCGGCCGCAACTGCTGCCTTCACCATCGTCTCCCGACGCCACGCCGGCGCATCGAGTGGAATTTCTACCGATACGGATGTGGCCACCCTCACCCGCGCGCCTTTGAGTTGCGGGATAGCCCAGGCAGTGGTGGCCTTGTACAGGAACAGCTTCGGCGCCGGGGTCCTAATGAGGGCCTGCAATGCAGAGATGGCCTGCACCTTGCGCCCCTTGTGGGTACTGTACTTCGCCACCAGCGCATCCCAGTGCTTCTGCTTTAACGCACTGTGCAGCCTGGCGGATACCCAGCAGTCCACTTGCGTACGGTCGATGGTTTCAGCGCCACGGGAGCGGACCAATGTCGCCATGTCGCCGCCCTCTTCCTCGTCGGCCGAGTTGTACAGCTTCTGCCATGCCTGTTTGCTGGTGTTGTCGATGGCCTCGGCCGCGAGGGCGGAGACAACTGCGTTCAGAACGCTTGGGTAGATCATGCTGCAGCCCTCTTCAGTTCTCGGGTCTTGGCCCGGTATTCGGCCTTGATGGTTTTGATTTCTTCGACGGTGTACTTACGGGGCTCATGAGGCCCTTCAAGCCAAGCCACGGTTTCGGCGCCGATGCGCAGCACCAGCCGGATTCGGTACTCGACCGCGTTGCCGGACAGGTTGCGATTGCACTTCACGCACTGGCGGTGGATGTTCAGCGGCTCAAATCGCAGCTCCGGACAGGCGCCGACAGATCGGTAGTGCCCAGCGTCCCAGCGGCTGCCGGTCATCAGGTCGCGGTCGTTCGGCGTCGAGTCGCAGCTGATGCATGGCAGGTGTGCGTCACGCAGGCGGACGTATCCGTTCACCGCTGCCTGGGCTTCGCGGAGGTGATCCGCCCTGCTCTTCAACTTCTCCTTGCGGACTTTGATCTCGCGTCGACCGATCTGGGCGATGGCCTTACGGGCTTTCTCGCTGTTCGCCGGCGCGTGAGCAAGCGCGCATTTCGGGCTGCACACGACCTGCGTGGTGTTGAACATCGGCGCGAACTTCTCGCCACAGGCCTTGCACTTTTTCAGCCTCGCTTCCTTGAGGGCTACGCGCATGGCTCGGCCTCCTTGGGAACAATCGTCGCTTGAGCAGACCGATGGCTGTAATCACCGCATACCGAAACTACGGTGTGGTCCTTGAAGCCCAAACGGAACGTGTCGCCACACTCCGGCGGCGCTTCTTCGGCAGTTTTGATGATCGCGGTGCCCTGCAGATACCAGGTGACAAGGCACTTAGTAAGCGCGTCGGCGATGGTGAAGGTTTTGGCTTCTCGCATCAGTAGCGCCCTCCCCATTTGTCCTGCTCAGTCCAGCGCACGCCATGCTCTGCGCCGAAGGCATGCATCAGCTCGAACAGATCGCTGAACCACTTCTGCGACTGCTTGCGGGTCGATACGGCCATCACGACGAAACCACCGTCGAGGCCAGGCTCCGCGCGCTGCTTCTCCAGCGAGGCACTGAAGAGGCACTTCCAGTCTTCGCTGGTCAGTTTCTTGCCGTGCCAGATGACCTGCTCGGATACGTCCTTGAGCATTGCCCACATCTTCCGGTTGCAGACGTCAGGCCGCTTCTCGTCCTTGATGACCACGATCTTGGGTTTGGTGAAGTCGGTGGCGTGCAGTACGCCCATGAGGCGGCTGATGTCGCGCTGGCTGCGGATTGGGAACTCGTTCATGGCTCCTCCCGCTCGATCATGGATCGCAGGTCGCGATCGAGGTCATGCACGGGCACCCAGTCGTGGCCAATGTTCATTTGCACAGCCACAAAGTCATTGCTCGGCTGATCGCACTTCTTGCGCAGCCAGGTGTAGAGAACGTGGGTTTCGGTCATGGACTGCTTGTCCTCGTCCAATTGATCGCAACGAAGGCGCAGTGCTTCGTTCTCGCCCAACAGTTCCAGCGCCACCTCCTCCACGGTCTTATCCCCGAGGAATTCTTGCAGTGCCTCGGTGTTGCGCTTCCAGTCTGCGCAGTCAGCACGGTAGGACGCGGCCTCGGCCCACAGCAGTTTCTGGAGTTTCTGTTTGTCGATGGTCATTGAGCCGCACTCCTTGCTTCCAATTGTTCAGCCTGCTGAATCAGCAGCGCCCGGCGATCCGCCAGCTCATTGGCTGCCAGAATTCGCAGTTCTGTTTTTTCCTCGGCCGATGCTTCGCGCATGGGGAGCATCGAATCCTTCACCGCGGCGAGCCTCTCGCGCAGTTTTGGCGAAGGCCGCGCAACTTCACCGGTGAGCAGAGCGACGACAGCCCGACCGTCTTCTGTGACCGGCACGACACTCAAGTCGGCTAGGTACTGCTGAGCGCGCTCCTGAGGGATTCGCTGCATCTGCACGGCTTTGGTGATCGCCTGTGTGCGGCGGTTGGCGTCGAAGCCGACAGACACGTGCCAATTGACGTCTTTGTTGTCTTCCCGAGCCTGTCCGACCAGACGCTCGTAAGCGCTGTTGAACGCCATGCGCGCACCGACCTTGTCGCCGGCATCGAGGACAGGTTTTGCGGCTGCCAGCGCGAGCTGAATCTCGTCGGTCAGCACCACGGTCTCAAACTCGTCATTCGTGGTCATGGCGATCGCCCATGCTTCGTCCTTGCCCGGGCGACCATCAGCAACCTGGACGCGCTGGAGGATGTCAGCCATCGCCAACTTGCCTTTCACTTCGAATCGGCATGCCTTCAAAGCGGCCTTTACTACCGGCACCGGGTAAGCACAGAGATCTTCGGCCATGATCGCCGCGGTGCCCGGGTTCATTTCCTGACCCATGGCCTCGGCAGTGGCGCAGATCGCAGCAGCGAGCCCGGCGACCTGCTGGTCATTCATTTCAAAGGTATTCATTGCGCTCTCCCGCTTGGCGTTTGGCCAAGACCATTTGCGCGGCCTGCTCGGCGGCGGAGACGTTCGCCTCGGTACGCTCCATCTGGCGGGCCGTCGTCCCGTTGATGCGCTGACCGGTCACCCACTGGGTGTGGTAGCTCTCGGCGTTGGCCAGCAGTTCGTTGAGGCTGTGGCACTTTCGCAGCACGGCGGCATCGCTGGTTTTCAGAAAGTGCGCGGCGACGTGGTGGGCGACATCGGCGCCGAGGCGGTCGACCAGCTGGCCGAGCTGGCCACCGACCTTGGCGTTCCATACCGGCCAAGTGCTGTAGCGCTTGCGGTAGGCCATGGCGTAGTTCGCCCAGACCTTGAAGGTTTTGCAGGATTGGTCTTTTGGGCCCGGCATGTCAGCAGGAATCTCAACCCGTGGCGCATCGGTGCGATCAACCACCAGAACCAGATTGCGGGCCGGCTTGTCCGGGCTGCCTTGCAAGTCCTGACTGGTATCCTGATTGGTACCCTGATGATTGGTATCCTGATTTGTCGGAGATTTTTCCGACCCTTGCTCGGATTTTTCTCCGACCTGGCTCGGATTTTTTTCCGAGGTAGATCGGATTTTTTTCCGACCTTCGTTCTTTGGTGGGGTCGGATATTTTTCCGACCCATCCAGCTTCTGGTTCCACTCAATCGCCTTATCGGTCAGACGAAACAGGGTGATGTTCGACGTGCTGGAAAGCTCAATCAAACCCGCCTCTTCCAGGGCCTTCAGCATGCGGTAAGCAGTGTCTGGCTTGTCAGTGAGCAGCGGCAGCTCCTCAGTGATCTTGGCCTTACTCAGCGCGAAGAAGATCCCGTCGCCAGTCTTGATTGGCTTTGTCCAGCTCGGGCAGCCGTAGACGAAGGCGAACAGCAGGGCCTGCTGAGAGTTCAGCCCCCACTCCAACGCCTTCACCTGATTGATCGTGACGGTGAATTGCATATCAGGCCTTCCCGACCAGTTTGGCCAATTCAGGGAAGCGATCCACGTACCAGTGAGGCTGTGTTTCGCGCGGGGATTGGGGGTTGGTCAGGTTCTTGCCGTAGGTCATGCCCTTCTCGGTCACCGACCAGAACGGAACCATTTCCTGTTTGGAGTTCTTGCGCTGGAGCTGCTTCAGAAAGCCCTTGGTTTCCAGTGCGCGGTTGAACGCAGCGGGAGACACGCGAATGCCGTTGTCTTTCAGCAAGGCCGTGGCTGACTTGGTGGGCATAGAGGATCCGCCAGTAGCATCTGGCGCGGCGTCGACGGCGTAGCCTGGGAGAAACTTTGGGTCAAGACCGTTGTTCTGGGCGATCTTCGTGAGCATGGCCATCTGGCAGGATGGAGCCGGCTTCAGCAGGCGCGTAAAGCACTCCATGATGGCGATCTCGCCAACGACCTTGGTGCCATTGAGCAGAACCTGCTCGCGAGCGCCCTGCTGCTGCTCCAACTCCCGCCAACGGCGAATCACCTTCATGCGCATCGGGGCGCTGTAGCCGGTGAGCAGGCAGTCGGTGTGTTCGCGGTCGAGCATGTATTCGACCTGCTCCCGGTTTTGACCGTCCAGATAGATGTGCTCAAAACTGAGTACATCTAATTTCAGTTCTTTCAGCATCGCAGCGATGTCGCGTTTCACGTTGGCGTGCCGCTTGCCGGTGACGTTAGCGATCTCGCGAGAGGACATCGTGGTACGCGACACATTTTCAGAACTCGAAAAACGTGTCGCGACACTGTTGGGGGTATTGCTTGAAGTAGGTTGGCTATGCATAATCGGCCTCATCAAGTGTTAATGAATTAGCCGGGGCGCAATCCCGGCTTTTTTGTGCCTGCGATTCAGGCAAGCTTCAAATTCGGTTTGTGTTTCGCAAGCAGGGTCTCGGCCTTCCGTCCTAACTCCCCTGCCCGAGCCTCGACCTGACGGCATTGCTCAGCGAACGCCGGCAGGTGCGGCAGGTCCTCTTCGCACATCACCTGGTCATCAAAGACTTCGCTACCGGTATCGATCACGTCGCCCAGCGCGCGGATCAGTGCACCGAAGCTTTTGTTGGCGCACTGGTCGCTCTGCATCTGGCGAGCGCCGATCAAGCCATGGCGGCCAGCCAGTTCATTGATGCAGTTGTCGCGAAACTCCGGCTCCAGAGCGTTCACCCAAGACTCCTCCAGCCAAGAAGGCATCTCCTGATCCCCGGAGAGCCAGCGCTGTACACGCTTCAGCCAGCGACCGGTCGCCTTCACAAACTCGCTCACGTCACCGGTCAGTTCTGGCGAATTGAAGTCTGGAACTTCCTTCTTCTTGGCGCGCTCAGGAATCGACAGGTGCAGCTCAAGGCTCAGCGATTGCGCGAAATCGTCCTGACTCAAGCTGGTTCGGGCGATCTGGTTTGCCGCATGCGCCACTAGCACTTGGTCACGGGTTTGGACGCTATGTCTTGGACTGGACGTTTCCATAGGGACTGCTCTCTTCTAATCTGGCTTCAACGGATTGGCGGACAGGGATGCCGCTTAGGCAGCCATCTCGGCCCAAGGAAACGACGGACACAGCTTTTCTTTTTTGAAAGCACCTTCGGTCAGCGCCTCCGCTCGCTTGGCAATAACCGGAGACATGCCGTGCTTCCCCCGAACCCAGCCGGAAACGGTGCTTTGATCAACCTTGAGCTTTTCGGCAGTGGCCTCCTGGGTGCCGAAGTAGTCAACGAGGCCCTTGTAAATTGCGTTCATGATGCCCCTCCATACGGGAATACCCATATAGTAGGTTATGGGAATACCGATTTGCAAGGGTATGGGAGCGCCCGTAATACTCCACTGATGGAATTCAAAGACCGACTCAAAACCGCCCGCCGCCACGCCAAGCTCAATCAGACCGAGCTTGCGGAGCGCGCCGGCCTCACGCAGACCTCTATCTCGGATTTAGAGAGAGGGAAATCGAAGGCTACAGCCTTCGCAGCTCAGATCGCCTCTGTATGTGGCGTGTCCCCTATGTGGCTGGCTGAAGGTGTCGGTGACATGCTCAAGGGTGTGCTTGATCATCAGGCTGAACGCATCCAGCCCAGCGTGAAGCTTGGCACCATCGAAACGTGGGATGACGAAACCCCACTCGATGATGACGAGGTGTACGTCCCTTTCCTCCATGAGGTGGAGCTGGCAGCCGGATCCGGAAAGTTTGCGATCGAAGAATGCGATAGCTCGCGGCTGCGCTTCTTCAAGAAAGACTTGCGCCACAATGGCGTCCAGTTCAGTAACGCGAAGTGCGTCAAGGTTGGCGGCAACAGCATGATGCCCGTGCTGCGCGACGGCGCGACGGTTGGCGTGAACGTGGGGAAAAACTCACTGAGCGATATTGTTGACGGCGAGATGTACGCCATCAACCACAACGGCCAGCTTCGCGTGAAGCAGGTCTACCGCATCCCAATCGGCCTGCGCCTGCGCAGCTTCAATCGTGACGAGCATCCGGACGAGGACTACACATTCCAGCAAATCCAGGAGCAGCAGATCTCGATCTTGGGGCATGTGTTCTGGTGGGCGATGTATTCCCGCTGATTAAAAGGTTGTCCGGATTTTCTTAGACCATCGAATCTTTTGATGGCCAATTTATGAAATGGAGATCGAGAATTGGATTTAATCAACGACTTATCAGTGAAGCGCTGGCAAGTATCCGGCGGACGGACCGCGGCATCGATCTCCGCCATCTGTCCTTTTTGCGATGAGAAAGTAATCTTTTCGCTCACCACTTTCACAGATGATCGAAATCGAGATGCGGTCGCCTCGACCAGTTCGTGCCCAGGCTGTGGACGCGCAGTGCATTTTTGGACGATAAAAACGCCTTTAGACGCCGATGGGAATGCTCCAACACCCGCATACCAAGTGTTTATGTATCCATCCAGGACGATCAAAGGCTATCGTCATCCAGTTTTACCGGATACGGTTCCTGAACCCCTCCAGCGCGCGCTTAGATCAACAATCGATTCACTAAATGCCAAGAATTTTCCTGCTACTGCCGTTGGTGCGCGCAGAACTCTTGAAGGTATTTTCAAATATCTGGTCGCAACCGATAAAAGAGCAAAATCTCTTTTCCAGTTGATTGACGAAGTCAAAACTAATCATGATCTTGCGGCTCCACTTGAGTCTCTTTCCCATGCCATTCGCTCCGGAGGAAACCTTGGTGCGCATTTCGACGATGCGAATGAACCCACTGAACCAATGGCCAGAAAGATGGTGGAGCTTCTGGATTACTTGATTTCCTACCTTTACGTCCTACCGTCACAAATTACTGATCTGGAATCCGCGCTGGCAAAAGAGTGACGCGTGGCGAATTCGCTTACATACCGCCCTCAAGCCCCTCGACCGAGTGCGCGTAGAAGGCTGTCGCCTCCTCCACCAGCTCCCTCCAGTCATCACTGTTGATCATGCCGCTGCGCTTATATTCGTCCGCCAGCTTCAGCAGTTCGTCGTATTGCTCCTCGACGTCCATCTGAATTTCTGGCTCTTCGAGCAATTTTCGCCAAGCAACCAACGCCTGCTTTTTCCGATCGTCGTTCATGGTGAGTACCTGGTGGGTGTGCACCGGTAGAGATCTCTCAAAGCGCAGCCGTTCAGTGGGGGCGACTGACGGCGCAGAAAATGGTGGCGCACGGCCTCGAATGGTAAGATCTCAGCTCAATTGATGGAGGGAACCAATGAAGATCGTAGGCCTGATTTTGCTCGGGATTGTTTGCCTGATCAGCTACCTGATTGGGAGCGGCACCAACGGCTTTGCGATGGTCGCAAGCATCGTTTTCTTTCCGAGCGCGATCGCGCTGTACTTCTACCCGACAATTTGCGCTATCGGCGAGCACCCCAAGGCCACGCCGATCTTCGCGCTAAACCTCCTCGCCGGCTGGACCTTTATAGGGTGGGTTGCGGCTTTCATCTGGGCACTCAACAAGCCCGCCTTCCATCCTTCAGGCCCGGTCGAGACCACAACTTACGCCGAGGATCTTGCTGCCGCTGCCGCGAACAAGGATTGCCCATTCTGCGCGGAAACCATCAAAGCCGCTGCCAAGAAGTGCCGGTACTGCGGTTCAGACTTGGAACAGCAGACCGTTTAAATAGCATTAGCGTCATCTGAAGCCCGCCAAGCGCGGGCTTTTTTTTCGACCAGAAATACGGGAGGAATAAATTTTATGGGAATACCCATTGACACTAAATATGGGAGTACCTATATTCAACCTATCGCAGCGACAAACAGCCACTGCGAAGGGCCTCAACAGACCCGCCGCTCTTTAGCGATACCGCATCACCTTGCCGGATCACCACCGGCCCAGATTCGAAGGCAGCGATGAACCGGCCTCAACGGTTCAGAGGGTTGGCAACTGACCCGGGCGTGCAGCGTAAAACGTCGAAAGCAGTTATCCAGCGGGAGAACAAGCCGAAAGGCCCGCGGCTGGAGGAACAACTTGAATGAGCCGGTGACCGACGCCAGTAGCGGGTAACCGGCAGCTCCAGAAATTTTCACGTCAGCGCCTGCATCGGGCGCTTTCGGAAGCCTACTGGACAGTAGTTATCGACGTTTGCCCATGCCTGGCGCTCCACCACTAACGATGTGGACCCATCCAACGGGCTTAGATCGATCCGGAGCGGTAGGGAGATAGGTTTCGTTAATGTCTTTCGTACATGCAGGGCAAAGACTTGGGGGGCGTTCCCAGTCCACGTGAACTGAGAATTTGCTACCACACCGCCAACATATCTTCCGAAGCCATTTTGACTCAGGCTCGGTTGTAGAGGGCTTCGTTCGCTTTGCTGGGGAAATTGTCTTGGGCTTAGTGACTGCCTTGCTGGCCTTTTTCGCCTCTTTAATCGCCGCTTTCGCGGCCTTGCGGCTCAGCTTCGTGCCCTTCTGCTTGGCGACTTCTTGAAGCTCAATAATTTTGTTTAGCAGAGCGAATTCGGATCGGAGCTCTCGGGTTACATCGTCGAGTTCATGATCAGCCTTGTATGACTGATCGAAAAGAACATCTATGTCGACCTCGACAGCCTTGCGCGATGCTAGATCAGAAAAGAACTTCTCTGACTCCTCGCTGAACCCCTGCCCAGGCACATGCACCGCTGGCTTGCTCTCGCTGGACTTCTTTTTGAGCTTCAGCCGCTGCGGCTTATCGGCGTCCATATGAAACCCCACTCCGTGGCCATATCGCAGAGTAGCAACTAGCCAGCAAAGTGCGCCAGCCCACTGCGACGGCGGACGAGGTGTTGACCGAACTGAGTGAATGACCTGGTAAGCGGGTGCGGAGAAAGACCACAGATTTACTGATGCCGCTTCGATGAGGCGGCATTGGAAATCAACGGAGGGCAACACGATGACCGATGCAGCAGCAACGCAAACGAAGTGCACGTACTGCGGTAAGCCAGCCGAACAGGTGGTGCGCCGCAACATCCACGACCGAACTCGCGACCCATACACCAACCGTCAGGTGCTTCGCACTCGAGAGTTGCCGTTTTGCAGCGCAGAGCATGCAAGCAACTATCAAATGGGCTGCGAGGGCTGACCGGGCCTTTTCCTGATGCACCTGGTGACGGGTGCATTGGGAAAACGACCGGAGCAACCGAAATGCCGAAATTCATCCTCGACTACATCTGGCTTTGCCGGGAATGCAGCCTTGATCGGCGCACCGTCGGCAACATGCGATTCATCGTGATCCCGGCGCTGCAAACCCGCGCTGCCGAGATTCGCCGAGCGGTTGGCCTTGTAGCTGAAGGCTGCCCAGAACTCGAACAGGACGCCGAGCTACTGGAATCGGCGGTGAAAGCAGGCCTCCAGCGCTGCGCAGTGCCGCCAACTCAGCAAGACCTCTTCGCCGCATGACGATTTCACTGGCTGGCCTTGGAGACAGGGCCAGACGGGAAATCAACCGAGGGCAGGACGATGCGACCAGTAATGACGATGAAGGCGCTCCACGACAATTGCGGGCGCCGTACAGGAATCGAAGATGCGGCCGAGGGTAAGTTTCACGGCTGGGGAGTTGAATACGAAGAGTTCGAGAGCGGGCCCGGCAACTTCAGCGTGGCAATCGTCGAAATGGCTGATGGCACGATCCAGACCTTGATGCCTTGGGCGATTCGTTTTCTTGACAGTGAAAAAGCGAAATCCGACGCCCTTGACCATTCGCTGAGGCACCCAATCAGCGCCTGAACAACCAGCGCCACGACAGCCCTGCCGTTAACTGCCCGATCCTCTCTATGAGAGCGCATCGGACTGCTCTCCACCTTCCACGGCAGGCTTGAGATCGTTCAAGAACCTCCATCGGAAGCCTGAGAGCAGTCCGATGCGGATGCACGCCCAGGCTGATGGGCAGGTTTGAAAACTAACAGTTCCGAGAGTGAGCGCTGACCGGCTAAGTACTATTTTATGCCCGTGCGGTACCGGCTCGTAATAACTGATATTGAGGTAGGCGCAAGCCGTTGACCTCGGCATGACTCTCAACCCGGAGATCAGCACCGGGCATCTGCATCAACGCGGGGTAGCTTGCGCGTAATCAAGCCAGCACCAAGCACCACGGCGGTAAAGCCCGCGCCGGAGACGTACCCGGCAAGCAGATGCGGCGTTGAAAGCTGGGTTGAACGCTTCGGCGGCCCTAGAGAAACGCAGGTTAATAGGCGCCAGTTTTGCTGGTTGCTCCTCCGAGCGGTCGTCCCGAAAGGGTCCGCTCTCGCCGGATTCGCGCCCGGCCATCTGCACCTCTTGAAGACTGAGAATGGCGAGCGCCCGCCAAGATGCCAACGGCGCGCATTGGAGGACGATCATCATGTAATAAGTGACCGATTCACCTGCGCGGCGCGGCAAGCCTGAAGGCCGGCGCCCATCACTCATACAGGCAGCGGACAGTAGGCCGTCGATGTCACCGCACATCGGCCGAATGCGGTAGGCCACCCCAGCGCACGAAGACAACTTGACGCTGCAAACCCGGTCTGTCGCCAGCAGCGAGACCGGGCCACCATCCCCCGACCAATCCCGAATGCACTCCCCTCCGCGCCCAACGGCAGCCAGCGGAGCGGATGAGTGCATCCGAGTTTTGTTGGATCAACACCCGCCACCACGGAGGCGACCATGGCAACCAGCTATGCAGACAGTGCGCAGGCCCGAGAGTGGGACAGGCGCTATGACGATTGGGGGCGCCCGAAAGCGCCGAAGGTCGAAGACTTCCACGACTACGAAGCTGCTGAGCAGAAGCGCACGCACCGCCAAGCGCTGATGGCAGCTCAGGAGATAGTCGACCGCAAAGCGCGCGCCAGGCGAATCGCGGCTGCACTGGTCGCTTACGGTGAGTTCTGGGGGTTGAAATGAGCGCTCAGCAGGTCCCAGTGACCGCCGGCCATACCGGTGCAGGCAATCACGATCTGGCCGTTGGGATGCTCGAAGGCTACATAAAAAGCATGTCCGACCCGGATTGCAGTGCAGTGGCCGTCCGGTCCTCAGCTAACACCGCTCTGATGATTTTCCGCGCGCTAAGCATTATCAGCGCGACAGAGGACGCTGATTACAGCGAACGACTGAACCATGCATACGAATTCCGAAAAGGGAGAGCCGCATGACAACGCCACCGGTGAAAACGCTGGTCGATGAACAGCTCGACGACATTGAGCGCCGCATCGCCATCCTCGGTTTCGGCCTTCCCTTTAACGAGGTCATTGGCCGCAAACGCGAGGACCTGGTCGACAACCTCCCGCAGCGCCTGTCGGTCACCATGAAAGGCGGTCGCATCGCGGTGAGGGCTCGGCCATGAAGCTAGCCTACTGGATCCTCGCTACCGTCCTCGTTGCAGGACTGGCCGCTTACACCACGGCGCGCGATTCGTCTGGCATCTGTGAGGTGCCGCACTCGACCACCTACCGGGTTTTCCGGTGACCAGTCTCCAGCGAGCGCGCCGGCTGTTGATACGACGCGGCTCGTTCTCCGCCATCGGCGTTTTCACCTTCCTGATGCTGCTCAGCGCCCTCGCCGATCGCGTCACTCAATAAACAACACCACCACACGCTGCGCTCGGCGCGGCAAGGAATCGTCATGTCCGCAAACGCCAAACAAGCCCCCGCATCGGCCGACCTCGATTTGAGTGAAACCGGTAGCACAAAGAACGTTATTGCTCCTGCAGTTGCCGTCACCGACATCGCCGAGTATCGGCCGCATGAGGAACAGATCGTCCGTTTGGAAACCAGCTACGCGAAGCTCGTCGTTGACTGCTCGACCAGTGAGGGGCTGGCAAACGCCAAGGAAGTGCGGGTCGACATCCGCGACGTGCGCTATGCCTTGGCGAACACCACCAAGACTGCACTCGTTCCTTACCAGCAGAAAGTCAAAGAAGCCCAGGCGCGCGTCAACCAGGTGAAAGAGTTTGGCGAGGCGCTGAAGGATCGAGTGCTGGCGATTGAAGCGCCTATCGACGAAGCCATCAAGGCCGAAGAAAAGCGCGCAGCTGACGCCAAGGCTGAACGCGAGCGCATCGAAGCTGAGCGTGTCGAAACCATCCGAGCAAAAATCACCCGATTCAGTTCAGTCGCTGCTGCATACGCGAGCCGGAGCGCTGCCGATGTTGCAAACGTCCTGCTGAGCGTCAAAGAGTCGGTAATCCTGCCAGAGGAATACGCCGAGTTTGAAGCTGAAGGCACCATCGCCCGGGACAACGCTATTGAGCAGCTTGAAACGCTGCATAGGGCTGCTGTCGAGCGTGAAGAGGCTGCCGCCAAGCTGGCAGCCCAGCAGAAAGAGCTCGACGAGTTGCGCGAGAAGCAACGGATTGCCGATGAAAACGCAGAAAAGGAACGCCAACGGATCGCAGCAGAAGATCGCCAGCGCATTGCAGACCAGCAGGCAGAACTCAACCGGCAGCGCGAGCAACTGCAGCGTGATCAAGACGCCCAGCGCTTGAAGGACGAGCAGAACCAACGTGATCAGGAAGAACTGGCCCGCCTGCGCGCCCAAGCTACCGCACCTGCTCCGATCATTGCCCCCGTAACACCAATGATCGAAGAGAAGGTCGAGGTCGCAACTATCAATACGCAGGCGATCGCCGCTGAATTCGACGACGAGACCACCACCGCGCCACCGGTCGAAGACATCGTCGAGGTCGTCGCGCTGGGCTTCGATGTAAGCATCGACACCGCCCGGGCCTGGCTTCGTGCAATTCGCTTCTAACCCTTCCCTTCCCCTCTAAAGGTCGACGAACAGATCGTCGGCCAAGGAGAGCGCAATGAACGACTCAGAAACCCAAGCCTCGACCGGCCTTGCCACTTACCAAGACCCGTCCCACAACGCGGCAGCGCTCATTCTCGACCCGAACACCATGAAGTCGATGAGCGATCTCGCCATGATGATGTCGAAGGGCGTGACAACAGTCCCCAAGCATCTTAAGGGCAATCAAGCCGACTGCATGGCAGTGGTGCTTCAAGCGATGCAGTGGCAGATGAACCCATTCGCCGTTGCGCAGAAGACTTTCATCGTCAACGGCGGTGCATTGAGCTACGAGGCTCAGCTCGTCAATGCCGTGATCACTGCCAAGGCGCCAGTTAAGGGCCGCTTGAACTTCGAGTGGTTCGGCACATGGGAAAACGTCATCGGAAAGATGCGCGAAGTGACCAGCCGAACCAAGAAGGACGAGGACACGGGCGAGTTCAAGAAATACCGCGTTCCGGGGTGGAGCTTCGACGACGAGAAAGGGCTCGGAATCAAAGTCTGGGCAACGTTCAAAGGCGAAGAGGAGCCGCGCACTTTGCAGCTTCTGCTCACTCAAGTTCGCACTCGCAACTCGACACTTTGGGCGGAGGATCCGAAGCAGCAAATCGCCTATCTGGTGACGAAAAAATGGGCGAGGCTCTTCTGCCCGGACGTCATCCTTGGCGTCTACACGCCTGACGAGTTCGAAGACTCCTACGGTGGCGAAATCGATATCACCCCTGCGAAGCAAGCCTCAAACACCGCTGCCGCCGCTGAAGTGTCTTTTGGACCGAAATCTCCATCACCAGAGATCGACGGTGTATTCGCTGACCTGCTGGTCGTCGCGAAGCGACAGGACATCGATGCCTATGCAGCAGCTTGGGCAGCTCTAAAGCCTAAACAGCGCGCAGCAATAGGCTTGGAGTGTCACGAAGCACTCAAGAGCATGGCTGCAACAGTTGATGCTGACTTCACCGACATGACTGGCCCCGGCGACGATCTGTCTCAGGTCGAGGAAGCGGCGTAGTGAGAACCGAACTTCAAGGCACTGAAAAGTGGCATTCAGACCGGTCTGGTCGAGTGACGGCCAGTCGATTCAAAGATGTGATCGCTTGGGGGAAGCCTGACAAAAATGGGAAGCGCGAGCCGATGGGCGCGCGCACCTCCTACATGCGCGAGCTGTGCTTCGAACGACTGGCGAAGAAGTCCAAGCACAACGTCAGCAGCGCCTCCATGAAGTGGGGCCACACGGAAGAACAGAAGGCTCAAGACGCCTACGAAATGCTTACCGGGAACATTGTTGTGCCGTCGGAATTCATCGTTCACCCGAAGTATGACTGGCTCGGCTGCTCGCCAGACGGCCTGATAAACGACGACGGTGGTACCGAATCAAAGTGCCCGTTCAACGAAGCGATCCACGTCAGGACTTGGCTGGAGGGCATGCCCGAGGAACATATGCCGCAGATTCAGGGCTGCATGTTCGTGACGGGCAGGCAATGGTGGGACTTTCTGTCCTTCGATTCTCGACAGGACGAGGAATGTCAGCTCTACATCGAAACGATTTACCGCGACGAAGACTACATCGCCAACCTTCACAGAGAGCTCGTCCAATTCAACCTGGAACTGAACCGCATGGTTGATGAGGTCGCAGATAAAGCACGGGCGCAGGCCCATAGATTGGGAGCTTGAGCATGATCAGCAACCACCTCAACCTCGTCGAGCAGCACCGTTCGGATGCCGAGTCGATCTCTGAGCGAATCGCGCAGTACCTGGCCGCCGGCGGGCGGATCGACCAACTGAAAAGCCCGCCGCGCAATCCTCTGCCACCTCCCCGCTCGAAGAAAATAGACCCTGAAACGGTCCTCAAGCGGCGCCCGAAGCCGATATCGGCCGCTGACCGCAGGGCTCTGCGCAAAATGGCGGACGCGATATGAAGTCGAAACGCAAACTCAACAACGGTTTCGCCCGGGCTGAACGCAGTTGCCGGGCGCTGCTGCGCACCAACCACGTCGCGGTGGTCAACATAGACCCCAGCGGCAGCCAGATCATGGCGAACTGGAAGAGCTGCCGGCAGATCCGCAGTCTGGCGATCGCCATTCCGGACGAGATCTCGATGGACGAAGCCCAAGCCGCGAAACTGTTCTACGCCGCCGGCGCCTGGCATCAGGTGAAGGTAGCTGCGTGAGACGTTCCAGACCCCAACAACGTAAACGACAGACCTGGCTGGACTTGCCCGCCAGCGGAATTGAAGAGGTAGGCCATGACCGAGGAAAAGGAACTGACGGAGGAAGCCAAGAAGCAGCGCAGGAAGCGCGAGAAGGCTGCAGCAAAGGACGCTGCATTGGGCGTAGAGAAATTTACGGTTGAGGTGGCCGGGGTGTTCAAGCCAGACCTCAAGCGGGTCATGGCCGCCCACGGCTTCAACAACCAGCAGGAGGTGTATCAGAACCTGCTGCGGAACCTGCTCGCGGCCGACTTCGATACCCAGGCCAAGATGCTGAAGTGTGTCACGACACCTTTTGTTGTTACTGAAAAGGTGTCGTGCATCATTCAGGCAGCCGGCATGAAGTCGCTCGCCGATGATCCGCCAGAGTCAGACGACGAAGTTGTCCTTCCCACTCAATCCTTGAGGGTGACGTGACCGCTCCCTGCCCTAGCAATATCAATCAGCTGATTCTGCATCAGTAGCCCCAGATCACTGATTGTCAGGTGTGATCCACCACGCTTGGCACATACCGCTAAATCAACAAGCTGATTTGGCATTTTACCGCGCGCAGACACTTCAAGCGCTGCGCCGTTGGAAAGCAGTTCTTCCAGCTGATGCTGAGGCTTTTCGGCAATAGTCATTTTCTCTCCTTGATCCGGCCCCATGCCGGGCAGAACACAAATACCGCAACGGCGGGCAATGCGCCAGCTCAGACGAACGCCGGCGCTTCAACCAGCCGATGCTTCGATTCCATGTAGCTGGCCAGGTCGATCACCTCCCGAAGGAACACGACCACCTCCAGCTTCACTGCATCGTCAGGCAGCCCTATCCGTTTCAGCATTGCCTTGGCGTCCTCTTCGATCGCCGCCAGCGCGTCTACATCGCTCTGCAACCTCATTTCGGCCTCCTGCCAGTGTGAGATTGCAGATAAATACCCCACTTCTACGAATCACGCCAGCCGGCGAGGACTATCAGTAATCGCGACCTGTTTGATCGCGAAGGTGTGCAGGCAGTCGAGGATCATCTGGGTCATACCGGTAGCGCCCGTCACCTTTTTGAAAGTCGACGAGGTCTCTGACAAGGCTTTTCAGCTCATAGACCTCGCTTTGAAGACTCTCAATTTGCTCATCACGCCTTTTGGTGAACCAAGCCCTATCCACCTCTATCGCATCGATGCGCTGACTAACCTGCTTTACCGCATGACGTATTGTCAGGCAGATCCATAAGAGAGCGATAACTCCAAAGGGCAGCGCGCTTTCTAAGAACCGATCCATATCCGACTCCCCAAATTTGTTTGCGCAAATATAGCGCCGAGGCCCCCCTATGTCCGCACAACAGAAGAAACACCCCTTCGATTTCAAAACTCAATACGGACTCGGCTTCAGCACTCAGGACGATGAGATCGTTGTCGACTTCTTCTGTGGTGGCGGCGGCGCCGGTAACGGGCTGGAGATGGGTTGGGCCGCGCGGTGAATGTCGCGAAGAACCACAGCCCTCAAGCAATCAGCATGCACACCGTGAATCACCCGGGCGCCGTGCACTACACCACCGATGTGTTCGAAGGTGATCCAGACACCGAGTGCGGCGGCAAGGCCGTTGGCTGGTTCCACATGTCGCCGGATTGCACGCATCATAGCCAGGCCGCCGGTGGTCAACCGCGCAAGCGCGAGATCCGGAACCTGTCATGGATCGGCCTGAAGTGGGCTGGCAAGAAAAAGCCACGGGTCATCAGCTTGGAAAACGTGAAACAGATCCTCCAATGGGGGCCGCTGATCGCCAAGCGCTGCAAGGCCACCGGCCGGGTAATGAAGTTGGGCGGTGCCATTGCCGAGCCTGGCGAAGTAGTACCGGTTCACCAGCAATTCCTGGTACCTGACCCGAAGCGTCGCGGCCAGACTTGGGTGGTGTTCGTCGCCGAGCTGCAGCGTCTGGGCTACGCCGTTGAATGGCGGGTCATCAAGGCCTGCGACTTCGGCGCGCCGACCAGCCGAGAGCGCCTGTTCATGATCGCCCGCTGCGATGGCCAGCCGATTGTGTGGCCGGAGCCGACTCACGCGAAGAACCCAGCCAAAGGACAACAGAAGTGGCGCACCGCCGCCGAGTGCATCGACTGGACGATCCCGAGCAAAAGCATTTTCGACCGGGCAAAGCCGCTGGCACCGGCCACCCTTCGCCGAATAGCCAAGGGCATGAAGAAGTTCGTAATCGATGCGGCTGACCCGTTCATCGTGCCGATCGCGAACTGGTCCGGCGACAGCGTGCAATCTGCACATGAGCCGCTGCAAACCGTGACGTCTTGGCCACGTGGTGGTTCATTCGCCGTGGCCAGCCCGGTGATGGTTACCGCTGCACATGGTGAAGGGAAGCAGGGAGGTGTTCAACGCTGGGGCGACGGCAGCAAGTTTGCCGGTGATCCGCTGGGAACGGTTACTGCGAGCGGCGGGCACTCAATCGCCGCTGCGCACCTGGTGAAGTTCCGGTTTGCGGACGAAGGCAAGGCACTCGACGAACCGCTGCCGACCATCACCAGCGGCGGCAACTACCAGCGCCCCGCCGGTGCCGCTCACGCCATGGGTATCTCAACCGTGTTCATGGCCCAGATGAACGGCGGGTTCAACACCACCGACGCCAAGAGCGTCGACGATCCGATGACCACGGTCACCAACACCGGAAGCCAGCAGCAGCTGGTGACGGCGAACTTGGTGCACCTGCGCGGCAACTGCGATGCGCGGGACACCGCCGATCCGCTGCACACCATCAGCGCCGGCGGCACTCACCATGGACTGGTCACTGTCTTCATGGAGCGCCAGTTCGGCGCCAGCGTTGGCCAGGGCGTGGACGAACCGGCACCAACGATCACCGCCGGAGGTGGCGGCAAGAGCTCGCTGGTCGAGCTCCAACTCTCGCCAGAGGTTGAAGCCGGTGCGTTGCGTGTCGCCGCATTCTTGATCAGCTACTACGGTACCGAGAACATGAGCGCCGCCGACGCACCAGCGCCAACCATCACCACCAAGGATCGGCTGGGGCTGGTAACCGTCACCATCAAGGGCACGTCGTACGTGATCGTCGACATCTGCCTGCGGATGCTGCAACCGGCCGAGCTGTACAAGGCTCAGGGATTCCCGGCCGACTACATCATCAGCCACGGCGCCGACGGCAAGCCATTCACTAAGACCCAGCAGGTGCACATGTGCGGCAACAGCGTCAGCCCGCCGCCGATGGCTGCACTTGCTCACGCGAACAACCCTTGGCTAGTACAGAAGAAAGCTGCTGCCGCCTGATCTCCGGGAGCCGTAGGCGCTTTTATGAATTACAGGAAGGCTGGATCATGCTCGAAATGGAATGTCAGATTTAACAACTCTGACATCGTAGTAGCCGCATGAGTTAAGCAACGACTTCACTGAGCGTTCCGCTAAACTCTGATCAGCGATAGGGCCAATATGGATCGCAGTAACACTCTCGGGCGACACTTCAACTTCCAGATAAGGGACAAGATAATCGCCCCGAGATCTATACAATATTTCCGCACCAACATAAGCACCCGCCACCACCATCCTAACTTCTTTCTCTGCAGAAAAGTGCTTATTTTTAAAAGCCCCTGCACTAACGCTAAGTTCCACAGACGCATCACCGGCTTTCTGCAGGACTGTATTACTAAAATCGGCATCGGCATCAATGTCAACAAAAGTAGTTACCAATTTCGATATGACATTCTTCGCCTCAGCGCGCTTCTTCACATCACTATAAATACAGTCCAAAAGTCTATGGTCTTTCTCAAGTTCCTTCCGTGAAAATTCAATGGCAAAATTCCCATAGCCGCGCCATTGACTTAACAGATTTGGGGCTCTACTGAAAGAGCAGGTGAAAATCGAGTGGTCGGTTTCATCCGAACTCATGGATGCCAGGGCCGCCATCAGAAATCCTGTCGTAAATGCCCGCTCTGGTGGCTGGTCTTTTTCGGCAAGCATCTTTTTAAACTGATTATGCAGACATCTCACACCATTATTCATTTCATCCGCATCATTCAAGAACCCTATGTTTGTCAGCCAAAGCTTCCTGTATTTCACAATCGAAGCAAGCGCCGCCAGATCCGTGTAATGAAAAAGCTGCTCATCCATAGTAATTATCGGAAGCTCCCAGTTTAGTTTTTTTGCCAGCAAAGCGTATTTCAACATTTTATCAGCACAAAAAAAACCATACCCTCTATTCACTGCTGCGATATAGCAGCCAAGGCAAAGCTATGTCTCAAGCAAAAGAACGCCCGATGCTATTCAACGGGCCGATGGCCAGCGCTGTGCTGGATGGCCGCAAAACCGTTACCCGCCGCGCGGCCAGCGCACGATCGTTCAAGGAAATTGGCTACGGCGTTCAGTTGGGCGAATGCCATGAACTGCCGGCGGATGGAGAGGTGCATCCGAACAGCGCCAGCTGTTACGCCGACCTCTGCCCTTATGGTCAGCCAGGCGACCTGCTGTGGGGGCGCGAAAGCTTCTGGCAGGCAGGTGAATGGACCTCCTCATACCCAGAAGGCGACTGCGACAAGTGGAATGGATCTCGCCGCATCCACTACCGCGCTAACGGCGAGCCGCCGAATGAGCCGAACCGCCACTATCCCCGTGGCCTGCGTAACGGCTCGTACTCATCTGCCGACCCAGACAGGATCTGGCGTGCACGGCCCAGTATCCACATGCCGCGATGGGCCAGCCGCATCCTGCTGGAGATCACCGACGTCCGCGTCGAGCGGTTGCAGGACATCAGCGAAGACCAGGCCAAGGCCGAGGGGATCACTCCTCACGTCCGTGGTGGCTGGCACTGGAACCCGCATGACCCGAGCAACGTTGATGACTGGCATCAGTTCGGGTTCAAGTCACCTGCCGCTGCATTCCAAGACCTTTGGATCGGTACCGGCGGCGACTGGGGCACCAACCCGGGGGTCTGGGTCGTCGAGTTCAAGCGGGTGACGCCATGATCCTCACCAGCATTGCCGGCTGCACCCTCTTCTTCTGGCTTCCATTGGTACTGACCATAAAGGCGGTGATCGGATGAGCGACTATTCAAAACTTCAGCAACTGGCCGAGGGTTGCCGCGACGAGGTCATTCGCTCGCACGGCTGGGCGGGCATGATCGAGGATGCCGGCTTGTTGCACCGCGACGAGCAGTTCCTAAAGGAGTGTTCGCCCGAGGCGGTGCTGGCGCTGATCGCCGAGAATCAGCGCCTGCGCGAAGACCGCGACGGCCTCCTCGAAGCAGGAGCGGACCTATTATGATTCTCGCCCCGCTCTACATGGCCTACCTCATCTACAAGGGGCCGTGGCGATGACAGAACAACACCGCATTCTGGTCGGCGACTGCATCGACATGATGCGGACCCTACCAGACAAGTCAGTTCAAACTTGCATTACCAGCCCGCCCTACTTCGGCCTGCGCGATTACGGCGTAGACGGGCAGATCGGTTTGGAGGAAACCCCGGCCGAGTTCATCGCGCGGCTGGTCGATGTGTTCCGTGAAGTGCGTCGAGTACTCCGCGACGACGGCACGGCATGGGTGAACATGGGTGACAGCTACGCCAGCAAGCCGAACGGGCCAGTTGGCTTTGGCGGTCACAACACGGACGCGCCTCACGTTGCTGTACGCACGGCAAATGCCCGGCGGTCGAGTCAGATCCCGGAAGGGTTCAAGCACAAGGACATGATGGGCATTCCGTGGCGCTTGGCCTTCGCACTTCAGGATGACGGCTGGTATCTGCGGCAGGACATCATCTGGCACAAACCGAACCCGATGCCGGAGTCGACGCGCGATCGGTGCACTAAAGCCCACGAATACATCTTCCTGCTCAGCAAGTCCCGTCGGTACCACTGCGACATGGAGGCGATACGCGAGCCGGCGATTTATGGCGCCACGCCAACCGGCGTCGGTTTCGGTCACGGGTTCGACGCAGTGACGAAGCCGCGAGCAACGGTGCCGACCGGCTGGGATACCTCAACCGGCGACGGTGGCCACGGAGCTTTTCACAAGGAAGGTGCGGAGCGTGCACGGCGCGATAGTTTCAAGCGAGAGGATTCGAAGCGAGAGCAGGTGATCCCGGGGCAGAACAAAGGCACGCACCGACCAGACCGAAAGGAAAGCACTTGGGACACGGCAACGAGGAACAAGCGCAGCGTGTGGACTGTGGCGACCCATAGCTTCAAGGACGCCCACTTCGCCACATTCCCGCCCGACCTGATCCGGCCATGCGTTTTGGCCGGGGCTCCCCGCGGTGGTGTGGTGCTTGACCCGTTCGGCGGCGCCGGTACCACAGCGGTGGTCGCCATGCAGGAGGGCCGCAAGTCGATCCTCTGCGAACTCAACCCAGACTATGCCGCCATGGCTGAACGCCGGATCTCGGCGGCCTGGCTCGACGGTGCGGCGCAGATGGACGTGTTTCACGATTCAGCGCCAGCCGCATAACCCCCATCACCACCTTCTGCCGCCACGCGCGGCATGGAGCATCACTATGGAAACTGAAATTCTCTCCGACGAGGAGCTGGCCGAACTCACTGGCTACAAGGCGAGGGCCTACCAGCGACGCTGGCTGATTGATCGCCAGTGGGTGTTCGTCGAAAGCCGGGGCAAGCGCCCGCTGGTGGGTCGGATGTATGCCCGCATGAAGCTGGGCATGATCAGCCCTACGATTGCCGATCCTAACCCGCCGCCGGCCGCGCCGGCATGGACGCCAGACTATTCGCGAGTGAACTGATATGCGCCCCCGCAAGACCGAGCACCAGCACCTTCCCCCTCGGATGTACAAGCGCTCACGGAAGCGCAAAAACGGTAGTACCTGGACCGCGTATTACTACCGCGACCTGCTCGGTAATGACATCCCTCTGGGCAAGGATCTCGACAAGGCTCGGCTGAAGTGGGCCGAGCTCGAAGCCAAGGAAAAGCCGCTCGACCTGCGCACCATGAAGGGAATCTTCGACCGGTACATTCGTGATGTGGTGCCAAAGAAAGCACCCCGCACGCAGAAGGACAACTTGGCGGAAATCAAGCAGCTTCGGCCGATGTTCGACAGCGCTCCGATCGACTCGATCACGCCAGCAACGATTGCTGGTTACCGAGACGCACGATCGGCGAAGGTCCGGGCGAACCGTGAGATCGCTACCCTCTCCCACATTTTCAACATTGCCCGCGAATGGGGGCTGACGACGAAGGAAAATCCCTGCCAAGGCGTGCGCAAGAACAAGGAGACGCCGAGGGACTATTACGCGAATGATGTGGTTTGGGAGGCGGTGTACAAGAAGGCAGCTCAGGAGCTGAAGGAAGCGATGGACCTAGCCTATCTGACCGGGCAAAGGCCGGCAGATGTGCTGGTTATGCGGAAGGATGATGTTGAAGGCGGATATCTGACTGTTCAGCAGAACAAGACGCACAAGAAGCTGCGCATTCAAATGACGGCCGCTGGAGAGGCGAACAGCCTGGGCATTTTGATCGCGGCGATCACAGAGCGAAACGCTGCCCACGTTTCGAGCTACCTGATTATCAACCGGAGCGGTAAACGGATGACTGCGACGATGCTGAGGAAGCGATGGGACGCGGCGCGAGAGAAGGCAAAACTGGAAGCTCTTGAGCAGGGAGACGAGCTGCTGGCCAAGCGGATCGGTGAATTCCAGTTCCGGGATATTCGGCCGAAAGCGGCGTCGGAAATCAGCGATGTTGGTGACGCCAGCCTGTTGCTCGGGCACACAAAAGGCGACATTACTGAACGGGTTTATCGCCGTATCGGCGCGATCGCCAAACCCTCAAAATAGGCAGAAAATGCGTTCCATAACTCGAAACACGCCCCTTGTAGAATGCGGTCTGTAGAGGTGCTGCAAAACAAAAGTAATGGAACGAAAAAACGACTGACGCCGCGTATTCGGCGGCTTTCCATAGCGGTCTTGAAAACCGTCGACTGTAACAGGTCCATGAGTTCGAATCCCATCGCCTCCGCCATATTTTGTACCGACAAAGCCCTGATTATTCAGGGCTTTGTCGTTTCTGGCATTTGAGATTTCCGCCGCGCTAGCTGAAGCGTTACAGAACTCTCTGCTCTCTCTCTTCTCCGGCGTCCTGCCAAACGTAAAACACTCTTCATGTAGCACGGTGCTACGCTGGTTTTTTCACAGAGGAGACCCCATGCCGAATTCAGATCTGCTCCCTTCCCTGCTTTACAAAATCAATGAGAACCAACTCACTCTCGAAGCCGCCATCATGAGCTTTCGAACTGTCGAGCTTCGATAGCTCATCGTGTTGGCGTCCACGTACTGAGCTTCTTGAGTGGCGGCCGCTTCAAGGGAGAAAGTGGTTTTGCCTGGGACTGGGCAGTTGTCGTCGGCGGGCTGATTCTGCTCTCTCCATTCGCTGCATTCATAACCTTGCTCATCCATACCGGCGGCCCGTGAATTGATGTCTCGCATGGGTCGATAACTGCACTTTGCGACAGGCGTCAATCGGCCAATAGCGGTAATCCTCCAGCGCTAGGTGTCGACCCGACGCGGACGTTTACCAAGCCTGCTCTCCCGGCATCTCAATATTCGACTCGATCTTTTTGCCCATACTGATTCGCGGCTCGGTCGAGTAGCCCAGAGATTCGTAGAAGGTTTTGACACTTTCATTTGAGCTGATGATTTGCAGGTTGATTTTCATGCAGCCTCGCGCGGTCAGAGCATCCTCTGCATGACGGACTAGATTCATCTCTATGCCTTTTCTGCGGTGCGACGGGTGCACCGCCACCGAGTACAACCATCCACGATGGCCGTCGTATCCGGCGAGAACGGTGCCAACAACTTCATGTCCTGACAGGGCCACAAAGAAAAGGCAATCCGCTGCGGCCATTTTTTTGTCGATGGCCAGGCTGGGAGTGTTATGCGCGGTTTCGTAACCGAATACGGTTTCCCAGAGTTCCACGACGCAACGGCGATGGTGTTCATTTGAGTAGGCGGCAATAGCATCCATGGTGTAGCCCTCGAATTGAAGGGGCTGACGCTAGCGCCTTGGCGTGAGTGATGTCCACTGTCTCTTTTTGGCCGAAAGCAGTCCTATCGCTACTGTTCGTCGCCTAGCCCTCGCCGACCTGCCGCGACCTGATTGCTGTACATAAATACAGAATTTGTACAGCGAGACCTACAGCATAACTTTCGAACAAGCCAAAACTCTCCGGCTTCAGCGATGGCGAACAACTCTCGATGACCAAGACTTCCAGATGCAAAACCTACAGAGACACCGGGAAACCCTACACGAGATGGCAGCCAGCGGAATTGAAGAGGTAAGCCATGGCCAAGACTGGGCAATTGCCGGAGGCATGCCCCACGATCCCGGTTACGTCGTACTGCGATCAGAGTTTGATGGCGACTACGACGACTGTGGAAACCCGGTAGACCGGTGGCGCCCGGCAGACATGATGGATCGGGATGATTGCGGGGTCGAGCTGGAGATCACAGCCGTAAGCATCGAGCGGTTGCAGGACATCAGCCGCGCCTATATCAGGGCGGAAGGCCTGCAGTGCCCGCCAGACTTGGCAAGCGATGACGTTTCACCGAACTCTTTCCGTAAACGACCTCACCGTCACGGTCGGTGGCAATCGCCTCGCCGTCTTCACTGAGTTTGAAAGTGCCCCGGGCGCGCAAGATTATGTCTTTGGCAGCCTCGGGTAGCGCGCTGGCCTTAATGGCAGCAGCGCGGATGGAATCGGTCAGCACTTTGTCGCTGTACTTCGCAGCGAAGGCTTCGGCCTTGTCGGCGCGCTCATGGGCGGCTTTGATTTGCTTATCGGAGTCGGTGCGCAGGCACTCGGTGCGGCGGTTGATCACCTCGTCGAGCTTGCCCTCAGCGATCAGCTTCGTCTCTTCGTCCTGACCGACCTTGGTGAGCAAGCCTTTCACCGCTTCGATATACGGTCCTTCAAATTGACCTTTCAGCTTGTCCAGTTCGGCCTTGACGGTCTTGTTGGAGCCGATCAGCTCGGTGTTTTTGGACTTGAGGCCCGAGACCTCGCCGTCCAGGAATTTCTGCACCTCGCCGCCCAGCGCTGCCTTCAGCGCGGCGGTTTGGGTTTCGTCGAAGGCTAGGCCGTGGGCGGCCGGGTCGAAAAAAAAGGCATGTGGCTATCCCCAGGGGATTGATTGGCCCGCCTGACGGGCATAAAAAAACCGCATAAGCGGGTCAGTTTTGATTGGCTGCGTTGTAGGATGCCGCCGCGAATAAGACCCCTTTTGATCCTTTGTGCGAGCAGTGCCTAATGAGAAGTCCGAAACCCTACAACGAGAACACAAAATCGAGATGGCTGAGACTTGATGTGACGGTGCAAGCAGCACTGATTGCAGGATTGTTCACTGCCTCTGGAGTAGGGTTACAAACCTATGGCACTCACGTGTCGACGCAAAAGGATCTGCGCACGAGTTGCGTGAAAAGGCTCGACGAGCGCGAACAAAACCTTCGCACCAAAGCGGAATTCATGCTCGTGTCTATATCGAAGACCCTTTCTTATCCATACCACCCCAATCCCTCGCATGAAGAGCTGGCACTCCGGTACGAAACAGCGGTGGCGTCCGCAGAGGCCCTCATAGCAAATTCCCCACCAAAGCTGGCAACAAAAACGATGAATCTACTGGGAAAATTTATGACAGCCTCCCAGCAAACTGATGACGAAAAAGTAAGGGTCGCCCAAGCTGCCGATTTTGCTGGCGAAGTGAATCCATGGCATGCCATCTACTTTGAACAACTGATGGCCTTCGACGTCGAGCGGAAAGGCTGCTGACTTACAGCCCAGCAAGCTCGAACGCCAGCGGCTCCAGTTCCTTGAGCCGCTCCAGCGTCAGCGGTTTGAAGTTCTTGTCCAGTTGCAGCACAGCGAAGCGCTCGGTAGTCAGGCCACCATCTCGCAACAGCTTGCCCCGCGCAGGCCCCAGCGCAGCGTCTTGGAAGGCCGCCGGCTGCGCTTTTAGCCACTGATAGTAACTGAGGCTCGCCGAGACCTGCCCTCCGCCGTCTGCGCCGACTGCTGCCCTCGTAGCGCCTTGCCCGAATAGTGCCGACAAACTAGTGATTGGCGTGATGGTTACTCAACCGCCCGCGAAGGTGGCCATGCTCTGGGGCAGTCCGAAGAAGTCCAGACCACTGATGATGGTCAGCGTCAGGTCGCCGCAGATGGTGCCTCCCACCAGCATCTAGCGACGTGTGCCGCCACCGTAAGTGATCTGCAGCACGGCCATAGCGCAGGACAGCGCAGCCGCATAGAGGATCGGCGAATGCTGGCTCAAACACGCAAGCGCTATCGCCCATGTGCCTGGTTTGTCTGGCATGTTTGGCATCTTGGTTCCTCCCCGTCAGGGAGTGGTGGTCAATTGGCAGGGACTCCCCTGCGGATTTGAATCAGCTCCATCTGCACTCCCAGCTCGGAGCAATGGGTGCAGGGAGCAGAAAAGGAAAAAGCCCCGACATCTGCCAGGGCTTCATTTCGAGTAAAACGTAGTCACACTCCCAAAGGAAGCAACTCATTTTCTAAAAATTTGGCAAACATGACTTTGCCATCAGTGTCTTTCCAGGTGCAGCCGACCATGTCTACAAAGTTATCAGGGAGACGTACAGCCCCTACATCGCCACCAAGGTTTATTGGCCCGGGATCTCCAACTGTCAATTGCTGGCCGTCCTGAATAACCTTGCGAGACTTTGACTTGCGAACCACTTGGCCTTTCACGTATAGGACGACATCGCCTTTCTTGAACTTCCGCGGCTGTTCTTCTCGCGGAATTGAACTACCTATCGATTTTCTGTTGTCTCGCATGCTAATCCCTATGCTGGTCATACCAAATGGCCACGTCGAGATTAACGCAATTAGGCAAAAACGCAAAAGCCCCTGCAAATGCCGAGGCCATGTGCTGGTGCGTTCGTCTTTCCGAGCTGGCTTGCCAAAGGCTTTCTCAACGTCGACGCCCCTTTGCCTCGATCTAGCTGATCCAGTCTCGCGGCACCCCGACAGCATGTGAGATAAGACTGCGCGGGCTACCGGTGTTGATTCCGTACGTCGCACTATCCGGCTATCGACGGCCAGGCCTCAGTGAGGCCGCCCTAGTTGAGGTAAATTTGAGGCATAAAAAACCCAGCATCTAGCCGGGTTTTCTAATCGTGGAAGCAAGAAATCGACAGCCTGCAGTCCCTTGGCATAGCCATGGCGAGTGCTTAGTTGTTTCGATCCCAGAAGATTTTTGCGATAGCCCAACCGACGAAAGTCATGATCACATCAGCAACGAACATAGCACTGTAATTCGGTGCTTGCGGAGCAAGACCACCTCCGAGGTAATGCTCTGCGTCAGGCGGTGAAACAAGGTGATAACCCTGTGGGAAAATAGCCCAAAGGCAGAGCACGACCACAAGGCCAATTGTCCATGCGGCCTGGTTCTCATATGACTGCTTTCGGCACCATAGGGCCGCTAAGGTGACTAGCCCTGCCACGACGGCTGTTGGAATCTGGTGAACACACGATACGAAAACTTCTACAACAAACATCAAATTGCTCATGAGCATCTCTTAATTAATAGCGAACTGCCAGTATCTCACTAAATGCGCTCAAGGTTGAAGGCCAAATAAAAAGCCCAGCACGATGGCTGGGCTTATGATAGAGCGGTCCTACGCAACTCTTTTGCGCTTGCGCAACACTCGCAAGTGCATCCACCCAGACCGAGTGACGTCATGCCTAAGAGAGTGAGAAAGCGAACATGTAAAGGCTTTGAGAAGTCCGCGTTCAACCAGTCCGTTCAAGCATGATTTCAGACGATGCCAGTGCGCTTTATCATTTGGCGCAGGGTTACGCTCAATGGCAATACCCACGGGGCCATGCTCAGTAGATCGACTGATCGCCAAGAGCAATTGGTTTTCGTAATCTGCGGCAGTCTCCATAGACAACTCCATGCGTTTTCTGTGTCAGGTTCAACCTCACCGACATTAGCACCGTTTGACGTTGCAAGCAGCAGCCAAAATGCACGGATTATTTGGTGAAGGTCGCCTTCAGGTTGTCATGGCCGCCCTCAAGCTCTATCTCCCACTCCGGGCATTCTGCGCTCAAATCCAGCAATACTGTCTCAAACGCTTCGTAGGACACATCAGCACTGACTTCAGCCTTGACTGATGCTTTGAGTTCAAAATGAAGAAATCCGCCACCTACCAGCGGCCTGGACGGCAACTGCCTGATGATCTGACGCTTCAATTCGGCGGCTAGAGTATGTGCGGTGTATTCCACGAGCTGAATCCTTTCGAGCAAGATGAGTGCCCGACGCAATGGCCGAGCTTTCGATAAGCGTCACATCGCTGAGCGCTTGCCATTACGAAAGAACAGGTAGATCAGTCCAAGGGGAGCGATAAAGATCGAGAACGCCCAGCACATCATGATGGTGAGGTATTTCGCGATCACGAACGTCGAGGCGTTCCAGTAAAACTGATTGTTTCCAACGATGTAGCTAACCACACTTTCGTAGACGAACCTTGCGTAGGGGTACAGTACGGTGTTGATCAGGACGTAGCTGATGAACCCAAAGTTTGGCTGGTGCTTGCCGCTGACCGACACGGCAATCAGCAGTGCGGCGATGACGGCGCCGAACAAAAAGTGCCGCAAATAAACCGGGCCACTCAACCCGCCAAACGTTTTCGAAAAAAAAGAATGCATGAGATCCCTTCGTGGCAATGATTCCGATTGGCCACCAACATATCAGCAACCAGCCGCATCTGGAAGAAAACCAAGAACGAAGATTCTGCAGTCAGCTAATCTACGGAGCAATGTCGGCGCTTATAGCGACTCAAGGGAATGAAATGGTCTTTCGGGATGACTTGCTCTGTTCAGTTGTTTTGCTGGCGCTCGTTCTGGCATACGCATCGGGTGCGGGGAACACGCTCTACTTAGGCTATTGGTACCTCACGCTGGCGCCTGTGGTGATGTGGCTGCCAGGCTTGATTCTTCGTGCTCGGCCCCTGTTTCTAACAGGAACGACAGGCGCTGCGGTCGTCACTCTTCTGGTCTATATGGCGATCGTATCCAGCTCGGGTCGTGAGGGCGGTCTCGTTGGGTTGGGGCATTTGTTTTCTGCCCCGGGAATGCTCGTCGGCACCAGCGTTTCGGCGTGGTTGTTGAGATCCCGCGTGAATGCGCGATTGCCCTGGATCGTCGCCGGCATCGCATTTTTGGGAGCAGGCTGCGGTTTCTTGATTGCCCAGGTTATTGTCTGCACCACCGCGATGTACTGCGGCGCACTGTCGATGGGTGTCTGGAATTAACTGAACGAGCCCCCCGCTAAATGTCTCTGTCAGTTGCAATCCCCAAGATCATCCCAATAAGGCGGTTCACCGATCGCGCTGATGAAGTAGTCCCACACCACACGTACTTTCTGCGATCGAAGGCGATTCTCCGGGGAAAGCAGATGGATCTGGCTCGGCGTTTGCTCCACCGATCCCTGCCAATCAGGTAAAAGCCGAATGAGCTGCCGGTTCTTGAAGCTCTCGGGGCTAAAGAGCCAGGACGGGAAAAACACGATCCCCCTGCCCGCCAGCGCGGCCTCCACCAGTACCTGACCATTATTGCTTCTGAGCGGGCCATGGACGTCGATAATCTCGGCGCTGTCGCTGCCTGGCTTTCTGAAATACCAGCGCTGCGCGCCGCCGGTTCCCTTGTAGACCAGGCATGCATGACTCTGCAGATCCGCCGGCGACGCGGGTTGGCCATGCTTAGCTATGTAGTCCGCACTGGCGCACAGAACATAGTGCTGATCGCAGATTTTCCGGCCGATCAAGCCAGAGTCGCCCAAGTGTCCGACCCGAAAGATGAGGTCGGCGCCCTCCTGAACCGGGTCGATAAAGGCATCGGTGACTGTCAACTCGACCGTCAGCTCGGGATACTTGTCATACAGACCATTGAGCAGTTTGACGATGTGCAGACTGCCGAAGGCGACTGGAGCGTTGATCCGTACGAGTCCGCGCACCTCTGCACCTTTTCCAGCGATTTCCTCATCAGCGGCATCGAGCAATTCCAGCACTTCGCGGATCTGCTGGTAATAACGCTCGCCCGCGTCCGTCAGTTTCACTGCACGGGTATTTCGATACAGAAGCTGCTGACCCACCTCTCGCTCGAGCGCCGCGATGAAGCGTGAAACGGACGACGCCGGCACTTGGAAATGCCGAGCCGTCGCCGAGAAACTGCCAGTCACGGCGACCATGGTGAAGTACCGGTGCGCTTTGAGGTGCATAAGGAATTCCGATCATCAAGAACAGGTGATTTGCACTAAAACAGAACTTCGCCTGCTTGTCCTCCCGCAACATTCTTGCAGGCCTGTTTGCACCCGACATGAAAAAGCAGCCGCCCCGAGTAACGGTGACGGCTGCAGTACTTCAGCGGTTACCTAACCTTTGTAAGGCGGATAATCGACATAACCGTCAGCCCCGCCGCCGTAGAAGGTTTCGCGTTTGGCCTCGGTCAGAGGCCAGTTGTTTCGCAGCCGCGCCACCAGATCAGGGTTGCTGATGTAGGCAGTGCCGAACGCGGCGAGGTCGATAATGCCGTCATTGATCAGATCGTCCGCACGCTGGCGCGACATTCCGCCCGCCAGAATGAGCGCTGTTGCAGGCAATTTCGACTTAATGGTCGACAGCAGCTCAAGGAACGTTGCCTTCGGCCCGCTGCCACCACCTTCGGTACCCGGAGCAGGAAACCCGGACTGATCCATGACATGAACGTAGGCCAGTTGCCGAGCACCAATCTCCGCAGCCAGCGCGGTATAGGTTTCATCGATCTGCTCATACAGCGGCATATCGAACAGCTGGCCATACGGCGAAATACGGATGCCTACCCGACCCGCGCCAATCCGTGCGACTACAGCATCGATCACTTCCAGCGTGAAGCGCAGACGATTTTCCAATCGATCGGCCGAGTACTGATCGGTCCGATCGTTGACCAGCGGATTCATGAACTGCTCGAACAGATAGCCGTTGGCACCGTGAATTTCCACGCCATCGAAACCCGCCTCAATCGCGTTTTGCGCAGCCTGCGCAAACTCGCCGACGATGCGCGAGACCTCAGCCGTTTCCAGTTGACGGGGTGCCGGCGGCTCGACCAGCGCTGGCTTGCCGTCAGCGTCGTAACCGAATGCTGTAGCGCCGACGGCTTGCTTGGATGTGGCGCTCACCGGCAGTTTTCCACCGTCCTGGATCGACGGGTGCGAGACGCGGCCGACGTGCCAGATCTGCGCAAACATCTTGCCGCCCACGGCATGCACCGAGTCGGTGGTCAGACGCCATCCAGCGATCTGTTCGGCAGTGAAAATGCCGGGATTGAACAGATAGCCCTGCCCTTCACGGGAAATCGGCGTGCCCTCGCTGACGATCAAGCCTGCGGTAGCACGTTGCGCGTAATACAGCGCCACGCGTTCATCGGCAGCATCATTGGGTGCACGCGATCGGGTCAGCGGCGCCATGACGATGCGGTTTTTGAGCGTGGTGTCGCCCAGGCGAAATTCATTGAAAAGTGTCGACATTGGAGTTTCCGGAGTAGATCGAGAATGGCGACGATCAGCGGAGCGACAGCCTGACGATGTGGTCTGTCTCGACTCGCGCCAAAGGTCTGATGAGTTGCAGCGATGAACCGATGCTAACTTCAGGTCCTGACAGCAACAATCCACCGGAATCGCAAATGACTATTGCTTTTGAAGCAACTCCGCTGTGTTCGTTGCTCGGCCAACTGCCTTCGGCCTTTGCATTTTTACCGCGGGATTCGATTCTCTTTCCGGCGTGAAAACGGCAGCATGGCGCTAAAGTCTTATCTCTCCGTCGGTATTTACACGAGTGGCAAATGAATCTGAACTCAGTACAACAAACAGCCGTTGAACGCATTGTGGAATCGTATCTGAGCGGGAGCAGGCTCGCCTTGATCCAAATGGCTCAGGGAACAGGGAAGACCTTAGTCGCTCGAACCGCGTTGAAAAGGATAGCGGCGAAGAAACAAACGCTTTCGGTTGCGTGGATCTATGAGTTTGACGAGGAATTGAGACAGCTACTTGCGGACTCCGATAAAGCGCCGGAGCCACTCAAGATCACTTACTTAAAATATTCACAACTGATTTCAGGCATTGCTTCGGCGACGATTTCATACGACGCCTTTGATGTGCTGCTATTTATTGGGCCAAACCGGGTGGCCGATGATCTTGAAAAGGTCACCGCCTATTTTTCCGGTTTCAAGCTGCTGTTCAGCTCTATTGCTTCAAACCACCCATTCTTCTCAGCGAATCGACAACACCTCATCTTCAGCTATACCTTTGATCATGCATTGGCAGATGGCCTAACACTCAGCTTGGCGCTGCAGTCGAAACTCAATGATTTAAGCAATCGACTAGACGATGACTTCGCTACGGAGAAAATGTCGGAAGGTTTAAAACGTGCGCAAGAGGACAGCCGAGCACTAAATGAAGTGTTGACGATGTTGCGTGAAGGCAAGGTAAGCGTCGACGACATCCTTGGCATGCAAGAAAAAAGAACTCAACTGAAGACATTTCAACGTTTATTGAACGACGCGTCCTTCTTCAGAAGCAGTATTGAGGGCGGCGCGGGGCCGGAAAGTGTTTGGCAGAAATTTTTTCAGGCAAACCAGTGGATTTTTGGCTTTGGTCTCAATTACCTGTTCAACACTCCACTGCAGGACGGCAGACTTGAGCAAGTGGTTGCAGGGCATAGCGTCAAGGGTGCAGGCAAAAGAGTTGATGCCCTTCTCAGTTCCAATGGAATGATCAGCTCGCTGTGCTTCGCCGAAATCAAGACCCATGAAAAGCCTTTACTTCGTCAGGTAAGTACATCCTACCGTCCTGGTGCCTGGGCCATATCCGATGAACTGGCGGGCGGTATCGCGCAACTCCAGCGCACGGTTCAGGTATCGATGGAAAATCTGAAGACAAGCCTCACCGTCAAGGACGACGAGGGATTCGACTGCGGTGAAAAGCTCTACATGTATAAACCAAAGTCGTTTCTTGTCATTGGAACGCTGGCTGAGTTTACCAACCAAAACGGCAGTATCCATGAAGACAGATTCAGTTCCTTTCAGATGTTCAGAAACGCGTTGTCAGATGTTCAAGTCATCACATTCGACGAGTTGTACGAAAGAGCCAAAGGCCTGATCGGTCCTGCTGCGGAGCTCTCGAGCTAGTTCGCGCAGTCGAGGGGCCTTTCGCAGTTCGTAGTGCAGCAAGCCCAGATACAGGGTCCTCCATTCACATCGTGGTTATTTCATCGCAGGTGGCAGTTGCGGAATGTTTCTCGCATCGGGGTCCTCAGCGGCATCCCACTGCCACCATCCCGATCGCTTTGAGTACTCAGTCTGGTAGTGAATGATTTTGGCCGCTTTGCGCTGCAGATAATCTGCAGTGTTCATACCAAACACTTCCATTGGATATTCATCCTCCAGGTCATTCAACCAGAAGTCGGGAAGGGTTTGTTCATCTGCGTCAAATCGCAGCGGCTTGGAGAATTTACGTTTTTGCTCGCGCAGCATCGTCTCGACGACGCCTTCAAGACTCGAATCCAATGGAATGAGCATGTCACTCACGCGCATCAGTGCGACCTCGAGAACATCGTAGTACTTGCTGTTTTGACGAAGGTTAAAAAAAGCGATGGCGATGGTCTTAGCACCTTTTTTCCAGGCTGCAATCTCTCGAGCAAAACTTTTCTGTGCATCTGGCCAGACCTGACCATTGAGGTACAGCTTTGGTATACCCGCGCTGTTCATCAACGACAGTGCGGGCATCTGATCCACGCTGTCTTCAACCGCACCGGCAAAAGGCTCAAGCACTCCGATGGCGAGCAGCCGGTAGTTATGCTTTTTGGCCGTATCCAGCACAGAGACGTTACGCCTTGCATCCATCGAGCCTCTTTGCGCTGGAGTCAAAAGCACTCGGTCCAGGGTCATACGATGGGTTTTGATGTTCTCCGCCGTTTTTTTGAGCTGCCATTCAAGGATTGCATCCTTGCGTTTACCTTCCATCGCAGGGACCCAGGCATGCAGATTGCTGCGCGTCCAAAGCAGATGCAGCAGCCCCAAAAGCGTCATCACACGCTGTGTTCTTCGCGGTTTACGGGGATTGAGCGCAAGGACAGGCTGAGGATCATCGCCATCGTTATTCGCCCTGATTTGAATAGCGTGTGATAGACGGACGCTGACATCGTTGTCGCCCCCCTCCAGCACAACGCCTTCAACATAGGCGCGCAGTCCGGAACGAGACTCTGCCTCACTAAAAAAACGACAATCGAACGCGTGCTCCGACCCGGTGTTCGCGCACCTGGCGAGAAAGTAATGTTCACTGCCTTTGAGGTAGCGGATATTGAGAAGCTTGGCGCCCTGCCCGTGGCATAAACACTTGGCCTGCTTGCCATGTGCATTTTTCAACAGTCGCTGCCACAGCTTGGCTTTGTCCTTTTCCGTCTGGTATCCCTTCGAGCACGGAAACTGCGCACCTGGCACTTCTACTTCGAAAGTTTCGAACATGTCATCCCGTTCTTATGCTGATTGGGGTCCTGCACAGCCGCCGTCTTCGGTACTGAGTCTTCGGATTCGCCCCTTTAATAAGCAATCGTAGTCACCACCCGCTTCATCGCGTCAAGCGTGTTATGACCTTTTCCGGTTTTTCCGCAATCATCGTTTTGGCGGATTCGTGCGCCCCGTACGTGTTAAAAATGAAAACCTCAGAGTTTCCTGGCGAGATGATCATCGAATGCCGAAGCAACAGCCAACCCATAAAGAACCCGCAACCGCCGCAGAGATCGAACGCTCGATCCAGGCTTTAAACAAAATGGCCGAGCGCTTGTGGGGCGAAGGTCGAGAGGCCGAGGCCAAAGCCCTGCTCGATGCGCTCGATGCGTTGAACCGAGCGCTCGATCGAATCAGGATTGGAGAAAGTCGCCGAGCGGCGACTCTCCATTGAGGCGCGGGCCTACGGTTTGAGAATCAGCAACGGCTCGCCCTTCTTGACGATATACGTTGCCAACTCCGAACCCTTGTCCACACCAATGTTTTTGGCGACATGCGCCGCACCCTCCGGAATAAACAACGAATCCCCCGCCTTCAACGTCACCGGCGCCCTGCCCTCCAGTTGATATTCGAACGTGCCGCTGATCACGTAAGCGACCTCGACACCCGGGTGTGCATGCCGGGGCGAGGTTACGCCCGGCTCAAAATCGACACGCGCCTGAATCACTTCGCGCTCGGCAGCCCCCAGATCCTGGCGAACCAGATCGGTGCGGCTCAAGCCTTGTTGCCAGCTTTTGGCTGGCGCGTCAGCCGCGTGGGCGACGCCGATGATTGAAGCGAGTAGCGCAGCGCTGGCCAGTAACAGTGGACGATGCATGGTGGAGCCCTCTCAAACGTAGTGGTGGTGTGACCGCTACTTTGGGAGCCGCGTGTATGGCGGATGTGTCGCAAACCCCGAGTTTATTGTTCGCGTGTGTCTGCGCAGTAACTTGATACACGCTTATACAAAGGTGTCTTTGCCGGGCGGCAGTGCCAACAGCCATGTCCTGAACGCCACGATCTTCTTTGCTTCCGCCGTTTCATGGGGCGCTACCAGATAAAAGCCGAGTTCATCCTTCAGGCGCAGATCGAACGGAGCCACCAGGCGCCCGGCCCGCAGATCGTCCTCAACGTAGGTTGAGCGGCCAATACACACGCCCTGCCCGTCGACAGCGGCCTGTACCGCCATCAGCGCCAGATCGAAGGTCAGGCGCGGGCCTTCGGCGAGTTGCGGCGGTTGACCGGCGGCACGCAGCCAGGCGCTCCAGTCACCGGCTGTCGCGCCGCTGACTTGCAACAACGTCTGACTGGCCAGGTCTGCGGGCGCGCGCAAGGTCTTCGCCAGTGCCGGACTGCAAACCGGGAAAACTTCATCGGACATCAAAAAATCGCCACGCAAACCCTTCCAGTCGCCGCGCCCGTAGCGGATGGCTGCATCGATAGCGCCCTTGCGAAAATCGACTAATTCAGTCGACGCACTGATTCGCACATCGATAGCGGGACACGCCTGCTGAAAGGACGGCAACCGCGGCAACAGCCACTTCGATGCAAACGACACCAGCGTACTGATCGTCAGCACGCTTTTATCGCGAGAGGCAAGCAACTGCTCAGTCGAGTAACGCAGTTCTTGAAACGCCGCACGTACACCCGGCAAGTAGGCGTGCCCGTCCTCGCTCAGTGCCAACCCCTCATTGAGCCGCAAAAACAGCGGCCCGCCCAGCTCTGCTTCGAGTCGGCGGATCTGGTGACTGACAGCGGTCTGGGTGACGTTGAGCTCTTCGGCAGCCTTGGTGAAGCTCATATGCCGGGCGACCGCTTCAAAGGCGCGCAAACCGTTCAGCGAGGGAAGTCGGAACGTCATGGTTCTGAGTGCTCATGAGATTTTGTCATACGCTAGCACCGCAAATGACCTTTGCGAAAGCCGCTTCGGCAATGGAATCTGGCGTCCTCTCTCAGCAAGGAAGTGCCATGAAACTGTATTTCGCACCCATGACCTGTTCGCTTTCCCCGCACATTGTGCTGCGGGAACTGGGTTTGCCGTTCGAACTGGTTCGCGTCAATAACCAGAGCAAGCGCACTGCCGATGGCCATGACTTTCGTGAGATCAACCCGAAGGGCTACGTTGCCGCGCTGGTTCTGGATAACGGCGACGTGCTGACGGAGGGGCCGGCGATCCTGCAGTTTCTGCTCGATCAGGTGCCCGGCAACACGCTGGCGCCACCCCAGGGTTCATGGCAGCACACGCGTCTGCAGGAGCATCTGAACTTCATCAGTACGGAAATTCACGGTGGCAGTGCACCACTGTTCAATGCGCAGATTCCGGAATCGGTCAAAACGATTTTCCGCCACACACTGTTCAAGCGCCTTGATTACCTGAATCAGCAACTGTCGGCTCGGCACTATCTGATGGACAAATTCGGCGTCGCCGATGCTTATCTGTTTACGGTACTGAGGTGGCTGCCGACCTTTGCCATCGACATACAAGACTGGCCGGCACTTGCCGGCTATATGCAGCGCATCGGCGCCCGCCCCTGCGTTGTTGCAGCCCTTGCGACGGAGGCGGCGCGCAGCCTGTCTGACCGATCTCTGGAGTCATGGAACGGGCCATGTCGACGCTGTATCTGTAAACTGCGGCCATCTTCACTCGCTCAATCAAAGGATCAGCATGGCTAACCAAGACATCACCTTCACTCCGGATCCGGACGCCGACTCGATTTCCTCGGACGTCACCACGTTCAACGGGATCATGATGTCCACGCAAATCCCGACCCGTGCCGACGGCAGCCTGGAACTGGGCGATATCACCGCGCAAAGCGAATGCACCCTGCAAGCGCTGAAAGTTGCGCTGGAGCGTGCTGGCAGCTCGATGGATCGCGTGATGCACCTGACCATCTACCTCACCGACATGACTGATCGCGCCGCATTCAATGAGGTTTACCAGCGCTTCTTCGCCAAGCCGTGGCCGGTGCGTGCGGCGGTAGGTGTGGCGTCGCTGGCGGTTGAAGGGATGCGCGTGGAAGTCACGGCGATGGCGGCCAAAGCCTGAGCGCCACTCCTTTCAGGTCATCAGCCGCCGCCTCATAGAGGCTTAAAACACGAGCCAAGCCTGTAAAGGCTGGCTCGCGTCTTTTCAGGATCGCTTCCGGGCTTCAAGTGGCCCTGTGGCAACAAGCGATAACTTTCCTTCCTTTACGCTATATTTTTTGACTTGACCTTGGTCCTCAAACTCAAAATCGAAGTGGAAATTGGCGGTTATCGAACCGTTCGCGTCATTTCTCTGAAACTTAATTTTTCCCGCCTTGGCATAGATGATATTCGGGGTCATTGTGATGAGCCCTTGAACACTACTACCCAGCCCCCCTATGTCGTGTTCTCCATCGGGTAACTCGTTATCAATAACGAACGACATTATTTCGATAATGTTGTTCGCATCCTCTCGATGGTGCGCGATCAGGCTAAAGGTTTCGGCGGACCCGAAGTACAGAGCTTTACCTTCTTGGGTTGCCTGAAATACCGGCCCGCCAAGGTGCGGATGGACAGGGTCAATCACGGCTTTGTAGTAAATTTCCGGCGCGCGGGTCCTTCTGTTCAAATTATCTTTGTTGATACCTAAATAACGAAAATAGTCTTTATCGTTCATAGCAACATGTCCTTTTCGTAATGAATGCTCGGCGAGTGACTTCATTACTATTTCGAACTTCCTTCTGCGCAACAACTGACAGGTCTGACAGTTGCGCGAATCCGCGAAACGTGCAATGCGCGATTTGCAGACCATCGGTACATAGGTGCCGACATGTCGTTTCACGGGTAGAATGCGCGCCTAACCGTGACAGCCTGACTAAAAAAACTATGTCCTTGCCCAAGCATCATCTGGAATTGCTCAGCCCTGCCCGCGATGTGGCCATCGCCCGTGAGGCGATCCTGCACGGCGCTGATGCCGTGTACATCGGCGGCCCGAGCTTCGGCGCGCGCCATAACGCCTGCAACGAAGTCGGCGAAATCGCCGAACTGGTGGAGTTCGCCCGCAAGTATCACGCGCGAATTTTCACCACCATCAACACCATCCTGCACGACAACGAACTGGAGCCGGCGCGCAAGCTGATCCATCAGTTGTACGACGCTGGTGTCGACGCGCTGATCGTTCAGGATCTGGGCGTGATGGAGCTGGACATTCCGCCGATCGAGCTGCACGCCTCGACCCAGACCGACATTCGCACGCTGGAGCGGGCGAAGTTCCTCGATCAGGCCGGTTTCTCGCAACTGGTATTGGCCCGTGAGCTGAACCTGCAGGAAATCCGCGCGATCGCCGACGAAACCGACGCCGCCATCGAATTCTTCATTCATGGCGCGTTGTGCGTGGCCTTCTCTGGCCAGTGCAACATCTCTCATGCGCAAACCGGTCGCAGCGCCAACCGTGGCGATTGCTCCCAGGCGTGCCGCTTGCCGTACACCCTCAAAGATGAAAAGGGTGGCGTGATCGCCTACGAAAAACACCTGCTGTCGATGAAAGACAACAACCAGAGCGCCAACATCCGCGCGCTGGTTGAAGCCGGTGTGCGTTCGTTCAAGATCGAAGGTCGCTACAAGGACATGGGCTATGTGAAGAACATCACCGCCTATTACCGCCAGCGCCTCGACGACGTGCTCGAAGACCGCCCGGACCTGGCCCGCGCCTCCAGCGGCCGCACCGCGCACTTCTTCCTGCCTGACCCGGAAAAGACTTTCCACCGTGGTAGCACCGACTATTTCGTCACCGATCGCAAGATCGACATCGGTGCTTTCGACTCGCCGACCTTCACCGGTCTGCCAGTGGGTATTGTCGAGAAAGTCGGCAAACGCGACATGCAGGTCGTCACCCAGGAGCCGCTGTCCAACGGCGACGGCTTGAACGTGCTGGTCAAACGCGAAGTGGTCGGTTTCCGCGCCAACATCGCTGAAGCCAAAGGCGAGTTCGAAGAAGACGGCGAGAAGCGCTATCGCTACCGCGTCGAGCCGAACGAGATGCCGGAAGGCTTGTACAAGCTGCGCCCGAATCATCCGTTGAATCGCAACCTCGATCACAACTGGCAGCAAGCGCTGCAAAAGACCTCTTCCGAGCGTCGCGTGGCCCTGAGCTGGGTCGCTCGTCTGCGTGAAGAACAGCTGGAAGTGACCGCCACCAGTGAAGAAGGCATCAGCGCCAGCGTTACCTTGAACGGTCCGTTCGGTGTGGCCAACAAGCCTGAGCAAGCGTTGGAACAGTTGCGCGATCTGCTCGGCCAGCTCGGCACCACGCAGTACCACGCCACCGACATCAAGCTGGATGCGCCACAGGCGTTCTTCATCCCGAACTCGCAGCTCAAGTCGCTGCGCCGTGAAGTGATCGAAGCCCTGACCGCCGCCCGTGTCGCCGCTCATCCGCGTGGTGGCCGTAAAGCCGAAACCAGCCCGCCGCCGGTGTACCCGGATTCGCACCTGACCTTCCTCGCCAACGTCTACAACCAAAAGGCGCGCGACTTCTACCACCGTCACGGCGTCAAGCTGATCGACGCCGCGTATGAAGCCCACGAAGAGCCGGGCGAAGTGCCGGTGATGATCACCAAGCACTGCCTGCGTTTCTCCTTCAACCTGTGCCCGAAACAGGCGAAAGGCGTGACCGGCGTGCGCACCAAAGTTGCGCCGATGCAGTTGATCCACGGCGATGAAGTGCTGACGCTGAAGTTCGATTGCAAGCCGTGTGAAATGCACATCATCGGCAAGATGAAAGGCCACATCCTCAACCTGCCGCAACCGGGCAGCGTGGTCGGCCACATCAGCCCCGAAGACCTGATGAAAACCATTCCGCGCGCACCGCACTGAGTGGACGGCGTGCGCGGTGCTTCGGCGCCGCGCATGCCTGCCCCGCTTTGCCTGGCCAAATCGCAGGCATAAAAAAACGCCAACTTCTTGCGAAGTTGGCGTTTTTTTCGAATATGGCAGGGGCGGCTGGATTCGAACCAACGCATGGCAGGATCAAAACCTGCTGCCTTACCGCTTGGCGACGCCCCTACTGCTCTGTCCAGCTACTTCGTTAGGTTCGCTGTGAGAACGGGGCGCAATTTACCAAGGTTTTTTTGCTTTGGGAAGCGCGAAGTGAAATATTTTTTGTTTTAAAACAGCCACTTATTATTTTGGCCTGAATCAGGCCCGTGGTGAGTCGGTTTCGTCGCCGTGTATCAGACTGTGTACGAACCCCAACCTGACACATCGACATTCAACTAAGCCGTTCTTCGACACAGGCCGGATACGTCCCAGCGCTCAAATGCACTCAAGGTTTCAAGGGTTCATTCAGACCCCTTGGCCAAAAGCTCGCAAAGGAGACGTCACCATGAAGATGGCACTGCACACCCGCAAAACCGCGTTCGGTTTGTCGATTCTGGCTTTGTCGTTGTTCGGCGCTTTTGGCAGCGCTCAGGCGCAAACCTCTGAGCCTGCGGCCGCCAGCTATTCCGCGCCCTCGCCTTTCGGCCCGTTGAAACATGTGAAGGCCGGCGTGCTCGACGTCGCCTACGCCGAAACCGGCCCTGCCAATGGTCCGGTGGTGATCCTGCTGCACGGCTGGCCCTACGACATTCACAGCTACGACGAAGTCGCGCCGTTACTGGCGGCCAAGGGTTATCGGGTGTTGATGCCTTATGCGCGTGGGTATGGCGATACGCAGTTCCTCTCCAAAGACACCCTGCGCAACGGTCAACCAGCGGCGCTGGCCAGTGACGTCGTCGACTTCATGGACGCGCTGAAGATCAAGCAAGCGGTGCTCGGCGGTTATGACTGGGGCGCGCGCTCGGCGGACATCGTCTCGGCGCTGTGGCCGGAACGGGTGAAAGCTTTGGTTTCGGTCAGTGGTTATCTGATCGGCAATCAGGCCGCCGGGCAGAATCCGCTGCCGCCCAAGGCAGAGTTGCAGTGGTGGTATCAGTTCTACTTTGCGACCGACCGTGGTCGTGCCGGCTACGAGAAAAACACTCATGATTTCGCCAAGCTGATCTGGCAAACCGCTTCGCCGCAATGGAAGTTCGACGACGCCACGTTTGACCGCAGCGCCAAGGCGCTGGAGAACCCGGATCACGTCGACATCACCGTGTTCAACTATCGCTGGCGTCTGGGCTTGGTGCAGGGTGAAGCGAAGTACGCGGCACTGGAACAGAAACTCGCTACCGCACCGTCGATCAGCGTGCCGACCATTACCCTTGAAGGCGACGCCAACGGTGCGCCGCACCCGGCGCCGGAGGATTACGCCAAGCGCTTTACCGGCAAGTATCAGTTCCGTTTGATCAACGGCGGGATTGGCCACAACCTGCCGCAGGAAGATCCGCAGGCGTTTGCCAAGGCTGTGATTGATGCGGATCACCTGTAGAAACTAAAAAGTAGTCAGCCGCGAAGGCTGACTGCTTGATTATTTTAGGGTGGGATTAAAGCTTGAGAGATGGTCACGTTTTGCAAATGCTTTGCCTGAACTGGCGTCATCGCGAGCAGGCGAACGCCTACATTTGAAATGCGTTCCCCCTGTAGGAGTGAGCCTGCTCGCGATCACGCCCGACCAGACACCCTCAACCCCGACTAACGTGCGCGATCACTCGGTTGGCACAACCAGATCCAACGCCTTGTTCACCGCCAACTCCCCCAACATGACCACTTGCGCAATGCCCAGCAGCGTATGACGATTTGCGCCCTCCAGCATTCCGGCAAAATTACCGAGCATGACCGACGCGGACGCCAACGACCCGCAAGCATTGGTCAGCAACGACTCGGTGTCTGCTTGCGGGTTGGCCATGAACAGAGCATTGGGCGTATAGGGCGTGGCCATGATCGCGGCAGGCAACAGGTAATGGTCAAGCGCTCGCTCTGCCGCTTCGTGAAGTTTTCTTGAATTGGGCGATGCGTACGGGGACACCAGGTCTGTGACCGGTGGTTCGGGTGGCTGAGACATCAGCTGAAACTCCAGACAAGAACCGTTTGCGGTTCTTTGATAGAAGGCGTGAAGCGTCGCGATCGCGGACGCTTCCGTGCAAATGAGGGCGCGAGCGCCCTCACCCATCTGCATCGCGACTAGCGCGGCAAGCGCTGGTTATCCAGAACTCGACCGACCACCAATTCACTGAGCATGATCACCTGTTGCAGGATCAACATCTTTTTGCGCTGTGAAGGGTCAATCGAATCGGCGAGATCGCGGGCCATGTCACTGGCAGAGGACAAGGTTTCAGTGGCTTCGACGAGCAGGGTTTCGTTATCCACCGTGGGGTCGATCAGGTAGATCTTGCCGGTTTTTCGGGTGGGTATTGAAGTCTTCAGCGCGGAGGGGTTGAGGTAGAAGTTGATCGCGCGGTCGGTGGCCTCTTTGATGTTTCGAGGTTCGAGTGCGGCGTCGTAGGGGATTGGATCGGTTTCTGGCGGGTTTGGCGTAATTTTGAACATAAAGGACTCTTTGTCTTAGAAGAATTGAAGAGCCGTCACTTTCGCTACCAAACGAAGGGTGGCGGCCAGACGTGGGTTGGTAGACCGGTCAAGACAGAGAAAACCCGGCGCCCCCGAAAGGGCCCCACGCATGGCCACCATATAAAACCGAGTCCCAAAAAAGAGACCGCATAAGGTGATGCAATACGGGCTGTCAAGAAACGGGCTACCAAACCCGATCACTGTTTTGCAGTGACAGGGAAACGATACAGCCCGCCTCAAGGCGCGTAAGCCGGCGGATTCTGGCGTACGCGTAGGCAACGGCGCAAGGTGTTGTAGCCGTTATGGCGTAACAGTGCGTGTAAGTTAAACGTGTGTGCGCGGCGGTGTTTAAAAGCCCCTCACCCTAGCCCTCTCCCAGAGGGAGAGGGGACTGACCGTGGTGTTTGGGAGAGGTACGCCGACGTGGGATACCGAGGTGAACTCTAGTGAGGAAGCGGTTGGTGCCGCCGACAAAGCCCCTCACCCTAGCCCTCTCCCAGAGGGAGAGGTGACCGACCGTGGTGTTTGGAAGAGGTACGCCGACGTGGGATATCGCATCGAACTCTGTTGAGAAGCGGTTGGTGCCGCCTGCAAATTCCCTCACCCTAGCCCTCTCCCAGAGGGAGAGGGAACTGACCGGGGTGTTTGGGCGAGGTTCGCCGACGTGGGATTTCGAGGTGAATTCAGGTGGGTAACGGCTTGGGTTATTTGACCAGCCGTTTTTCTTTGGAGGGTCTGTAGCCGAAATATGAGCTGTAGCATTTGCTGAAATGGCTTGGGGAAACGAAGCCGCACGCTACGAGCACTTCCACTTGTGACAGCTCGGTGTGTTGCAGCAAACGCCTTGCTTCGGTGATGCGCAGTTCCAGGTAATAACGCTGCGGCGTGGTGCCCAGTTGTTCCTTGAACAAGCGCTCCAACTGGCGACGTGAGCGCCCCGCGTACACCGCCAGTTGCTCCAGCTCCAGCGGCTCCTCCAGATTGGCATCCATCAGTTTCACCACTTCACGCAGCGGCGCACTGACGCAGAGGTTTTCATCCGGTTTGATGCGTCGGTAGCGCGACTCTTCGAACGCAAGGATGTCTTCGATGCCCTCGACCAAGGCTTTGCCGTGCAGGCTCTTGATCCAGTCGAGTGCCATGTGGAAAGCGCCGGACGGACTCGACGCTGTGAGTCGGTCACGGTCAATCACATAGGGTTCACTGCTGACGTGGGTGGCTTTGGCGATCTCGGTCAGCGCCGGGCGGTGCTCCGGGTGGATCGCGCAGCGGTAGCCATCGAGCAACGCGGCGCGGCCGAGAAACCACGAGCCATTCCATAACCCGGCGAGCGCGATGCCGCGCTCCGCTGCTGATCTGAGCAAGCCGATAAACTCATCACTTGCGCGCAGTTCGGTGCGATAACCGCCACACACCACCAGCAGATCCAGTTGCTGAAGCGCGGCCGAATCCAGACGTGCATCGGGGCGGATCACCAGGCCCAAGTCACTGATGACTTCACCGTCACCCAAGCCAAACGTGCGCGAAGAAAACAACCCCGGACGCAGCAGATTAGTAGTGACAACGGTGTCCAGCGCCTGGGTAAACGCCGGCAATGAAAAGTGTTCGAGCAGCAGAAAACCGGTGCGGGTCATGCGCGTATCATCCGCGCCTTGCTCATTCAGATAGCGGAGATTTTTCCCCTTCATGCCTCCGCTGAATTGGCGTCGTTCGATCAAGTTCGGGTCCATCGGTCATGTTGTTGTGCGCCGATAGTTGGCTTGATCCGCCAAAGAGTCAATCACGCCTGTGGTTGATGGCTGGTGACGCAGTGAATTCCACCCCCGCCAGCGGCGATGGCATCGATGTTGAGCTGGACGATTTCGCGCTGCGGATACAGTTGCGAAAGCAGGTCGAAAGCCTTTTTGTCTGCCGTTTTATCGCCGAACTCTGGGGCGATGATCGCGCCATTGATCACGAAGTAATTGATGTAGCCGGCGGCGAAGTCCGGGTTGTTTTTGTTGAACTTGCTTTTGCGTGGATTGAGTGGCGGCGACATCGTGTGGATCTGCAATTTTCGACCGTCGGCATCGGTGGCGTTCTTGAGGATTTCCAGGTGCGCCAGGGTGACCTTGTGATCGTAGGATTCAGGGTCGGTGTCGAGGTTGGCAATCACCACGCCGGGCCTGATGAAGCGTGCGTAGAAATCAACGTGGGCGTCGGTGATGTCCTTGCCCTTGATCCCCGGCAGCCAGATGATTTTGCGCAGGCCCAGGCGCTCTTTCAGTTCGGCTTCGACATCGGCCTTGCTCCAGTCGGGGTTGCGATTGCGGTTGATCCAGCTGCTTTCGGTCATGATCCCGGTGCCGTGACCGTCGACCTCGATGCCGCCGCCCTCGCCCACCAGATCGGTGCGGATGTAGGTGGCTTGTGCGTCGTCGGCCATCAGTGCGGCGATCTTCGCGTCCTTACTGTGCTGCTGTTTGCCACCCCAACCGTTGAAGTTGAAGTCCACCGCGCCGAGACCGCCCTTGTCGTCGATAACGAAATTGGCGCCGATGTCGCGCATCCAGATGTCATCGAGCGTGGCGGTGACGTAAGTGATGTTGTGCGTGCCGCAGAATTCTTCGGCGAGGCTGCGCTCGTTCTTGCGGCAGAACACGGTGACCGGTTCAAACCGGGCGATGGCACGGGCGATACGGCCGAGGGCTTCTTGAACGTCTTCGGTGAAGTCTTCCCAGATCGCGTCCTGCGCGCCGAAAGCGATGTAGGCGCGCTCATGCTTATCGCCTTCGTCGGGCATGAACCAGCGGCCTTGCGCAGCGGCGAACACTTTGCCCGGCGACAGGCCAAGGCCCATAAATGCAGCGCCGACGCCGGCGGCGACCGTGACCTGTTTGATGAATTCGCGACGAGTCGACATGTTGCTTTTCCTGTAGAAAAAAGGGCCGGCGCAACACGCCGGCCATGGATCATTTGCCAGTGGCAGTCTTGAATTTGGTCCAGGTGCGCATGCGCGCTCGCATGTCGGCCTGGGGAATGTCCTTGCCCGGAATCAATCGAGCATAGGTCGCCTCGTCGAGGTAGATATCCGGGTTGTCGCGCATGCTTTCATCGACACTCGCCCGCGCCTTGGCGTTGGAAGTCGGATAACCGGTGAAATTGCTGATCGCTGCCATGTTCTCGGGGCGCATGACGAAGTTGATAAACGCGTAGGCGTATTCCGGATGTTTGGCGTCGACCGGAATGGCCATGGTGTCCATCCACACCGTGGTTCCCTCGCGTGGCACGCGATACTGGAAGCGCGTGTGTTTGCCGGCGCTGTCCGAGGTGCGCTGGGCCTGGGTCATGTCGCCGCTGTAGCCGAGCGACAGACACAGGTTGCCGTTGACCAGATCGGTCACCGGTTGCGACTGGTACTTGCGGATATACGGACGCAGCTTCATCAGCAGCTCGCTGGCCGCTGCCAGATCTTCCGCTTTGCCGCTGCGCGGATCGCGTCCGAGGTAATTGAGCACCACCGCCAAGGCTTCGTCCGGCGAGTCGATCATCGAGATTCCGCAATCGGCAAACTTCGCCGCCAGCTCCGGTTTGAACAGCATGTCGAGGCTGTTGACCGGTGCATCGGCCATGCGTTTTTTGATCTGCTCTTCGTTGTAGGTCAGGCCGATGGTGCCCCAGGTGTAAGGCACCGTGGCTTTGCTGGAGTGCTCGTAATGGCCGCGCAGCTTCTGTAAACCGGGTTCGATGTCAGCCAGTTCGGTCAGTTTCGCTTGATCCAGCGGCATCAGGCTGCCGGCGCGCATCAAGCGCTCGGCCACGGTGTCGCCGGGGAAGATCAGGTCGTAGCCGCTGCCGCCAGAGAGCATCTTGGCTTCGAGGGTTTCGCTGCCGTCCATGACGTCGTAAATCACCTTGATCCCGGTTTCGGCGGTGAAGCGGCTCAAGGTGTCTTCGGCAAAATAGTCGGCCCAGTTGTACAGCCGCAGGGTTTTGTCTTCGGCGTGCAACGACGGCATGACGCACGTCAATGCCATACCGATCGCGCCGAGCAATCGCTTGTGTTTGATAGCCATGTCAGACCCCTTGAGTGTTCCAGCGTGCGTGGAGGTGGCGACCGTCCTGACTCAGCAGCGGGCCGTACATTTCCGGACGACGATCTCGATAAATGCCCCAGCTCAAGCGCTCTTCGCGCATGGCGGCAAGATCGACGCTGTGCAGCAAAATACCGCTGCTGTCGCGATCTGCGGTGGCGAGCAATTGGCCCTTGTGATCGCTGATGAACGATGAGCCGTAGAAGCTCATTTGCAGGCTCGGATCGGTGGTCGCCACTTCGCGTCCGACTCGGTTCGACGCCACCACCGGCAGCAGATTTGCAGCGGCATGGCCGCGCATGGTCATCTGCCAGTGGTCGCGGGAATCCAGCGCCGCGCAGCCCGGTTCCGAGCCGATCGCAGTGGGATACAGAAGTACTTCGGCGCCCATCAACGCCAGGCAACGGGCAGTTTCCGGGAACCACTGATCCCAGCAGATACCCACGCCGAGACAGCCGAACGCGGTGTCCCAGACTTTGAAACCGGTGTCGCCGGGGCTGAAATATTCCTTCTCCTGATAGCCGATGGCGTTGGGGATATGGGTCTTGCGATACACACCCAACAGGCGCCCATCGGCATCGGCCACACTCAGCGAGTTGAAGTAGGCATTGCCGGACTTTTCGAACCAGCTCAGCGGCAATACCACGCCCAACTCGCGGGCCAGAGCGGCGAAGCGTGCGAGTACGCGGCTGTCGCGATACTCCTCGGCCAACGCCATGTGTTTATGGCTTTGTTCGATGCAGAAATACGGTGTGGCGAACAGCTCCTGCAACAAGATCACTTGCGCGCCCTGCTGCGCCGCTTCGCGCACGAGTTGTTCGGCGCGATCAAGGTTGCCCGGTAAATCCCAGCTGCACGGCATCTGGGTAATAGCGATGGTCAGAATGCTCATGCTTTCAACCTCTCAGCGGCCAGGCCGGCTGCTGCTGGGTGATGCAATGCACCCCGCCGCCGCCATGGGCCAAATGATTGATCCGCACCGGCACCACTTCGCGGTCGGGGAAGGCTTGCTCCAGCACTTTGGCGGCGACGTTGTCAGCCTCGATGCCATACGCCGGCATGATGATCGCGCCGTTGGCGATGTAGAAATTGGTGTACGAGGCACAGAACACTTCGGCTTCGGTGTCGACCGCATCGGTGGCTTCGAACAGTTCGATCAGCTCGAATTTACGCCCGTTGGCATCGGTGGCCAGTTCCAGCGCACGACGGTTTTCCCGCGCCACTTCGGCGTACACCGAAGACTGATCGTGGGTGGCATCCACCAGCAACACGCCCGGACGGGCAAAGGCACAGACGCCATCGACGTGGCCGTCAGTCATATCGCCAGTGACGTAATCCGGATCGCCCGGCAACCAGATGGTTTTCTTCACGCCGAGCAAACGGCTGAAGATTTCTTCCATCTCGGCCTTGCCGATGTCGGGGTTGCGATTGGGATTGAGCAGCACCGATTCGGTGGTGATCAGCGTGCCTTCGCCGTCAACGTGAATCGCCCCGCCCTCGTTGCTCAGCGGCGTGCCAAAGCATTCCAGGCCGAGGTGATTGAGCGCACGACGCGCCAGACTTTCGTCCAGGTCATGCGCCGACTTGCCGCCCCAGGCGTTGAAGCGCCAGCTCACACCAGCCAATCCTCGTTGCGGATGGCAGATAAAGGTCGGGCCAGAGTCGCGGCACCAACTGTCGTTGACCGCCAGCGGGATCAGCTCGATGTTCGGCCCGCACAGTGCTTTGGCGCTGGCGACCGCCGACGGATCGACCACCAGTTTCACTGGTTCGAAACGGGCGATGGCGTTGGCGACGCGAGCGAAATCTTCCTGCACCTGCGCCAGGGTCACGCGCCAACCGGATTCCCACAACGTCTGGTTGTGCGGCCAGACCATCCACGTCGCGGCGTGGGTCACCCACTCTGCCGGCATCATCCAGGCGCTGTTTTTATTGTCGTTGTGCTGCATGATAAGCCTCGTTAGTTAAGCCAATGTGTTCACACCGACCATGCTACGGACGCGCAAACAGGCAAACAAACGATGGATTTTGCGGACAACTGATTAGAGGAACTTATCGATATGCTTAAGCACTGGCCGCCACTCAGTTCTCTGCGAGGCTTCGAAGCCGCCGCCCGGCTCGGCAGTTTTCACAAGGCAGCCGAGGAGTTGAACCTCACGCAGTCGGCGATCAGTCAGCAGATCCGCAGCCTTGAGGCGTATCTGGAACAGCCGCTGTTTTTCCGCAGCGGTCGCAGCGTGGCATTGACCGATGCCGGCCACGATTTGCTCAGCACCACGCAAGCGATGCTGCAGCAATTGGCGGTGGGGATTCGGCGTCTGGGCCAGTATCAGAAACCCAATCAACTGGTGCTCAACACCACGCCAGCGTTTGCCCGGCATTGGTTGTTGCCACGCTTGGCGGACTTTCGCGCGCAGCATCCCAAGGTCGATCTGTGGATTTTCAGCACCGATGAAGTGCCGGACATGGCCACCCAGACGATTGATCTGGCGGTGCGCGACGACATCAGCTCGCAGGCCGAATGCAGCTTCAAAGTGCTGCACGCTGATCGACTCTATCCAGCCTGTCATCCGAGGGTTTTGGCGTTGCCGGCGGCACAACGCACCACATTGCATGGCGAGCGGGAAATGGACTGGAGCCACTGGGCGGTTGAGGCCGGGATCGATGTGGGTCAGCAGGATCAGGGCCTGAACTTCTCAGACCCGGGATTGCTGCTGGACGCCGCATGTTCAGGGCTCGGCATCGCGCTGGTGAGCCAGTTACTCAGCCGTCAGGCGCGGGCAGATGGCCTGTTGCAGCCGCTGGTCGAAGACACCATTCGCGGGCCGAACTGGGCGCTGCTGACTCATCGCGACAGCGAAAACGACCCGATGGCGCGCAGTTTCAGCGAATGGCTGATCAATAACCTGGGCGATCAATGACCGGTGCATGCGCCGCCATTACCTCGACAATCCAGTCGATGAATACCCGCAGCTTGAGGCTGACATGCCGGTTCGGCGGATAGGCCACATAGAGCGGCATCGGTTCGAGTTGCCAGTCCTCAAAAAGCGCTACCAGTTCGCCCTGCGCTTCGTGAGCGCTGGACATGTACTTGGGCAGCCAGAGTACGCCCAAGCCCGCCAGACCTGCCGCAAGGTAAGCGTTGCCGTCATCGACTGCCAGTACGTGGCGGCCTTTGATTTGCAGGTTTTCACTGGCGTTGTGCAAGGCATACGGCACCGGTTTGCCGGTGCGTGCCCAGAGGAACCCGACCACCCGATGATGGCTGTCTTCCAGCTCCCGTGGATGCACCGGCGTGCCCACGCGCGCCAGATATTGCGGTGCGGCAAATACACCCAACTGCAGATCGGCGACCTTGCGCGCCATCAGCGACAAGTCCAGCAGTTCGCCACCGCGCACCACGCAATCGACATTCTCATCAATGATGTCGACGATGCGGTCGCTGACGCCCATGTCGATCTGGATATCCGGATAACGCGCGTGAAACTCAGGCAGGGCCGGCACCAGAATCAACCGTGCCAGCGGACTCGGTACGTCCACGCGTAGCCGCCCCTTAGGCAACGCCGCCGCGCCGGGCAGGCTGGTTTCGGCGTCGTCCATATCGGCCAGCAACTTGATCACTCGCTCGTAATAAACCGCGCCGTCGTTGGTGACGTTGACCTTGCGCGTGGTGCGGTTGAGCAACTTGACCCGCAGCCGCGCCTCCAGTTGCTGAACCAGTTGCGTCACGGTGGTTTTGCTCATGTGCAGGGTTTCTGCCGCTTTGGTGAAACTCCCCGCCTCGACCACCCGGGCAAAGGCCTGCATTGCGTCAAAACGGTCCAAGGTGCGCCCTCGATTGTTTGGATTTCACAAACAGTGAACGCCAAGCTTGCGCGTTTATCGCCCGCCTGCAAATACCTACAGTGGCTCCATCAACTTAAATGAAGGAGACACTCCCATGACTCAGCGCGATGTTGTTTTCCCCCCTGCCCGCCGCGCACTTTACGAGCGCCATCGTTACTCGCCGGCGGTGCGTTCCAACGGCTTTCTGTTTGTCTCGGGACAAGTCGGCAGCACCGAGGACGGCACGCCAGAGCCGGACCTGCAAACCCAAGTGCGCCAGGCGTTCAGCAACCTCAATGCAATCCTCCATGAGGCCGGTTGCACGTTCGACGACGTGGTCGACGTCACCGTGTTCATCGTTGATCCGCAGTCAAAGTTCGAAACGATCTGGAATCTGGTCCTGACCGAATTTTGGGGTGAGGCGCCGCACCCGACCGCCACCGCGATTGGTGTGACGTGGCTGTATGGCTTTGATTTCGAGATCAAGGTGATCGCCAAACTACCGTAAATATCCGGACACACCCATTCGTTTGCCATTTCAGAGGTCGTCTGTTTGCATGCTGTCCCACATCAGCATTCAGATCAGGGAGACGATCGATGAACATTTTGGTGGTCGGTGCCAGCAAGGGCTTGGGCAAGGCTTTGATCGAAGGTTTGGGCAACGCGGGAGACACGCTGATTGGCGTTTCCCGCACGCGCCCCCAGGACTTGATCGTTGATGCCGAGCGCAACGTACGGTGGGTAGAAGCCGACCTGATGTTTGCGGCAAAAGCGGCGCACACCATCGAGCAGGCGGTCATCGATGACGGACTGGATACACTGATCTACAACCTCGGCATCTGGGAAACCTTGGCCTTCGATCCAGCCTATGCGCTTCTCGATTCCCCGGACGAGGAAGTGCAAGCCATCGTCAGTTGCAACATCACCTCAACGATCCTGCTGATCAAACGCCTGCTTCCCCTTCTGCTGAAAAGCGCCCATCCCAGAATCATCCTCACCGGATCAACCTCGGGCCTGCCACAAAGCGGGCGCCCGGAAGTCGCTTTCGGTGCCTCGAAATTCGCTCTGCGCGGGATTGCCGATTCATTGCGCGAAGGCTACCGACACCAGCGTCTGGCGGTGACCTGCCTGAACCTTGGGTATCTGAATACAGAGGATCCGCTGAGCACCCCGCTAGATCTGGCGGCGCAGCGTGGCGGAGGTCAGCTGATTCCTGTTCACGACGTCGTCCAGATGGTGCGTATGATTTTGAGTCTGTCTGCGGCCAGCTATGTCAAGGAACTCACCCTCCCAGCAATTCTCGACGAGCGATTTTGACTCCGCTATCCCCATGGCTCTGGTCTTTGCGCGTGTGAGTACGTATAACCTCGCCGATTCGTCTACCCTCACGTAGCGCCCTATTTCAGCTCTTCACACCTTTTGACACCCCTGAAACGGAGATTCCCATGCTCAAACGCACCCTGGCACTGACCGCCGGCCTGGCCCTGTCCTTTTCTACCTTGATGGTGCAAGCCGCCGACGTTTTGCGCGTCAGCGCGATTCCCGACGAAGCCCCGACCGAACTGCTGCGCAAATTCGAACCACTGGGTGCTTATCTGGAGCAGCAACTGGGCATGAAAGTGCAGTTCGTCCCGGTGGCGGACTACCCGGCGGTGGTTGAAGCACTCGCGACTGATCGCCTGGATATGGCCTGGCTCGGCGGTTTCACCTTTGTCCAGGCACGCTTGAAGACTGACGCGACGACGCCGGTGACCCCGTTGGTACAACGCGAACAGGATGCGCAGTTCACCAGCAAATTCATCACGGCTGACCCGAACGTGAAGAGCCTCGCCGACCTGAAGGGCAAGACCTTCGCTTTTGGCTCGGTGTCGTCGACCTCCGGCAGCCTGATGCCGCGTTACTTCATGCTGAAAAACGACAACATCAAGCCTGAAGCGTATTTCAGTCGCGTCGCCTACTCCGGCGCGCACGATGCCACCGTGGCCTGGGTGCAGGCTGGCAAGGTTGACGCCGGTGTACTGAACGCCAGCGTCTGGCAGAAACTGGTCGATGCCGGCAAGGTCGACACCAACAAGGTCAAGGTCTTCGCCACCACCCCGACCTACTTCGATTACAACTGGACCGTGCGCGGCACCCTCGATCCGGCGCTGGCGGCGAAGATCAAGAAAGCTTTCCTTGATCTGGACCCGGCCAACCCTGAGCAGAAAAAGATTCTTGATCTGCAAGCGGCCAGCCGCTTTATCGACACCAAGCCTGAGAACTACAAGGGCATCGAGGAAGCCGCCCGCGCTGCCGAACTGCTGAAATGATCCTGAGCCTCAAACAGGGCGGCCTGCGCCACGCCAATGGCGTCGACGCCCTGCGCGGTGTCGACTTGCAGATTGGCGTTGGCGAACAGGTCGCCATCATTGGCCCGTCCGGGGCCGGTAAATCGAGTTTGCTCAACCTGCTGGCCACCGCACTGCGGCCCAGCAGCGGCGAGATCGAAGTGCTCGGCGAGCGTGCCTGGCACTTGTCGGCCCGTCAGCGTCAACGCCTGCGCGCGCGCATTGGCCTGGTGCATCAGGCGCCGCCGCTACCACCGCGTCAGCGCGTCGTCACGGCAGTGCTGGCCGGCAAACTCGGCCAATGGAGTCTGGGTAAAAGTCTTTTGAACCTGCTGCATCCCCTGGATGTGGCCGGGGCGCGGGCGGCTCTGGCGCGACTGGATCTGGGCGAAAAACTGTTCGCCCATTGCCAGCAATTGTCCGGCGGCCAGTTGCAACGTGTCGGCATCGCCCGCGTGTTGTATCAGGCACCGGAAATTCTCTTGGCCGACGAACCGGTGTCGGCAATGGATCCGGTTATGGCCGGGCATACGCTGTCGATCCTCTCCCGGCATGCCCGCGAGCACAACGTCACGCTGGTGGCGAGCCTGCATGCGGTGGATCTGGCGCTGTCGCACTTCCCACGGATCATCGGTCTGCGCGACGGCCAGATTCTGTTTGACTGCGCCTCCGATCAAGTCAGCCCCGAGATGCTCGATGCGCTGTACGCCAACGAAAAACTGCAATCGCCGATCGCTGCGGTCGCGCCTTTGACTGTGCAGATTCCACGATGCTGAAAGCCGATTCACGCGATCCCGCTGCAGGTCCACGGCTGCTGCTGACGCTATTGGCGATTGCCTTGCTGTGGCCGGGCATTCAGCTCAGTGAGCTGGATCTGGGCGTGTTGCTGCCCGACAGCCAGAATGAAATGGGCCGTTTTGTCGCGCAATTCTGGCCACCGGCGCATGACGAAGGGTTTCTCCAGCTACTGCTCAAAGCCACCCTGCAAACCTTGGCCATCGCCACCGCCGGCATGGCATTGGCGCTGTTGTTGGCGATACCCGCAGGGCTGATTGCCAGTCGTGCGCTGTCGCTGTCCGCCGCCTCGCGCGGTGGTGTGCCCAGTCGATTGGGGCGTCTGCTGCGCTGGCCGGTACGCGGGCTGCTGATTTTTTTGCGCAGCGTGCCGGAAATAGTCTGGGCGCTGTTGTTTGTCCGCGCCGTCGGGCTGGGACCGGCGGCCGGGGTGCTGGCCATCGCCATCACCTACAGCGGCATGCTCGGCAAGGTCTACGCGGAGATTTTCGAGTCTACTGATCAGCGCCCGGCGCACGCACTGTTGCAGGCAGGCAGCGGCCGACTGGCGGCGTTTGCTTACGGCACGTTGCCCAATGTCGCCGGGGAACTGCTCTCCTACACGGTTTATCGCTGGGAATGCGCAATCCGCGCCTCGGTGGTGATGGGGTTTGTCGGCGCCGGAGGCTTGGGTCAGCAGATCGACCTGTCGATCCGCATGTTCGCCGGCGGTGAAGTCGCCAGTATTCTGCTGTGCTTTCTGATTCTGGTGCTGGCCGCCGATCAACTCAGCCGCTTGCTGCGCTGGAGGCTGACATGAATCGGCTGATCAACCTGCTGCTGATCGCGGGCATCGCGCTGGCAGTGATTGCCTCGTTCGCTTATCTGGGGCTGGATCTCGGTGAACTGGGCAGCGCCACCAGTCTCAAGCAGATGGGCGCGTATGTGCAGCGTTTTCTCAGCCCGGATTTGAGTGCGGATTACCTCAAGGCAATCTTCCATGGTTCGCTGGAAACATTGGCCATGTCGGCCCTCGGCACGCTACTCGCGGCGGTGTTCGGCATCGTTCTCGCCCTGCCCGCCGCCGGGCGCTTTGGCTGGCCGCTGCAAAGTGCCTCGCGCCTGTTGCTCAACGCTTTGCGGGCGATTCCGGAACTGGTCTGGGCCGCACTGATGGTGCTTGCCGCCGGCCTAGGGCCGAACGCCGGCACCCTCGCCCTCGCCCTGCACACCACCGGCGTGCTCGGCCGCTTGTTCGCCGAAGCACTGGAAAATACCCCGGCACAACCGGCCGAAGCGATTCGTTTGCAGGGCGGCAATCCAATCCTCGCCTTCTGCTACGGCACCTTGCCCAATCTCGCCCCGCAACTGCTCGCCTACATTCTGTATCGCTGGGAAAACAACATCCGCATGGCCAGCGTGCTGGGTTTTGTCGGTGCCGGCGGGCTTGGGCAGATGCTTTATGTGAGCCTGAGCCTGTTTCAGGAAGCGCAAGCGAGTACGGTGATTCTGGCAATGCTGGTGCTGGTGTTTGTGGTCGACTGGTTGAGTGCGTGGAGCCGCCAGCGCTGGGTGAAGGCGTAGTGTGCGGGCCGGCGGGTGGATATCTGGCAAAAGCTGATTATGCTTCAGGAAACCTCGCAGCCATGCGAGGCGGTAAGACTGTGCAAGTTTCACGCGAGAGCAGTTGCGGCATACGCCACAAGGCCAGAGTGCGATAAGCGGTAACGGGGGACTCCGGCCTACAACAATAAGCACGACGGAGAACACCCATGGCCACAATCGACACAGCATCCACCGGCAGTCCACCGCGCAGCGGCGGCATCACCAAGGAGGAGCGCAAGGTCATCTTCGCTTCGTCTCTGGGCACGGTTTTCGAGTGGTACGACTTTTACCTCTACGGTTCACTGGCGGCGATCATCGCCAAGCATTTCTTCGCCGGCGTCAACGAAACCACCGCGTTCATTTTTGCCCTGCTCGCCTTTGCCGCCGGGTTCGCGGTGCGACCATTCGGGGCGATTGTGTTCGGCCGGCTCGGCGACATGATCGGGCGCAAGCACACGTTCCTCATCACCATCGTCATCATGGGCGTCTCGACCGCGATCGTCGGTATTTTGCCCGGCTACGCGACCATCGGTGTCGCTGCCCCGGTCATCCTGATTACCCTGCGCCTGCTGCAAGGTCTGGCGCTGGGTGGCGAGTATGGCGGCGCCGCAACCTACGTGGCCGAGCACGCGCCGCGCAACAGACGCGGCTTCTTCACCTCGTGGATTCAAACCACCGCGACCCTTGGGCTGTTTCTGTCGCTGCTGGTGATCCTCGCCTGCCGCACCGCACTGGGCACCGAAGCCTTCGAGGCGTGGGGCTGGCGGATTCCGTTTCTGCTGTCGATCCTGCTGCTGATCGTCTCGGTGTACATTCGCCTGCAACTGAGCGAGTCGCCGGTGTTCCAGAAAATGAAGGCAGAAGGCAAGGCGTCGAAAGCGCCGCTGACCGAATCCTTCGCGCGCTGGGACAACCTGAAAGTGGTGATCATGTCACTGCTCGGCGGTACGGCCGGGCAAGCGGTGGTCTGGTACACCGGGCAGTTCTATGCGCTGTTTTTCCTGCTGCAAACGCTGAAGATCGACCCGCAGACTGCCAACCTGCTGATCGCCGGCTCACTGCTGATCGGCACGCCGTTCTTCGTGATTTTCGGCAGTCTTTCTGACCGGATCGGGCGCAAGCCGATCATCATGGTCGGCTGTATTCTGGCAGCGCTGACCTACTTCCCGATCTTCCATGCGCTGACCCAATACGGTAACCCCGATGTGTTCATCGCTCAGGAGAAGAACCCGGTCAAAGTGATCGCCAATCCCGACCAGTGCTCGTTCCAGTTCGACCCGGTGGGCAAGGCCAAATTCACCAGCTCCTGCGACCTGGCTAAAACCCTGCTGGCGAAACGGGCGATCCCGTATGAGAACGTGATCGCCGAACCGGGCACCGTCGCGCAAGTGCGCATCGGCGATAAAGTTGTCGAGAGTTTCGAAGGCAGCGCCCTGCCCGCCGCCGACTTCAAGGCTCGCAACGATGCGTTCACCGCGACCCTCGGCACTGCGCTCAAGGAGGCCGGTTATCCGGAGAAAGCCGACCCGGCGAAAACCAACTACCCGATGGTGTTGCTCCTGCTGACCGTGCTGGTGATCTACGTGACCATGGTTTATGGCCCGATCGCGGCGTGGCTGGTCGAGCTGTTCCCGACCCGTATCCGCTACACCTCGATGTCACTGCCGTATCACATCGGCAACGGCTGGTTCGGTGGCTTCCTGCCGACGGTGGCTTTCGCCATGGTTGCCGCGACCGGGGATATCTACTACGGCTTGTGGTACCCGATCGTGATTGCAGTGATGACGGCGGTGCTGGGCACGTTCTTCCTGCCGGAAACCAAGGATCGCGACATTCTCAAAGACTGAAAACCGTCAGCGCGCCCTCTCCAGCGCGGGAGGGCGCCATTCGGCATAACCTGGCAAAAATATCGAACGCCTGCCGCACTGCCTGCCTCCAATGTTTACACCACTGGAGGTCACCAACATGAACAGCGACGATAAAACCCCGCACGCCCCGCCCACCGACACGTCCGGCAAACCGGTGAATGTGGTCGAGCGCGATCTTGCAGACCGCGACGATGACACCGAAGCCGTGGATAAGGTCATCACGCCCTCGTCCACAAGAGTGAAGGAACAAGACGCCGAGACGCTGCAGCGCAAGATCGATGAGATAGAACGCGTCGTGGCCGACGGTAATTAGTGTTTTTGCAGGCGATCGCAACAGTCTGCTGGCTCTCCCCCCTCACCCCAGCCCTCTCCCCCAGGGGCGAGGGGGGAAGGGAGCCGATTTGTGTGCTTTTCAAATCTTGCGTTCAACTCGGTATTTCAAGTCGGCGTAACTTGCAAAAACACCTCGGTCAGTCCCCCTCCCCCAAGGGCGAGGGGAAAAGGGAGTCGACTTTTGCGCTTTTCAAATCTTGCGTTCAACTCGGTATTTCAAGTCGGCGTCACTTGCGCGAGCAACGCGGTCTGATCTGGTCAAACGATACT
>NZ_JAMDGW010000010.1:0-56276 GCF_028656995.1 Pseudomonas sp. TNT2022 ID642 | reverse complement strand
GATCAAGATCAAGAGCAGGCGAGCTGACACTCGGCCTATTGAGTGGTGAAGAGCGGGGGGGTTCGGCTTTTGATGTGTTTCAGAATCTGAGTTCAACTCGGTATTTCACGTCGGTGTAACTCGTCCAAACGCCTCAGATCAGTCCCCTCTCCCTCTGGGAGAGGGCTAGGGTGAGGGGCTTTTGATCTTATTCAGAATCTGAGTTCGAGTCGGTATTTCACGTCGGTGTAGCTCATCCAAACACCTCGATCAGTACCCTCTCCCACCGGGAGAGGGTTAGGGTGAGGGGCTTTTGATCTGTTTCGGAATCTGAGTTCAACTCGGTATCGCACGTCGGCGTAGCTCGCCAAAACACCTCGGTCAGTCCCCTCTCCCTACGGGCGGTCCGACGTTTCGGGAGGGCTAGGGTGAGGGGCTTTTCAGTATGTGAATTCAACTCGGTATTGCATGTCGGCGTGCGTCCTCCGTCGGTTCCTGCACGTGACGGAAAGGCAGACGCACGATTAATCCGATGACTGAAAGCCTGACCTGCCTGTTAGATAGGGTAAGTCAGCTCTTGGAGAAAAAAGTATCCGTTACCGGTGAGTTCACGCGTTTCATCACCGTGGACTGCCTTGGCGGAAAGTTGCAAGTTATCGAGGGAGTATAAATACAGGCCGCTATTGAGTTGACTTACAGTAATGCCGGAAGAGGATGTCAACTCATAGTCATAAGGATGAATACCTCGTTCGGTCACGACATATTCATAGTAGTCAGCGATTGAAGGATCCAGCAGCTTGCGAAGCGAGATGCTGAGTGATCGTCGGCTCGATGAACTGTGATTATCTTCGAAAGAAAAATTGTAACCGCCCAGCTCGTTGACAGACGCAGAAACGTTGGTCGTCAGGAAACTGGTCAAATTGACTGGCGTACCGCCAATGGTGCCTTTTACATCAACGTTAAGAATACCGTTTACCCAAACTGCTGGGGATGCCTTTGGATGGGTCATGGGGGGCTTCCTGTGACTGATTTAGTTGGAGAAGGAAGTCTGAGATAGAGGTTAAAAACGGGGAACTGTCATATCTGACAGGTTTTTATACTTGTTCGCGATGAACCTTCTTGATTGAGGTTATATAGAAGGCGCAGTGCTGATCATGTGTGGGGCAGGCTTGCTCGCGAAAGCGCTGTGTCAGTTACTCCAACTGCCGAATGCGCTGACGCCTTCGCGAGCAGGCTCGCTCCCACAGAGGGTTAGCTGTGTGGTGGAGATTGAGATATTTCGTGGTTATCCAGCACGCGGTTCACGGCCAGTTCGGCGAGCATGATGATTTGCTGGATCGCCAGGATCGTGCGTCGCTGCGGCAGGTCGATGTAGGCGGCGATGTCGCTGGTCATCAGGCTGGCTTGCGCCAGGGATTCACAGGCGTGGACCAGCAGGCTTTCGCTGTCCTGTTCGGGGGCGACCTGGAACATGGTGCTGGGTTTGTGGAAGCGCAGGGTTAAGGCGTTGGGTTTGAGGTAGTGGTCGAGGGCGCGTTCGGCGGCTTCGTGGAATTTCTTGGAATCGGGGGATTCGTAGGGCGAGGTGTCGTCGGTTTCGGGGGGATTGGGTGTCGGCTTTTTCATGGTGACGCTCCGAATGATAAGTGGGGCTGTCACTCTCAATCACCGCGACGCGACAGAGGGTGGCAGCTGTACGCGGGTTCGCGGACCGAGCCATTCGGCAATCTCGGCATACCCGAAGGTATCCCGCGCACAGCCACCATCAAACCAAACTAAAAGCACCTGAGCGCTCCAGTTTGGGCCGGCGATTATGCATCAAATCGAATGAACTGCTCGGGCCGCGACGCCCGTTCGCTGAAATTGCAGCGACCCCCAGAGCCTATCCAGCCGATTTCCGAGGCACAACCGACGCGACTTGTCGGAAAACTCCGCGCCACTTTCAGCGTCTGTAGGACGAGCACCTTTCCCACAGATCAACACCTTTCAACCTGTGGGAGCTAGCCTGCTAGCGATGGGGTCCTTTCGGTAAACAGAGATGTTGAATGTCAGGCCGCAATCGCCAGCACGCTCCCACAGGTTGTCTCTGATGATTCTGAAAATGGCGTGGAAAAAAAGGCGATGGCTCTCGAGGGTTATCTTCAATCTGACGCATCACTCATAGATCAAACTCATTGCGGTTTATTTCGAACCGGTCTTGAGCCCCTGTAATTTCTGACAGTAGACATATTTGGCGGTCACCCCGAGATTAACCAGGCGCCCTTGGGCGTCAGAATGCTGCATGCCAATCTATCGACTTCAAGGAATCAAACCGTGAGTTATACAGATTCGAAGTACAAGGATTACATCATTCGCGAATATTTCTCCGACACTCCGGGACTGCATTTTCGGGTGATCTATAGCGCAACAGATGAGAGTTTGTTGCTTGAGACCCGCAAACAGGCCGAGCAATTGATCAATGATCGATTGCAGCGGATGAAAAGTGGAGGGAAAGCTTTTTGAGTCAACCGGGCTAACGTTCGTCTGTGTAGGAGCAGCCTGCCGCAGCTCCTGCACAAGGTGGGTTGTCAGGTTTGTGCGGGAATTTCGTGGTTATCCAGCACGCGGTTCACGGCCAGTTCGGCGAGCATGATGATTTGCTGGATCGCCAGGATCGTGCGCCGCTGCGGCAGGTCGATGTAGGCTGCGATGTCGCTGGTCATCAGGCTGGCTTGCGCCAGGGATTCACAGGCGTGGACCAGCAGGCTTTCGCTGTCCTGTTCGGGGGCGACCTGGAACATGGTGCTGGGTTTGTGGAAGCGCAGGGTTAAGGCGTTGGGTTTGAGGTAGTGGTCGAGGGCACGTTCGGCGGCTTCGTGGAATTTCTTGGAATCGGGGGATTCGTAGGGCGAGGTGTCGTTGGTTTCCGGGGGATTGGGTGTTGGTTTTTTCATGATGAATACTCAGTTGGTGAAAGTGGAGCTGCCTTCGATTGCCGCGACGCAATCTGAGGTGGCAGCTGTACGCGGGTTCGCGGACCGATAACTGAGAAATCGGCATACCTCCAAGGACGGTATCCCGCGCACAGCCGCCATGACACAAACAACGGGCACCGAGGTGCCGTCAGGTTGGCGATTATGCATCAGTTATCGGGCCGCGACGCCCCATCGCTGAATTTGCAGCGACCCCCAGAGCCTATCCAGCCGATTTCCGAGGCACAACCGACGCGACTTGTCGGAAAACTCCGCGCCACTTTCAACGTCTGTAGGACGAGTACCTTTCCCACAGATCAACGCATTTCAACCTGTAGGAGCTGCCGAAGGCTGCGATCTTTTGATCTGGCTTTTAAAAAACGAAGTCAAAAGATCGCAGCCTTCGGCAGCTCCTACATGGGTGTTTGGCGTGCACAAAAAAGGCGATGCCCCTTGCGGGACATCGCCTTTATTTTTACCGCCGCTTAAAACTTATTCCGGCAGTTTGTACGCAATCACGTAGTCACCCATCTTGGTGCCCAGCGAGCCGTGACCGCCGACAACCAGCAGCACGTATTGCTTGCCGTCCTTGCCGGTGTAGGTCATCGGGGTCGCTTGGCCACCTGCCGGCAGACGCGATTTCCACAGCTCTTTACCGCTGTTCACGTCGTACGCGCGCAGGTACTGGTCGAGGGTGCCGCTGAGGAAGCCGACGCCGCCAGCGGTGACCATCGAGCCACCCATGCTAGGCACGCCCAAGGTGAAGCCGATCGGGATTGGCGAGCTGTCGCGGCTGGTGCCGTTTTTGCGTTTCCACACGACTTTGCCGGTGGTCAGGTCGATACCGGCAACGTAGCCCCAGGCCGGGGCCTGGCACGGTACGCCGAATGGCGACATGAACGGGTGCATGATCACCGCGTATGGCGCGCCGGTGTTCGGTTGCACGCCAGCGGTTTCGCTTTCGCGTTTGCTGCCGGCGGCGACTTGCTCGCGTGGCACCATTTTCGAAACGAAGGCCATGTAGTTCGGGCTGGTGAACAGCATTTGGCGAACCGGGTCGACCGAGACGCCGCCCCAGTTGAACACGCCGACGTTACCCGGGTAGATCAGGCTGCCCTGTTCCGACGGCGGGGTGTACTGGCCTTCGTAACGCAGTTCTTTGAACTGGATGCGGCACAGCATCTGGTCGAACGGGCTCGCGCCCCACATGGCTTTTTCGGTCAGTTCCGGGGCCAGCAGGTTGAGGTCCGAACGGGCCTGGGTCGGTGCGGTGTGGTCGCCTTTCACGGCGCCTTGCGGGACCGGGATTTCCTTGATCGGAATGATCGGCGTGCCGTCACGACGGTCGAGGACGTACAGGCTGCCCTGTTTGGTCGGAGCGATCAGCGCCGGTTTCACGCCGTCGGCGGTTTTCATGTCGAGCAGGGTTGGCTGGCTGCCAACGTCCATGTCCCACAGGTCGTGGTGAGTGAACTGGTAGTTCCAGCGCACTTTACCGGTGGCCAGGTCCAGGGCTACAACGCCGGCGCTGAATTTCTCGGCGCCCGGAGTGCGATCAGCGCCCCACTGGTCTGGAGTCTGGTTGCCCAGTGGCAGGTAAACCATGCCGAGTTTTTCGTCGACACTGGCCAGCGACCACATGTTCGCCGAGTTGCGGCTGTAGGTTTCGCCCGGTGCCAATGGCTCGGTGGCGTCTGGCTTGTCGCTGTCCCAGTTCCATACGAGGTGGCCGTCGCGCACGTCGAAGGCGCGAATCACGCCCGATGGCTCGTTGGTCGATTCGTTGTCGGTCACGTGACCGCCCATGATCACCAGATCACGGGTAATCGCCGCTGGCGAGGTGGAGTAGTAACCACCGGCGGTGAACGGGCCGATACCTTGGGTCAGGTCAACCACGCCTTTGTTGCCGAAGCCTTCGCAGATTTTGCCGGTGTCGGCGTTCAGTGCGATCAGGCGAGCATCAGCGGTTGGCAGGTACAGACGACGCGGGCAGGCCTGAGCAACGGCTTTGCCGGCTTCGGAAATCACCGCCGAGGCAGCGTTTTCAGTTTTCGCGTACGCGGCTTCGTCGTAGTACGACACGCCACGGCAGGTCATGTGCGCAAAGCCTTTGAAACCGACCGGGCTCTTGATCTGCGGGTCGAAGCGCCACAGTTCTTTACCAGTGTCCGGATCCAGGGCCAACACTTTGCTGTGCGCGGTGCAGGCGTAGATCATGCCGTTGGCTTTGAGCGGAGTGTTTTCGTTGGTCAGCTCGACCGGATCATCCGCCGTCGGCAGGTCGCCGGTCTGGATGCGCCAGGCTTCTTGCAGCTTGCCGACGTTGGCCGGGGTGATCTGCTTCAGCGGCGAGTAACGGTCACCGAACTCGGTGCGGCCATAGGCCTGCCAGTCGCCATCGGGCATGGCTGGCGCGGTGCTGGTGGTGTCCGCGGTGTCGCGGCCCAGTTCGCCGAAGGTTTCGCCCGGGTGGGTGAACAGGCTGGCCAGAGCGGTGACGCCGGCCAGCACCACAGCGACGGTCAGACCGCCAGTGCCCATCGGCGCCGGGCCGTTAAGCAGCAGCGGACGACGGAACCACGGCAGCAACATCACGAAGCCGAGGACAAACCACAGGGCCAGACGTGGCACCAGTTGCCACCAGTCCAGACCGACTTCCCACAGCGCCCAAACGGTGCTGGCGAACAGAACGATGGCGTACAGACCCAGCGCCGCGCGACGGCGCATCAGCATCAGAATGCCGCTCAGCGCGATGCCGATACCGGCCAGCAGGTAGTACAGCGAGCCGCCGAGCATGCTCAGCTTGACCCCACCGGCCAACATGGCCAGGCCCATCAGTAGAAGCAGAATGCCGAGCAGGCTCGGTAGCAAACGGCCCCGACTCGAAGCACTTTCGGTGCTCATAGTGTGATTCTCCGTGACGTTTTATTTAGTCCCGCGCTGTAGTCACTTTAGATGACGATTTGGCACAGGCATGGTTCAGATAAAAACTTGTCTAGCTAACGAATTTTCCTGTGGGAGCGAGCCTGCTCGCGAAAGCGGTGTGTCAGACGACTTCTCTGGTGAAGTTGAAATTGCTTTCGCGAGCAGGCTCGCTCCCACATTGGGTCTCAGTGGTTCTTTAGAACGAGGACTGGATCTTGATCCCGCCGATCAGGGCGTCGTCGACGTCGTTCACGCCACCGGGGTGGCGGATGTATTGCAGGTTCGGGCGCACGGTCAGCCAGTTGGTCACGTGCACGCCGTAATACAGCTCGGCGCTGTATTCGGTGTCTTGCGGGGGCAGGAACGACGGATCGTCGTAGTCGTAAACGGCGTTGGCACGGTTGCTCGCTTCGGCGTTTTTGCGGAACGCCGGGTTGACGTGCACGCGGGCGAGGGCGAAACCGATGTCATCCTTGGCGCGCGCGTCGAACGGGCCTTTGTAAGTGATGCCGGCCTGCACGTAGTTGTCGATCGCGTTGGTTTTCTTGTCGTGCATCGTGCCGTTGGCGAACACGCTCAGGCCGCGCGAGTTGTCGCTGGCGACGCTGGTGATCTGCTGCTGAATACCCAGCCACACGCCGTGTTTGCTTGAGGCGCTGCGATAGGCTTCACCGCTCAGCGCTGCCGGCTGGCCTTGGCTGTCTTTATAGACGTCGCTGGCCTTGGCGTTGCTGTAGTAATAACCGGCACGGTATTCGCCCGGCAGGCCGTTGAGCTTCGGTGTCCACACCAGTTCGACCGGCAGAATCGCGCCCTGGGTGCCGCTGCCGCTGAGTTTGAAACCGTTGCCGCGATCGAGGTTCGACGGGTTCTGCTCGTAGGCGCCGACCTGTGCATACAGCTCTGGGGTCAGGTGATATTTGACGCGCAGCGCCCATTGGCTGACCGGCCAGTTGTACCAGATGCCGCCGACCCAGTTGCCGACCTGCGAGCCGCAGAACGCGAGGTTCTGGAAGTCGCACGGGAAGCTGTTGAAGTCTTCGCCTTCGCCGAAACGGCCGACCTTGATGTCGAGTTTCTGATCGAAGAATTTCTGCTGGTACCACATCTGCGTCAGGCGTGTGGTCTGGCCACGGCCCCAGACTTCCTGGGCCGAGGTGAAACCACCGACGCGCGGATCGTTGATGCGGTCGTTGCTGATGTTGTTGCCGCTGCGTTTGGTGATGGTCAGTTGAAACTCGGCGTCGTCCCAGCCGAGGATCTTTTGCAGGTCCAGGTGTGTGCCCAGGCCGAACTGATCGCTGTAACGCGCGGTGCGGTCATGGTCGTAGCCACCGTGCAGGTTGCTGCCCATTTCACCGGTGTAATCGAGTTTGAAGTCGTAGCCTTTTTCCGAGAGTTCTGTACGCGTGCCGTTCCAGTCACCGAGCATGTACGGTGATTCACTGTCGAACGCGGGCGCCGCTTGGGCGCAAGTGGCGAGGCCCAGGGCGGTGCAGCCGCCAAGGGTGCGCAGGGCTGAGATAGCGCTGTCTCGGGAGAAGGAAAAATCGGGCATGGCTAAGTCTTTTTTGGTGTTTTCGGGGGTGCGGGCTGAGTGCTTCAATAAGTCGCAGGCAGTGAAGCGATTCAGCGGAAGGGCGGCAGGATAATGATCTGTTACAAAAAGACAAAGGCCTTTTGTGAACATGCAGCGTTTCGGATTCGGTAACAGTGCGGCAAACGGGCGCATTGTGGGCCGCTTCACAGCCTGCGATCTTTTCAGGTTGGCCTACATTTGAAGGTAGGCCTTCCACCCGAACACCCCCTCGGCTAAGGTGCGCGGCTTCTGCATTTTCACTTCGCCCAAAGGCCTGGCATGAACGAACAAACCCCCGATCCGCTGCACGGCGTGACCCTTGAACAGATCCTCAACGCGCTGGTGAGCCATTACGAATGGTCGGGGCTGGCCGAGCGCATCGATATTCGCTGTTTCAAGAGCGACCCGAGCATCAAGTCGAGCCTGACGTTTCTGCGCAAAACCCCTTGGGCGCGGGAGAAGGTCGAGCGTCTGTACGTGAAGCTGATGCGCACCAAGCGACCGCTCTGACATGGACGCCGGTTGTTGGCGTCGTCGTCTGATCACCTGCGCAGCCGTACTGGGCTGGGCAGGGTTGGGCATTCAGCTGTACCTGATTTTCTTCGCGCGATTGAGTGTCGGCGCCAGCCTGTTGGGCGGGCTGGTGAGCTTTTTCAGTTACTTCACGATATTGACCAATACACTGGTGGCGACGGTGCTGACCTGCGCCGTGACCGCTCGCGAATCCGCTGCGCGCCGCTGGTTTTTGCAGCCATGGGTGAGTAGCGGGATTGCCGTGAGCATTGCTGTGGTCGGGCTTGCTTACAGCCTTTTGCTGCGGCATTTGTGGCACCCGCAAGGCTGGCAATTTATCGCTGACGAGTTGCTGCACGACGTGATGCCGTTGCTGTTTCTGGGGTATTGGTGGTTGTGCGTCGCGAAAGGCACTTTGCGCCTGTGGCATCTGCCGGTGTGGCTGATTTATCCGCTGGTGTATTTCATCTACGCGCTACTGCGCGGGCATTTGCTCGGCGCGTATGCGTATCCGTTCATTGATGTGGCGGTGTTGGGTTATCCACAGGTGCTGCTCAATGCCGGGGGGATTTTGGTGGGGTTTGTGGTGATTGGGTTGTTGGTCATTGGCTTGGACCGATTACGGCGATGAAAATCAAAAGATCGCAGCCTTCGGCAGCTCCTACAGGTGTACGCATTCCAATGTAGGAGCTGCCGAAGGCTGCGATCTTTTGATCGGGGGATTTACTCCTCTTCGGAGGTGCCTTCGGCGCGCCAGTAGCCGACCGCTTTGATCAGTTGCTCATCGAGCCCGTGCTCATCAATCAGCACCCGGCGAATCTGTCGCGAAACTTTCGTTTCGGTCGCGACCCACGCATACAGATTGCCCGTGGGCACCTGCAATTGCTTCACCGTCGCCAGCAAATTGTCCTTGCTACCCTCGCGCAACACCCAGATCACATTGACCTGCGCCGCGCTTTCCAGCACTTGCTGCTCGGCGCCGTTTTCCACCTCAATCACCACCAGCGCCTTGCGATTGGCCGCCAGACCTTCGAGACGGCGGGCGATGGCGGGCAGGGCGGTTTCATCGCCGATCAGCAGGTAGCTGTCGAAGATGTCCGGCACGATCATCGAGCCGCGCGGGCCGCCGATGTGCAGGAACTGCCCCGGTGTGGCTTGCTCGGCCCAGGTCGACGCAGGGCCGTCACCGTGCAAAACGAAATCGATGTCCAGCTCCAGCGCGTCGAGGTCATAGCGACGCGGTGTGTAGTCGCGCATTTCCGGTTTCGGCCCATCGTCCTTGCCGGCGCCGAGCACCATGGTCTCCAGCGCTGCGGCCTGCTCGGCGTTCTGCGGGAACAACAGTTTGACGTGATCGTCCGTGCCCAGGCTGGTAAACCCGGCCAGTTCCGGCCCGCCGAGGGTGATGCGGCGCATGCGCGGCGTCAGGTCGACCACGCGCAGGACTTCCAGCTTGCGGCGTTTGATTTCGTGCATCACGCGGTGAATGGTTTGGGTATCGACTGCAGTCATTCGGCTTTCTCCGGGGCAGGTTGAACGGCGGGGCCGTCGACGATGGCTTTGGCGGTGTCGTTGAGCAGGTCACGCACGCGCAGGATTTCTTCGGCGCTCCAGCGGCCATGGTGCATTTGCAGGGCATGGCGCAGGTTGTGTACGGCTTCGTGGATTTCCGGCGGACGATCATGCCCGCGCAACGAACGTTTGCTGACATCGATGCGCATGCGCACGCCATCGAGTGCTACGGCTTGTTCGCTTAAAGACAAACGGCCGGCTTCGGTGACGCTATAGCGTTTTTTGCCGCCTTCGGCATCGCCGGTGATCAGTTCGCTCTCTTCGAGAAAGGTCAGCGTCGGGTAAATCACGCCGGGGCTGGGGCTGTACGCGCCGTCGAACATGCCTTCGATCTGGCGGATCAGGTCATAGCCGTGGCACGGCTGTTCGGCGACCAGCGCCAGCAACAGCAATTTCAGATCACCGGGTGCAAACACCCGTGGGCCACGGCCGCCGCGTTCGCGTCCGGGGCGCCTCTCAAAGCCGTCACGGCCGTCGCCGTGTTCGCGGTGGGGGGAATGATGGTCTCTCATTTCGTCTTCTCTCGTCGTGTTTAGATACAACTTAAGATATATCTTATGGCGGGTGCAAGACGTTTTTCTCCGCACCGCGACCTCGACTGACGAGCGGTGCTCGCGCCGCGAATGCAAGCGACGTTTTTTCCGGCGAATTTCACGCGGGATAACTTGAAAGTTAAAGTCATCACTCTATTTGCGCTAGAGTATATATTCTAGATTCAACTAAGTTACCGTGCTGTCGGGGCGAAGTTGCTGTATGGTTTTTTAACTTAAACTGTCTGTAGGGGATAACTTACAGTTACCGTTTCGAATATCGTTTTTTTGTTCTTTTTTCTCGCGGGTCATGGGGTTGATTAACTACGAAGTTGTCGGAAGTTGCCTGCTTACATTCCAGAGGTAACAGTCGATGATGCCCCGGCATTGAAAGTTCAAGTTTGACCTGGCTCAACTCGGGCAGCGACTCGGGCAGTGTTTGTCTTGAACTTTCAATGTTCATCCCCCTACCAAGAAAACAGGTACATAACGATGTTCAAGAAATTCGCAATCGCCGCTCCACTGGCTCTTCTGGCACTGGGTTCCACTGGCGCATTCGCCGCTGGTGAAGCGTCGCACTCGATCAGCCTTGTCGCGCATGTGCCGACCAACGGTTTCTATGTTGTGCCGACTGATCCGGACCTGGTCAACAAGGACCAGGACATGAGCTATCAGCCGACCACCGGCAAGATGCGCGACGTCAATGGTTTCTTCGATGTGCGTAACAACAACGGTTCGGTACATGCCAGCCTCGAAAGCCAGCCGAAACTGATCGCCGGCAATACCTCCATTGACCTGCGCGTGCTGCTTAACAACAAGGAGTTGACCTTGACTCCGCAACTGGTGGTGGGTGAGTCGGAGTCCGACGTCAACTACCGTGCGCCGCTGAACATCAGCGCCGTAGGCAGCAACTTCCAGCCGGGTGATTACACCGGCTCCGTGGCAATGATCTTTGATGCCGTGCCACCAGTTGGTGGCAACTGATCGCATTGATCGGGCACTAAGCGTGCACTTTTACAAGTGGCGCTAACCGACGGGGCAGACAGCTGTGCTTGCCCCGCCGGACTTTCCTTGTTTGTAAATCAGAGTACGAGTTCATGTTCCCGATGACACCCATCGCGGCTGCGCTTGCGCTGTTGTTTTGTGCCAGCGTAGCCGTGGCGTCCGACTCCACCGGTACCACACCCCGCAGTCTGCTGGCGCAGGCCAAGGGGTTGCCGGCGGATTTCGAAGAGCATTTCTTTGATGTGCCTCTGGCAGTGCGGGTCGAAGTTGACCAGCAGCCGTTGGGTGAGGCCATGGTGGTGTTGTCCCGCGATGATCGCATCACCCTGCTCGAATTCACCGACACCAGCGAAAACCGCTTTGGCCCCGCCGAACGCGAAAAGTGGGCGAGCTATTTCAAGCCCGGTGTGCCACTGGGGACATGCAGCGGCGCTTGCCCGGATCAGTTTCTGGCGGTGCACTACAACCTGGAAAATTCGCTGGTGTCGATCCTCACCGAAAACGCCGAGCGCGATGTTGAGGCCAAGCGTTACTACGATCAGCCTGAAAGCGGTAGTCACGGCTTGATGGTGCGCAACCAGCTTAATCTCAATGGCGGTCAGGACCAGGATCTCGGCGGACGCTTTGGCCTCGAAGCCAGCTCAAGCCTGGGCAACTGGAGCCAGACGCTCAATCTGCAAGTGGCCCGTCTCGGCGGCCCGGACGACAAGCTGTATCACGCCATTCAAGAGCTGCACACCCAGCGCGAACTGCAAGGCAGTTTTTTCCGGCTGGGTTATTTCACCCCCAATTCCGAAGGGCTGACGCGCCAGCCGCGCACGTTCGGCACCAGCCCCGACACCGCCGTCGGCGTGATGTACGGCAGCTCCGACAGCCTGGCGATCAACAGCCCGATGCCCAGCGTTTATCCGATCTACGTCACCGCCAACCGCCAGGGATCGGTGGAGATCTGGCGCGATGGCCTGCTGATCAATACCCAATCGGTGCCGGCCGGTTTGCAGACCCTCGACACCCGACCATTGCCCGGTGGCATTTATGAAGTGGAAGTGCGGCTGATCGAAGACGGCCAGATCACCTCAACCACCCAGGAGCTGGTGTACAAGCCCAACAACTGGCGCAACCTCGACGAGCGCTGGCGCTACAACGTCTTTGCCGGCGAAGAACAGAAACTGCTGAGCAACTGGGACACCCAGGCCAGCGGCAGCCCGACCGCAGGTGCCTCGTTGATTTACCTGCTGCATCCGCGGGTGATTCTCGGTCTGTCGGCGCGCCAGATCCGTGAAAAACTGCAATACGGCACGTCCATCGACTGGACGCTGGCCAATCACCTCAGCCTGTATGCCAACGTCTACAAAACCGAGGATTACGGCACCGGTCTCGATCTGCAAAGCCTCTACAACTATGGCGCCGGCAGCATCGTCGTCAGCCACAACCGCAGTTGGCTCGACACCACCAATACCTACGACACCTTGCCCGATGGCACCCGGGTGCGTCCGCGCAATGTATTTATCGGCCAGACCAGCAATTCTTCGTTGGCGCTCAACCATCGCCTCAGCAGCAAGAGTTCGGTTAACGCGCGGGTCTCGCACAGCGAGGGCAATGTCGAAGGCATGGGGGTGGATCTGGGCTGGACCCAGCGCACGATGGTGCTGGGCAGCGATGCCAGTTGGCGCCTGTCGATTTTTGATCGGCCGGGCAGTTTCAGCAGTGGCGATGCGCGTAATCGCGGCGTCGACCTGAGCATCAACATGGCGCTCGGCGCCCCCGGTCAGCAGATCACCGGCAGTATCGGTTCGCGCACCGCCCGCGACGGCACGCGTGACAACAACGCCTCGCTCGGCTGGCGCAAGGATTTCCAGGATCACGTCCTGCAAAACGTGTCGCTCACGGCACTCACGGACACTTACGGGGTGGGCGTGGCCAGCCTCGCCAACTTCCGCACCGACGCGGTCAATGGCGATGGCTTCATTCAGCGCTCCTCCTACAACGGCAACTTCACCGGCGGTCTCAACGTCGACAGCACGCTGGTGGTCGGCGGGCAGCAGGTGCTCATGACCAGCCAGAGCGAAGTGCGTGGCGCCGGGATGATTGTCGACGTCGAGTCGGATATTGAGGACATCGTTCTGCGCGCCGACGATTACAGCGGTGGCGGGGCGGCGTTGAAGCCGGGGCGCAATTTCATCCCGATTACCGCATATCAGAACAGCTCGGTAAGTTTCGACTTCGAAGGCAATAACGTGCCGGCCGCCACCATTGAACCGGCGCGCACTCGATATCACCTGAACAAGGGGGGCGTGGAGTACCGCAAGGTCCGCGTGATGAAAACCCTGACCGTGCTAGGTCGATTGGTGGACGGGCAAGGGCTGCCGCTCAAGGGCCATCACGTGATCAACCACGCCAGCCGTGGCGTGACCGAAGTCGACGGGTTCTTCTCGATGGAAATGAACGCCGGTTCACCGACCCTGGAAGTGCGTCAGGGCAATCAGTTGCTGTGTCAGTTCCGCCTTGATGCCGGCAGCCATCGCAGCGAAAACAATGTGCTGATGATCGGCGATCTGCGTTGCACGCCGGACACCCTGGCCGACGTCACCTCCACTGAACAGAAGGCAGGTTGATTCCATGAAGATATTTACAGGTGGCTGTGCCTTGGCACTGGCGCTGAGCATGTCGCCGGCCCAGGCAATCAATCAGGAAATCCGCGCAATGTTTCAGCCTGATCCTTCGCAGCCGGGCAAGAACCTGTTCGATAACCTGACGCCCAATAGCGGCTATTGCGTGGCTTTTCCCGGGAAATGCGCTGACGGCAAAATGTTCAGCATCGAGTTGCCTGTTCGTTACAGTTCAAACCGCGCACTCGTACCGGGTGACGGTGTCTCGTTGCAAGTCCCCGCAGATTGGCGACGGTTGACGATCACGAATCAGGATACCCAGGAAACGGAGAGCGTCGAGGTACGTATTACCGGCATCGGCTCCACATATGTTCTGAGTGATCGGGTGCAGGAGCTCACTGGAATATCGAACGCCGCGCAGGCACATGACAAGCTCTGGAGATCTGAAACAGGTTGGATTTATGCCCCGACGCCTTGTGTCGGTAGCGGCTTGGCGGGGTATTCCGACACGAGCTATCGTTTTTTCTGGCATACCCCAGTGGAGGCGTCCTGCACCAAAAATACCGTTTTCCGTATCCCCTCGATGTACTTCGACAAGCTGGATTTTTCGTATGAGCTAAAGACGCCTAACCCGTTGAGCATGTCGAGCGGTCTGTATACCGGATCGATTACTTACACCATGGGGCCAGGCGGCGATTTCCATATGGGCTACATGATGCAACCGGATGACAGCCAGTTGACCCTCGACTTCGTGCTGGACGTGCAGCACACCCTCAAGGTCGATCTGCCACCGGGCGGCGATAAAGTCTCGCTGGAACCCGAAGGCGGATGGGCGCCGTGGATCGACAGCGGCCGCAAGCCGAAGCGGATCTTTCGCGATCAACCCTTCTACATCTCTGCGTCGTCGCGCTTCAAGGTCATGTTGCTTTGCAATTCTCAAGGTGGTTCCTCCTGCGCGTTGGGCAGCCCATCGGGGGATAGCACTCAGGTTCAAGTGGCCATGAGTTTACCGGCGGGTATCGCTGGCCCCAGTGGTGGTGTCGTTACCCGGACGCCATTGCTATTCAACACCTGGGTCGGCCCGTTTCAGCCAGGCCTGTACGTGGATCGTAAGCCCGGCGCGATGCATTTCGAGCTCGATCCGTTTGCGATCGAGTTCCTCCTGCGTCCCGGCAAGAACGACCGGCTGCGCGGCAACATCACCATTATCTGGGACTCGGATGTGTGAGCACGCCAGTCAAACCCCTTTCGATATTCATGGAGTTGAACGCGATGAACCGTGGTTTTCTGCTGGGCGTGCTCAGCGTGTTTTGCCTGACGGCGCAGGCCGGTCCGCAAATCAATGTCGGCACCGTCTACGACTATCTCGACGCCGATAAAAGTACCTACCTCAAACGGGTGTTCAACAGCGGCGATGCCACCGCGTTCGTGAAGATCAACGTGCTGGAAATCATCTACGGCGCCGATGGCTTGCCGCAGGAAGTGCCCGTAGCAAATGCCGCCGATGGCGCTTCGCGCAATGGCGTGATGGCCAGCCCGGCGCGGCTGATCGTCCCGGCGCAAGGTATGCAGGGCACGCGTTTGCTGTACATGGGCGAGCGTGATCGCGAGCGCTATTTCCGCGTACGTTTCGTCCCGGTGGTGCCGGAAAAGGAAGACGAGTTCGTGGTCAGCAGCGAAGAGCGTGAAGACTATAAAAACTCGCTTTCAGCCGGAGTCAACGTGATGACCGGGTTCGGCACGATCTTCTTCGTGCGGCCCAAGGACGCGCGTTTCGCCACCGTCGTCAACGACACCGACAACCGCTATGAACTGCGCAACAACGGCAACACCGTGCTGATCGTCGATGAGTTCAAGAGCTGCTCATTGAGCAAGGAAAGCGACTGCGGCGCCACCACCAAACACCATGTGCTGGCGGGCAAGACCTTTGCCTTCGACAAGGAAAAGGGCCGCCAGTACAGCTTCTTTCTGATCGAAGGCAGCGACAAGAAAACCATGAAGATCGCCAGTCGCTAGGTGTGTTTTCCATTGACGTATCGGGTAACCAACATGATCAAGCAATGCACCGCCGCGGCGCTGCTGGCCGTCACTGCGCTGGCTGGCGCCGGGGCGTGGGCCGCGCGCGAAGAGCACACCTTCGAAGTGTCCCTGACCATCCCCAGCCGTCCGTTCTACATCATTCCCGCAGAGCCGGACTGGATCCACCGACCGCAGCGGCTTGAGTGGGATTACCAGCGTTCGACCCTCAGCGGGCTACAGAGGAACTTCGACGTGCGCCATGACAGCAGTGCGATCGAAGCCCGCCTTGCCTACGACCCGTACCTGGAAAATGGCCGCCCCGGCGAGGTGATCGATCTGCTGGTTTCCTTCAATGATGTCGAGCTGAGTTCGCATGTCACCCCGCGTCAGGTGCTGTCCGAGGAAGAAGCCGCAGGGGGCAAGCGCGTGGCGTTGAAGATCGACCCGATCGAACCAACGGGTGGTTATCGCCCTGGGGATTACCACGGCAATGTCGTGCTGATGTTCAACGCCAGGGCACCGGGGGCGTAAGCGGCAAAACGGATCAGGCTCATCAGAGGCAGGACGAATAATGAAAATGTTCATTTGGTTGGGCGTGCTGGCGGCGTTGTACGCCCCGCAGGCGCAGGCGATCAATCAGGAGATCCGCGCGTTGTTTCAGCCGGATCCTTCGCAGCCGAGCAAGAACGTGTTCGTCAATAAAACCCCGAATTCGGGTTATTGCGCGGAGTATCCGGATCAATGCACTGACAACGCTACGTTCAGTATTGAGGTACCTGTTCGTTTCAATTCAATCGTCCCCATTACGCCATTTTTTTGGATATCGATGAAGGCCCCAGCCAATTGGCGACGATTGACGGTGACCAATGCTCAGACTCAGGAAACCGAGACCGTCGAAGTCCGTATCACCGGTATGGGTTCCAGTTACGTTTTGAGCCAGCCGGCACACGAGTTGGTGGGTGTGAGCGATATCCTTGAAGGGCATCAGAAACTCTGGACCACCAACAGTTGGGTGTATGCAGCGCCCCCCTGTCTTTATAGCGGCGTCGGGGCGTACAGCGCTGATTCTTATCGGTTCTTCTGGAAGACCCCTGTTGAGACTTATTGCGTCAAGACGGCGATGTACAACATTCCATCCATATCCTTCAATTCGCTCGATATTGCTTACGAGCTGAGAACGCCCAACCCGCTGGGTATGTCTTCCGGTCTTTACACCGGCTCAATGGCCTATAGCCTTGGTGTCACACGTGATTTTGATCTTGGACCCTGGATGGAGCCGGACGACAGCAACCTGACCCTGGATTTTGTACTCGACGTGCAGCACACCCTGAAAGTGGATATCCCGCCTGGCGGCGACAAAGTTGTACTGGAACCGCAAGGCGGCTGGCAGCGCTGGCTGGACAGCGGTCGCAAACCTTCGCGGCTTTACCGCGATCAGATATTCCATATCTCGGCGTCGTCGAAATTCACCATGAAACTTGAATGTGAGCATCGTCTGGGATTCGAATCGGGATGTGCCATTGTTGATGGTCAGGGATTCGCCGGGGCAGTGGATGTCAGTGTCAGTCTGCCCAACGGCTTGAGCGACAGCGCCGGGCTGCCGGTCAAGCGCAAGCCATTGGGAATTGAGCCTACAGCGCCGTTTCAACCCTCTCTCTATATCGATCGCAAGCCGGGAACTCTGCATTTCGAAGTGAACGAGCAGCAAACCCACTGGATGATCGACAATGCCCAAGGCCGGCCCTACAGAGGCAATATCACGGTGATCTGGGATTCGGAAGTCGGTTAGTCGCGGTGCAATCCGACCAGTTCCTTGTGGGGCTGGCCGGGTTGCAAATCAAGGAAGTCAGAGACCGGTCTTGGCCATGGCTTCACGTGTCAGTTTTCTGGAAATCTCTTTGCGCTCATAGGCGATTTTATTGAACAGTCGTTCATAGGTTGCATCGCTCATGAGGTCGCCGCTGAACACCTCTGCCTGGGGAACGCCCAACAGATCGGCGAGCCTTTCCAGTTTGCGCGCCAGCGCATTCAGGGGCGTCTGGGGGGTGGCGTTGGCCCATTCGGCCTGGGCGCTGCGCAGCTCGTCGAGCTGCCCTGACATGTCGTCGAACAAACGGTCATTGGCTTCGTAGTCATCAGGGTGGGTACGGCGTAAATATTCTTCCCAGAAGTTTTCGGAGGATAGGTCGATCATCCCGTTGACCAGCCCGTCACCCTGTTCGTCCTTGATGATCAGCTTGTAGGCCGTCTCGATGTTTTCCGCAGAGACGCCAGAGGGGCGGGGATACAGCAAGCTTTCGGACTGCCAGGGCAGTTCCAGTCTTTGCGCCAGACCGATCTCGAATGCCAGGTGAATGTCCACTTCATCCGACACGGGTATGCCGGGGTCCATGAGGTTTTGTTCGGTCTGGTTTTTGTACTCGACCCTGACTTCATCGGCAACCCGGTCCAACCGCGCGGCACCGCGCGCCAGGCGCACAAGGCTGGCTTCCAGTTCGGTGGCTGAAGTCGACCCGGCGTAAGCCTTCGATACCAGCACTTTCATTCCCAATGAGTTCAACAACCGGGCGCCGAGATCTGCGCGGTCTTTGGGCGACTCAATTTGCTGGAACAGCTTTTCCCGCAGCCTGGCATCGAGTGCGGCAGCGTCTACCATTTCCCAGACCCGCTGGGTCAGGCGTCTGCGGCCATGATCCGTTTGGTATTCGGCGCTCTCTCGCTGCTTGCGAATCACGCTGAAAAAACCTTCCGAATAGGGTTCGGCCATCAGATCATGCCAGGACTCCAGGCGATACTTGCTGAGCGATCCTGAAGGGCTGGAGGCAGTGGAGTTCTTGGGAAACAATTGCCAATAACTGATTTCGTTTTCGGCGGCCGGAAAGTTCTCCTGCGCAAAAGAGAGGCCTACGGATTTACGGTACTCGCCATACCGCACGTGATCTTCGACGGACAATCGCTTCGTATCGAAGCGCGCCCGGCTCAGGGTGTAAGCCTGCGCTGATCCGGGAGTGACCTCGGGTAAGGTGTTGATTGGTGCATCGCGTAAATCCAGATAGAAGCTTTGTGGTCGCTGTTTGTCGATCGCGCCGACACGGAACAAACCTTCGGGCCAGGTCTGGATTTTCGTCTTGGCCAGGCGCAGTTCAGTCAAGTGATCCATGTGTCCGACATCGGGTGGTTGACGCAGGGGATTGCCGTTCAGATTCAGTGTTCGCAGTTGATCCAGCCCGGCCAGTTGCTGGCTGGATTCGCTGGTCAGTGTGATGGCGTTATCGGTCAGGTCCAGATCTTTGAGTTGGCGCATCAACCCGATGATGGAAGGCATTTCTTTCAACTCGCACTCGCGGGCGCTCAATTGGCGAAGCTCAGGGAAGGTACTCAGCAGAGCGCTGGGGTCTGGAGAAAGGCGCGCCCGGTCAAGTTTCAGCGCCGTGATGCGATCAAAGTATTTTTTCATCTTTGGCCGCCTGCGCAGGTCATTCCACCAGCGTTCGAGTTCATACCCCTGGAACTCGGAAGATAAATCCAGCGTCAAGCCTTGTTCCGGATGCAGGCTGCGCTCACCGAAAATCTCGCTTTGACGATCAAAGCATTCAATCAGCCGTGTCTCGATGAACCTGCCGCCTTTTTCCAAGTAGTCGGATGAAATGTTCCAGTAGTCGCTTTCCACATCAAATTCGCGATAACTGCTACTCCAGGTCATCAACTCGTCGTGCAGTTCCTTGCGTTCGTTTTCAAGGCGCTCGATGGCGTCGACCGGTTCGCCCTTGCGTGCCAAAGCTTCAATAAAAGTCGTTCGTTCCCTTTCGCTCATTTTGGGAAAGAGGTCCTTTATTCTTTCATCCGGTGTCGATCGACGGAGAAACCGCGGCAAGCCGCGCACCAGGGTCTCGGTTTCAATGCTCACCACCGGCCGAATGGGTGGTTCGGCCAACACCGTCCGGCGTTCGGCAGCCGGCGCGGCTTTTTCCATGATCCAGCGTTTCAGTGCATGACTCTGGCCGCGTCGATGGCCTAAAACCGACTGGGTCTGTTCGGGCACCGCGCGCAGAAGCGAGGCATAGAAATCGTCGGCGTCATGCAGTGCGCGATTGCTGTCGTCGAGCACCGCATAACGGCCGTGTTCATCGCGGATCAGACGCCGGACGCTGGTTGCCTCCTGCGGTCCGGCGCTGCAGCGCAACGGGCCATCCCAGGTGCCGTCGCGGATTTCGATGCGCAGATCGCCGAAGCTGTCGGTGTAGAATTTCAGGGTGTTGAGGGCCAGTCGTTCGGTGTCGGCGGTGATCAGCTCATCGCGAAAAAAACCGTCGTAGGCGCGGGCGGCGCTGGCTTCGAAGTTCAGCTCTCGGGCCTGATTTTTCAGGCGCAGAGGCAGGCGTTGTTCGTCGACGACTCTTTGCAATTCGGCCGGGCTTGCCTCGGCCACGACTTTCTCGGCGAGCACGAGCGGTAGCTCGGGAAAGGTCTGTTTGACCACGCGGATGTCGGTTTTACCGGAGCGTTCACTGGCCTGATACACGTGGTGTGCGACGGCGCTGCGTCGCTCATCAACCGCGTCCGCGAGCCGATTGCGCAAGAGGCCGACACGTTCGTCGCGACTGGCCGCTTGACCGGTCAGATGATTCAGGTCCTCGTCACCGAGAAAGTCCACCACCCGCTCCACCAACCTGCCCGCGTTGAGATCGCCCTGACTGATGCTCAATGTATCGGCCGGCAAAGCTTGCGGGTTGCCGTATTTGCGCGAATGGCCGCTCAGACTGGCATCGGCAAATACCTCCAACGCTTTGCCGCCAGGCCAGCCCGGCAAAGTGGTCAGTATCGGTTCCAGCCAGACAGCCTGTGGATCGATCGGGCGACCGCTGCGAATGTCGGCACTCGCCGTAAGCACATCGTCGTATGCGCTGAAGCGTTTGACCGTATCGGCCAGCAGCGGCGGCGGTGGGCTGTTGTCGATGTGCATCTGGCGCAGCGCGTTGTGATCGGTGCCGCTGCTGATGCGGATCTGCTCAAGCTCTGTGGGGGAAAAACGTTCGACGCGGTGGCCCAGTCGCCGCATCAGCGCTTCATTCGGCCAGTCCTGCGGGGCTTCGATTTCATGCACCCAGGCACCGTGACCGTTGTGTTCGATTTTCGGCTTGTAGGCGTTGGCGCGCCTCGGGTGCTTGATGCGGTGAGTGTTGGACGTCGCGTTAGTCGAGGCTTTTTCGACAAAGTACAGTTTGCCCTCCAGCGGCAGGACGTTTTCGTTAGCGTACTGATGCAGTCCATGGCGGTCGGGTCTGGCGCCTGGCGAAAGCATCAGTTCGTTGCGTTCGTAAGGACTCAGGTCCGGGTGCCATAAACTCTCTTTGCCATTGGGAAGCCTGACCGCTTTCATCCCGTCGACCAATGGCGACAGCTTCACGCGAAAGGCTTCGCCGATCTGCGCGCCGGCGGTGAAGGCGGCCAACTGGATGATGTCGGTCACTACGCTGATGACATGCCCGGCGGCTTCTTCCCAGAGACCTTCGGCCAGATCGACGATGCCTTCGATGACGTCGCTGGTCAGTTGGTAAGCGGTGTAGGCCATCATCAGTTCGCCCAGTCCCGGCACGAACGGGGTGGCGATCAACAGCGCGACGTTGAAAATGTCCGAGACAATCTTCTTTAAGTTATCCCACCACGCCCAGCGCGCCTTGCTGTCGGTGTCGACGGTAGAGACAGCGATTTCCCGGGCGTCGTTGAGGATCTTGTTGAGCTTTTGCTGATAGGCATGGCGCCAGTAATCGCCCTGTAATTTCACCCGACTGAATTGCAGGTTGGGGTTGGCCACCGGATCCTTGCGCCACGGCGGTCGCTGATCGGTCGGGTCCTGGCGCGGGTGATACCTGACGATGAACAGGCGTTGCTCAAGCTCGGCGAAGAAGTGCCCGCGCTGCTGCTGGTCGACAAACTGACTGAAGAACTGGCGATAGGTCTGGCCGGTCGAGGCGCTGATTCGGTCTTCGCGAAACTGGCGCGCCAATTCATCCCGGAAGGCTTTGAGGGAGTCGTACTCCTTGAGCGGGTGATCCGGGTCGTGGGGTATGTAGACGATCAGGCGTCGGATGCCACGCTTGTCCGTTACGGCGTGCGTCAAGACCAGGATACCGGTCAGTCGAGTGCCGAGCATTGACAGGTCAGAGCACTGCATCGAGCGGCCGTTGAGCAGCAGTTGTGGTTTGTCCTCGGCCAGGCTCAAGAGCATTTTGTAGGCGTCGTACGGGATATCTTCCTTGATCAGTGCCAGGTGCGCGGCGACGGCAAGGGCATCTTTCTGGCTCTCGCTCACCTTGTGTTGCAGCACGCTTGCGGCCAGTGGCTCGCCGGGAAGCAGGTAGCTTTCCAGATGCTTTTTATACTGCGCACCGATATCCAGATCGCGGCACAGCGTCTGGAACTGGCTGACAGGCATTGCACCTTTGATTGGCAGCACATCGAACAAACCGCGCTCATCGGGTTTGCTGATGTAGTCCGAGCCATGCCCGACCGTTTCACTGCTGGCAAAGTTGTGCAGGGCGGCATCCAGCAGCGAGACCGTGCGGGTTGCGACACCCCCGGAAACATCGATGGTGTACCACGGTTTGTCCTTGGGCAGGTACAGGCGCAGAAAGGTGGTTTTCACGTCCGGCTCGATGCCGTGCCGTGCTTTGATTTCTGCCTTGAGCAGAGGCTCGGCAAAGGCATGGAGATCGGTTTTCGCCAAGAGATGATCAACCTGGTTCTGCGAACTCCAGGCCTTGAGGTTGGCAGCGGCGAGTTTGCTCAGGTACGCGGCGGGCGCGGCGGTGTACCAGGCTTCATTCTTCAGTGGCGAGGCGGCCAGGGCGAGGCCCCTGCTGACGGTGGCGGTCTTGAAGCTGTCGTTGACGGCGGACTTGATGAAATCGTAGTGCCGTCCTTTGTCGGCGTTTTCCGCAGGCTGGGGAGAGGGAGACATGGCCAATCATCCTTGATTGTTGAGGAGTGATCAGCGTACCCACGGCGGGGCAAAACAAAAGTTCAAAGATCGGGAGGCAAACGGCTTTGCGGGTCTGCAACCCGACGAAAAATCGAATCTGAAAAATACATGAATACCACCCGCCGAACCGAAAATTCGTCACCCTGATGCAGAAAGAGGCGACACGATTTGTTACCTCGCCGTAGGGCGCGGCGCTTCGAGCATCGCCACGCTGTCGGTCTGCGGCGGTTTGCATTGCGAGTCGCTGCCCGGTTGCAGGTACGGCGTCAGAATCGGCGCCATGCCTTTGAGCACCTGCACCGGCAGGGCCGACGTGAATTTGAAATTCTCCGCCGAGCGACCCGGAACGAATGCGGTCAAGGTGCCGAAATGGTGATCGCCGATGAAGAACACAAAGGTTGCTGTGCGGTTGATCGACTTCGAACTGAGGATGCGACCGCCCGAACCGATGGCCTCGATGCGGTTGTCACCGGTCCCGGTTTTGCCACCCATGGCCAGTGGGCTGCCATCAGCCAGTTTGAAACTGCCGGAAACACGTTTTGCCGTACCGGCGTCGACCACTTGCGACAGTGCTTCGCGCATGGCCGTGGCGACCTCGGACGGCATCACCCGTTTGCCGACATGCGGGTCGTTGACCAGTTGCGTTTCGTACGGCGTGCCGGCGGCGAAATGCAGGCTGTCGATGCGCAGCGTCGGCATGCGTACGCCGTCATTGAGGATGGTGCCGATCAATTCGGCCAGTGCGGCGGGGCGGTCACCGGAGCTGCCGATGGCGGTGGCCAGCGACGGCACCAGGTGATCGAACGGATACCCGACTTTCTGCCAGCGCTGGTGAATCTCGAGGAACGCCTCGATCTCGAGCATGGTGCGAATCCGGCTGTCGCGGGCGCCCTTGTGCTTGCTCTTGAACAGCCAGCTATAAACTTCCTGACGTTCGAAATGGCTGGCCTTGACGATCTCGCTGAAGGTCGCGTCCGGGTGATTCAACAGATAGCCCATCATCCACAGGTCCAGCGGATGCACCTTGGCGATGAAGCCTTGATCAGGCAAATCGTAACTGCCAGGACCGTAGGAATCGTAGAGGCGGATCAGGCGATCATCGGTGAGTTTTTCGCTGAGCTTGGCGCCCTTGAGGTGGGAGCGCACAAACGTGTTGAAGTCTTCCTGACTGGCCTCGGGCAGCAGGTAGCGATGCACGGCGGCCATGCGGATCGGTGTCGGGCGCATGCTGTCGAGGAAGGTGTCGAGGCGTGCCTGCGTGTCTTTGTTCCTGTATTTTTTCCAGAACTTGAGCTGGAACGCCGTACCTTCGCGGTCGGCGAAACTTGCCAGGTATTCCTGCCGGCGCGGATCGCGATCGTCCTTGAGCAGTTCGGCACTGCTATTGGGCCCTGAATAAGTGACATAACGCACCACATCGCGCATCAGCCGAATGAACGGCAGGTTGATCGACTCGCGCAGAGCATCACGCAGGGTCGGCAGGCGGCCATTGTCTTCCTTGCGGAAGTTGTGGAACGTGTGCAAGCCGCCGCCGGTGAAAAACGCTTCGCCGGGGCTGGCCGAATATTTGCGGTCAAGGGCTGCGCCGAGCAGCTTCGACAGGTCGTGATCCTTGTTCTGGATCAGGTAATCGATGACCCACTGGCTCAGGCGATCCTGATCGGGGACTTCGACTTTCTTCAGTTCCGGCACGCTCATGGCGCCGTACTTGTCATGCAGTTCGGCGATGATTTGCAGGTAAGTGGTGAGCACGCGCATTTTTGCCGTTGAGCCGAGTTCGAGTTTGCTGCCTTCGTTGATGTCGAACGGCTGGTCGGTGCTGTCGGTCTGCACCCGCACGCGGGAACCGTCCGGCGTCAGTTCGAAGAGGGTGAAGCTGTAGCGCACTTGCGTGGTGCTGGTGGTGGTCAGCAAGCGTTCGCCGAGCAGGCCGATTTCGGCGGCATAGGCTGGGTCGGCGAGTTTCTTCAGGTACGCGGTGGCCTGGGTTTGCAGGTCGCCCTGCAGGGTGCTGGTGGCCGAGAGGTCGAGGCGGTCGAGGTCGTACAGCGGCCGGTTGAGCATGCTCGCCAGACGACTGCGGGCGACGCTGATGCCCTTGTTGGTCTCGATCGGCTGAATGGTCGGCTGGGTCTGCCAGTCGCGGTAAGTCACCTTGCTGGTCAGGGCGGCATCGGCCAACGCGCTGTCGATCACACCGTTCTGCTTGAGCAGGCGCAAGTGGCTGTCGGTGAGGTCGGCAAGCTCTTCGCGGCCCTTGGTCAGGTAATGCGAAGGGCGACGCTGGGCGATCATCAGCGAGAGCATTTCACGCAGGACCAGGCCTTTGGCAGCCATGGTTTTCGGGTCCGTGGCCGGACTGTTCAATTGTGCGTTGGCCTGGTTGAAGTCGCTGCCGTACCAGACGCGCAAGCCTTCGGCCATGCCATGCACTTCACCATGCCCCGGCACCGCCGAGAGCGGCACGCTGTTGAGGTAATCGCGCACGATGTTCTGCCGTGCCCCCAGGGTTTCTGGACCGGGCTGATAGGCCCGGACGCTGGCGGACATCATCTGCCGCAGTTTCTCGGCACCGGACACCGTCAGGCCATCCGGCGAATGCCGGTACTTTTCCAGTTGCGTGGCCAAGGTACTGCCGCCCGCCGACTGGCCCGGCAAACGCAGCAATTTCGCCACTTGCGACCACGCCGCCATGCCGAAGCGCGGCCAGTCCACTGCCGGGTTGGCCAGTGGCTGTTTCGGGTCGAGCAGAAAACGGTTTTCGATGAACAACAGACTGCTGACCACCACCGGCGGGATCGCCGCGAAGCTTGCGTACAGCTGTTGCGGATAGTTGTACTTGTACAGCGGCGCAGCCCGGCAGTCGGTGATCGACAGCCCGGCCTGGATCTTCTCCGAGTACGGCACGAACAGGCCTTTGTCGGTATAGCTGAGCAGCGCCGGGGAAAAACGCGTCTGCTCGGTGATGACGTAATTGCGTTTGAGCAGGCGCGGAAGGAATTCATCCAGCGAGCTGTAACCCAGACGCAGATCGAACGGCCCGTTGCCTGGATAGCGAATCGCTTCACTGGGACCGGGTTCGAGATGGTAAGTCAGCGAAGCCGCGTACCGGCTGAGCTCGCGCGACTGAAAGCGCGAGGTGCGCATTTCCTTGGACGCGGCCAGCCCTACCACGATCGCGATAATCACCAGCAACAACCAGAAAGCCTTCCACCCATGCCGGTTGCGGCGGGGTTTTTCAGGGACAGGCGCTTCATCCACACGGTCAGTCGGAACCACGGCTTTACTCGAATCGGTTTGCCACAAAGCGCCCATAGTCGATTGATCCATTCACGCAGATTGATCGGACTTGTCTGAAGCTTAGACGGTGGTTGGGGCTGGTGAAAAAAATGTGCAGTCGGGGCAGGCGTGGAGGTACGGCACGGAAAATGCGGTGTGATGTGGCGGGTTGAGCGACTGCGAATCAAAAAAACACAGTTGTAACTTTTCAGTAGCGGTTATTTGTATGAATGTAAGTTGCCAAAGTCTGGTAGCACTCGCCGGCTTCGCCTGTTGAATGTTTTGATGTTAACTCGGGCTTCAATTTTATTTGTCTGGGATGAAGTCATGTTTGAATCTCGTGGTCAGGTTTTCAGTATTGCCGAACATGTTGATGTTGTTACGGCCGCAACGCCGTCGCCATTGTTGAATATGTCAAAAGAAAATCTGGAGATGTTGAAAAGTTTTGATGCCGATGCACCACAATGGCTAAAGACTGCGTCGCCCAAACAACGCGACGAAGCTCGAAGGCTGATAGAAGAAAGTATAGCGGCGCACACGTTGCTGAATAACGCCATGGCATCGGTGAAAAGTCCTCATGAATTCGCCGCACCATTGCTGGCGAAGGCCATCAAGGAAAGGACCGGGCTGGATCTGGACGTCAATCGGGTGCAAGTGGATTTGTCCGGTAAAAGTGATTTTCACTCCTCGCAGATTCCACCCGCTTCGCTGGTGGACGCCGCCCTGCATAACCACCCGGCTGAAAAAAAGGCGATGTTCTTTTTCAAGCCGCATTGCTATATGACCGCTTCAGGAAGAGCGGAAGTCGAAGTTGGACTGGATGTTCATGAATTTATCGCGTTATGCCGGCTACTCGATATCGGGAAACACTATCAGGCCTACTTGCATACTGAACTTCACTGGGATGACGGCGGTGCTCGGGACAAGCTGAATAAGCTGTTCGTCAACTACCAGAAAGCAGCACTGAAAGCTGCGAGTTATATTGCATTGTGTAAAGGTGATATTCGTCGCGAACATTTTGAAGCATTGATGTCGAGTATAGAAGGGAAGGAGCCTGTTCACGTCGACGGTAAGACACTGTGGTATCGCAGCTTGAGTTTCAATGAGTTGCCCGTGCACAGCTGTATCATTTTCGAGATCGCCGACCCGGACGATGAAAGCATTCTGGACGACCTGCTGCCGACCGTTGACGGTTACGCCAATAACGCTTTCATCGCCTACATTCCCGACGATCCCGATCATCCCGTTAAACACTACGCGACAGTGACGGAACTCAAGGCCCGATTGATTGAACAGTTCGTGCGTCGCTCTGAAAGCGACTCGTCCAAGGCGCCAACGGCCTATCAACAATTCTTCAGCCGGTTCATGCGTTACAAGGATCGTTCGACGTTCTACTACAGCTTTACCGAAGAGGTTCCTACGGCGTCAGGCAAACCGCGGTTGTGGGATCACGAAACCCGTCGGCAGAAGCATGAGCCCGATTTTCTTCTGCAACTCAGGGTGCTGGATCCCTCGGGCGATCCCTGGGTTCAGCACTACGACATCTGGACAACATTGCATCGGGAGTTCAACCAGCGGATTTTCAGCGATGCCCGCGATGCTGCTGTGTCCAATGCCGATGCCGATGTGCGGGATGAGCAATCCTTGCTCGCGATATTTCTCGAAGTCGGCCTGGCCGCATTGAATGTGCTGTCTTTTGCAGTGCCTCCATTGGGGTTGGTCATGCTCGGGGTGTCGGCCGTACAACTGATGGACGAAGTGCTGGAGGGCTTGATGAACTCAGCAAGGGCGACAAGGAAGCCGGCTGGGAACACATCACCGACGTGCTGGAAAATATCGGCATTGGTGTGGCGACTCTGCCTTTGCTGGCCGGTATTCATTCAGAGTTCAAGCCGATTGAAATGCCCGCAGGACAGAAGCGTTTGTGGAAGCCTGACCTTGCACCTTATCGAAGCGACGTTTCGTTGGCAGACGTGAAGCCTGATCCACAGAATCAATTTGTGGTCGGCGCCAGACACTATGTAAAGGTCGAGGACGGTGTCTTCGAGACAGTCATTGAACCGGCCACCGGGCAATCAAGAATTCTTCATCCGAACAATCCGCAGGCTTACCAGCCGCTCGTTGAGCAAGACGGGGCTGGCGAATGGCAACCTGCGTTGCCACCTCCTTCGACAAAAGTTGAACCGACACCTGCCGGGTTCAATAACAGGCAGTTTCGTCGCTATGCCGTCAGGCCATCCGAAGTGGCCCGCCTCAGCCCGGCAGGCAAAGGGATCTTGCAAAGTGCTGACGGGCAGCGCCGCTATATTCGCAATATGGATGAGCGGGGCAAGGTCGCGGTGTATCGCGTCAAGAATGATTTCACCCTTAACGCGGAAGTAGTCGACGTCATCCTTGTCGATTCCGGTTTCAACGAACTGGCGGCTCGCAGGTATCGGCAAGTGGCGCCGGATCAATGGCAACCGCAGTCGCTGTTCGGCGGCAATATCACCGATGAACTGCATGACTCGGACGCCGTCAGCGGGCCGCAGCCAGGTACCTCTGGCAGGCCGGTATGGGGGCGCCCGCCTTTCCAGCGCGAGCGTTTGCCCAACGGTCTGTGGGAACCGCGGATCGAAGTGGTGACGCTCAACGATGTTCGCCATCTTTCCTACGACTGGGGGCCGTTTGAATTTGTCCCTTTCACCAGCAGGCCGACGAATATTCATCAGGCCCTGGCGGCCCCGCAATTCGATAATCTTCCTATCAGCACTGATCTTTTCAAGTCCCAGTTCTGGTCGGATATCCGCAAGATAGATCCGCAAATGATCAATACCCAAGGAGGGGGGCAGATGATTTTTGCCATGCAACGGATGACAACTTCCGGCGTGGTCGAAGGCGAATTCAACGCAATCAGCGTGTGGAGCACTCCTGACGAACTGCCACACCAGACCAATGCGTTATCGGGGTATTGGGCGCCTCAGGGAGGATATGTCGACATTCCCGTTCACCCTCGATGGGGCGAGCCCGATCATGTGTTTACGCCCGGGTTCAGCGGCTGCTCTTTTATCGTCGATCAGATGGGGGAAAACGTCCTGCGCGTAAGACATGTGGAATCTGGCAAGGAAGCTGCTCAGTACAACGATCTGCCCGGCCACGAACATGGTTGGGGATTGAGTGCCGCCATGGAGTTTCCGGATTACGGCTTGCTTAATGATGAAAGCGGCAACGCGTACATGATTCTGACGGGGTTTGCTTACATGAAATATGAGCGGACTACGGGTGAGTGGGTGCTTCACTATCAGGCCCAGTATGGTGCTCCGACAATTGCACAATATTCCGTTAAAGATCCCGGTTTTTTTGACAAGCCAACCCGAGTGGCCAAGGCTTTTTTTCAGGACAAGGTCATCAGAACCGGTTCCAGAGTCGTGAAAACCGCGGTCACTGCGACACGGCAAAGCAGCGCGGCCTGATACCCGATTTCTCCGGATAAAAACGCACGTTGAAAAGACGACGCACCAAGGTTGTGCAATACTCGCCGGCGTTTTTAGTGGCGAGTTTTCCTACAGCTACCAGTTGATCTCCTCGGCCAGCTGGCGTATCTGCGGCAACTCCCGCTGAATCTTTTGGTTTATAGAGTGAAAAACCCTGCATCAAGGTTTTTATACTGCACGCCCCGCTGATCTTTCAGGTTGCCCTGCAAGACGCGTCTGCCCACAAAGCAGGCGCGGTTTCATTTCAAGCCAAGGCTTATCGGCCGACGCTTCGATACTCGGTGGTCATATCCAATAACAAGACGAGGTTGCACCCCTATGCCAGTTGGCAATCACCTGCCTCACGGCGACACCGCTCAGGGCGGTCCGCTCAAACGCGAACTCGGCGAACGGCATATTCGCCTGATGGCGCTCGGTGCCTGTATCGGCGTCGGTCTGTTTTTAGGTTCGGCCAAGGCCATCGAAATGGCCGGCCCGGCGATCATGCTGTCTTACATTCTGGGTGGCCTGGCGATCCTGGTGATCATGCGCGCGCTCGGCGAGATGGCTGTGCACAACCCGGTCGCCGGCTCCTTCAGCCGTTACGCGCAAGACTATCTCGGCCCGTTGGCCGGTTTTCTCACTGGCTGGAACTATTGGTTCCTGTGGCTGGTGACCTGCGTCGCGGAAATCACAGCCGTGGCCGTGTACATGGGCATCTGGTTTCCCGATGTACCGCGCTGGATCTGGGCGCTCGCGGCGCTGATCAGCATGGGTTCGATCAACCTGATTGCGGTGAAAGCCTTCGGTGAATTCGAATTCTGGTTCGCCCTGATCAAGATCGTCACCATTATCGCCATGGTCATCGGCGGCGTCGGCATCATCGCTTTCGGCTTCGGCAATGACGGTGTGGCGCTGGGGATTTCCAATTTGTGGGCGCATGGCGGCTTCATGCCCAACGGTGTGACCGGCGTGCTGATGTCGCTGCAAATGGTCATGTTCGCCTACCTCGGTGTCGAGATGATCGGCCTGACCGCCGGTGAAGCCAAGAACCCGCAGAAGACCATTCCTGACGCGATCGGCTCGGTGTTCTGGCGTATTCTGCTGTTCTACGTCGGCGCACTGTTCGTGATTCTGTCGATCTACCCATGGAATGAAATCGGCACTCAGGGCAGTCCGTTCGTGATGACCTTCGAACGTCTGGGCATCAAGACCGCCGCCGGCATCATCAACTTCGTGGTGATCACTGCGGCGCTGTCGTCGTGCAACGGTGGCATTTTCAGCACTGGGCGCATGCTCTACAGCCTGGCGCAGAATGGTCAGGCACCGGCGGGTTTTGCCAAAACATCGAATAATGGTGTACCGCGTCGTGCGCTGTTGCTGTCGATTGCGGTGTTGCTCTTGGGCGTAATGCTCAACTATCTGGTGCCGGAGAAAGTCTTCGTCTGGGTGACCTCGATTGCCACCTTTGGCGCGATCTGGACCTGGGTGATGATCCTGCTGGCTCAGCTGAAATTCCGCAAAGGCCTGAGCGCCAGCGAACGCGCGGCACTGAAATACAAAATGTGGCTGTACCCGGTCAGCTCGTACTTTGCCCTGGCGTTCCTGGTGCTGGTGGTCGGCCTGATGGCGTACTTCCCGGACACTCGCGTGGCGCTGTATGTGGGACCTGCGTTCCTGGTGCTGCTGACAGTGTTGTTCTACGTGTTCAAGCTGCAACCGACCAACGCAGCGCAAGGCGCGGTGCGTTCGGCGTCGTAAGTTGTAAATCACACCAGCGAAAAGCAAAAGATCGCAGCCTGCGGCAGCTCCTACAGAGAATCTCACCCTGTAGGAGCTGCCGCAGGCTGCGATCTTTTGCCGTTTTACCGCCGGTCTGAAAGAGCGATACAAACCCGACGCTGAGGTTCAAATCTGTATCACTTGGCGCGGTAGTGAATAGAGGCGCAGCCATGAGGATCAGCGATTTTTTCGTTCGCGAACTCGGCCGGCGCCAGGTCCTGCTGTTCTTTGTGCTGGCGACCGGATTGTATGTTCTGCCGTTGATCCTCGCCGACTATCCCTACATCGACGACAACTGGCGTGCGCTGGCCGCCGGTAATGCCTGGGCCGGTTACGGGCGGCTGTTCGCCGACTGGCTGTATCAGGCGTTGACGTTCACCGGCGCTGCGCCGGATATCTTCCCTTTGCCGTTGCTGCTTGCCACTGTGGCGATGAGCCTGGCGCTGACGCGCCTGACGTTTCACTACTTTGCCGAGCCGACGCTGGCCTGTTGTCTGGTGCCGTTGCCGCTTTGGTACAACCCGTTCCTGCTGCAGAATTTCTCCTATCAGTACGACGGGCCGAGTATGGCCTTCAGTCTGGTGGCGATGGTCTGCGCGGTGACCTTTGACGGTTCAACGCGGGTACAACGCTGGCTGATACCGGCGGCATTGATTGCGCTGGGTCTCGGGCTGTACCAGATCAGCGTCAACGTCTTTCTGGGCTTGTGTTGTGTGGAGTTGCTCAGGGCGTTGCACCGGCGTGTCTCGTGGACGGAGGTCTGGCAGTTGCTCGGCGGCAGGCTTGCGCAACTCGCTCTCGGCATCGCGATCTACGACGTCACCGCGTACCCGTTCATGGCGGCCTCGCGGCAAGCGCAGCTGCTCGACAGGGCAGGGCATCCATTACTGCAAATCATCACCAACATGGGCCGCGTGCTGGAAAAAATCGCGCTGTTGTTTCACGGTGGATATCTTTGGGTGTTTGCTGCTCTGGTGCTTTTTGCGCTCTGGGGGCTGGCGCGTCTCGCAGGGATGGATCGGCGCGCGAGCTATGCGATCCTCGGCCTGGCCACTTTCGCGGTGCTGGTATTGCTGGTGCCGGGTATCACGTTGCTGTTCCGCGATTTCAATGAGGGCGCGCGAACGTTGATGGGGTTTGGTGTGCTGCTGGTGTTTCTGTTCTTTCTCGCACGTCTGGCGCTGGCTCCCTGTCACCGTTTGTTGCCTTTGCTGCTGGTGATCCCGCTATTGGCGACGTTGTCGCTGTCGTTTGCTTACGGCCGCGTGTTGAACATGCAGAAAACCTTCGCCACAGCTGCGCTGTACAGCCTCGGTCACGACATCGCCGCCCATCGCGAACTGCGTGAAGCCAAGCGTATTTACCTGTCGATCAATTACTCCGAGCGCTGGCTGGCCAGTGCCGAGGGATCGTTCAGGCAGCTACCGGTTTTGCGTTATCTGCTGAATGTCGATTACTACATGCTCGCAGAGAACCTGCCGTCGATGGGCATCACCAATGTGGTTGCCGAACGTGAGCGACGTAACGCCTCTCACGTCGGCTACAGGGGTTATCCAGCGCTGGTGGAGAGTCTGTATTACCGCATTTATCTGCTCGGCGATTATGGCTTTATCGTCATGAAAGAGCCGCCGCACGGACGGTTGTTGCAGTGGTGAGGTGCTGGTCGTTCGCGCCAGTCCGTTGCGCAGACCGGCGCATTGGTCGTTATGCGGCCGCGACTTCCTGCGGCTCGAAACTGTCCGCCCGCGCCATCTGCCACATCCGCGAGTAAAACTCGCCATTCACTTCCCCGGTGAGCAATTCCCCCGGTTTCAGAAATACGTGCAACTGCGAGAACAGTTTGATCTCGGTCGCCGACATGCGCCGCACCAAGTGCTTGGCCGACAGTTGCGACGGATGCTCGAGGCCGGCCGCTGCCAACATTTCCGCCAGCGCCTTGAGGGTATTGCGGTGGAAGTTGAACACGCGCTGCGCCTTGTCCGGCACCACCAGCGCGCGCTGGCGCAAAGTGTCCTGAGTCGCTACGCCGGTCGGGCATTTGTTGGTGTGGCAGCTTTGCGACTGGATGCAGCCGATCGCGAACATGAAGCCGCGTGCGGAGTTGGCCCAGTCGGCGCCGATGGCCAGCACGCTGGCGATGTCGAAGGCGCTGACAATCTTGCCGCTGGCGCCGAGTTTGATCTTGTCACGCAGGTTGAGGCCGACCAGGGTGTTGTGCACAAACAACAGGCCTTCGCGCATCGGCACGCCGATGTGGTCGGTGAACTCGACCGGTGCGGCGCCGGTGCCACCTTCCTTGCCGTCGACGACGATGAAGTCTGGCAGGATGCCGGTTTCCAGCATGGCTTTGGCAATGCCCATGAACTCCCACGGGTGGCCGAGGCAGAACTTGAAGCCCACCGGTTTGCCGCCGGACAGTTCACGCAGTTGCTGGATGAACTGCATCATTTCGATCGGCGTGGAAAACGCGCTGTGGCGCGACGGCGACACGCAGTCTTCGCCCATCATGATCCCGCGGGTTTCAGCAATTTCCTTGGTGACTTTGTGTTTGGGCAAGATGCCGCCGTGGCCGGGTTTGGCGCCCTGGCTCATCTTGATTTCGATCATCCGCACTTGCGGATTCTGTGCCTGGGTAGCAAAGCGTTCCGGGTCGAAACGGCCGTCGCTGGTGCGGCAGCCGAAGTAGCCGCTGCCCAGTTCCCAGGTCAGGTCGCCGCCGTGTTCGCGGTGATACGGACTGATGCTGCCTTCGCCGGTATCGTGGGCGAAGTTGCCGAGTTTAGCGCCCTGGTTCAACGCACGGATGGCGTTGGCGCTGAGCGAGCCGAAGCTCATCGCCGAAATATTGAAAACCGAGGCCGAGTACGGCTGCGAGCACTGCGGGCCGCCGACGGTGACGCGGAAACTGCTCGGGTCGGTCAGTGGCGCCGGGCGCATCGAGTGGCCGATGAATTCGAAACCGGATTGGTAGACATCGATCAGTGTGCCGAAGGGTTTGTCGGCGGTTTCGTTTTTCGCTCGCGAATAAACCAGCGAACGTTGCGCGCGGGAGAAGGGCAGGGCATCGCTGTCGGATTCCAGCAGGTATTGGCGGATTTCCGGGCGGATGCCTTCGACCAGGTAACGGATGTTGCCGAGGATCGGGTAGTTGCGGCGCACCGCGTGCGGGCTTTGCAGCAGGTCGAACAGACCGATCAGGCTCAGCACGCCGGTGACCGCAGTGATCGGCCACAGCCAGTCATGTTCGAGGAAAGGCAGGCTGGCGAGGGTAAATATCACGCAGACGGCAAAGAAGGCGTAGCGGCTCAGGAGTGACAGGCTCATACGGTTTCCTTGGTTCGGACTCAGAGATTTCGGCGAAAGGCTCAGGGATGTACAAAATCCCTGTGGGAGCGAGCCGGCTCGCGAAAGCGACCTGTCAGTAGAAAAATTATTGTCTGATCCGACGCATTCGCGAGCCGGCTCGCTCCCACAAAAAGCAACTTCACCAAACGATCAGGCGTTTTGCGCCTGAAGAAAAATCGAAAACAGCTCGGACTGGGATTTGATCCCCAGCTTGCTGTACATGTGTTTCTTATGGACTTTCACGGTTTCTACGGAGATTTCCAGCTTACGGGCGATTTCTTTACTGGAGCAACCGCTGAGCATCAAACGCCCAACATCCAGCTCGCGGGCGGTCAGTTGTGCACCTTTGAGTTGCTGCACCGACGCCTCCAGTTGCACCCGCCAGTCTGCCCGGACAGGGGCGGCGGCGAGGGCCACGGTTTCGTTGATTTCATACGGTAACCGCTGGCGCAGCAGGCCCAGCACCCAGGGCTGGATCAATGACAGCAAGGCGATATGTTCGCCAGTGAAACGTTTTTCACTGCCCAGTGACAGACACAGCGTGCGATCGCCTTCGAGCTGACAATTGAACTGGATTTCGTCGGCCACGACATTCAGACGAAAGTATCGCTGGTAATACTCGGTCAGTTCGAAATGCTCCGGTGCCACTTCCGAGAGGCGATACAAACCGGTGCGCGTTTGCTCGCGACAGGCGATGTAGAACGGGTCGAGCAGGTACAGGCCGCGCAGATAATCCTGAAACAACGGGTCAGGGTTGCCGTCTGCGCCCGGGCATTCGGCGAAGACTTGCGGGTGTTGATCGGCGCTGAACAGCAGCACCACCCAGCTATCGAACGGCACGTATTGGTCGAGCAGTCGCACCAGTTGCGCCCAGAAATTCGGCTTGTCGAGCGCGTCGATCAATTGCCCGACGGCGCGGTGCCAGGTGATGTCGTCAAACGAAAGTGTCATCGATCTACCCCTATCGGGTTACCCCGGCCGCGTAATTCCCTGGCCGCTCGCTTGCTGCGCATACTGGCCCACAGACAGCCACCGGGCAATCTTTCAGCGCCCGACGCTCATAACAAGGGAACCCTCATGAAAGTCGAACTCGCCCAACTGGCGGGCCGTGACAATGCCACGGCATACAACCTCGAACGCGCCCTGGCGGCGATTGCCGCGTGCGCTGCCGACACGCAATTGATCGTGTTCCCGGAAACCCACCTGATGGGCTTCCCGACGGCCGAAACCGTGGCGCACACCGCCGAACCGTTGGACGGCCCGACCGTCAGCGCGGTGCTGGCCGCCGCGCGCGAACGCAACATCGCCGTGGTGATCGGCATGGCCGAAAACGACAACGGGCGTTTCTACAACACCACGCTGCTGATTACCCCTGAAGGCATTGCCCTGAAATACCGCAAGACCCATCTGTGGGCGTCGGATCGCGGCGTGTTCGAGGCCGGTGACCGCTACGCCACCTGCGAGTGGAACGGCGTGCGCGTTGGCTTGCTGATTTGCTACGACATCGAGTTTCCGGAGTCGGCCCGCGCCTTGGCGCAACTCGGTGCCGAACTGTTGATCGTGACCAACGGCAATATGGATCCGTACGCGCCGACGCACCGCACCGCGATCATGGCCCGCGCGCAGGAGAATCAGGCCTTTGCGTTGATGGTCAATCGCGTGGAGGCGGGGGATGACGGTTTGATGTTTGCCGGTGGCAGTGCGTTGGTCGATCCGCTGGGGACGTTGCTGTTTGAGGCCGGACGGGAAGAAGGGCAGTTCAGTGTTGAGCTGGATTTCGCTCAACTGGAGATTGCACGCAGGGATTATCGCTATCTGGATGATCAGCGTTTGAAGTTGCCAGGGGAGGTGGTGGAGCGTGGCGATGGTGTTCGTGAGTTGTTGATTCCACGCCGTTGACGGATGCCCTCACCCTAACCCTCTCCCGGAGGGAGAGGGGACTGACCGAGTTGATTGTCCGAGGTACGCCGACCTGAGATACCGAATCGCACTCAGGATTTGAAGCTGTGAATTCGAATTGGGCGCAGGATTTGAAATTGCGCATTCGAGTCGAACTCAGGATTTGATCTGCGAGTTCAAGTCGAACTGAGGATTGAATCTACGAGTTCAAGTCGAACTCAGGATTTGAAACCCATGGAGATCGGCTCCCTTTCCCCCTCGCCCCCCTGGGGGAGAGGGCTGGGGTGAGGGGGAAAAGATTTCAAGCCGAACAAAAAACTCAAACAACACCAGAACAACAAAGCCACACCCGAAAACATTCGCCGAACCCGGCTCTGCCATAAATCCAATAACATTCGGAGTAAGTCGCCCATGGCTCGTTTGCAACGCACCCTTTCATTAGGGTCGGTGGTGCTGTTCGGCATCGCCTATATGACGCCGATCATTGTCCTCGGCACCTTCGGCATCCTCGCCCAATCCACCGCCGGCATGGTCCCCGCCGCCTATCTGGCGGCACTGATTGCTATGTTCTTCACCGCGATGAGTTACGGGCGCATGGCCGCTGCATTCCCCGTCGCCGGTTCCGCTTACAGCTACGTGCGCAAGGCAATCAGCCCGAAACTCGGCTTTATCGCCGGTTGGGCGGTATTGCTCGATTACCTGTTTCTACCGATGGCGATCTGGCTGATCGGCGCGGCGTATCTGGCGTCGGCATTCCCGTCCATCCCGCAATGGATCTGGGTGCTGGCGTTCATCGGCATCACCAGCGCGATCAACATCATTGGCCTGAAACTGGCCAACGGCATCAACGCTTTGCTGATGCTGGTGCAGTTCCTCGTGCTGATCGCTTTCGTCGCGCTGTGCGTGCACTACATCGGCGGCGATGCGAGCACGCCGTTGTGGTCGGTCAAACCGTTCTTCAACGGCGACATGCACATGCCGCTGATCATGAGCGGCGCGGCCATCGCCTGCTATTCGTTCCTCGGCTTCGACGCGGTCAGCACCTTGACCGAAGAAACCCGCGACCCGCGCCGCACCATCCCACGGGCGATCATGTTGATCACCCTGATCGGCGGGCTGATCTTCGTCGGCGTTTCGTATTTCGTGCAGATCGCGCACCCGTCGTTCCAGTTCGACAGCGTTGACTCGGCCGCCTATGAAATCGCCCGCAATATCGGCGGTGATCTGTTTGTGTCGATCTTTTTGATCGGTTTGATTGTCGGTCAGTTCGCCTCGGGGCTGTCGGCGCAGGCCAGCGGCTCGCGGTTGCTGTTCGCCATGGGCCGCGACGGCGTGTTGCCGAAGTCGTTCTTCGGCACCTTGCACGCGCGCTTCGGCACACCGGTCAACAGCATCCTGCTGTGCGCCGTGGTGGCGTTGCTGGCGCTGAAACTCGACGTGACCACCTCGACTTCGTTCATCAACTTCGGCGCCTTCCTGGCGTTCAGTCTGGTCAATCTGTCGGTGATCTTTCATTACTGGATCGGTGGCGAGAAAAAGGGACTGCGTGAGCTGGTGCTGTTTTTGATCTTTCCGTTCATTGGTCTGCTGGCGGATATATGGCTGATGGTCAGCCTTGATCACTTGGCGGTGTATCTGGGCTTGAGCTGGCTGGCGATCGGCGTGGTTTATCTTGCCGTGCTCACCGGTGGCTTCCGTCGCCAACCGCCGGAGATGGATTTTCAGGAAGCGACCTGAGTCCTGCGGCTTGGCACTTGGTTGACAGGCATGTGATCCTTGGCGCCTTTGCGCCAAAGGACACCGTGTATGCCGACGCCTTCCCAGACCATTCGCATTGCCGCTGCGCTGTTGCTCAACACTCAGGGCCACACCTTGCTGGTGCGCAAGCGCGGCACCACGGCGTTCATGCAACCGGGCGGCAAGATCGAAGTGCACGAGTTACCGGTGCACGCGCTGGCGCGTGAGCTGGAAGAGGAGTTGGGCTTGCAGATCGATCCGGCGCAGGCGTCTTTTCTCGGCCAGTTTTCCGCTCCCGCCGCCAACGAGCCGGGATTCGTTGTACAAGCGGACATCTTCCAACTGATCATCGACACTGAAGTCACGCCGGCAGCGGAAATCGAAGAAGTGATCTGGGTCGATCCGGCCACTGATCCTGCTGTCGTACTGGCGCCATTGACACGCGACCTGATCCTGCCGTTTTATCGCAATTCGCTGATCGAGATCGCCTGATCATCTCCGCAAAGGACTTTGCCATGATCCCGCTGCAAGACCTGCTGATTTTCGCTGCTGCCGCATTGCTGATGGTGCTGACGCCGGGGCCGAACATGATCTACCTGATCTCGCGTTCGATCTGTCAGGGGCGCAAGGCCGGAGTCACGTCGTTGCTCGGGGTGGTCAGTGGATTCTTTGTGCACATGTTCGCGGCCGCGGCCGGTTTGACGGCGGTGTTTCTGGCGGTGCCGATGGCCTATGAAGTGCTCAAGTGGGCCGGTGCGCTGTACTTGCTCTGGCTGGCCTGGCAAGCGCTGAAACCGGGAGCGCGCTCGCCGTTCGAGGCGCAGCAACTGCCGGCGGATTCGTCGCGAAAGCTGATCACCATGGGCTTTCTCACCAGCGCACTGAATCCGAAAATCGCGGTGTTCTACCTCTCGGTGTTCCCGCAATTCATCACCCCTGAACACGGCTCGGTGTTCACCCAAAGCATCGTACTCGGCCTGACCCAGATCAGCGTGAGTTTTTGCGTCAACTTGCTGATCGCGTTGTTCGCGGCGGGTATCGCTTCATGGTTCGTGCGCAACCCGACATGGCTGGCGCTGCAGCGTTATTTCATGGGCTTGGTGCTGGGCGGCCTCGCTGTACGGCTGATGCTTGAGCAACGCAGGGTGGCGTGAGCATGTGGATCGAACGACTGGACGCCAGCCATGCCCTGGCTTACCGCGAACTGATGCTCGAAGCCTATGACCGCCATCCGCAGGCGTTCACCTCCAGCGTGCGCGAGCGCGCGGTGATGCCGCTGAGCTGGTGGGAAGGGCGTCTGACCAGCAAGCTCGATGTGGTGCTTGGCGCGTTTGAAGCCGGCACGTTGGCCGGTATCGTCGGCCTGGCCTTCGAACCGCGCGAAAAGGCCCGCCATAAAGCCACGCTGTTCGGCATGTACGTGTCGGCGGATTTTCGTCAGCACGGCCTGGGCCATGAACTGGTGCAGGCGGCCATTGCCGAAGCGCAAAACCACCCGGCGCTAAAACTGCTCCAGCTCACCGTCACCGCCGGCAATGACGCCGCGTTCAATCTCTACCAGCGCTGCGGCTTCATCCAGTTCGGCCTCGAACCATTGGCGGTGCGAGTGGGTGAAGACTACTTCGACAAGATCCACATGTGGCGTGAATTACCTTGAGAGGGGGGCTAGATCAAAAGATCGCAGCCTTCGGCAGCTCCTACACTGATCTCTGTAGGAGCTGCCGAAGGCTGCGATCTTTTGATTTTTAGCGTCAGCGAACCGCGCTGACACCATCAAGGGTCGAGAACGAGGTGTCCTTCGCCGTCAGCAGAAAATCACGCATGTACGGGGCATCGAGCATGTCGGTGCGAATCGCCGCGTACAACGTCGCGAACAAACCTTTTTCCCCCAGCCGTTTACCCTTCACGTAACCGCGCGAGCTGTATTCGTGCAGCGCCCAGTGCGGCATGCCGCAGACGCCACGACCACTGGCGACCAGTTGCATCATCATCACCGTCAGCTCTGAAGTGCGCACTTGCGCCGGCTCGATATCGGCCGGCTCCAGGAAGCGTGTGAAGATGTCGAGGCGGTCGCGTTCCACCGGGTAGGTGATCAGCGTTTCCGTCAACAGGTCTTCGGGGACGATGTACGGTTTGCTTGCCAGTGCATGCTGATTGGCCACCGCGAGCATGGCTTCGTAGGTAAACAGCGGTACATAAGTGATGCCGGCGATTTCCAGCGGATCGGAAGTCACCACCAGATCCAGATCACCACGCGCCAGCGCCGGCAGCGGTGCGAAGGCGAAACCCGAAGCGAGGTCGAGTTCGACTTCCGGCCATGCATCGCGGAACTGGTCGATGGTCGGCATCAGCCACTGGAAGCAGCTGTGGCATTCGATGGCCATGTGCAAGCGCCCGGCGGTGCCACCGGCCAGACGGCCGATATCCCGTTCGGCGGCGCGCAACAGCGGCAGGGTGGCGTCGGCCAGTTGCAGCAGGCGCAAACCGGCACTGGTGAAACGCACCGGTTTGGTCTTGCGCACGAAAAGGGCCATGCCCAGGCGTTCCTCAAGTTCCTTGAACTGGTGAGACAACGCCGATTGCGTCAGGTGCAGACGGTCGGCGGCATCGACCAGGCTGTCGGCTTCGCGCAGGGCATGCAGGGTTTTCAGGTGACGAATTTCAAGCACCGATGACTCCATGAGTAAAACTTGTGATCAACGCAAAGAGGTTGAGTTTGTCTCATGATGATGGCGCTGTCGACATCGACGCGTGCTTTTGCGGCAGAACTGCGGAGTGGTGGCTCTGCAGTTCTTCATGCGATTGAGGCGTCTTATGTTCAGAGTCCTTCGAAATGCCTCAGAACAATCGACTGTTCGGTGATTCGGGAATCGAGCAGGGTCGGGTCGTCAGCGTGGGTCAGAAAACGATTCTCTGGCAGTTTCACATGGCCTCTTTCGAGCTTGCGCAAAGGCATGGTCGTCGAGCGGTAATGGAAATGCACGTACCAGAGCAATTGCTCAGGCTCCTGCGTGAGGTTCCAGACCTCATATTCCTGCAGGTAGTTGGGGTGACCCTGATGATCAGCCAGTTGCTGGATCGGACGCAATTTGCGGATATCCACCGCACGCTGATCGATGAGGTCATCCAGCATGCCGTCGGTAGGCTTTTGACTGGTCAATGAGCGTTCGGTGCGGATGGCACGACCTTCGATAACCAGTTCGCTTGCCTGATCGCGCAGTCGCTGAATGATCGGGTGCTGGGCAGACTTGGCAGCGATATCGTCGGCGCGCGTGGTGAGTTCACCCGCCCGACCTTTCATCATGTGTTCTAGGTCGACGGGGAGCATGCCCTTGTTGGCGTTTCTCTGAACCTTGGCGCGGTAATTCGCCACGTCATCCAGACGTTGCTGCGCCTCGGTGACCAGTTTGGCCAGACTCAACCCCGTTGGCGGGCGGGCGGCTGCGGGTCGCGGGTTGGTCAGCCGTAATTTGCCATCAGCACCTTGTTCATAGATTTCCTCATAGCCTCCAGACCCGGTGCATTTGTATCGACGGGTATTGGTCACGTTGTCCCATTGCTCCACGCCATGGCGTAATTGGTTGTCATCAGTGATGAATACGCGCTGCAGAGGTTTCCCTGCGACCTTGGGCTCGGGTGGCTTGTTGAGAGCGGCACGCGCTCGATCAGCCAAGCGATCAATGCCTTCCAGCAAGGACTCGACGACGTCCAGATGAAAGAATTGCGGATAGCTGGCGGTCCAGACAGCCATCTCGCGCCGGAACTCGACGCAAGCGTCGATGCTTTCCTGAAGAATGCGGGTACGTTCGGCGGTCGTGCTCTGAATGTTCGGCAGGTCGTACTGGCGGTACAGGCGCTGATCGATTTTACTGCGAAGGGGCTCCGCCACCGTTGCAAAGTAGCGCCACGACGCATCGTCGGGACTGCCGATTCTTTTGACGATTTCCAAACGTTGCGAGGTTTTCAGGTACAGCAAGACGGCCTCACTGTGGCGGGCGTTGGTGTAATCGACCTGCGCCGAAATGTTCGGCCGGTCTTTGACAAGAATGCGTTCATACCAGTGATTGACCTGGTCTTTGAGTTCCCCCAATTGTTCGAGCTTGTTCACGATCTCGACACGAAACCGGTGTATGTCTTCAATATGTTGCAAACGTTCGACCACAGCGTCAGCTGGCAGCGCATTGTGTAGCTGCTTCAATCGCTTGACGGCTTGTATCATTCCGTAAGTGTTATGCGACAGGTGAATGGCGCGGCGCTGATAACGATCAGTCAACAGCCATGCGGTCCTGCTTTGCATTTGGGCGACAGCCCTGCGTTTTCTGCCCTGGGTCAGCGCCGTTAATTCGGTCAACACTTCATACCGCTGACTGGCCACCCGGATATCGCCAACGCAAGCGGCTTCGACCGTTGGCAGCATGGTCATGCGCTCCGCATCCGTGGCATCGCGGTAGGCATTGAGCACCTGGTCGCTTTTTGTTCCCCGGCGCTGCAATTGATTGGCCAGGTCGTCAGCGGCAGCGGTCAGTTGATGGTGACGGCGGAAGTTTCGATCCACCAACCAGCGCGGCAAGCGTTGCCGAATCACCGACGGCCAGTAAGAGTCGAGTGTGTCGACAATGCGCCCGGCGACATTGCCTCCCCCCGGTGCGCCGCCTTCCAGGGCGGTCCCGTAGACGCCGAACCAGGTGTCCCAGTGCCCGTTTTCATCCAGTGCGATCGGCTGCTTGTAGGTTTTTCGCGAACTGCCAGACAGACGCCAGCTGCGCGAATCCCTGCTCAGTTCCACTTGGTAGAGGCGGCCCTGACGTTCGATGAAAAATTCGTTCTCATGCCGGTAGATCCCGCGATAGAGGCCATGGGTGGCGGGTTCTGTGTCGGCCAGGGAAATCGGGTGTTCATATTCGTAATCCTTGAAGCGCGCCAGGATATGCCTGGCCTGACGCTGCGACTTGCCGTGCAGCGCCGCCACGTTGCCGAGCACCGCGCGCAGCTGTCGAGCCTGTGTCAACACGCGTGTCGTCCGCGAGAGGGTCGAAGCCACCGCTTCACCCGGAAGCAGATCCATCAGGGCGTCGATCAACGACAGCAACATGGACTCGATTTCTGCCAGACCGTCCGCCACATCACCACGCAAAAACGCTGCGGTGGCCTGATTGGCAGCGGTCCAGGCCTGGTAAAGGGCCAGTACACTGCCGACGAAGGGCACCATGCCCAACGCCATTTTTATGTAGTTGAAGGCGCGTGGGCCTTTCAAGGTGTAGCGCTCGAAGAACAGCTCGTCGTTGGAGCGCGAAGTGCCGCGATGGGCTTCGATCAAGCGCCCCATGTGTGCGTCGAGCAGGTGCGCGGCGAACGAAGTAGTCGCCGGCCAGCGCGCGCCCACTTCGATGATCGCATCGAAGTTTTTTTCCACGGCCTGACCGATTCGGCGGACATGGGACCTGACGTTACCTTGCAAAGCCCTGTTGGCCAGATACTCGATCCACTTGTCACTTGCGCACAACCTGAACAGGCCTTTGCGCGCCGCTTCGAGCGTGTCATAGCGGCGCAAGAACTGTCCGTCGTGGCTGTCTGGCAGGTACAACAGGGTGACGCCGCTGATCTGTTCTTCGATGAAACTGACGCCGGACAGGGTCACCGGCCCTTCGCGGGGGGTGTCCTTGCCGCCGACTTTGAGCGACACCGGCAAGAGGACGAGACGCTTGCCGTGGGCTTGCCACGCGTCTGCGCTGTTGGCATCGATGGCGATGTTCAGCAGCGCGGAGTCATCACGGCTGAGATGCTTTTGCAGGCGCGCATTTTCGCTTTGGATTTTCAGCATCAGGCGCCAGGGCTCAATCAGGCTTTCCCGGCGATGTTGTGTGACGAAGTGCGATTCGCTGGCTGCGCCCCTGAATGCATCATGGATCTTCTGCTCATAGGCTTTGGGCAGATCAAGTTCCGGCAGGACTTTGCGCAGATAGGTCAGGTTGATGCCGTTGAGCAGGCGTGTGCGATCCTCTTTCAGTGTCGCGGTGACTTCCAGACGCAGGAAAATCAACCGCTGCGACAGTGAGTCGTTGAGCACTGAATGCACGTTGTCGATATTGAGCTGGGCCAAGTCCTCAAGTGACATTTTGCTGCGGGTTTTACTGGGCACAATGACCGTTGTCTTCCTGACACCACCGGGGCCCGCCTCATGGGCTTGTTCGGTTTTGGTCGAGTCGGGGAGTTCGACTTGTACTGAAAAGTAGCCTTCAAGGGAAAAATCCTTGCGCAGTCGAGCGTGCAGGTGGCGGCGGGTAAAGTCGTCACGGGGTTCCAGCGCGAGGGTCATGAGGGCGTGGCTTTGGCGCATCGCCGCGATGTACGCCTCGATGTTCTGTTTCAGCCCGTTACGCTCTTGCTCTTTGAGTTTGATCAGCCACCCGGGCAGATGGCCGGCGAGGGTGCCGCTGCGCTCCTGCTCCTGCAAATGAGCAAAGGCCAGGCTCCGGGCGGCATGCACCGGAACCTGAACATTGGCGAGGCAGCCCAGGCGCAGAATTTCCAGAGCGTCAGCCTGTTCGGGCTTACCGCGCAGGGGCGTGGCTTTTGTTTCGAAGTCGGTCACCAGCGCGTTGAGGCAATGATGCAGCGGGTCTGTGGTCAGCGGGCTCAGTTGCAGGGTCACGTCGCTGTCGTGATCCTGAATCCGGAACACTTCGCGCTCCAGTGTCCGGCGATCGGCAAAGCGTTGCAGGCCACCACCATTGCCTGGCCAATAGAGCATCAGGCTGGAATTCGACGCCCTGTCTGAAAATGCCGCTTGGCGCCCGATGACCAGTGCGCCTTTGAGCGGTTCGCTCTGCGTCGTACTGATCCCGTCCTTGGTTGCGGTCAGCGACAACGTCAGACTGGCTGCCGTGATGTCAGCGTCGCGTGCAGCCGCGACGGGGGTTTCCAGCACGGCTTTGAGCAGATCGTGTTCGGCACTGTCGAGTTGGCCCAAGGCCGCTTGCAGTCTGCCTTCGGCATACAAACCGTCCCGGTGCGCCTGACGCAGGGCCGAGAACGCTGAGTTGAAAGTGTTCACCTCGAGGGTACTGTCGCGGTAAAGCAGCGATGTGGCGGCAGCCTCGCCGGTTTGTTCGGCTGTCTCCAGCGCTTTGAGGGCTTCCTTGAATTGGCGATACCGAGAGCCGTCGCCATCGTTGTCCTGCATGCGTTCAAGGGCCTCGCGTTCGCGTTTGAGCGCCACTTGTCGCACGGCCAGGGGAATACCGGCCGACAGGCTGCCGAATAGCGGTTTCTCCTCCGTTTCGATATCACTGGCGGGCGCGAGCGGTGTTGGCGGGGCCGCCACGATGATCGCGCTGCTGCGCTGATGATCGATCAGGTCGACATGCACCAGTGATCGCGTGCCGTGCGCTCTGATCCCGGGTTTGCCTAGGTTGGTATTGCTCAAGGCATCGAGCTGCGCATGGTGTCGGTCGGCGAACAGATCGCTTGCCCCAGTGGCCATCGGGTCGAGCGCTGCGCTGTAGTCAAAGCGCAGGATGTCCTTGGGCAATCCGGTGGGGATCTGTATTTGAATAGTCAGCCATGTTTGCATTTCTGCGCGTGTGTTGAAGGCCAGGATCGAGGTGGCTTTGCAGGGCAGATAAAGCAGTGGCGCCGCCGTGGCCAAATCGCCGACGCTGATGACCCATGCACCTGGGAGTTTGACTTTGCTGTCGTTGCTCAGCACCAGTGCCAGCTTTTCCGTGTGGATGGGTTGCCCCTCGACTGTCAGCGCACCTGCGCCTGAATCGATGATGTGCTGCAGCGGTTTGAGTTGCGCGGCGGTGATGACCCGGTTGGCGAGGGCTGTGTGCGCGGTGGCTTCGAAGTGTGCGCGGTAAAGTTGCGTGGCGCGGGTACGTCGCGACACAGGCGTGCGCGGCGCCCGCGCATCCCAGAACTCTGCCCAGCGAATTTCGTGGCTTTTGCGTGGATCGAGGGATTTGAGCTTTTCAAGGACTTGCAGGGGTTTCAATGCGTACAACGCATGATCCGAGCTGATTCCGCTGAGATCACAGCGCTGATCCAGATCGGTTTCCAGCGTCGGGTGTTGAACGACAAAGGCGCAGGCGTCGGTCAGGCTGACGATGTGTTCTGGCTCGTCATCGGTGGCAGCAAAGCGCAATCCGGTTGTTTCACCGTCCAGTTGCAGTCGCTGGCGCAGCAGCTCATTGACGGTGTCGCGCAGGGCAGGGCTGGGGGCAAACAATTCGCGCAAACCCTCATGGCTGGCGCGCCAGCGGTGGCTGGCCTGCTGCAACAGGCTGTCATCGATCGTTTTCGGCAGGTGCTCGACCGTTTCGGACAACGGTGAAGTGGCGGGGAGTTCATCCAGAATAAGGCGATCGGGCATGGTGGCATGACTCGCATGGCGGGGCGGGGAATCCGTCCCTGAGCGGGTCATTGAAGTGCGATCGCGCGAGGCGATGGCGGTACATAGATATTGTTTGCAACCATCGCCCATGACCGCTCGGCACTCTTCATCAAACTGTCATGGAACTGTGGCAGCGCGCTTGTACAAACTTCATCAGACTCGCGCTCTACTGGGGTTCTGCGTTTCGGTGTTTTTCATGGCTAAGGGTTTTTTATCTGTCGCGGCTTTGTTGGCCGCGATTTTTTTCGGATCATCGGCATGGGCGGCGGCGCGCTGCGATGTGAATGTGCCGACCGAACACGTCGATCTGCAACAGGTGAGCCTGGCTTACCAGAGCATTGGCCGCGCGTCGGATCCGGCGTTATTGCTGGTCATGGGCCTGGGTGGACAGTTGATTCACTGGCCGGACGAAGTGGTGGTTGCGCTGTGTCAGCAGGGCTTTCGCGTGATTCGCTATGACAACCGCGATGTCGGCCTGTCGACGTGGCGTCAGGCGCCGGCTGAAGCCAATCTGACCTTCGAAGTGTTGCGCTACAAGCTCGGTCTGCCAGTGGCAGCGCCGTACAGCCTGACCGACATGGCGGACGACGCGCTGGGTTTGATGGACGCGTTGCATGTCGAGCAATTCCACGTACTGGGCGCGAGCATGGGCGGGATGATCGCCCAGCACATGGCAGCGATGGCACCGCAGCGGGTCGAGAGCCTGACATTGATCATGACCACCTCGGGCGCCGAAGGATTGCCGGCACCGAGTGCAGCGCTGGTGCAGTTGCTGTCGCGACGCGGTGCACCGAATCGCCAGGTGGCACTGGAGCAACAGGCTGATTTACTGGCGGCGCTGGGTAGCCCGGCGGTGACCGATGATCGCCAGGCCTTGCTGCATCAGGCGGCGCTGTCGTATGACCGCGCGTTCAACCCGGAAGGCGTGAAACGGCAGATCATGGCGATTCTTGCTGAACCGAGTCGGGTGGCGTTACTCAACCAGTTACGGGTGCCGACGCTGGTGGTGCATGGCACAGCGGACCCGTTGCTGCCGGTGATGCACGGCGTGCATCTGGCGGCGCATATTCGCGGCAGTCAGTTGAAGCTGATTCCGGGGTTGGCGCATCGCTTTCAAGAGGCGTTCAAGGAGCCGTTGCTGGCGGCGGTGCTGCCGTATTTGCAGGCGCATCGTGAAGACACCTCGCACTGGGCGCAGATTGAGCCGGTGGTGGGTGGGAATCTGCTGTAACCGAGGTATTTGTGTTGTCTGAGCGGGCCTCTTCGCGAGCAGGCTCGCTCCCACAGGGGAACGCATTCCAAGGGTGGGAGCGAGCCTGCTCGCGAAGGAGTCGCTATGGTCACCAAAAATCTGAAGCAGGTGTATCGTGCAAACTTTCCCGCACGATTTCCCCTGCGAGGTGTTTGATGAATTCCGCTTTGAAAATCGACTTTGTCAGCGACGTCTCCTGCCCTTGGTGCGTCGTCGGTTTGTATGGCCTGTTACAGGCACTGGAAATTCTGCGCAACGAAGTGCAGGCCGAGATCCGGTTTCAGCCGTTCGAGCTCAATCCGAAAATGGCCGCCGAAGGGCAGAACATCACCGAGCATATTCAAGAGAAATACGGCTCGACCCCGGAGCAGTCGCAGAAGAACCGCGAAGCGATCCGCGCCCGTGGCGCCGAGCTGGGGTTTGCCTTTCGCACTGATGGCAACAGCCGCATCTACAACACCTTCGATGCGCATCGCCTGCTGCACTGGGCCGGGCTTGAAGGTGTGCAGCTGGCCTTGAAAGAGGCACTGTTCAAGGCTTATTTCAGTGAGGGCGGCAATCCGTCGGATCACCGGCAACTGGTGCAGATTGCGGAAAGTGTCGGGCTGGATCGTCAGCGTGCCGAGGCTGTTCTGGCGTCGGACGAGTTTGCCGATGAGGTGCGTGAAGAAGAGCAGTTGTGGCTGCAGCGCGGGGTGAGTTCGGTGCCGACCGTGGTGTTCAACGGGCAGTACGCGGTGACGGGCGGGCAGCCGGTGGAGACGTTTGTTGGGGCGATTCGGCAGATTATGGCGGAGTCGAAGGGCGGTACGGTCAACTGATATCGGTAGGAGCCAAAAGCCCCTCACCCTAACCTTCCCGAAACGTCGGACCGCCCAGAGGGAGAGGGGACTGATCGAGTTGTATTTGGCTATCCGCCGACCTGATGCATTGAGTCGATTATGGATTCGGTACAGCACTTTCACGTCGGCGGAGATCTTCAATATTCAGCGGTCGGCCCCCTCTCCCTCTGGGAGAGGGCTGGGGTGAGGGTCAGCTATGCAGGCGCACCCAAACAGTCACCAAAACAGTGGCAGCCATCAACCACGCCACCGCCGCCACCGCCAGCGATGCCTCCAGCCGCATCCGATCGACCATCACATACAACGTCGCCAGATACACAAAGTACGGAATGATCGACCACATCCCAAACACGATCGTGTTCTTCAAATCATCAATCGAACGCCCCTTGCCAACGATGTAATGCGCAATCAGCGCAAACGTCGGAAACAGCGGCACCAATCCGGCGATGTAGTAGTTTTTGGTTTTCGACAGCGCCGCGATGATCAGCACCACCGCTGCGCCCAACAGGGCTTTGAAAAACAGATCCACATTGTTCTCGCTTAATGGCTCAACCCGTACTTCTTCACTTTGTCGAACAGCGTGGTCTTGGCCATACCCAATTCCAGACTCGCCTGAGTCAGGTTGCCACCGCTGCGTTGCAAGGCATCGCTGAGCAGGTTGCGTTCGAAGGCTTCCACCGCTTCGGCGAACGCCAGGCCTTGTCCGCCACTGCTGGCGCCAGTCTTCTTGAACGCCGGCAAACCGAGGGCAAACCGTTCGGCGACGTTGCGCAGTTCGCGCACGTTGCCCGGCCAGTCGTGGCTCATCAGGTTCGACAGGGTCTGGTTGTCCAGTTCCGGCAGCGCGCGATCAAAGCGCAGGGCCGACTGCTGGGTGAAGTGTTCGAACAGTTGCAGGATGTCTTCGCGGCGCTCGCGCAGTGGCGGCAATTCCAGCGTCACGACGTTGAGGCGGTAGTACAAGTCGCTGCGGAATTCGCCGGACTTGCTCGATTCGTCGAGGTCGGATTTGGTCGCCGCGATCACCCGGCAATCCACCGCCACGCTCTGGTTCGAGCCGAGGCGTTCGAGGGTGCGTTCCTGCAACACACGCAGCAGTTTGATCTGCAATGGCAGCGGCATGCTTTCCACTTCGTCGAGGAACAGCGTGCCGCCGTCGGCGTGTTCGATCTTGCCGATACGGCGTTTGCCGGCACCGGTAAAGGCGTTGGCCTCGTGGCCGAAAATCTCGCTTTCGAAAAGGTTTTCCGGCAGACCGCCGCAGTTCAACGCGACGAATTGCTTGCTGTGGCGACGACTGAAATCGTGCAGGCAGCGGGCGACCAGTTCCTTACCGGTGCCGGTCTCGCCTTCGATCAGCACGTTGGCCGAAGTGTCGGCGACGTTGGCAATCAGTTCGCGCAGGTTCTGCATCGCCGGCGAGCGACCGATGATGCGTCCTTCGAGCGAATCACGTTCGGCCAGTTGCCGACGCAGCGACGACACTTCACGGGCGAGGCTGCGTTGCTCCAGCGCCCGCCGTGCAACGTCGACCAGACGCTCCGGCGAGAACGGTTTCTCCATGAAGTCGTAAGCGCCTTTCTGCATCGCGCCAACGGCCATGGAAATGTCGCCGTGGCCGGTGATCAATACCACCGGCAGGCTGCGATCACGTTGCTTGAGGCGGGTCAGCAGTTCCAGGCCATCGATGCCCGGCAAGCGAATGTCGCTGATGACGATGCCGGCAAAGTTGTCGCCGACGCGCTCCAGCGCCTCCTCGGCACTGCCGACGCCGACGCAGGGAATATCTTCGAGGGTCAGCGCCTGTTGGCAGCCGAGCAGCACATGGGGGTCGTCTTCGACGATCAGCACACTGAGTTCGTGGTTCATATTGGCTCGGCAGGAGTAGGGCTTACCAACGGTAAACTGAGGACGAAGGTGGTACCACCGCTGGCCGGGTGTTCAACACCCAGATGCCCGCCGGTGGCGGCTGCGAGGCTGGCGGAAAGCGTCAAGCCAAGGCCCAGGCCTTGTTCGCCGGGTTTGGTGGTGAAGAACGGTTCGAACAGATGCTTGCGCGCTTCGGCGTCGATGCCGTGGCCGTTGTCGCGTACGCGCAGGCGATATTTGCCGTTGAATTCTTCGCCCTCCAGCCACAGTTCGGGCCGTGGTTGCGCCTGCATGGCGTCGAGGGCGTTGCCGATCAGGTTGACCAGAATCTGTTCGAGACGGGTCTGGTCGATCTGCACCTGTACGTCGATGAACTGACGATGCACGTCCAGCGCCGAGGTTTCCACGCGGGCACCGAGCACTTGCAACGCGGCATCGACGGCTTTGCCGAGGCTGGCCTGACCCTGATTGTCCCCGCGCCGGGCGAACGAGCGCAGGCTGGCGGTGATCCGGCCCATGCGGTCGATCAAATCGTTAATGGTCTTGAGGTTGGTGCTGGCGACGTCGAGCTGACCGCGTTCGAGAAAGCGCACGGTGTTGCCCGACAGCGTGCGCATCGCCGCCAGCGGCTGGTTCAATTCGTGGGCAATGCTGGTCGACATCTGGCCGATGGCGGCGAGTTTGCCGGCCTGGACCAGTTCATCCTGGGCACGACGCAAGGTCTCTTCGGCCTGGCGGCGTTCGCGGATCTGGCTTTTCAGTCGCTCGTTGCTGGCGCGCAGGTCGGTGGTGCGTTCGGTAATCCGACGCTCCAGTTGATTGTTGGCTTCCTGCAAGGCTTCGCGGGCGGCAAGCCGAGTGGCGATGACCTTGCGCCGCTCGTTCCAGGCGATCAGCAGGAAGGCCACCAGGGCGAACGCGACGGCAACGAGAATGCCTTGGTTGATCGCTTCGCGGCGCAAGTCCTGTAATGGCGTGAGCAGGGTGAAATTCCACGGCGTGTCGCTCAGCGGTCGGGTCTGCGCCAGATAGCTGATGTCATCCTCGCCGGACTGCACTTCGCTGTTGGCCGGGAAGGTGAGTTTCTCCACGCCTTCGGACAAGGTTTCGCGAGCCAACGGTTGCAGTTCGTTGAGCGGGAACCAGTAGTACTGCAGGCTGCGGGCGAGTTTTTCCTTGGTGGCTTCACTCAAGGGAATCACTGCTTTCAGGCGCCGGGCCGGATCGCTGGATAGAATGATGATGCCGTTTTCATCGCTGACGAAGGCTTCCAGACGCGCCCGTTGCCAACGTTCTTCCATGGCTTCCAGGCGCACTTTGACCACGGCGACGCCGATGATCTTGCCGTGCTCTTCGAGGCCATGAGCGAGGTAGTAACCGGGTTCACCGTTGGTGCTGCCGATGCCATAGAAACGCCCGGGTTCGCCGCGTACGGCTTTCTGGAAATAGGCGCGGAAGGACAGGTCTTCACCGAGGTAACTGTCGACATCGCGCCAGTTGCTGGTGGCCATGACGCGGCCGGTGGTGTCCATGACGTAGATGGCCCGACTGCGACTGCGCCGGTTCAGGCCTTCGAGGTAAGCGTTGACCGTTTCCCGGTATTGCGGGGTCGGGTCAGCCAGCAACTGCGACACACTCGTTTCGAGTTCCAGCAGGCTGGGCAGGTAGGTGTATTTGCTGATCTCGCTTTCGACCGCGCGGGCGTGCAGTTCCAGTTGACGCTGACCGTTCTCGCCGAGGCTGCGAATGCCGAAATGTTCACTGGTCCAGAAGCCGATAAAACCCAATCCGATCATCAGGATGATGACCAGCGGCGGCAGGAACAAATGACGAATCAGACGAGGCTTCACGGCAAGTGATGGCGGCGCTGCGCGATAGAGATTGGGGTCGCATTTCATCACAGATGCCTTGGGTCAACCACCACAACAGACCTTGCCATTTCCCTGTAGGAGCTGCCGCAGGCTGCGATCTTTTGATCTTCAAAAACAAAGTCAAAAGATCGCAGCCTGCGGCAGCTCCTACAGGGGGCTGGCGGTGTTGCTTTTAGTGCTGCAGGATTTTCTCGAGGAAGTGTTGCGCGCGTTCGGAGCGGGCGCTGATGTCGCCGAAGAACTCCTCTTTCGGGCAGTCTTCGATGATCTTGCCGGCGTCCATGAAGATTACGCGGTCGGCCACTTTGCGGGCGAAGCCCATTTCGTGGGTCACGCACATCATGGTCATGCCTTCGTGGGCCAGTTGCACCATCACGTCGAGCACTTCGTTGACCATTTCCGGGTCAAGCGCCGAGGTCGGTTCGTCGAACAGCATGACGATCGGGTCCATCGCCAGCGCACGGGCGATCGCCACGCGCTGTTGCTGACCACCGGAGAGTTGCCCCGGATGCTTGTGGGCATGTGCGGACAGACCGACGCGCTCAAGCAGTTGCAGACCTTTCTTGGTCGCCTCTTCCTTGCTGCGGCCCAACACCTTGATCTGCGCGATGGTCAGGTTTTCGGTGATGGTCAGGTGCGGGAACAGCTCGAAATGCTGGAACACCATGCCCACGCGCGAACGCAGTTTCGGCAGGTTGGTCTTCGAGTCGGCAATCGACGTGCCGTCGACGACGATGTCGCCTTTCTGGAACGGTTCCAGCGCGTTGACGCATTTGATCAGGGTCGATTTGCCGGAACCCGACGGGCCGCAGACCACGATCACTTCGCCTTTTTTGACCTCGGTGCTGCAATCAGTCAGCACCTGGAAGTCGCCATACCACTTGTTGATGTTCTTGATAGAGATCATACGGCAAACCTTTTTTGCAGACGCTTGACCAGCAGCGAGGCGGAAAAGCTGATGATGAAGTAGACGACACCGGCGAAGATCAGGAACTCGTTGGAACGGCCGATGATGTCGCCGCTGGAGCGGGCGGAGTTGAGGAAGTCCACCAGGCCCACGGTGTAGACCAGCGAGGTGTCCTGGAACAGGATGATCGACTGTTGCAGCAGCAACGGGGTCATCTTGCGGAACGCCTGGGGCAGGATGATCAGACGCATGGTCTGGCCATAGGTCATGCCCATCGCCTGCGCGGCGGCCATCTGGCCTTTGGGGATCGACTGCACACCGGCCCGGACGATTTCGCAGAAGTACGCGGCTTCGAACATCATGAAGGCCACGACGCAGGAGGTGAACGCACCGATCGGCGTGTCTTCACCGGTGATCCAGCGCAGCACGAACGGCACCGCCAGGTAGAACCAGGTGATCACCAGCAGCAGCGGGATCGAACGGAAGTAGTTCACATAAGCGCCGGCCACCCGCGACAGCAGTTTGCTCGACGACAGGCGCATCAGCGCGAGGATCGTCCCCAGCACGATGCCGCCGACCACGCCCATGACCATCAACTGCAAGGTCATGACCATGCCGTTCCACAGGCCCGGGATAGCGGGGATGATGCCGCTGAAATCGAAGTCCATTATTTACCCCCCACGGAGATCAGGCCGGGCACCGCGACTTTCTTCTCGACCATGCGCATCAGCAACATCAGGCTCATGTTCAAGGTGAAGTAGATCAGCGTGGCCAGGGTGAAGGCTTCAAACAGGTTGGCCGAGAATTCGGCGGTCTGCTTGGTTTGCGCCAGCAGTTCCATCAGGCCGATCAGGGACGCCACGGAGGAGTTCTTGAAGACGTTGAGGAATTCCGAGGTGAGCGGCGGAATGATGATCCGGTAGGCCTGGGGCAGCAGCACGTTCCAGTAGATCTGCGGCAACTTGAAGCCCATGGCGCGGGCGGCGGATTCCTGGCCGCGTGGCAGCGCCTGGATGCCGGTACGCACTTGTTCGCAGACACGGGCAGCGGTGAACAGGCCCAGGCACACGACAACGCTCAGGTAAGCCGAGGTCGTCGGGTTGAGGTCCTGTTTGTACCAGTCCTGCAGGTTTTGCGGCAGCAGGTCGGGCACCAGGAAGTACCAGATGAACAGCTGAACCAGCAGCGGCACGTTACGGAACAGCTCGACGTAGCAGGTGGCGATGCCCGATACGATGCGGTTTGGCACCGTGCGCATGACCCCCAGAATGGAGCCCAGCAGCAAGGCGATAATCCACGCCACGATGGCGATGGCAATGGTCCAGCCCAAACCGGTGACGTACCAGTCGAGATAAGTCTCGCTGCCGACGCCGGTGGACTTGAAGAACACGCCCCAGTCCCAGTTGTAATTCATTAGGGTCTCCCCTCGAGATCGATCGATGTACAAGCACCCGCTTGGGGAAGATCCTTTCCCACCTGACGTTGAACGTCAGGCACACGCGATCGGCTCGAAAACCGCCAGGTCGAGTGTTCCACTGTATAGCCAGCAGGTAGTAACAGACGCCTGAGGGAGGGTGGCTCCCTCAGGAGATAAGGTTAGTCAGTAATCAGATTTTTACGTCAGGCGCCGGCTTGTCGCTCGGGTTGGCGATCAGATCTTTTACCTTGTCGCTCATCGGGAAGTTCAGGTTCAGGCCTTTTGGAGGAATCGGGCTCTCGAACCACTTGCTGTAGATCTTGTTGATCTCGCCCGACTTGTACAGGCCAACGATGGCGGCATCGACCGCCTTCTTGAAGGCCGGGTCGTCTTTGCGAACCATGCACGCGTAGGCTTCGAAGGACTGTGGCGTACCGGTGATGATCCAGTCAGTCGGTTTCTTGGCCTTGGCTTCTTCACCGGCCAGCAGGGCGTCGTCCATCATGAAGGCTACGGCGCGGCCGCTTTCCAGCATGTTGAAGGATTCGCCGTGGTCTTTGGCGGAGATGATGTTCATGCCCATCTGCTTGTCGGCGTTCATCGCTTTGATGATGCGCTCGGACGTGGTGCCGGCGGTGGTCACGACGTTTTTGCCTTTCAGGTCGGCGAAGTCAGCGTAGGACGGCTTGCCTTCCTTGTCTTTTTTGACCAGCAGACGGGTGCCGATTTCGAAGATGTTGACGGTGAAGTCGACTTGCTGGGCGCGTTCGGCATTGTTGGTGGTGGAGCCGCACTCGATATCCGCGGTGCCGTTCTGGATCAGCGGGATACGGGTTTGCGAGGTCACCAGGTTGTACTTGACCTGCAGATCGGGCTTGTTCAGGTCTTTTTTCAGGGCTTCAACGATGGCCACCTGAATGTCGTGGGAGTAGCCCACTGGTTTGCCGGAAGCATCTGCAATGTAGGAAAACGGAATGGAGGAGTCACGGTGAGCGAGCGTGATGGTGCCCGAATCGTTGATTTTCTTCAGGGTGCCGGTGAGTTCGGCGGCGAAAACTGGCGTGCTGATCAGAGCGGCAGCAATGGCTGCGCCCAGGATATGGGGAACGATGCGCATCAAATTTTCCTCGACATTGTTTTTTTTATGGAGCCAGTTTGTCGGCCCTTTTGTGCTTCGAATGCCTGACGGCTCCTGAAGTGTTGGCACAACAAGCATTCGTCGAGAGAGTGTAGAGCATGAGTCGTGCCAGACCAGTCCGATGTCATTAAGTTAATGATTTATAACGTTATTAAAGTTTTGTGATGGTTTGTTTTGGCGTAACTGATCCGGTTTACCGAATCGACCGGGAAGTCGCGTTCGGAAAACCGAACGGTCGGAAGCCCCTCACCCTAACCCTCCCGAAACGTCGGACCGCCCAGAGGGAGAGGGGACTGAACGCGGCGACTGGGTGGGATGCACCGACTTGAGATACCGAGTCGAACTCAGGATTTACAGAGCACCTCGATCGGCTCCCTTCCCCCTCTCCCCTCTGGGGGAGAGGGCTGGGGTGGGTAAAGACCGGGTA
>NZ_JAMDGW010000009.1:0-95038 GCF_028656995.1 Pseudomonas sp. TNT2022 ID642 | reverse complement strand
CCCGTGGATCAAGATCAAGATCAAGAGCAGGCGAGCTGACACTCGGCCTATTGAGTGGTGAAGAGCACGGCGCGCACGGCTTTGGTTTTTGTGGTGCTCTTGCCCTCATCGGAACGCCGCCCGCCCAGCCCTCTCCCGAGGGAGAGGGGGTCGATTTTTGTGCTTTTCAAAGCCTGAGTTCAACGCGGTATTGCACGTCGGCGTAGCCCTGCCAAACAACTCGATCAGTCCCCTCTCCCTCCGGGAGAGGGCTAGGGTGAGGGGCTTTTGATCTGCTTCAGAATTTGAGCCCAACACGGCAATCGCACGTCGGCGTACCTCTCCCAAACAACTCGATCAGTCCCCTCTCCCTCCGGGAGAGGGCTAGGGTGAGGGGCTTTTGATCTGTTTCAGAATCTGAGTTCAACACGGCAATCGCACGTCGGCGTAGCTCATCCAAACACCTCGATCAGTCCCCTCTCCCTCCGGGAGAGGGCTAGGGTGAGGGGGATTTTGATCTGTTTCAAAATCTGAGTTCGACTCGATATTGCACGTCGGCGTAGCTCACCCAAACACCTCGATCAGTCCCCTCTCCCTCCGGGAGAGGGCTAGGGTGAGGGTTGGCTTTTGGCTGTTTAAATTTGTGTCAAATAACCAGAACCTTCCCACAAGGTTTTCAGGTTGTCCGTCGGACGTGCGCTCTCTAGTCTTGGGTTGTCGCCGAAAACTCGGTGATCGGGTGTGAGAACCCGGGCTAAGTATTATTCCAATACCAGTACCGTCATAATCGGCGCCAGCTGATTGCTGCCTGCATTTTTATGGCGGCTATGTACGGGCGGACTTCGGTCCGGCCGGAGGTTGTACTGGTCCTTGCCCGGTTTCTCACCCCGTACGTAGCTGCCACCCAATTCGCCGCGTGAGAAACGGTAATTGTTGGCTCCAATCAGTGAGGACTGAGTAAATGACTAAGCCCGTACCCGATCCACCCATCGATCCCACCACCCCACTCGAAGACGCCATCCGCGCCGACGACCAGATCAAAACCCGCGAAGCCATCAAGCGCGCCCTCGATTTCTACCTCTGTCCCGAACCGGTCAAGCCGCGTCAGCCCAGTACGATGTTCCTCATCCACCCGAACATCGACACCGAAAGCCTGCTCGCCCACGCCTGCGAATCGCTGGCTTCAGCCAATGTCATGGCCGCTGATCTGGCTGATCAGCTCAGTCGCCCGCAGCGCAGTACGGCGCTGGCGATCCAGCAGATCGTCATGCTCGCCGAGCTGGCGGTAAACCGGGCGCTGGATCGGGTTGATCCACAAACGTAATCCGTCTGAGCACCGCGTCATCGTGCTTCGCGAGCAGGCTCGCTCCCACCGTTTGAAACGCAGTCCCCTGTGGGAGCGAGCCTGCTCGCGAAGACGTCTGATTGGGCACCCCATCTCTAACGGCCATTTTTTGTTGAGCAGTCCCAAAAAGGGACCTATTTGCCCACTACGCTTCTCAAGATCCGTCCCTGCACGCGGATAAACATTGTGTAGCCCGGGTTCTCTGGGCCGTCCACTTCGGGAGTGTCTTGAAATGAAGCTGAAAACCGTACTGCCCTGCGTGCTTCTGTTGCTTCCACTCACAGCCTTCGCCGCGCCTGCCAATCAATCCGGTGAGATCCGCTTTACCGGGCAAATCGTTGATTCGGGTTGTCAGGTCGGACCGGTTGGGGCGTTTGCTGCTCGTGAATCCCGCCAGATCGAAATCAAGCCCGGCGTGAAAGTCGATGTCGACACTGAGCGCAACGCTTGCAGTCATCAGGCGCTGCCGATTTCCATGCGCTACGAAGCGTTGAAGACCTCGACCGACAAAGGCATCGTCATCATCAGTTACCTGTAAACCGTTCGGCGTGCGCTGCAAAATCTTCAGGTGCCGAGTCAAGGCGCACAGGTATACTGCGCGCCTTCGCGGCTCACTGATCGGGCCCGACTTTTTGCTTTCCGGAGCTTTTATGACTTCCCCGACCCTGCCGCCGGTTGACGACGCCGTGAGCGATGTCCCGGCTGAACTGGCCGACACCAGCGAAACCAAAGCCGATATCCCGGCGTTCAAATTTCCGTTCAAGCCGGGCGAACTGGCTTCTGCCAAAGGCTCGAATCAGCCGTGGTACAAGAACGGCGCGAAGAACGGTCACACCAAGACCCCGGGCATGGCGCCGCCGGGTACCCGTCGTTCGATGGGCAAGCGCTGAGTTTTAATCCCGCCTGCGGCCATCGCTGTGATTTTTCATCACAGTGATGGCTAAGTGCTCAGTTCCTGAGCCAGATCAACGTTTAACCATTTGGTGCGCTTAGAGTCAGCAGCCCTGCCGACTCTTTCCAATAAAACGAGCGCGCTATCCCATGAAGATCAATCTCCCGGTGACCGGTCGCAACGTCGATGTGGCGCTGGACGCGAACATTCTCTCGACCACCGATCTGACCAGCGCGATCACCTACGCCAACGACGACTTCATCAAGATCAGCGGTTACAGCCGCGACGAATTGCTCGGGAACCCGCACCACCTGTTGCGTCATCCGGACATGCCGGCGCAGGCGTTTGCCCATATGTGGCAGACGCTCAAGCGCGGGCGGTCGTGGATGGGGCTGGTGAAGAATCGTTGCAAAAACGGTGATCATTACTGGGTCAGTGCCTATGTCACGCCGGTGACGCAGAACGGCGTGGCGGTGGAGTATCAGTCGGTGCGCACGCGGCCGGATGCGCGGTTGGTCGCGGCGGCGGAGCGGGCTTATGCACAGTTGCGTGGTGAGCGACGGGCGCGGTGGCCGGGGCCAAACATCAGTATACGAGCGAAGATCACGGCATTGGCCAGTGCGTTGCTGGGGATCGTATTGGGCGCCGAGGCCTGGGTGCGTCCGGAATCGGCTTGGCTGGACGGTGTGGCATTTGTCGTCGGCACTGGGTTCTGTGCATTGGGCGTGCGCTGGATCCTTCGACCGCTGGAACAACTGGCCGAGCGTGCTCGTCAGATCGCGGACAACCCTTTGAGCCAAGCCATCTACACCGGACGGCGCGACGAGTTCGGGCAGATCGAGTTTGCCTTGCAGATGCTTGAAGCGCAGGTCGGCGCGGTCGTCGGGCGCATCGGCGATGCCTCGCAACAATTGGCCGGGCATGCCGCGCAACTGGTCGATCATCTGCACAGCAGTCACACCAGTTCACTGGCGCAGCAGGCGGAAACCGATCAGGTCGCGGCGGCGATTCATCAGATGGCGGCCAGTGTTGCGCAGGTTGCCAGCCATGCCCAGCAGGCTTCGGTGGCGGCGGACATGGCCGGCACGGAAACCCGCGAAGGGCATTTGCTGGTCGGCGAAAGTCGCAGTGCGGTGTTGCGTCTGGCTGAGGAGTTGAGCCGGGCGACTGAGGTGATTCATCAGCTTGAGGGCCATAGCAGCGAGATTTCCGGTGTGCTCGAGGTGATCCGCAGCATCGCCGAGCAGACCAATCTGCTGGCGCTCAACGCGGCAATCGAGGCGGCCCGTGCCGGTGATGCCGGGCGTGGATTCGCCGTGGTCGCTGATGAAGTGCGCGGACTGGCGCAACGCACGCAGCAATCGACCAACGAGATTCAGCGGATGATCAGCACCCTGCAAAACGGTGCGCGCGATGCGGTATTGGTCATGCAGCAGAGCAGCGAGCATGTGGATAACAGTGTCGAGCAGGCGCAACGCGCGGCGCGGGCGCTGAGCGGGATCAGTGAGCGGGTCGAGCAGATCACCGAGATGAGCCTGCAGATTGCTGCAGCAGTGGAGCAGCAGAGTGCGGTGAGCGAGGACATCAATCGCAACATCGTCAGCATTCGCACAGCGTGCGAGGTGACGGTGGATGAAGGGCGGCAGAGTCAGCGCAACTCTGAGGACGTGGCGGGGCTGGCGGGGGATTTGCGCTTGTTGGCGCGGGAGTTCTGGGGGCGGCGGCAGGTTCGGGATTGAGGTTGCCTGGAAAGTCCTCATCGCTGGCAAGCCAGCTCCCACAGGTTTCTCGGTGTTCATATGATTTGTGGACGACACAAAACCCTGTGGGAGCTGGCTTGCCAGCGATGGGGCCAGATCGACCTCTGCAAAACCCCGATCACGCCGCCCGCAGCGAGATAAACGCATACGTCTGCGCCGGTTCAGTCACCACCTGCGCCCCGGCCGCCAACACTTGCCCGGCCACATCATCCCCGGACAAATGAAACACCCACTCACTCGGCGCAGTCGTCAGCGGTTGCGCGGTCACCTGATCAATCACCGAAGCAAACGCATCCATATTCGGCAGATACGCAGTAAACCCGTCACCCTTCAGTGCCGTGGTGCGAATCCCGAGCATCGCGCAAATCGCGTCCTTGATGCCGATGTCATCCCGATCGGCCTGGCGCGAGCGTTGTATCAACTCCACCAGTTCCCGATCCACCAACTCACCGCCGGCAATCAACACCGGCCCCTGCTCCCAGGACTCCGGCGGGCAATCCTTGGCGGCCGGGTTGAGCGGGATATGCGGATTGATTTCGGCCGGATAAATGCGACACACCAACGGCCGTCGCTCGTAGATCCGGCACAGTTTGTCTTCGTCAAGATTCCGACAGGGGCCGACGTTGTACGCGGCAAAGGTGATCGCCACATGGGCGTCGGTTGCACCACTGCGAACCACCGCTGAGCGACGTTCGGCATGCTCACGCTGCTGCGCCGGCAAACCCAGGCCATTACCGAGAAAAGCTTCTACCAGCACGATTACTTGACCGCCATCCGCCGCCCACATGCGGGCTTCGGCCAGGGTCAGAGGGACGTGGTGGTCGGTGCAGCATTTGCCGCAGCCTACGCAGGAAAACGTCGTGTTCATTGAGCGATCTGTCTTCAATCAGGGCGTGAAACGGTGGCGGAAAACCACCGCACAGGCGCGGATCGAAGCAAATTATGCGCCATTCACTGGGTTTTTCCGGTCGCGCGGATCGAGTCCCACTCGGTGACGAAGGCGGTTTTCGAGGTTTTGTTGTACAGGCACAGCTCGGTGCCTTGCTGGCCTTTCATGTGTTTTTGCGGGTATTGGCCTTGCAGCAGAACGGCGGTGTAGCCGACGCGGTCATCGAATTGCGCGGGCGTGCCGACGGGTTTGGTGTTTTTCAGGCCACTGGCCTTGCTGCAACTGGCGAGTACGGTTTTGTCGTAGGCGGCCCAGGCGTCGGGGCTGGAGGCGTGGGCCTGGGAGGCGAGGGCGGTGAGGCAGAGCAGGCTTAAGGTGATGGCTTTCATGGGGGGCATCCTTGGTCGTGGGTGGCCAAGGTTGGAGTCTGCCTAAAGAGTTTTGTTGCCTGGGACACCGCTAAAAGATCACAGCCTTCGGCAGCTCCTACATGGATATGCGGTTCCCTGTAGGAGCTGCCGAAGGCTGCGATCTTTTGACTTTAATCAGTCCGGCACCCGTTCCCGGCGGACCACATACATCCCGGCACTTTCATACAAGCGCTGCGCCCGCCGGTTGTCTTCCAGCACCTTCAGATCAACAAACCCTTCGCGCCGTTGCTGAAACACCTTGAATGCATTGAGCAACATCGCCCGGCCCAGTCCTCGGCCCTGCATGCGCGGATGCACCACCAGATTCTTGATATAGGCGCTGGTCCAGCATTGCGCCACGCCGACCACGCCTTCGGCATCACGCGCAACAAAGCACAGGGTCGGATCATATTCAGGATCGGTTTCGAACTGCTGCTGCCAGGCGTCCAGCGCCGGCACCCGGCCGCCACCTTCGCGGTAGCCCAGTTGCATCAAATGATGCACGTCCGGCGCCAGGTCGACGGAGTACGTGCACAGTTCAATGTCTTGTGGCCAAGGTGCATCCGGCGCGTCCTTAGCGAGGTCGCGCCGCATCAAAAAACAATATGTCTCGGCCAAGACTCAGTGCCCGTGTGCGGCGACGTGTTTGGCCGCTTCGATCAGGCAGTGGGTCAGTTCCGGCGAGGAGAACTTGGTCAACACGCCGTTCGCCCCGGCCAGGCGCGCTTTTTCGCTGTTCATCGCGCTGTCGAGCGAGGTGTGCAGTAACACGTAGAGGTGGGCGAAATCTGGCGTCTCGCGCAGGGTGCGGGTGAAGGCGTAACCGTCCATCTCGGACATTTCGATGTCGGAGACGATCAGGTTGATTTGCTGCGCCGTGCCTTGCAGGTCGAGCAGGCAGTCGATGGCTTCCTTGGCGCTGCGCGCGGTGTGGCATTGCAGGCCGAGGTTGCGCAGGGTGTGCACCGATTGTTGCAGTGCCACCTGACTGTCGTCGACCACCAGAATCCGCGCGTTGCCGAGCACATCAGCGTCTTCCATGCTCAGGTCGGTCGGGGCCATTTCGATCTGCGCCGGGGCGATACTGTGGATAACCTTTTCGATATCCAGCACCTGCACCAGTGTGCCGTCCACCGAGGTCACGCCGGTGATGTAGGCGCGCGAACCACCGGAGCCGAACGGCGGGGGTTTGATGTCGGTGGTCAGGCAATGGACGATTTTGCTGACTGCCTGCACGTGCAGGCCCTGCTTCGAGCGGCTGACGTCGGTGACGATCAGGCAGCCGCCGTTCGGGTCTTCCAGCGGACGTTCACCGATGGCGCGGCTGAGGTCGATGACCGACAGCGAGGCGCCGCGCAACGTGGCGATGCCTTTCACATGCGGGTGCGATTCCGGCAGCTTGGTCAGCGGCGGGCAGGGGATGATTTCACTGACTTTCAGCAGGTTGATCGCCATCAGCTTGCCGCTGCGCAAGGTAAACAGCAGAAGCGAAAGTGAGTCTGCGCGGGCTTTGGTGGAGGACATATGAACCTTCTGTGGAAAGGTGGTGGGCGAGGGTGGGAATCGCCAGAAACTATTGATGCCGGGTTATCGGCGTTAAAGGGGTGGGCTTTAGGTTAGTTGTCGGGTGGTCGGCTTGAGTTTATCGCTGTTCTCTCGAACACGGCCCCTCACCCCAGCCCTCTCCCAGAGGTAGAGGGGGCCGACCGAGGTGTCTGGCGTTGTACATCGACCTGAATGACCGAGTCGATTATGGATTCGGTAAAGATCTTTCACGTCGGCGGAATTCTTGAATATCTCCCAATCAGTCCCCTCTCCCTCCGGGAGAGGGCTAGGGTGAGGGTGTGCTTTTAGCTCTTCATGCCCAACCGCTTGGCCATCCGCCCAAGATTCGCCCGATCCAGCCCCAACTCCCGCGCCGCACTCGCCCAGTTATCCTGATTGCGTTCCAGCGCCGCACTGATCAAGCGCCGCTGATACTGCTCCGTCGCACTGCGCAAATCCCCACTGATCAACGGCATCTCGGTCACCGCACCAACAACAGCCTCAACCGAGTTATCCACAACCTCGCGCGGCAAATCCAGATCCGCCGCGCTCAAACTGAGGATCTTCGGCCGCACCTTGCAGTTGCCCAGCGCCTTCAACGCACTGCGCCCGATCAAGTGCTCAAGCTCGCGCACATTGCCCGGCCAAGTGTAGGCGAGCAGTGCTTCCTGGGCGTCGCTGTTCAGGCGCAGGCTGTTGAGGCCCATGCGCGAGCGATTCTGTTCGAGGAAAAAACCGCTGAGCAACAACACATCGCGACCACGATCACGCAGCGCCGGCACGCGCAGCGGGTACACACTGAGGCGATGGTAGAAGTCGGCGCGATAGCGACCGCTGCGCACTTCTTCGGCCAGGTCGCGGTTGGTCGCGGCAATCAGGCGCACATCGACCTGATGTTCCTTGTCCGACCCCAAACGCTGCAATTGACCACTCTGCAACACGCGCAACAACTTGGCCTGCACGGTCAGCGACAACTCGCCGACTTCATCGAGAAACAGCGTGCCGCCATTGGCCAGTTCGAATTTGCCGCGACGGTCGCTGGTGGCGCCGGTGAAGGCGCCGCGCACGTGGCCGAACAGTTCGCTTTCCACAAGAGTGTCGGGCAGGGCGGCGCAGTTGAGGCTGATGATCGGTTTGTCGGCGCGCGGTGAGGCGGCGTGGATCGCCTGGGCGACCAGCTCTTTGCCAACGCCGGTTTCGCCGGTGATCAACACGGTCAGATCGCTGCTGCCGACCAGATGGATTTCCTCAACCAGTTTTTTCAGCGCCTTGCTCTGGCCGATCATCTCGCGATTCTGCTGGCCGCTGGCCTGGCGATAAACCTCGGCGCGCTGGTGCTCGTCTTCAGCGCGATTGGCCAAGCGTTGAATGCGTTCGGCAGCGTTGACCGTGGCTGAGGCGAGGCTGGCGAAGGCTTGCAGGGCGTCGAGCTCGATCGGTTCGAAACGCTCGGGGTCGAGGGCGTCGAGGGTGATCAGGCCCCAGAGTTTTTCATCGACGAATAAAGGACAGCCGAGGCAATCATGGACTTCGAGGTGTTCGTCGAGGCCATCGACCAAGCCGTCATAAGGATCGGGCAAATCGCTGTCGGCGGCGAACCGCGTGGGTCCGGCACCGCTCAGTAGAATTTCGAAACGCGGATGCTCGCTGACCTTGAAGCGTCTGCCGAGGGTGTCGGTGCTTAAACCGTCCACCGCCAGCGGCACCAGCGATTCGCCGTCGAGGCGCAACAACGCAGCGGCATCGCAGGGCAGTAGGGCGCGCATGGCTTCGAGCAAGCGTCGGTAACGCTCGCCCTCGGGCAGTTCGCGGGACAGGTCGGAGACGAGAGGCAGCAGGGCGGTGAGCAGTGATTTGGCGGTCATGGTCTTGTAGTCAAAGAGACAAGATGTAGTCGGGATGACTATAAGGTGCTCTGAGTCTTTATGACTACTTAAATCTCAAGCTATTGATTTATATAGATAAATAAGTTGGCACGAATACTGATAACTCTAAGGTAACTTTTCCAAGAAGCTCAGGAGTCACCTTATGCTTAGCGTCCAGGATCGTGCCATCGTCAAATCCACTGTGCCCCTGCTGGAAAGCGGCGGTGAAGCGCTGATCACGCACTTCTACCGCATGATGCTCTCTGAATACCCTGAAGTCCGCCCGCTGTTCAACCAGGCGCACCAGGCCAGCGGTGACCAGCCGCGCGCTTTGGCCAACGGTGTGTTGATGTATGCGCGGCACATCGATCAGCTCGACCAGTTGGGCGATCTGGTGGCGAAGATCATCAACAAGCACGTGGCCCTGCAGATCCTTCCGGAGCACTACCCGATTGTCGGTGCCTGCCTGCTGCGGGCGATTTCCGAAGTGCTCGGCGAAGAGATCGCCACACCGGAAGTGATGAGCGCCTGGGGTGCGGCGTACGGCCAGTTGGCTGACATCCTGATCGGCGCCGAAACCGCGATCTACGACCAGAAAGAACAAGCCGTCGGCGGCTGGCGCGGGGCGCGGGAGTTCATCGTCGCGGCCAAAGTCGAGGAGAGCGCAGAAATCATCTCCTTCTACTTCGAGCCTGCTGACAAAGGCCCGATTCTCGCGGCCGAACCGGGTCAGTACATCGGCATGAAGCTGATCCTCGACGGTGAAGAAATCCGCCGCAATTACTCGTTGTCGGCCCTGGCGAATAACGGTCAGTACCGCATCAGCGTCAAACGCGAACCGGGTGGCCGTGCCTCCAACCACTTGCACGATCAATTGCATGTCGGCGCCAGCATTCAGCTGTTCCCGCCATCGGGTGAGTTCACCTTGGCTGCGAGCGACAAACCGTTGGTGCTGATCAGCGGCGGCGTTGGCATCACGCCGACTCTGGCGATGCTCGAAGCCGCGCTGGAAACCGAGCGGCCGGTGCACTTTATCCACTGCGCGCGCAACGGCAGCGTGCATGCGTTCCGTGACTGGATTGATGAGCTGGCAGCGCGCCATCCGCAACTCAAGCGTTTTTACTGCTATGCCGAAGATGACGGTGTCAGCCCGGCGGCGGATAAGGTCGGGATGCTGGATCAGGCGCTGCTGGGCGAGTGGTTGCCGCAGGAGCGTGATGTCGACGCTTACTTCCTCGGGCCGAAGGGCTTCATGGGCGCGATCAAGCGGCATTTGAAAGCGCTGGGTGTGCCGGAGAAACAAAGCCGTTATGAGTTCTTTGGGCCGGCTGCTGCTTTGGAGTGATCTGAAACCGGGTTGCCTTCATTCGCGAGCAGGCTCGCTCCCACAGGGGATTTGTGTTTGACGCAGATCCAATGTGGGAGCGAGCCTGCTCGCGAAGGCCGTTACGCGGTGCTGATTCTTAAAAAGTGTTTAAAGGTTAATCATTTCTTAACCGGTTTATCGTTTATTCCCCGATGCTGATGATAGGCGCTCGTTCGTTTACATGATCAGGATCGCCCCCATGTCACACCTCACCTTCGCCCGTCGTTTCAGCCTCGCAGCCATCAGTCTTTCGGCCGCGTTGCTGGCCAGCCCGTTTGCTTCTGCCGAATCTGCCCTGATAAAGCCGCAGACCGTGATCGTCGATCAGAGCCTGCCCAAGGCGCAGGTCGAAGCTATGGCATTGGCTGCGCGACGTTACGGCAGTTTCTGGAATTCCGGTGAAGAGGCGTTGGCAATGGCGGCGTTGTCGCCGCAGTTTGTCGACCAGACGCCACCCGAAGGCCGGGTACAGGGGCCGACCGGGCCATTGCTGGCGTCGAAGTTCTTTCGCACGGCGGTGCCGGACTTGAGTTGCGATATCGAGCAAATGATCATCGCCGGTGATCGCGTGGTGGTGCATCTGCACTTTCGCGGGCACTTCAGCGGTACGTTCAAGGCTCTCAAAGGGCAGGGCCAGCGTGTAGACTTCCGGGCAACCGATATCTATCAGATTGATAACGGTCGCATCGCGGCCAATTGGCATATCGAAGACAACATCAGCTTGATGGCGCAACTGCACGCGCAGCCGCCGGCCAGCTGAACCATGGACATATAAAGGAAACGCGATGAGCGAGGAAACGATTCGACTGGGACGTGAGCGGCGCTTTCTGGTGCTGCTGGGCATCATCTGCCTGGCACTGATCGGCGGTGCGCTGTACATGCAGATCGTGCTCGGTGAAGCACCGTGCCCACTGTGCATCTTGCAGCGCTACGCGTTGCTGCTGATCGCGCTGTTCGCGTTCATCGGCGCGGCGATGCGCAGCCGTCGCAGCATCACCGTGTTCGAAGTGCTGGTGGTGATTTGTGCGATTGCCGGGGCCGGAGTGGCCGGGCATCACGTGTACACCCAGTTCTATCCGGCGGTGAGCTGCGGCATCGATGTGCTGCAGCCGATTGTCGATGATCTGCCATTGGCGAAAATCTTCCCGCTGGGCTTTCAGGTCGACGGTTTCTGCTCCACGCCTTACCCGCCGATCCTCGGTCTGTCGCTGGCGCAATGGGCACTGCTGGCGTTCGTGCTGGTGGTGATCCTGGTACCGCTGCTGACCTCGCGTAACCGAAAAGCACTGCGCTGAGTCAACTATTCGGCTGCCTGGCCGATACAGAAAACGCCCCGATTTGCGGATCAGCCAATCGGGGCGTTTTGCATTTCAGAGTGTTTGTGAAAACACCGTGACGGACGGCAAGGGAGGGTGCGGCAAGTGTGCGACATGTTGTCACACGCGTCATGTCGCAGGGCTCCTCAGTGATGCGGAATCGGCCGTTGTTACAAAAAAGGATTGGTCTGTTTCGGGGTTTTTCGGCTTTAGCACGCGAGTGCCAGAGCAGGCAGTTTTAACAAGCGCTGGCAGATGGCCAAAAGCCTTGGGTTATCGGGGCTTGCGCTGTTTCAGCGTTCGGAAAAAGCCTTCAGAGCTGTCTGAACTGACGCGGGTACACCTACAATTTTTGGTGTTTTTGTTGAGAATTGATTTCGATAAGATGCGGAACTTTTGCAAAAATGGCGATGGATTGTTGCTCGAACGGATAAAAATTATTTCGGGATAAGACATGGTGTATAGGGCGCTACCTATCTACAATCGCCCGCACTGAATTCCCGGCACTGTTCAGCCTTTATTAAGGAGGCGAGCAGGAAGTCGGGTGTCGAGTGAGTCGCAAGGCTTCCAAGACACCCAGGTGTCGGTGCCTTCCAACTTTCCGCACCAAATGGAATTGGTCTGTAACAAGGCCTTTGACCACGAATTCGAATAAGAACTGACCGCTGTCCCAGGTTTTGTCGAGCGTCTGACGCGCGACGGGCGGCCCTTATTCAATCCAAAGAAAATGCCAACCCTTGGCAGGGTGAAGTGTTGGCGATCAAAACCCAACTGCATTGCGCAAGCTGCTTTAGAGGTCGTGAGATGAGTAAAAACAGGTACCCCAGATTACTAGGCCTAGTGCCGCTGCTCGGCACGTTGTTGCTGGGAGGCTGCAACATGACCTTGCTCAATCCAACGGGCCAGGTTGGCCTGGAACAGCGAAACCTGATCATCACCGCGACCCTGCTGATGCTGTTGGTCGTCGTGCCGGTTATCGTCATGACCTTCCTGTTCGCCTGGAAGTACCGCGCGTCGAACAAGAACGCCGTCTACACCCCGAAATGGTCGCACTCGACCAAAATCGAAGTGGCAGTCTGGACCATTCCGGTCCTGATCATCATTGCCCTGGGTTACATCACCTACATTTCGACCCACGAACTGGACCCGTATCGTCCGATTCAATCCGACGTCAAGCCTGTGACCATCGAAGTGGTCGCGCTGGACTGGAAGTGGCTGTTCATCTACCCGGAACAAGGCATTGCCACGGTCAACAAGATCGTGTTCCCGGCGCACACGCCAATCAACTTCAAGATCACCTCTGACGCTGTGATGAACTCGTTCTTCATCCCGGGTCTGGGCGGCCAGATCTACGCGATGGCGGGCATGCAGACCAAACTGCACCTGATCGCTGACCGTAACGCTGAAATGGACGGTATTTCCGCCAACTACAGCGGCGCGGGTTTCACCGGTATGAAATTCAAGGCTATCTCCACCACTCAGGAAGATTTCGACGCCTGGGTAAGTGAAGTCAAGAAGTCACCTAAACAGCTTGATCAAGCTGAATACGCGGCCCTTGCCAAACCGAGCCAGAACAACCCAGTCGAGCTCTACTCCTCGGTCACGCCGAACCAGTTCCAGATCATCGTCGACAAGTACGAAGGTATGAAGCCGGGCAAGCCGCTGAAGCACGAGAAGAAAGAGAAAGAAGTGGCGGCCACGGAAATTGACTCGAGTTCGCATTCAGCTGCCGGGGCAGAGGAGTAAACGATGTTTGGTAAATTAAGTTGGGAAGCAGTCCCATTCCACGAGCCGATCGTGATGGTGACCATCGCCATGATCGCCCTCGGTGGTCTGGCGCTGTTCGCTGCAATCACCTACTTCAAGAAGTGGACCTACTTGTGGACCGAGTGGCTGACTTCGGTCGACCACAAGAAAATCGGCGTGATGTACATCATCGTTGCCATGGTCATGCTGCTGCGCGGTTTTGCCGACGCCATCATGATGCGTACCCAGTTGGCCATGGCCACCGAGGGTTCGCCTGGCTACCTGCCACCTGAACACTATGACCAGATCTTCACCGCTCACGGTGTGATCATGATCATCTTCATGGCGATGCCATTCTTCACCGGCCTGATGAACCTTGCAGTGCCGCTGCAGATCGGCGCGCGTGACGTTGCGTTCCCGTTCCTGAACTCCCTGAGCTTCTGGCTGCTGGTATCCGGCGTAGTACTGATCAACCTGTCCCTGGGCGTCGGCGAATTCGCCAAGACCGGTTGGGTTGCCTATCCACCTTTGTCGGGTCTGCAATACAGCCCTGGCGTGGGTATGGACTACTACATCTGGGCGCTACAGCTATCCGGGTTAGGTACGACGCTAACGGGGGTTAACTTCCTCGCGACCGTATTGAAAATGCGTACCCCTGGCATGAAACTGATGGACATGCCGATCTTCACCTGGACCTGCACCTGGGCAAACGTTCTGATCGTGGCTTCGTTCCCGATCCTGACCGCTACCCTGGCACTGCTGACCCTTGACCGTTACATGGATTTCCACATTTTCACCAATGAACTTGGTGGTAATCCAATGATGTACGTCAACCTGTTCTGGGCGTGGGGCCACCCTGAGGTTTACATCCTGATCCTGCCGGCATTCGGCATCTTCTCGGAAGTGATCTCGGCGTTCACCGGCAAGAAACTGTTCGGCCACCACTCGATGATCTACGCCTCGGGCGCGATCTCGGTACTGGGCTTCATGGTTTGGCTGCACCACTTCTTCACCATGGGTTCGGGTGCAAGCGTCAACGCCTTCTTCGGTCTGGCGACGATGCTGATTTCCATCCCGACGGGTGTGAAGCTATTCAACTGGCTGTTCACCATCTACCAGGGCCGTCTGCGCTTCACCAGCCAGGTTCTGTGGACTCTGGGCTTCATGGTGACCTTCGCCATCGGCGGCATGACCGGCGTACTGCTGGCCATCCCGGGTGCTGACTTCGTTCTGCACAACAGCCTGTTCGTGATCGCACACTTCCACAACGTGATCATCGGCGGTGCGGTATTCGGTTACATCGCAGGTTTCGCGTTCTACTTCCCGAAAGCGTTCGGCTTCAAGCTGCACGAAGGCTGGGGTAAAGCAGCGTTCTGGTTCTGGATCTCGGGCTTCTTCGTCGCGTTCATGCCGCTCTATGCACTGGGCTTCATGGGCATGACCCGTCGTCTGAACGCCACCACCAACCCTGAGTGGGTACCGTACCTGTACGTTGCCATGTTCGGTGCGGTGATGATCGCTGTAGGTATCGCCTGCCAGCTGATCCAGCTGTACGTGTCGGTACGTGACCGTAACAAGCCAGAGAACGTTTGCGATCACGGTGACCCGTGGAATGCACACACCCTGGAATGGTCGACCTCGTCGCCACCGCCGTTCTACAACTTTGCCGTGCTGCCTAAGGCTGACTGCATCGACCCGTTCACTGAAGCCAAGGAAAACGGTACTGCGTACCAGCGTCCGGCCAAGTACGAGCCGATCCACATGCCGAACAACACCGCCACTGGCGTAGTGATGGGCGCACTGTTGACCGTCTTCGGTTTCGCGATGATCTGGCACATCTGGTGGTTGGCGATCGCCAGCCTGGCCGGCACCGTCATCTACTTCGTGATCCACGCTGCACGTGACGACCAGGGCTATATGGTTCCGGTTGAAACGATCGAGCGTATCGAAGCCGAGCAGCACAAGCGTCTGGTCGCGGCAGGGAAAATCCCGGCCGGTGCCACCCGTGTTGAAACCTCGTTGGAACAGGCTTAAACCATGTCGAACTTAGTGACCAATGTTGGACACGCCCATGGTGACCATGGGCACGATGACCATCACCACGATTCGGGCGAGATGACCGTATACGGTTTCTGGCTCTACCTGATGACCGACTGCATTCTGTTTGCGTCGATCTTCGCGGTGTACGCAGTACTGGTAAACAACGTAGCCGGTGGCCCGTCGGGCCACGACATCTTCGAACTGCCATACGTGCTGGGCGAAACCGCTCTGCTGTTGTTCAGTTCGATCACCTACGGCTTCGCCATGCTGGCGTTGTACAAAGGCAAGAAGCAGGCGGTACTGGGTTGGTTGTTCATGACCTTCCTGCTCGGCGCAGGCTTTATCGCCATGGAGATCAACGAGTTCCACCTGCTGATCTCCGAGGGCTTCGGTCCTAGCCGTTCGGGCTTCCTGTCCGCGTTCTTCACCCTGGTCGGTACCCACGGTCTGCACGTATCTGCGGGTCTGATCTGGATGGGCATCATGATGTACCAGGTCAACAAGCACGGCCTGACGGCGACCAACAAGACCCGTCTGAGCTGCCTGAGCCTGTTCTGGCACTTCCTGGACGTGGTGTGGATCTGCGTATTCACCGTTGTTTACCTGATGGGGACTCTGTAATGGCTAATGCACACTCCCATGACAGCCATGATGCTGGCCACGGCAGCGTAAAGTCGTACGCCATTGGCTTCATCCTGTCGGTGATCCTGACCGTCATCCCATTCGGTCTGGTGATGTACCCGAGCCTGCCGAAGGCCACCACGCTGGCAATCGTTCTGTTGTTCGCAGTGATCCAGGTGATTGTTCACCTGTATTACTTCCTGCACCTGGACCGTTCCATTGCTCAGCGTAACAACGTGATTGCATTCGTCTTCACGGCGATCGTGATCGTGCTGCTGGTTGGCCTGTCGTTGTGGATCATGTTCAGCATCCACACCTACATGATGGCGAAGTGAGGTAAGACCCGATGTCGCTCAAGCACTTTATCCAAATCACCAAACCGGGGATCATTTTCGGTAACGTGCTTTCTGTGGCAGGCGGGTTTTTCCTGGCCTCGAAAGGGCATGTGGATCTGGCGGTGTTTCTGGCTGCCATGATCGGTACATCCCTGGTTGTTGCCTCCGGTTGCGTGTTCAACAACTGCATCGACCGCGACATCGACCTGAAGATGGAACGCACCAAGAACCGGGTGCTGGTGCAGGGCTTGATCTCCCTGAAACTGGCCCTGGTCTACGCGACCATCCTTGGTGTTCTCGGCGTTGCGTTGTTGTACAAGGTGGCCAATCCGTTGGCCGCTTTGTTCGCGGTGATCGGCTTCATCATCTACGTCGGCTTCTACAGCCTGTACCTCAAGCGCAAGTCGGTTCACGGCACGCTGGTGGGCAGTCTGTCGGGCGCCATGCCGCCAGTGATCGGTTACGTCGCCGTAACCAACAGCTTCGACATGGCCGCGCTGACGTTGCTGGTGATGTTCAGCCTGTGGCAGATGCCGCATTCCTACGCCATCGCGATCTTCCGCTTCAACGATTACCTGGCCGCATCGATTCCGGTGCTGCCAGTGAAGCGCGGGATTCAAGTGGCCAAGAAGCACATCCTGCTCTACATCCTGGCGTTCCTCGTAGCGACCTTGATGCTGACCTTCAGCGGTTACGCCGGCATGAGCTACCTCGCCGTCGCCGCGGCCATGGGCATGTACTGGTTGTACATGGCCTGGACCGGCTACAAAGCGGTGGATGACACGGTCTGGGCACGCAAGCTGTTCGTGTTCTCGATCTTCACCATCACTGCGTTGAGCGTCATGATGTCCCTGGACTTCAAGGTGCCCGCAGAGCTGCTGCTGACGTACGCGCCGTAAGGTTTAAAGGCTGGACGAAAAACCCCGCACATTGAGAGATGTGCGGGGTTTTTTGTTGAGTGCTATTTAAGGTTGAGCGTGTCTTTGGGAAACGACTGTCTGCTTATAGAGAGATATCCTACCTTCAGAAAACTTTTCATTAGTTAGGATCCCAGAGGCTATTTTCTAATGGGGCAGGTTTGGATGAAAAAGCGCGATCTGTTTGCTGAGTTAATGCAGGGCGTCGCAGAGATGGCGGCTCACCGTGAAAATGTGGCGAAGGATGCCTTAGCGGCCGGTTGCTATCACTTCGTGAAACACCTAGATTTGGATCCAACCATGCCGATGACCTGCCACAAATCGAATCTCCGGCAATCATCGGTCTTAACCTGCGGTTCTTCATGCACTGATCATAAGGCTGGGCGAAATGACTGAGAGGATGACCTGCGACGAGCGTTTTATTGCCCTGGCCCAAGAGCTGAACTACGACATTTATGGTGAGAACACCGCCGGCGGTAATTACGCGCCGCTGATCCGTCATCACGATGAGTTGTACATCAGCGGCATGGTGCCGCGCACTAATGGCAAGATTCAGTACCCGGGTCGCGTCGGACTGGAGCTGACCCTCAAGGATGCGCAAGCCGCCGCGAGCATCAGTGCGATGCGTTGCCTGGCGCTGATCGTCGATGCGGTGGGTTCGCTGGACAAGATCAAGGCGTTGTTGCGGGTGACGGTTTATGTGAAGTCGACGCCGGACTTCGTTGACCTGAGCGAAGTCGCCAACGGTGCCTCGGACGTGTTCAGTCATGTGCTCGGTGATGCCGGCCGGCACACGCGCACTACGGTCGGTGTGTATCAGTTGCCGAAGAACGCGGCGATTGAGGTGGACATGATTGTAGCGTTGCATCCTTCGGCTTGAGGGTGGTTTGACGGCTTGCCCTCACCCTAGCCCTCTCCCAGAGGTAGAGGGGACTGACGGAGGTGTCTTGCGCTATACATCGACGTGAGAGGTCGAGGCGATTGTGGATTCGGCACAGCACTTTCATTTCGGCGAACTTCCACAATATCCGCAAATCGGCTCCCTCTCCCTTGGGAGAGGGGACTGACCGAGGTGTGTTGCGCTATACATCGACCTGAGAGATTGAGGCGATTGTGGATTCGGCACCGCACTTTCATTTCGGTGCATCTCTTGAATATCTCCCGATCGGCTCCCTCTCCCTCGGGAGAGGGCTGGGGTGAGGGGCGAGGATTTTCGCCTCCTCACAAATCCCAAGCCGGACAACAAAAAGCCCCGCCTGAATCTCAGTGCGGGGCTTTTTCGTACAGCGGCCGCGCTATTACTGCGCGGCGATGCTGTACCCATCAAACGCAGTCTGCTGTTGCAGTGCGGTGATGATGTTCTTGCGATTCACTGCCTGTTCTGTACCAGCGTTATCAACGAAAACTTCGCTTTCCAGCTCCGCCTCTTCGCCTTCACCGACGAAGGTGAAACCGAGGAACTCCAGCGCCGCACGGTCAACGTTCAGGCGCGAGCGTGGCGTGCGCAGTGGCAAGGTCACGCTGATGCCGTCCTTGCTGATGGTGAAGATTTCGACTTCTTTCTTCTTCGCAGCCTTGCTCTTGCCGCCGCTCGGATTGCTGATCGCCTGATGGGTCTGGTTCAGCACTTTCAGCGCGAGGCCGTAAACGATTTCCTGGAACGCCGGATCGTCCTTGAAGCTGGACAGAATGCGGCCGATCGAGAACTTGCTGCTGAGGTCTTCAAGGGCGGCGAGGTCGGCGGCTTCGGCGTCTTTCAGTGCCTTGAGTTCGCCCATCAGCTCGTAGGCCTTGTCGTCATCGAAACTGTCGTGAGCCTGACGGATCGCCGCGCGCAACTCGCGGATCTGGTCGCTTTCGCGGGTCGACTGGAACGCGTCCAGGACCATCTCGCTGATGATTTTGGCTTGTGGCAGGTGTTGTGAAAGATTGATGGAGTTTTCGTATTCCGCTTTGGACGATTCGGTGACTACGGATTCAGCGGTGTTGAAATCGGACATTGAAATTTCACTACTTTTTTAACTTGAGTGGAGATGAGAAAACCGAGGGCTTTTTCAGGCCGACTAATTTAGGGGAGCGGGGCGGCGTTGTCACGGAGCAACGGGCCGGCGGTCTCAACTATTTGCCCGGGCTGTGCAAATTCATTGAACGCATCATCCATTGTTCGGCGCTTTGTTGATCTGTTGATAGCGAGAAGCGGAACGTCGCGCCACGCCCGCTCATATCCAGTAACTGTATATCGCGCCTGTGTAATTGCAGGATACGGTGCACGATACGCAGCCCCAGTCCGCCATCACGCCTTGCGCCACCGATATTGAACGGGCGCAGGAACAAACCTTCGCGCAACTCGGGAGCGATGCGGGGGCCGGCGCAGACCCTCAGGAAAAACCGGTGTTGGTGAAAAGCGGTTCCTGAATCATTGGGCGCCCAATGACGGGCGTTGAGCCTGAAGGGTGCGCAGCAAACGGTAATATTTCAGTGAGCGAGCGCTAATCAGACCACTGATAAAGCCTGATGCTGCGGCTTTGAACAGCAACATATCCGGGGCGGCAGCGCGCTCCGGGTGCACGTCATCCTGATAACCGAAGTAGTAGTTCACTGCAAAAAAAAGCAGGAGCAGAATCAGCGCTTTCCAAGTCCCCGGCACTATCAACCCGGTTTCCGGATCATCAAGATTTATCCCCTTGTTGGGGAAAATTAGCCATGCCGACAGAGTGCCCAGTAACAAAGCAATGAGCCAGCCGCTGAGGCTCAAGTCTGGATCAACCGTCAGGTTCAACGACAACAGCGACCAGCCCAACAATACCAGCGGGGTCGACAGCAGGGAAAACCGGCTTTCATGTTGGGGTTTGCGGGCCTTGAGGCCGAAATACACCAGAACCAGAAAAACCACATAAACCCACAAGGGAGTATTTTGAAGAGTGACGAGCATCGCGCAGCGTCCATGCTGGAAAGAGAAGCTGATCATAGCCCTTGCCAGAGCGCACGCCCGTTATTTCAATCGCGGTCGCTCCATGGCAATCACCGACGTCTCAAAACCCAGGCGGGCAAAAAAGGCTTCGGCGCCTTCTCGTCCTGCACGCAGTACCCAGGTGATATCGGGGTTATCGCCCATGACATGCTCAACCAGTCTGCGGCCGATGCCTGTGCGTCGATACTCGCCATCGACCACGACCATCGACAGGTAACCGTTGGACAAGCCATCGGTTATGCCCCGGGCAAAGCCAACGATCTGCGCGCCGAGCAGGGCAATCGCCGTGCGTTGCGAGTGTTCGATGAGTTGCGCGAAATGTTCGCTGGAACCGGTACGGTGCCCCCAGCCATGTTGGCCGAGGAACAGCCGTACCGACTCCACTTCGTCAGATAGCAGGTCGCGTACGGTCAGGTTGTTGTTCATCTTCGCTTCGACTCCTTGTCAGTAATTCTTCGAGACATTGTCCATGTCGCTCGTTTTCAGGATCTGCCCCACGTCTGCATCGCGAATTCGACGAAGCGGCGCAGCTTCGGCAAACGATAGCGATCCGGAGCATAAAGCAAATGCAGGGGGCGGCTTGGAGGTTGATAGTCGGGAACGACGGTCACCAGTTTGCCGTCGCGCAGATCCTGTTCCACCAGCGCATCGGGCAGCATCACGATGCCCATGCCGGTGCGTGCGGCCTGGTGCAACCCTGCGGAAGTGTTCATCAGCATCGGTCCGCTGACGTCGACGAGAATTTCTCCCTCCGGGCCGCTGAGGCGCCAGCGTTTTTCCACTGATTGCCAATCGTCGCCAGCAGGGTAGGCGAACGAGAGGCAGTCGTGTTGTTGCAAATCTTCAGGGGTCTGCGGCATGCCGCGACGGGCCACGTATTGCGGGGAGGCGCAGACGGTCAGTGTGTAATCGATAAGGGGGCGAGCGATTAGATTCGACTCGTCGAAATGCCCCAGCCGAAACGCCACGTCCAGACCACTTTCCAGCAGGTCGGGGCGGCTGTTGGTCAGCACTACATCCATTTTGACCTGTGGGTACTGCAGGGAGAATTCGCTGAGCGCTGGCGCCAGGCGTTCTACGCCAAAAGTCAGTGGCGCGGTAATGCGCAGCAGGCCACGCGGCTCATCGAGTGCTTGTTCCGCCAAGCGTTCGGAGTCGGCCACCAGTCCCAAGACATCCAGACAACGCTGGTAGTAGACGCTGCCAAATTCAGTCAGCCGCTGCCGTCGAGTCGTGCGCTGCAACAGCTGCACACCGAGCCGTCGTTCCAGCGCACGCAGATGATTGCCAACCATGGTCGTCGACATGTCGCACTGCAACGCGGCCGCCGTCATGCTCCCGGCTTCGACGACTTTGACGTACACGCTCATCGACAGGAACAGGTCCATTATCAAGCTCTGCTTTTAAATGAATGAAGTTTTCCCGAGTTTATCCAGTTTCGCTGGCTAACCATACTGCCAGCACACCGACCAGCACTGGAGTTTGAAGTCATGACCGCCGCCCTGATGAACACCTACCAACCACTGGCCTTGAGCTTCACCAAGGGCCTCGGCACTCGCCTGTGGGATCAGGCCGGTCGCGAGTATCTGGATGCGGTGGCCGGTGTGGCGGTGACCAATGTCGGCCACTCACACCCGCGGATCGTTTCGGCGATCAGCGAGCAGGCCGGGTTGCTGCTGCACACGTCGAATCTGTACAGCATCGACTGGCAGCAACAACTGGCGAAACGGCTGACTGAGCTGTCGGGGATGGAGCGCGCGTTCTTCAATAACTCGGGTGCCGAGGCCAATGAAACAGCGCTGAAACTCGCGCGTTTATACGGCTGGCGCAAAGGCATCGAACAGCCGCTGGTGGTAGTCATGGCCAACGCGTTTCACGGCCGCACACTTGGTACCTTGTCAGCCAGCGATGGCCCGGCAGTACGCCTGGGTTTCAACGAATTGCCGGGGGATTTCCTCAAAGTGCCGTTCGGTGATCTCGCTGCGCTGGAGCAACTGCAGCAAAAGCACGGCGAGCGCATCGTGGCGATTCTGGTCGAGCCAATCCAGGGCGAAAGCGGTGTGCAGCTCGCGCCGCCGGGTTACCTGAAAGCCCTGAGTGAACTGTGCAATCGCCATGCGTGGTTATTGATGCTCGATGAAATCCAGACCGGCATCGGCCGCACCGGGCGCTGGTTTGCGTTTCAACATGAAGGCATTGTCCCGGATGTCATGACCCTGGCAAAAGGACTGGGCAACGGCGTGCCGATCGGCGCTTGCCTGGCCCGGGGCAGGGCGGCGGATCTGTTCACGCCCGGGAGCCATGGCAGCACCTTCGGCGGCAATCCGCTGGCGTGTCGGGTCGGTTGCACGGTGCTGGAAATCATCGAAGAACAGGGCCTGCTGGAAAACGCCCGGATTCAGGGTGAACACCTTTTGACTCGTCTGCGTGCAGAGCTGGCGGACAATCCCAATGTGTTGGCGATTCGTGGTCAGGGTTTGATGATCGGTATCGAGCTGAAACAGCCGGTGCGTGATCTGACCCTGATCGCGGCGCGGGATCATGGACTGTTGATCAACGTCACGCGTGGCAAGACGATACGGCTGCTGCCACCGTTGACGATTGATGAGCGGGAGGTGGAGATGATTGTCAGAGGAATTGGACGGATTGTTTCCGCGAGTTAATGGATATCCGATAACCCTGTGGGAGCGAGCTTGCTCGCGAAGGCGTCGTCACAGTCGACATTAATGTTGAATGCTCGACCGCATTCGCGAGCAAGCTCGCTCCCACACGGGAAGCCTCTAGTCCGGATAATCCGCCAGATCCGGCGCCAGCATCCGTGTCTTCGCCTTGCCATTCGAATTGTGCTGAATGATCTCGCGCGGCTGTCCCTGTTCATTGAAAAACACCTGACCGATCCCCGCTGAGTTCCATAGGCGTTCGCCAGCCTCAGCATGTTCCGGCGTGTACGGCACGATGCGCATGCGGCGGCGTTTGGTAAACCAGTTCAGCGGGGAGCGTGGCGAGTAGAGCCAGCGGTTGAGGCGGTCGAACCATTCCAGCAGGCTTTTCGGAAACTCGTTCTTGATCCCGCTGCTGGTGATCTGCCAGATCCGCGGCCCGGCCTTGCGGTGGCGGATAAGCACTTCGTAGACGAAGGAATAATGCACATCGCCGGACAGCACCACGTAGTTACCGGGTGTGCGCGAGTGGCGGAAAATATTCAGGATCACTTGCGCGGCGTCGCGATGGGCCATCCAGTTTTCCGCGTCGACCAGCAGCGGATAACCGCACCAACTGAAGACCTTCTGCACGGTTTCAATCAGCTTCACGCCGAAGATCGGCGCCGGAGAAACGATGATCGCTGACGGGTGATCAAGCAGCTCCTGTTGCAGTTCGCTCAGCGCCTCCCAATCGAGCAGGCCCGACGGTTGCTTGAGCGCCATCTCACTGCGCCAGCGTCGGGTGCGGGTGTCGATGACCACCAGCGCAGGGCTGGTTGGCAGGACGAAATGCCAATGCTGAAAGCGCAGTAGCTCATCGATCAAATCGTCCTGCACCGGGCTGTCGAGGTACTGATCATCCCCGCTGGCGCTCAGCCCCAGGGTTTTCTCCAATACCTCTTTGAACGCATCGGGATTATTGCCCCAGCCCTGACACAACATATAAGCGATCAGCGCGTTGCCGATGATGCGTTTGGAGAACGGATGGCCGTAGGCCGTTTCCTCCCATTGCGCGGACAGGTTCCAGTCATCGGTGATGTCGTGATCGTCGAAAATCATCAGGCTCGGCAGATGCGCGAGCGCGCGGGCGACCTTGTCCAATCCAGCCTTGAAGGCATCGATGCGAGTCTGTTCGAGGGTGTAACGCTTGAGGCGTTCGGGCGTCAGTTCGGGCGCTTGCGGATCGATCAGCAACCAGGGCGTCGGCGACCACACCAGCAGGTACATCGCCATGACTTCGGCGAACGTCACCAAGTGATTGTCAGCACTGCTGCTGGTGAAAATCGGCTTACGCGCACCGCCGAAAAATCGCTCGCGCAATGTCTCGTTGCTCTCCAGCGCTGGTAACAAATCCGCGCGGTGGTAGTAACTGGCCGGGTGTTCGTAGAGCCTGGCGCTGTCGCTGACCACGGCGCCTTCGAGGTGTTCGTCGAACAGGCCAAGACGTTCGATCAGGGCATGAATCGCCCGCAACATCGGGCCGGCGACATCGTCGGCGTAGACTTGATCGCCGCTCATCATTAACAGGGCGGGACGTTGTTGCGGATCGGTTTCCGTCGCCAGCAATTGGTCGACGCACAGCAAACCATCCGTCGCCGGGTGATGCGGCTTGCGGCAAGAGCCGTGCAGCAGTTGATCGATCCGCGAGCGCAGGACGAAGTTCGGACTGGTTGCATCGCCGTACAGCAGATGCGCCGCCCAGTCGGCGATGCCCTCTGCATTGTCGATCAGCAGGTCATAGTCGATACGCGTATCGCAGGGCAGGGCGTTGTCGAGAGCAACATCGATGAGATGGACAAACGCCTCGCGGCCTACGGGAATGACCGTGCATTTCCCGGCGTCGAGAGGAATGTCTCCTACACCTTGCAGGCGCAACGTCAGCGCCAGTGGCCGCGTGCCGACCAGCCACATGACCACGCGCGTTGGCTCCAGCCGTCGCAGCAGCGGGCCGGCCAGGACAGGAGGCAGCGGGATCAGGTCAGCGGGTGTCGAAGACATCGAGGGCAAAGCTCAAGGCGCACAGGCCGGCGATAATAGCGCAGGCAGCGCCTTGAACCCTTAAATAAGCCTTAAGAGTCGGCTTTTTGCACTTTCAGCGCCAACAAACGCCATTGCGCAGGCAGCGCGTCAACTCGCGGCTGCTCTTGCACGGAGCAATCGAAACGGTAAGTGACATCGTCGCCGTTCATGTTGCGCGCGGTGACGGTGTTGTTGAAGGTGTAGACCTGATCCTTGAAGCGGTGGCTGACCAGCGCCTTGCTGTCAGCAAACCGCGCCGAAGCGGGGAAGCGCAACGTGCTGGTCACAAACGGGCTGCACATGACATACGCAATCATCGACTTGTCGGCCTGTGCGTCGCCGCGCAATTTCTTGTTCAGCGCTGCCAGGGCCATGCGCCCCTGATAGTCGCTTTGATCCAGCACGGTCTGTAACCCGATTGATTTCGGCGCCCGGCTGGCGTAATTCGGCAGCAGGGCGGATTCGGCGGGAGAGGGTTTGTCATCCGGCTCGATGGCAGCAAAAGCCGGCGCATCCTTCAGTTCGGCAGCGGGTGTGACTGCCTCGGCTTCAGGCAATAGAGAGGTCGGCTCGATAACTGGCGTGTTTTCAGCCTGCGCCGGTTCGTAGTCATGCGACGAAGGAAACAACGACAACGTGATCGACAGCACTACCATCGCGACAATGAAACCACCCGCTGCGCCGACGATGTTGCCGTAGAAAATATTCCAGCTGCCACGGTTCTTGACCACCCAGCGCCACATGAACCCCCAAACCGCGACAATCGCCAGAAAACGCAGAAACTCCATTTGATCCTTTCCTTAAACCTTCCAAACCTGAAATCAACGCACGCCCAAGGTGAACGCTGACGATGGGCGGCAAGATAACAAAACAGACGTGTAATGCCAGTGACGATAGCGGTGCTCAGTGAAAATTAAGCGCAAAAAACGCCAGCGTCGTCACACCAGCAGCCAGCCCACAGATACCGGCGAAAAGTTGCCGGGCCAACGGATGCTCTGGCTGAGGACGCCTGACCAGCCACATCCAGACACCCGCCAGCACGCCGAACGTGGTGATTACTTGCAACACGCTACTGGCCAGGTTCTCAGTTGCAGGAGGCACGTGCGCCGGGAAAAGTCCTGCACAGACCACCGAAAAAATCATTGCGACGATGAAGCCGCTGGCGGCACCCGCCAGGTTGGCAAGGATCAGGTTCCAGGCACCACGGGTCTGCACGACCCAAGCCCAAACGGCTGCCCAGACGAAAAAGTACAACACGGCCATCAAGGTGTTTCTCCCTCTGAAAATCGATTCCATCGAGGCGCTGGCGACCTCGTTACTGGCAGTGGACGGCAAGATAGCAAAATAGTAGCGTCGCGCCACTGCCCATCTCCGTAACGGACTACCCATGCCAGTCAGTACCCATTGTTTGCGCCTGCTCTGCGCAATCACACTCGCCGCTGCAATGGCCCCAGCATTCGCCGCCGTGCAAGAGCATCCGGAAAACAGTTGGAAGTACTACGCCGGCAACTGCCAACAAGTGCTGGAGAAAATGGCCGACGTGCAGAGCGGTCGCACCACGGCCTACGACGTGATGTTTGCATTGGAAAGCAACCTGCGAACCATGAATGAACACCGCTCGAACCTGACGCCCAATCACCTCGGCTCCCGAGAATTTGCACAATGCGAAAACGTAGCGGGCCAGGCTGAAGCGATGATCGCCCAAGGGAAAGCCGAGTTCGCTGCAAAAATGCAAGGTGCTGCGGAGGAAGGCCGCATCGCCCACCAGAATTCCCCCGCCTACCAACGCGCCCGCTCCCTCGGCTACAGCGACGTCGGTGATATATCTTTCCTGAAACTGCACGAAGACACCGACGGCGAAGCACGCCTGAAAACCATGTTGATCACCGTCGACGAAATCTGCGGCCAATACTTCCGCGCCACGCAATACGTGAAGCCGTATGTGATCTATACGGTACGGCCTTCAGACGGCGGCTGTGGCGAAGTGAAGCGCGTCGCGGTGGTTGGTGGCCGATCGGTGGAGAAGGGTGATTACATTGATGAGAAGGGCGAGTTTCAGTATCTGGGCTGGAAAAAACTTGTCGGCGCTGATGGGTTTCCGACCGATATCCGCGTGCTGAAGGCCCGTCATTGAACCAAAGAAATACCGGGATGTTTTCTTGAAAATGAGGATGGACAGATGATCGACTTCAACAACAAAGGCTTCTTCAAACTCAAGCAGAACGATGAGTACGCCGAACGCGTAAGCGCGCTGTTGCTCGACGGCGAGGAAGTGATCGACTCTTACAAGGCCATGCGTGACGGCGTGGTGTTTACCAACAAACGCATCATCGCGGTCAACGTCCAGGGCATTACCGGCAGCAAGAAGGATTTCACTTCCTTGCCGTACAAGAACATCGTTGCGTACTCGGTGGAAACCTCGGGCACGTTCGATCTGGATTCGGAGCTGGAGATTTACTTCTCGTCACTGGGGAAAGTGAAGTTCGAATTCACCGGGAAGACGTCGATGGTGGAGATTTCCAAGTACATCTCGAAGCATCTGCTGTAACGGCTCAGCCCATTACAAGATGTCTTTCAAATAGCCCTTGAGCGCGAGGAGCGGCTGATCCAGCTGCTCCAGCGAACGCGCCTCGCTGAACTCAGCGGACAACTTGTGCAACTCACGCCCCAGCGGTTTCTCGACACCGCCCAAGGCATTCATCGCCAGGCCAAGGCATTCGTTCATCTTGAACTGAATGGTCTCGACATCCCCGCGTCGCACCAGCAATTCGAAAATGTCTTTCTGGTAATCACCCATGACCATGTCGTCCCGCAGGATCGGGCTCAGGCCTTCTTCCTCGTAAGCGAGCTTGAGGGAGAAAAGGGCGACTGTTTCCAGTGACGTTTCCATGGGGGGCCTTTAGCGACGTCCGTCAGTGTGAGAGTTGATGACTGGAGGCAGCCACCCTTAGGTGCAAGATGCGCTGGGCTGCCTTCAGAGTGGCGGGATTATACGGAGCGGGATCAACAAGTGCAGCCCAAAGGCGAGGCCGGGCACACTGAAGCCGATCAATAACCTTCACGTGATTGAGCGGCATTTCCATCGGAGGCCGGTGAGTATTATCGTGAGCCTTCACACACTCGACGTTAACTGTTGGATACGAATGGAGTGACGACCATGGAATACGACGACAAACTGATGGAAGACGCCGTGCTTGCCCTGTTGGCAGCACTCAGTTCCGACGACGGCAATGCCTGGAAAGGATTCGATTTCGAGATCATGAACCGATTGCATGAGCAGGGTTTCATCAGTAACCCGGTGAACAGCAACAAGTCGGTCTGGTTGACGGAGGAGGGGCTGGAGCGAGGGCGGGCGATAGCGGCGCGGTTGTTTGGGGGAAATGCTCAGGCTGAGCCTAAAACCGACTCCGACACCTGAGTCCGCGCAATGTCACGTGCGACCCGCGCGGTGGTGAGCCTTCAGTATTGCGCGTCCACTTTACTGCAGACGAAAAAAAAGGGCTTGCTAAGCAATACCTTTCTTAATTTTGGTGCCCGAGGGAGACTCGCGTGCTCCATATTCTATAAGGCTTGTAGGCCATTTTGAAGTCTAGGGATACATGCAGGGATACATGAAAAGCTTTGCTGCTCCCATTCTATCCCAGCCGGCAATGCGATGCGGGCCAAAAGGGACAAAATTTCTGTAGGCGCTGAGTCGGTTTGCAGTTCATTCCTCGGCGATCATAAAATCTCCGTATCGATGGTCATGACTAAGTAATGCGCGCCTAGCTGTAGGCCGGCACTTTCCGAAATGGCAGATCTCCGCCAGTGGCATGAGCGCTTCTCAGATATCCTACTCCGGTACCATTGTAATAAACGACACCACGATTGTTGCGAAGCAGGAAGCTTGGCCACGAAGAAGGACGCGGATGGATAGATTGCATGTGGATAATTCCATCCTCATGCTTTTTAAACTCTGCTTTGTCTACTACTTCATATCGCTTGTGGCTGCCATTTTCGACACCGTCAAATACAGCATAATTGATTTGGTGTCGGCTCTTGAGTCGGCAGGATTTATGCTTGACTACAAAATCATGTAAATGTTCTGCATAGTTTTCTTGTTGTAAGAATAAGTTTGCGCGACAGTGAAGGACCTGAAACTCATTTAGTATTTCAACATCTGCTTTGTTTCGCAGGTTTAGCCATCCGTTTTTGTTTGAGATGTTATATAGATTTTGGTCATAGCAAATGAAATAAGTGTCGGGTGTTAGTGGGAGTAGCAGTAGGGTTCCAGCATCCCTCATTCCGAATGACATTCCCCTGGTTTTTTTTGCCTCAAGGTACCATCGGTTGGTGAGAATTGCAGGATCGTCGGAAGTGATGAAAGGTACATCGGTTTTGTTTCTTATTAGACACACTTTTAGATCGTCTACTATAGACATTGATTCCGCAAATGCATGCATTGCAATTTGAACCGCTTCTTTAATTTGGAATGCAAAGTAAGAGGGGTCAGCTCCGATGTCAGTAAATGTATCGTCTGATACCTCAACAGCACGCCTTGATGCCGCTTCAGTTCGCAAGTTTTGAAAGATCCAAAAAATCCTTAAAACGTCGCGGTGGTCATCAGTTAATAAATAACCCGGCTTAAGAATTTCCTTCAATACATTTCCATATGCGCTCTCTATTGACTGTATCGCAGTCTCCAGTTTTTCATCTTTTCCATAGAAATAATCGCCAGAACACTGATTTTTTACCGGCGCATTAGGGATGAATTTCAAACGATCAATATTGAAAAGGTTTATTGCTGCGTTGGCTTTGTCAATGGTGAATTGTTTGAGGTAGCAACGGGGCACGAAGTGCTGGTTCTTGTTTGTTGCCATGATGTGTCTCTGCTTATTAATTAATGGCTAGGCTTTATTTTTGAGAAAACTGAAGGGAAATCAGCTATCGTCTCAGATATTAGATCGGAATGATCTTTAAATAAGTCGATGTCTAGGATCGGCATTGGTTTAATGCTTGTTTTTAACTTTGAAGACAGAGTTTTGCAGATTTCTCTGTCCATATATCCGTGATTGTATATGAGCATTTCTAGTTCGGAGGATAATCCCATCTTCATCCTGTTTTGAAGTGCTCGAGCCAGAATTGCACAATTTTCAGCGAGATCCCTGCCTTCTAGAATATCCGCGAGCGCGCCGACGATCAGCATTCCCTCGAAAGACAAAGATGCTGTCAGATCCATAATGTGATCTAAGGTTATTGTGAGAGGTACCGATTTTGCCTGGCAATAGCCGTTTCGTTTTTTTGCATGTTCTAGAAGCTTGTAATAACTTTCACCCTTCATCCATAGTTTTGCTAGGTCAATAACTAATTGCGAAGGTTGAATGTTGTGAATTATTTTCTTCTTTGTTAGCGAGATTATTACTGTCCAGTAAATATCCAGCAGGTCATCAGAGGTCTCCGCAAGCTCAAGCTCAAATAATGTATTGTCTATCCAGGAGTCGATGTAGCTAAGTTGGTCTAAGCCGAGTAGTGTTTTTCCGTAGTAGCTATATTTGTATGATTCTATACTGAATAATCTTGATGATAATGTGCTAAAAATTTGCAAAAGCATGGGTTTTTCTGTTTCTGTCGCCAAATGAAATGCCAGAGTTTCAGTTGCTAAAGCTACTATTTTGTCCCCAGTAAGTGTGGTTGGACTATCTTTCAATATAGAAAGAAAGTAGCTCTCGAGCGCGTCAATTGTTTGTTGTTTTGTATCCATTTCCTCCAAAAGCTCATCTATTTCGGTTCCCGATCTTTCTGCCCATTCAATCCAAGCTGCACGATGGCCAGCAGGATCCGAGATAAAGGCTAATAGATGATCCTTGGCTTTTTCATAATGGAATGGCTCTATTAACTTCTTTAGGCTGCTATTACAGTCTTCTGCATTGTCAAAGTCTAGGAGTTGCAGTGCTTCCAACCAACGATACCTGCCGGCTCTAGTGAATTTCTCATCGTAAAGTTTTGGGTTCGAAAAAATAATGCTCCCTTCTGTGTGATAGCCGGATCGTCCTGCTCTGCCAATGAGGTTTTGGAAGTCCCGGGTGGAAATTTTTTTTCCACCTTGCAGTGTGCTCGAGATGATTAAGTATTTAATAGGGAGATTTACACCTTGAGCCAAAGTGGAGGTGCATATCACAAAGTTACCCTTGTTGTTTTCCATTGCCCATTCGACGGAAATCCTAATTCCATTAGGAATGTTAGAGCTGTGAGGGAGCAATCCCATTTTTATTGCTTTGGGATGAATGTGTTCTTTACCAAAATGTAACTCTGCTAAGAATGCGATTTTATCCAGTTCAACACCGTCAGCTGACTCCCTAGGTTGAGGAAGCTTCAAGCCTCGTTCATAGTACTCTATGAGCATTTTGCTTATCGATGTGACTGATCTTTTGTCTCCGCAAAACAAGGCCACTGGACCTTGGTGTGATAACTTTAGGCCGAGATAGGCCGATATCGTTTGAGGTTTCTCTTTATCCGGGAATACTCGATCCTTTGTTTCTCTAATTCTTTTTCCTAAATTTATTTGCTGTACGATGCGCGGTACATATAATCCGCTATCTCGATCATTGTCTTGATTTAAATAACTCAATTGGCCCATTTCTGTTAGCCAACTAAAAAAAGCGACGCTTTTAATCGATGGTAGAAGTTTGCTTCCTTGAATGCTAACTCCCCGTTCTCCATTTAGCCAGTCGCCGATAGTTTCTGCGTTCGCCATTACAGCGGAAATTAAAACGCTTTGTGCGTCTAGTTGTATTGAGTTTTTAAGGGAGGCTATTAATAGTTCGTAAGTTACTCCTCGCTTTCCAGAGTCAAACTGATGGCCTTCGTCAAAAATCAGTAACCCTATCTGAGATGAGAGTAATGGCTCATGCCTTAATAAATACACCAGTTTTTCAGGAGTCGATACGAGTACAGTATGTTCTTTTTTATTTGCGTAATTATCGCCCAGTATAAATTGTAAAAAAGAATTTTCTGATTCGTCGATGTTCGTTGTGTCTCGTAATTCATTAACGGTAATTGAATCATTTTCAAATGCTTTTTCGAAGCTGTATGAGATTTCTCGGCACAACGCCTTGAATGGAGCTATAACTACAGCAAGCTTTGATCTTCCCGACAGAAATGAGCTTCGTATTATGAGTTCTGCCGATTTTGTTTTGCCAGCGCTAGTGGGCATTTGGACAACAGCGGATAAGCCTTTCAGCACACCTTTTTCACCAAGTAATCTCTGAGCCGGCCAGAACTCCTTTATGAAGCCTTCTCTCCTAGAAGCTGATTGCCATACACCTGCATCCAGACCGGTGTATCTGGGCAGGCATAGTATTGAAGAATTATCGATCTTTCTCCGAATCAAAGAGGAGATGCTATCGGCCAGAAGCAGTTCCCTATCACTACCAGACTGATATGCTGCTGATCGAAAAGAATTGGCTTTTTCGTGAACATTTTCAGCGGATTCTGTTTGTTGCCAAAATGCTTTGTAAGTATGGAAGAGTGGGAAGAGCTCGTCGTTGAGATGTCCTTCGGCTCCGTAATACCATGTTTTCTCAAGTTCTGATTTCAATAACCAGACTAAAAAACCTTCTAAGTAGCTACGGGTTAGAACGGTTGGTTGGCTTGGCAGCTGCCTAGCTAGCACTAGGGAGCTTCCAGGCATGTCTGCCAGGTAATAAGCAGTAGCGCCGAGCAGTTTTAAATATGTGTCGAATTCGGGTACTAGTTTTGAGGTGCTTAGTGCGTCGAAGTATTGCCCAACAAGAATTAGTTGCTCCTTTAGTTCGGCTTTGTAGCCGTCTCTTATGTCTAATGGTCGTGATTCTAATGCTGCAAGTTCTCCTAAAATTCCTATCGTAAATATTAAGAGTTTTTCAGGGTTGTCTGCTAGTGGGAGGTGATACTGCTCTTCAATGCCAAATTCATATAGCTTTGATTTTGATTTTGTAATGTCTAGCAGGATTTTTGAATTGGTTTCAAGCTTCATCTGCTGCCCTTTTATATAGTGCGTGAATGAGGGGCATTAAATGTTTGGAGTGAATAACTATCAGTTCAAGATTTTTCTGTTTTGGATGCGTAAGAGTACTGGTTTTTTCGAAAGAGATTAAATTGAATGAAGATTCTGAGAACACGCCGGCTGCGCCATATGAACGCTTGAATGGATGATCTGGCTCGCGTTGAAATCTATCTATTAACTGAACGCCATTCATATCATTTTTGTCTAATAGGCGCTGTTTCATAGCGTTAAGAGATTCGGCGAGCCTGAATTCATCTTTTACAGAGTGGTTAATAGCTGTTTGAAGCACGTTGTCGGCGCTATTCTCGCTGGCTCTTGCTTTTACCTCGAAGATAAGTAGTTCATCATCTGAACTTATTATGCCGTGGTTCTTTTTAAAAGCTATTACGTCTGATCCTTTAGTGGACTCATCTGAGATTGCTTTGCGCTCGTACCGTGTACGTGGTACCTGAAAATTTCTACGGAATTCGAGGTAGTCAGCTATTAGTATTTCTGCGAAATCACCAGCACGAATACTTGGTCCGGGGGGCTTTTTTTCTCCAGGAAACTTCTCCGTTAATAGATACTCAGACTTAGATTTTGATGGGTTTTTTAAAAAGTCAATTTGAACGTCAGAGCAGTAGTGATTCCTAAAGTGTGTAGCCCACGCTGTCATAGCATAAGAGTCGTTAACATCGTTGCTAAATTTCAAGATGGGAATTTCTTTCCCACACTCAGTAACCAGTATCGTTCCGGTATCTTCTAGCCATTTCAAATGGTCATAGGTAAATGACATCGGTACACATCCTGTGTCTTGCAAGAAATTCCGCTCTCTTAAATAAGCGGATTGCCACGTTTCACCTATCCTCTCTCGAGTAGGTATTTTTTACCAGATGCCTTTGGTCATATTGCCATCACGTTTTCGCGTTGACTGCGCCTTCCTTTGGAAGTGGTAGCGAGTTGTTGGGTAGCCGTTCCAAGGTCCTTTGGACCGAACGCTACCCCTGGTGATTTTTACGGTCCGGACGCAGGAAAAAAAGACGGACATCTCTATAGAAATCTCAGCTAGAGGAAACCTGCGAGTCTGATAACCCGTGTAGGGGCCCCCCCCTTCAGGAGGACCCGTAAAATCTGCCGCTACGGCTCCTTGCCTGGGACTAGTCGCACACAGCAATCGGCAGATCCGGAGCTATCCGTCGCGTCCATTCGCGCTGAAGGTTCCCGCCGTGAAAAGGGGCGAGGGGAAAGCTAATCCGTAGGTAGCGAAAAGGCAGTGTTCCACGTGTTCCATGTGTTCCATAAACGTCGGAGGCCACGGAATACGCGGCTTTCAGAAGCGGACCACAAATGCGAATAACCGGAACACCAGTTACGCGGAACACGTCTGGTGTTCCGCGATTTGGTGATCCGGTTATAGGTGGAAAGCATCGCCGTAGGTATCGGCGATTCGGTGAGTCAGGCGGCTAGCAACTGCTCCATGGACAGTGCATAAGCTTTATCTCTGATTGTCTTCTCGCTGATGCACGAAGCCCCATGCGGGGTTTGCAAGGGCACATAGAGCTCACTCAACGAGCTTGTCCATCCCAAGGCTTTCTCGGTGGCTTCCAAGTGTGCCGCGACGGCGGCGAATTCCTGAGCGGCCTTGTCCATGGGGTTCGCCCACATGATCCGCGCTACGCGTAGCTGGCGCTGACGAAGAACTTTCAAAACCTCTCTGATCTCTGCAATTTCCACATCGAGCTTCTCGACATCGTTTTTCAAGGCCTGCGCGGTCGCTGCCAATCCTCGCTTGCCACGTGTCACCATTGCCAGTGCTTCGGAGGCAAGACGCAGCATCTTCTCCGCACGCTGCTCATCTGCATCGTCTCCATCACTGAGAGCTACCGTATAACTCGCCGCGGCTTGTTTCTCCGCATATTGGGCCTTCTCGACTTCAACCGTTCTCATTCAAAGATGACAGGTCAGATCTGCCCAACGACAGTGTTAGGGGGCTTGACGATGAGGACGATTAACAGTGGTCAGAATTGCACCAGCCACTTTTCTACAGACGAAAAAAAAGGCCTTGCTAAGCAAGACCTTTCTTAATTTTGGTGCCCCGAGGGAGACTCGAACTCCCACTCCTTTCGAAAACGGATTTTGAATCCGCCGCGTCTACCAATTCCGCCATCAGGGCTCAATGGCGGCGAAGTATAGAGATGAGATTACCGTCGGTCAATCAGGTACATAGAGAATTTTCGATATTTCCGCTAGACTTTCCGGCCCTGCTAGACGAACCCCATCATGCGCGTTGCTGACTTTACTTTCGAGCTCCCTGATTCGCTGATCGCCCGCCACCCTTTGGCCGAGCGTCGCGGTAGTCGCCTGCTGACCCTTGACGGGCCGAGCGGCGCCCTCGCACACCGTCAATTCACTGATTTGCTCGAGCATTTGCGCCCGGGCGATTTGATGGTGTTCAACAATACCCGGGTGATTCCGGCGCGGCTGTTCGGGCAGAAAGCGTCCGGCGGCAAGCTGGAAATCCTCGTTGAGCGGGTGCTCGATACGCATCGCGTGCTGGCCCATGTGCGTTCCAGCAAGTCGCCGAAGCCGGGTTCGAAGATTCTTATCGATGGCGGTGGCGAGGCAGAAATGCTTGCGCGTCACGATGCGTTGTTCGAACTCGGCTTCGCTGAAGAAGTGTTGCCGCTGCTCGATCGCGTCGGGCACATGCCGTTGCCTCCTTATATAGACCGCCCCGACGAAGGCTCGGATCGCGAGCGTTATCAGACCGTGTACGCCGAGAAACTCGGTGCGGTGGCGGCGCCGACCGCCGGGCTGCATTTCGATCAGTCGCTGATGGAAGCAATTGCGGCCAAGGGCGTCGAGACCACGTTCGTTACGCTGCACGTGGGCGCGGGGACGTTCCAGCCGGTGCGCGTCGAGAAGCTTGAAGATCACCACATGCACACCGAGTGGCTGGAAGTCGGCCAGGACGTGGTCGATGCGGTCGCAGCGTGCCGTGCGCGCGGTGGTCGAGTAATTGCCGTCGGCACCACCAGCGTGCGTTCGCTGGAAAGTGCCGCGCGCGATGGCGTGCTCAAGCCGTTCAGTGGTGACACCGATATCTTTATCTTCCCGGGCCGGCCGTTCCATGTGGTCGATGCCCTGGTGACCAATTTCCATTTGCCGGAATCGACGCTGTTGATGCTGGTTTCGGCATTTGCCGGTTATCCCGAGACCATGGCGGCCTACAAGGCCGCCGTCGACAACGGTTACCGCTTTTTCAGCTACGGTGATGCGATGTTCATCACCCGTAATCCCGCACCTACTGCCCCTAAAGAAACCGGCCCAGAGGAAACAGAATGAGTCGCGAATGTCGCATGTCCTTTGAACTTCTGGCCACCGATGGCAAGGCCCGACGTGGTCGCCTGACCTTCCCGCGTGGCACCGTCGAGACCCCGGCGTTCATGCCGGTGGGCACTTACGGCACGGTCAAGGGCATGTTGCCGCGTGACATCGTTGCCACCGGCGCAGAAATCATTCTCGGCAATACCTTCCACCTGTGGCTGCGTCCTGGCACCCAAGTGATCAAGGAGCACGGCGACCTGCACGATTTCATGCAGTGGAAAGGCCCGATCCTCACCGACTCCGGTGGCTTCCAGGTGTTCAGTCTCGGCGCGATGCGCAAGATCAAGGAGGAGGGCGTGACCTTCGCCTCCCCGGTCGACGGCGCCAAAGTGTTCATGGGCCCGGAAGAATCGATGCAGGTGCAGCGCGATCTCGGTTCCGACATCGTGATGATTTTCGACGAATGCACGCCTTACCCGGCTGACGAAGACGTTGCGCGCATTTCGATGGAATTGTCGCTGCGTTGGGCCCAGCGTTCGAAAAATGCCCACGGTGAAAACACCGCAGCGCTGTTCGGTATCGTGCAGGGCGGCATGCACCAGGATCTGCGCATGCGCTCGCTGGAAGGCCTCGACAAGATCGGCTTCGATGGCCTGGCCATTGGCGGTCTGTCGGTGGGCGAGCCGAAGCACGAGATGATCAAAGTGCTGGATTATCTGCCGGGCATGATGCCGGCTGACAAACCTCGTTACCTTATGGGCGTTGGCAAACCGGAAGATCTGGTTGAGGGTGTGCGCCGCGGTGTGGACATGTTCGATTGCGTGATGCCAACCCGTAATGCCCGCAATGGGCATCTGTTCATTGATACAGGCGTGCTGAAGATCCGTAACGCGTTCCATCGCCATGATGAATCGCCGCTGGATCCGACCTGCGATTGCTATACCTGCCAGAACTTCTCCCGCGCTTATCTGCATCACCTGGACAAGTGCGGCGAAATGCTGGGAAGCATGCTCAATACCATCCATAACTTGCGCCATTATCAGGTGCTGATGGCTGGTTTGCGCGAGGCTATTCAACAGGGTACATTGGCCGCCTTTGTCGATGCCTTCTACGCCAAACGCGGGCTCCCCGTTCCGCCTTTGGACTGAGTTTTCTGACCCCAAGATTCAACATTTGCAACTGGAGTGCTAAATGAGCTTTTTTATCTCTAACGCCATGGCTGACGCGGCTGCACCGGCTGCTGCCGGCCCAATGGGCGGCGGTTTCGAGTGGATTTTCCTGGTCGGCTTCCTGGTCATCTTCTACCTGATGATCTGGCGTCCACAGGCCAAGCGCGCCAAAGAGCAGAAGAACCTGCTGAGCAGCCTGCAGAAAGGCGACGAAGTTGTGACCACTGGCGGCATCGCCGGCAAGATCACCAAAGTGGCTGATGACTTCGTGGTTCTGGAAGTTTCCGACACCGTGGAAATGAAGTTCCAGAAAGGCGCCATCGCCGCCACGCTGCCAAAAGGCACGCTGAAAGCGATCTGAAGCAACAACTTCTACTCAATCGACGGGGCGCGCAAGGCGCCCCGCGTTCATAACGGGCGGCGTGATGCTGAACAAATATCCTCTGTGGAAATACATTCTGATCCTGGCGGTGCTGGCGATCGGTCTGATTTATTCCGCTCCGAATCTATACCCCGATGACCCGGCCATTCAGGTCAGTGGTGCAAGCACTGCGCTGCAAGTCAATCAGGCTGATCTGGATCGTGTGAGCACTGCGCTCAAGGAGTCCGGGATCAACGTCAAGGCAGCCACGCTGGCCGCCAACGGCAAGGGCGGTCTGATCCGTCTGAGCAAGGCTGAAGACCAGCTGCCGGCCAAAGACGTTGTGCGCAAGGCGTTGGGTGATGACTACGTCGTCGCGCTGAACCTGGCACAGACCACCCCGCAATGGCTGCGCAATCTGGGCGCGCACCCGATGAAGCTGGGTCTGGACTTGTCCGGTGGTGTGCACTTCCTGCTGGAAGTGGACATGGATAAAGCCCTCGATGCACGCCTGAAAGTCTACGAAGGCGACGTCAAGAGCCTGCTGCGCAAAGAGAAACTGCGTTATCGCAGCCTGCCGCAACTGGGCGGTGCCATTCAGTTGGGCTTCAGCGATGAAGACTCCCGCGAACAGGCCCGTGCACTGATCCGCAAGAACTTCAACGATTTCGACATTGTTCCGGCCGACCTCAACGGTCAACCGGTGCTGCGTCTGGCGATGACCCCGGCCAAGCTGGCGGAAATCCGTGAATACTCCATCAAGCAGAACTTGACCACGGTACGTAACCGCGTCAACGAGCTGGGTGTTGCCGAACCGATCGTTCAGCGTCAGGGCGCCAACCGCATCGTGGTTGAGCTGCCGGGCGTGCAGGACACAGCCGAAGCCAAGCGTATTCTCGGCAAGACGGCCAACCTTGAGTTCCGTCTGGCTGCTGAGCCGGGTGCTTCGAAAGCCACCTCCGAAACCTTCGAGTTCCGTGAGGGCAATCGTCCGCCAGCACAGATCGAGCGTGGTTTGATCATCACCGGTGACCAGGTCACCGACGCCAAGGCTGGTTTCGGCGAGCACGGCACCCCGGAAGTGAACATCCGTCTGGATGGTCACGGTGGCGAGCTGATGAGCCGCGCTACTCGTTCGAACGTCGGTCGCAGCATGGCGGTGATCTTCATCGAACAGCGTCCGGTCACCACTTACACCAAGCAAGTGGTCGATGGCGTCGAGAAAGACGTTGCGGTGCAAACGTTCAAAGAAGAGAAGAAGATCATCAGCCTGGCGACCATCCAGTCGCCGCTGGGTGCTCAGTTCCGCATCACTGGCCTGAACGGTCAGGGCGAATCGTCTGAACTGGCGCTGCTGCTGCGTGCCGGTGGTCTGGCCGCACCGATGTACTTCGCTGAAGAGCGCACCATCGGCCCGAGCCTGGGTGCTGACAACATCACCAAAGGTATCGATGCGTCGCTGTGGGGCATGCTGTTCGTGTCGCTGTTCATCATCGCCATCTACCGCTTCTTCGGCATCATCGCCACCGTCGCGCTGGCGGTGAACATGGTGCTGCTGCTGGCCCTGATGTCGCTGCTGGGTGCAACGCTGACCCTGCCGGGTATTGCCGGTATCGTGCTGACCATGGGTATGGCGGTCGACGCCAACGTGCTGATCTTCTCGCGGATTCGTGAGGAGATCGCCGCCGGTATGACTGTGCAGCGTGCAATCAACGAAGGCTTCGGCCGGGCATTCACCGCGATTCTCGACGCCAACCTGACTACCTTGTTGGTCGGCGGGATTCTCTTTGCCATGGGCACCGGCCCGGTCAAAGGTTTCGCAGTGACCATGTCCCTCGGGATCTTTACCTCGATGTTCACGGCCATCATGGTGACCCGCGCAATGGTCAACCTGATCTTTGGCGGACGTGACTTCAAGAAGTTGTGGATTTAAGGGGCTGCCATGTTACGTACAATCAACTTCATGGGCGTTCGCAACTTCGCGTTCGGCGTCACAGTGTTTCTCACGTTGCTGGCTATGTTCAGTGTCGTGACCAAGGGTATGAACTGGGGTCTGGACTTCACCGGCGGTACGCTCATCGAGCTGACCTACGAGCGTCCGGCCGATGTCACCAAGGTGCGTGAGGAACTGGTGACTTCGGGTTACCACGAAGCCATCGTGCAAAGCTTCGGTGCAACCACCGATCTGCTGGTGCGCATGCCGGGTGAAGACCCGCAGCTGGGTCATCAGGTCGCGCAAGCGCTGCAGAAGCTTGGCGGTGACAACCCGGCGACGGTCAAGCGTGTCGAGTTCGTCGGCCCGCAGGTCGGTGAAGAGCTGCGCGACCAGGGCGGCCTCGGCATGCTGCTGGCGCTCGGCGGCATCCTGATCTACCTGGCTTTCCGCTTTCAGTGGAAATTCGCGGTCGGCGCCATCGTTTCGCTGATTCACGACGTGATCGTCACCATCGGTATCCTGTCGTACTTCCAGATCACTTTCGATCTGACCGTACTGGCGGCGGTGCTGGCGATCATCGGTTACTCGCTGAACGACACCATCGTGGTATTCGACCGGGTTCGTGAGAACTTCCGTGTGCTGCGCAAGGCAACGCTGATCGAGAACATCAACATCTCGACCACGCAGACCCTGCTGCGCACCATGGCGACGTCGATCTCGACTTTGCTGGCGATCGCTGCGCTGCTGTTCTTCGGCGGTGACAACCTGTTCGGCTTCTCGATCGCGCTGTTTATCGGTGTTCTGGCGGGTACTTACTCGTCGATCTACATCGCTAACGTGGTGCTGATCTGGCTGAACCTGACCACCGAGGATCTGATTCCTCCGGCCAACACCGAGAAGGAAGTCGACGACCGTCCATAACGGCCATCGTTTTCCCGGCTGTCAGCCCAAGAAAGGCGCGAGTTGAACTCGCGCCTTTTTTTATGCTCCAAGGCCGGGAGAAGCGCGGGCGCGTCCCGCATGTGATGGTCAGGAGGTTCATGTGAACAAGTCGTTGCTGGTTGGTGCGGTATTGGGTGCTGTCGGTGTGACTGCCGGGGGTGCTGTTGCCACCTACAGCCTGGTTAAAAGCGGCCCTGAGTATGCGCAAGTATTGGCCGTTGAACCGGTTAAAACACAGATCAAGACTCCACGTGAAGTGTGCAAGGACGTGACAGTGACTCGTCAGGCACCGGTAAAAGATCAACACCAGATTGCCGGTACCGTCGTCGGTGCGCTGGCAGGTGGTTTGCTGGGTAATCAGATTGGCGGCGGCACCGGCAAGAAAATTGCCACGGTAGCCGGTGCGGTCGGTGGCGGTTATGCGGGTAACAAGGTGCAGGAAGGCATGCAAGAGCGTGACACCTACACCACCACGCAAACCCGCTGCAACACGGTCAATGACATCAGCGACAAAGTCGTCGGTTACGACGTGCGTTACTCGCTCGATGGCAAGGAAGGTAAAGTGCGGATGGATCGCGATCCGGGCAACCAGATTCCGGTCGACAAGGAAGGCAAGCTGATTCTGTCGCAGAATGAGCCGGCTCAGTAAGTACCGACTGTTTTAAAAAGAAGCACCCTGCGGGGTGCTTTTTTTGTGCCCACGAAAAAACCGATTCCCGTGTAGGAGCTGCCGAAGGCTGCGATCTTTTGATGTTGGTTTTTAAAAAAACGAAGATCAAAAGATCGCAGCCTTCGGCAGCTCCTACAGGGGGTGGGTGTAAAATTCAGGTATAAAAAAAGCACCCCGAAGGGTGCTTTTTGCGTTTCGCCGGAAGCTTAGCGCTTCAGCGAAGCCGGCAGGTGCGGCTGGATCGCCGTCAGAACTGCCTTGAAGCATTTGGTGTTGCCGGCAACGATGTGGCCTTTTTCAAGGAAGTCGTGACCGCCGGTGAAGTCGCTCACCAGGCCGCCGGCTTCTTGAATCAGCAGGGCGCCTGCAGCCATGTCCCACTCGGACAGGCCCGACTCCCAGAATGCATCGAAACGACCGGCAGCCACATAAGCCAGGTCCAGGCTCGCCGAACCGGCGCGGCGGATGCCGGCGGTCTGGCCAACCAGGGCGCGGAACATGCCCAGGTAGTTGTCGAGGTTGTCCATCTGGTCGTCACGGAACGGGAAGCCGGTACCCAGCAGGGCGCCGTCGAGGCTGGTGCGACCGCTGACGCGCAGACGACGACCGTTCAGTTGAGCGCCGCGACCACGGCTGGCGGTGAATTCTTCCTGGCGAACCGGGTCCAGAACCACTGCGTGTTCCAGGCGACCACGGTACTTACAGGCAATGCTGACAGCGAAGTGCGGAATGCCACGGAGGAAGTTGGTGGTGCCGTCCAGTGGATCGATGATCCACAGGTACTCTTCGCCTTCGATGCCGGTGCCGGCGTGCAGGCCAGTCTCTTCACCCTGGATCGAGTGATTCGGGTAAGCCTTGCGCAGGGCGTCGATGATTTTCTGTTCGGCGGCGCGATCGACCTCGGATACATAATCCTTGGCGTCTTTTTCGTCGACCTTGATGGTATCCAGGCGCTCGATGGAGCGGAAGATCAGTTCACTGGCGCTGCGGGCGGCGCGCAGCGCGATATTCAGCATGGGCTGCATGGATGTGTCACCTAAGGTTGTTAAAGAAAGCCGCGCATTCTATCAGAACTTTTCTTCAGGTGAAGGACGCTGTTCGCTTTCATAGCTTAACGGTAGGCTGTTCTGTAAGATTTGCACCCCTTTCCTGTGTCCGAGAGCGCCTCCCTTGCTGCAGAACATTCGTGTCGTCCTGGTCAATACCAGCCACCCCGGCAACATCGGCGGGGCCGCGCGCGCCATGAAAAACATGGGTCTGTCGCGATTGGTGCTGGTCGAACCGCGAGTCTTCCCGCACCACGAAGCCGATGCTCGTGCTTCCGGTGCCGGTGACATCCTTGAAAATGCGCAAGTCGTCGCCACGTTGGAAGACGCCTTGGTCGGCTGCAATCTGGTGCTTGGCACCAGCGCCCGTGACCGTCGAATCCCTTGGCCGCTGCTGGATCCGCGCGAGTGCGGCACCAAAGTGGTTGAAGAAGCCGGGCAGGGCGCCGAAATCGCTCTGGTATTCGGTCGTGAAGATTCCGGTCTGACCAACGAAGAGCTGCAGCGATGTCACTTTCACGTGCATATCCCCTCCGACCCTGAGTTCAGTTCGCTGAACCTCGGCGCGGCGGTGCAGGTGTTGAGCTACGAAGTGCGCATGGCCTGTCTGGCCGCCCAAGGTCAGCCGAGCAAGATCGAGAAAGAAGAAGTGGCTTCGGTGAAAAGCGCCGAGCTGGCGACCATGGATGAGCTGGAGCGCTTTTATGAGCATCTGGAGCAGACGCTGGTCGCTATCGAATTCCTCGATCCGGAAAAACCGCGACACTTGATGGCGCGCCTGCGCCGGTTGTACGGACGCAGCTCGGTCAGCCGGGCGGAAATGAATATTTTGCGTGGCATCCTCACGGAAACCCAGAAAGCGGCCCGTGGTGAGCTTCTTAAGCGGAAGGACTAAATGATGTTTGAGCGTTTGCGTGAAGATATCCAGAGCGTATTCCATCGAGACCCGGCGGCGCGTAACGCTTTTGAAGTCCTGACCTGCTACCCCGGCATGCATGCGATCTGGATCCATCGACTGGCCGGCATGTTGTGGCGCAATGAACTGAAATGGCTGGCGCGGCTGGTGTCGAACTTCGGCCGCTGGTTGACCGGGATCGAGATTCATCCGGGGGCCAAGGTCGGTCGTCGCTTCTTTATCGACCATGGCATGGGCATCGTTATTGGTGAAACGGCTGAGATTGGCGATGACGTGACCATTTATCAGGGCGTGACCCTGGGTGGCACAAGCTGGAACAAAGGCAAGCGCCACCCGACGCTGGGCGATGGTGTGGTCGTGGGCGCGGGCGCGAAAGTGCTCGGTCCGTTCACGGTCGGCGCCGGTGCCAAAGTCGGTTCCAACGCCGTGGTGACCAAAGAAGTGCCGCCGGGCGCCACTGTTGTCGGTATTCCTGGACGAATCATCGTCAAGTCCGATGAGGAGCAGGACGCCAAGCGCAAGGCCATGGCCGAGAAGATCGGTTTCGATGCCTACGGCGTCAGCGAAGACATGCCTGACCCGGTGGCGCGCGCCATCGGTCAGTTGCTCGATCACCTGCAAGCGGTGGACGGACGGCTGGAAGGGATGTGCGGCGCGCTGAAGGATCTGGGCAGCAATTACTGTGCGAAAGATCTGCCTGAGCTGCGTGAAGAAGACTTCGCCTGCGTTAAAGGCAAAGACGAATCCAAAGCCAGCTAGCGCCCCTGTAGGAGCTGCCGAACGCTGCGATCTTTTGACTTTGCTTTCCATAAGATCAAAAGATCGCAGCCTGCGGCAGCTCCTACAGAGGCATCCGTCAACCGGTGTGCCATTAGGCCGCAGAGCCTGCTATCATTCGCGCGCTCTTTTGCGGGTAATCCTGACTAAAGTACTAGGTCTTAAAGTTGACTTAAATACTCGGGAATTGCATACTCGCCCCATTCTGAACTCCGTGGTAACTGTCCATGCGACTGACTACAAAAGGCCGATACGCCGTGACCGCCATGCTTGACCTGGCGTTGCACGCGCAGCACGGGCCCGTGTCCCTGGCCGATATCTCCGAGCGCCAAGGCATCTCCCTGTCCTACCTCGAACAGCTGTTCGCCAAGCTGCGCCGCAGCAACCTGGTTTCCAGTGTTCGCGGCCCGGGTGGTGGCTACCAGTTGTCCCGCGACATGCAGGGCATCCAGGTCGCCCAGGTGATCGATGCGGTAAACGAATCGGTTGATGCCACCAAATGCCAGGGCCAGGGCGATTGCCATTCCGGCGACACGTGCCTGACCCATCATCTGTGGTGCGATTTGAGCCTGCAGATTCACGAATTTCTAAGTGGTATCAGCTTGGCTGATCTTGTAACTCGCCGTGAGGTGCAAGAAGTAGCCCAGCGTCAGGACCAGCGTCGTTGCAACAGCAAGGCGCCACGCCTGGACAAGATTGAAGCGTCCGCCGTCGAATGACAGCCGAAGAGCTAGCGGTACGCCAGCCCTGATTTAGGAGATAGTCCATGAAATTGCCGATTTACCTTGATTACTCTGCGACCACCCCGGTCGATCCGCGCGTTGCGCAAAAAATGAGTGAATGCCTGCTGGTTGACGGAAACTTCGGTAACCCGGCGTCCCGTTCCCACGTATTCGGCTGGAAAGCTGAAGAGTCCGTCGAAAACGCCCGTCGTCAGGTGGCCGATCTGGTCAACGCCGATCCGCGCGAAATCGTCTGGACCTCCGGTGCCACTGAGTCCGACAACCTGGCAATCAAGGGTGCGGCACATTTCTATGGCTCCAAGGGCAAGCACCTGATCACCTCGAAGATTGAGCACAAGGCTGTCCTCGACACCATGCGCCAACTGGAGCGTGAAGGTTTCGAAGTGACCTACCTCGAGCCCACTGAAGACGGTCTGATCACCCCGGCCATGATTGAAGCTGCATTGCGCGAAGACACCATCCTCGTCTCCGTGATGCACGTGAACAACGAAATCGGTACCGTCAACGACATCGCCGCTATTGGCGAAATGCTCCGCGCCAAGGGCGTTCTGTTCCACGTCGACGCCGCTCAGTCCACTGGCAAGGTCGAGATCGACCTGCAGAAACTGAAAGTCGACATGATGTCGTTCTCCGCCCACAAAACCTACGGCCCTAAAGGCATCGGCGCGCTGTACGTCAGCCGCAAGCCGCGCGTGCGCATCGAAGCGACCATGCACGGCGGCGGTCACGAGCGTGGCATGCGTTCCGGCACCCTGGCGACCCACCAGATCGTCGGCATGGGCGAAGCGTTCCGTGTGGCCAAAGAAGACATGGCTGCCGAAAACGTCCGTATCAAAGCCTTGAGCGACCGTTTCTACAAGCAGGTCGAGCATCTGGAAGAGCTGTACGTCAACGGCAGCCTGACCGCTCGTGTGCCGCACAACCTGAACCTGAGCTTCAACTACGTTGAAGGCGAGTCGCTGATCATGGCGCTCAAGGATCTGGCGGTATCGTCCGGTTCGGCCTGCACCTCGGCGTCGCTGGAGCCTTCGTACGTACTGCGCGCCCTGGGCCGCAACGACGAACTGGCACACAGCTCGATCCGCTTCACCTTCGGCCGTTTCACCACCGAAGAAGAAATCGACTACGCCGCGCAGAAAGTCTGCGAGGCCGTTACCAAGCTGCGCGCTTTGTCGCCGCTGTGGGACATGTACAAAGACGGCGTCGATATCTCGAAAATCGAGTGGGCGGCACACTAAATATAGAAGCCGCCAGATACAGATCCTGTAGCGACGCGGCGGTTTACGCAGCGCAGTTGCAGGGTCTCAAGAGCGGCCCTGATGAGTGAGGATTGAGAATCATGGCTTACAGCGAAAAGGTCATCGACCACTACGAAAACCCGCGCAACGTCGGCAAGATGAACGCGGAAGATCCTGATGTCGGCACCGGCATGGTCGGCGCTCCGGCGTGCGGCGACGTGATGCGTCTGCAAATCAAGGTCAACGACGCTGGCATCATCGAAGATGCCAAGTTCAAGACCTACGGCTGCGGTTCGGCTATCGCTTCCAGCTCCCTCGCTACCGAGTGGATGAAGGGCAAGACCCTGGACGAAGCAGAAACCATCAAGAACACTCAGCTGGCCGAAGAACTGGCCCTGCCGCCAGTGAAAATTCACTGCTCGGTACTGGCTGAAGACGCTATCAAAGCGGCTGTTCGCGATTACAAGCAGAAGAAAGGCTTGATCTGACTTTCTGGATTTGGCGACGAGTAAGGAGTCACCGATGGCTATCAGCATGACAGAAGCGGCTGCTCGACACGTGCGGCGCTCCCTCGACGGGCGCGGCAAAGGTGAAGGGATTCGTCTGGGTGTTCGCACCACAGGCTGTTCCGGCCTTGCCTACGTGCTGGAGTTTGTCGACGAGGTGGTTGCAGAGGATCAGGTGTTCGAGAGTCACGGCGAAAAAGTGATCATCGACCCGAAAAGCCTTGCCTACCTGGACGGCACCGAGCTCGATTTCGTCAAGGAAGGGTTGAACGAAGGCTTCAAGTTCAACAACCCCAACGTACGCGGTGAATGTGGCTGCGGCGAAAGCTTCAACATCTGAGGCTTGTCGTGGGTATTCCTTGTCATTTCGCTTTATTCGAGCTGCAACCGGGTTTCCGTCTGGATCTCGAGCAGTTGGCCACGCGCTATCGTGAGTTGGCGCGCGGCGTTCATCCTGACCGCTTTGCCGACGCTTCCGAGCGTGAGCAGCGGTCGGCACTCGAGCAGTCCGCGCGGCTCAACGACGCCTATCAGACGCTCAAGAGTCCGGCCCAGCGCGCACGCTACCTGCTGACCATCAGCGGGCATGAGGTGCCGATGGAAGTCACAGTCCATGATCCCGAGTTTCTTCTGCAGCAGATGCAATGGCGCGAAGAACTTGAAGACCTCCAGGACAGTGCCGACCTCGACGGCGTCGCCGTGTTCAAGCGGCGCTTGAAAGTGGCTCAGGAAGAACTCAATGAAAGCTTCGCAGCCTGTTGGGATGATGCGGCGCAACGCGAGCAGGCCGAACGCCTGATGCGGCGCATGCAGTTCCTCGACAAGCTCACCTACGAAGTGCGCCAGTTAGAAGAGCGCCTCGACGATTAACCCAGTGCCGCTCCGGTCGCACGCCTGATATACAGATAAGTCCTGATCACGATGGCCCTACTGCAGATCGCCGAACCCGGCCAAAGTCCTCAACCGCACCAGCGTCGTCTGGCTGTGGGGATCGACTTGGGCACTACCAATTCGCTGGTCGCTGCGTTGCGCAGTGGTCTTTCCGAGCCGTTGGCTGACGCAAACGGGCAGGTCATCCTGCCGTCCGCTGTGCGTTACCACGCCGATCGCGTCGAAGTCGGCGAGTCGGCCAAACTGGCCGCCGCTTCCGATCCTTTGAACACCGTGCTGTCGGTCAAGCGCTTGATGGGTCGTGGTCTGTCCGACGTCAAGCAATTGGGCGAGCAACTGCCCTACCGCTTTGTCGGTGGCGAATCGCACATGCCGTTCATCGACACCGTGCAGGGCCCGAAAAGCCCGGTCGAAGTCTCCGCCGATATCCTCAAGGTCCTGCGTCAGCGCGCTGAAGCGACGTTGGGTGGCGAACTGGTGGGTGCGGTGATCACCGTTCCTGCATATTTCGACGATGCTCAGCGTCAAGCCACCAAGGATGCGGCGAAACTCGCCGGTCTGAACGTGCTGCGTCTGCTCAATGAGCCGACTGCGGCCGCTGTGGCGTACGGTCTGGATCAACACGCTGAAGGCCTGGTCGCTATTTATGACCTCGGCGGCGGTACTTTCGATATTTCCATTCTGCGTCTGACCGGCGGTGTTTTCGAAGTGCTGGCCACTGGCGGCGACAGCGCGCTGGGCGGCGATGACTTCGATCACGCGATTGCCGGCTGGATCATCGAGAGCGCGGGCCTGTCCGCCGATCTCGACCCGGGCGCACAACGCAATCTGCTGCAAACCGCTTGCGCGGCCAAAGAAGCCCTGACCGATGCGGCCAGCGTTGAAGTGGTCTATGGCGACTGGAAAGCGCCGCTGACCCGCGAAGCCTTTGATGCGCTGATCGAGCCAATGGTCGCGCGCAGCCTGAAAGCCTGCCGCCGCGCCGTTCGTGATTCCGGCATTGAGCTGGAAGACGTGCACGCCGTGGTCATGGTCGGCGGTTCGACTCGCGTGCCGCGTGTTCGCGAAGCCGTTGCCGAAGCCTTCGGTCGTCAGCCTTTGACCGAAATCGATCCGGATCAAGTGGTGGCCATCGGTGCCGCGATCCAGGCCGATACCCTGGCTGGCAACAAGCGCGATGGCGGCGAACTGCTGCTGCTCGACGTGATTCCGCTGTCCCTGGGGCTGGAAACCATGGGCGGCCTGATGGAGAAGGTGATTCCGCGCAACACCACCATCCCCGTCGCTCGCGCACAGGACTTCACCACTTATAAAGACGGCCAGTCGGCCATGGCGATCCACGTCCTGCAGGGTGAGCGCGAGCTGATCAGCGACTGCCGTTCGCTGGCGCGCTTCGAATTGCGTGGTATCCCGGCGATGGTCGCCGGTGCAGCGAAGATTCGCGTGACCTTCCAGGTCGACGCCGACGGTCTGCTCAGCGTTTCTGCCCGTGAACTGGGTTCGGGCGTTGAGGCGAGCATTCAGGTCAAGCCGTCCTACGGTCTGACCGACGGCGAAATCGCCAAGATGCTGAAAGATTCGTTCCAGCACGCCAATGACGACAAGGTCGCCCGCGTTCTGCGTGAGCAGCAAGTCGATGCCCAGCGCCTGATCGAAGCGGTGCAGGGCGCTCTGGAGGCGGACGGCGAGCGTTTGCTCGACGCTGAAGAGCGCATGGTCATCGACCTGCAGTTGCAGGAACTGGCCGAACTGATGAAAGGTACTGATGGTTACGCCATCGAGCAGCAGACCAAGCGTCTGTCGCAAGTGACCGATGCTTTTGCTGCCCGCCGCATGGATCTGACGGTGAAAGCCGCTCTGTCGGGGCGCAATCTGAATGAAATCGAGGATATCTGATGCCGCAGGTCATTTTTCTGCCCCACGAGAAGTTCTGCCCTGAAGGCATGGTGGTCGAGGCTGCGCCCGGCACATCGATTCTCGAACTGGCTCACGAACACCATATCGAGATGGAAAGCGCCTGCGGCGGTGTCTGCGCTTGCACCACCTGCCACTGCATCATCCGCGAGGGTTTCGACTCGATGGAAGAGGCCGACGAGCTGGAAGAAGACTTCCTCGATCGCGCGTGGGGTCTGGAAGCGCAATCGCGTCTGGCTTGCCAGGCTATCGTTGGTGAAGAAGACATCACCGTCGAGATTCCGAAATATTCGCTTAACCATGCGGCTGAAGCGCCGCACTGACTGGTAAGACTGTCATGAGCTACGGTTGGAATGATGTTCAACGTATTGCAGAAGAGTTGGCCGAGGCCAAGCCGGGTGTAGATCCGTATTCTGTCAATTTCGTCGAGTTGCAGCAGTGGATCAAAGAGCTGCCTGACTTCGACGCTAACTCTGGCCGGGTCGGCGAGAAGGTGTTGGAAGCGGTTCAGCAGCTCTGGAATGATGAATTGGACTGATCGTCCTCGCAGGTTAGGCAATACCCAAGAACCCGCGTATAATTCGCGGGTTTAATTTTTCGCAAATTACCGTTTCTGGAGTTACACCATGGCTGTTCAACGCACTTTCTCCATCATCAAGCCTGACGCTGTTGCAAAAAACGTCATCGGCGAAATCACCACTCGTTTCGAAAAAGCCGGCCTGCGCGTTGTAGCTTCGAAACTGAAGCAACTGTCCAAAGCTGAAGCTGAAGGCTTCTACGCTGAGCACAGCGCTCGTGGTTTCTTCGGCGACCTGGTTGCTTTCATGATCTCCGGTCCTGTTGTTGTTCAGGTTCTGGAAGGCGAAAACGCTATCGCTCTGAACCGTGAGCTGATGGGCGCTACCAACCCTAAAGAAGCTGCTGCCGGCACCATCCGCGCTGACTTCGCTGATTCCATCGACGCCAACGCTGTTCACGGTTCGGACTCCGAAGCCGCAGCTGCTCGTGAAATCTCGTACTTCTTCGCAGCTACTGAAGTAACCACTCGCTAAGCATTGGCTTAAGAGTGAAGGTGAATCCATGACTACATCGACTGTAAAAACCAACCTGCTGGGTCTGACTCAACAGGAAATGGAAAAATTCTTCGACTCAATCGGGGAGAAGCGTTTCCGTGCCGGTCAGGTAATGAAATGGATTCACCACTTTGGTGTCGATGATTTCGACGCCATGACGAACGTCAGCAAGGCCTTGCGCGACAAGCTCAAGACCATTGCTGAGGTCCGTGGTCCGGAAGTGGTCAGCGAGGACATCTCCAGCGACGGCACCCGTAAGTGGGTGGTGCGCGTGGCGTCCGGCAGCTGCGTCGAGACCGTGTACATTCCCCAGGGCAAACGCGGCACTCTGTGCGTTTCGTCCCAGGCAGGCTGTGCCCTGGATTGCAGTTTCTGCTCCACCGGCAAGCAAGGCTTCAATAGCAACCTCACCGCCGCTGAAGTCATCGGCCAGGTGTGGATTGCCAACAAATCTTTTGGCAGTGTCCCGGCAACCGTCGACCGTGCCATCACCAACGTGGTGATGATGGGCATGGGTGAGCCATTGCTGAACTTCGACAACGTCGTCGCCGCCATGCATCTGATGATGGATGACCTCGGCTACGGGATTTCCAAGCGCCGCGTGACCCTGTCCACCTCGGGTGTGGTGCCGATGATCGATGAGCTGGCCAAGCACATCGACGTGTCCCTGGCGTTGTCCCTGCATGCACCGAATGACGCATTGCGTAACCAATTGGTGCCGATCAACAAGAAATATCCGCTTAAGATGCTGCTCGAGTCGTGCCAGCGCTACATGTCCGCCCTTGGCGAGAAACGTGTGCTGACCATCGAGTACACCTTGCTCAAGGACATCAACGACAAGGTCGAGCACGCGGTGGAAATGATCGCGCTGCTGAAAGATATCCCGTGCAAGATCAACCTGATTCCGTTCAACCCGTTCCCGCATTCCGGGTACGAGCGCCCAAGCAACAACGCGATCCGTCGTTTCCAGGATCAGCTGCATCAGGCCGGTTTCAACGTCACTGTCCGCACCACCCGTGGTGAAGACATCGACGCCGCATGTGGTCAATTGGTAGGGCAGGTGCTGGATCGCACCCGTCGCAGCGAACGTTACATCGCCGTGCGTGAGTTGAGCGCCGACAGCGATCTGGCACAGAACGCCGCGAACACTAACTAAGAGAGGATCTCTATGTCCCTGCGCTTTGCGCTGCTGTTGCTGTTGGCCAGCCTGTGTGCTGGTTGTGTCCTGTCGGGTGACTACAACCCGATGAAGACCAGCAAGGGCCGCGATGAAGCGCGGGCTGCCTACGTGCAGTTGGGGCTGGGGTACTTGCAGCAAGGCATGACCGAACGGGCCAAGGTGCCGCTGAAGAAGGCGCTGGAAATCGACGGTTCCGATCCTGACGCCAACGCGGCCCTCGGGCTGGTGTTTCAGTCCGAAATGGAGCCGGAGCTGGCCGACGAACACTTTCGCAAGGCTTTGTCCTCCCGTCCCGCCGATGCCCGTATCCTCAACAACTACGGCAGTTTTCTCTACGAACAACAGCGTTATAAAGAAGCCTACGAGCGTTTTGAACAGGCCGCCGCCGATACCCTGTATCCTGAGCGTTCGCGTGTGTTCGAGAACCTCGGCATGACGGCAGCAAAGCTTGGTCAGCGTGATCTGGCGCAGCAGCAGCTGGAAAAGGCACTGCGTTTGAATCGCCAACAACCACGCGCATTGCTGGAAATGGCTGAGTTGTCCTTCGAAGACAGGCATTATGTGCCCGCGCGTGACTATTACGACCGATTCAGCCTGCTGACCGAACAAAATGCACGTAGTCTATTGCTCGGCGTTCGGCTGGCAAAAGTGTTTGAAGATCGCGACAAGGCCGCCAGTTATGGCCTGCAATTAAAACGACTCTATCCCGGTACGCCGGAATATCAGCAATACCTGTCGGAGCAATGATGAAAGCGGCGCATCCCGAAGTTGTAGCAGCGAATCGCGTTAACCCCGGTGAGACCCTGCGCCAGGCCCGCGAAAGCAATGGCTGGTCGCTGGCCGAAGTGGCCCTCAAGCTCAACCTCACCGTGACTTCCCTGAGCAATCTTGAAGCCGGCGCTTTCGACAAGCTGCCGGGGCATACCTTCGCTCGCGGTTACATTCGCGCCTATGCCAAATTGCTCGGCATGGACCAGACCGTTCTGGTTCAGCAATTCGACCAGTCCACCGGCACCGACTCTCAGGGCAGCAATGTTCACGCCCTTGGTCGTATTGAAGAGCCGGTGCGGGTTTCCCACACCATTTTGCGTATTGTCAGCCTGCTGTTGCTGATCGCGGTCATCGGCGGCGGTTTCGTCTGGTGGCAGGATCAGACTTCGCAGCGCACCAAGGACCTGACGTCTCTGGCGCCTGAGCACGTTGAAGTCGAAGGTGCTGACGGTACCACCCAGATTCACCCGATCGACGAGCCGGAAGACCAGGCTGTCGAAGAGAATCAGGCCGATACTTCCACAGCGCTGGCGCTGCCTCAGTCTGAAACCACCGCTGAATCGACCGGTGCCGAAGCCGCTGCGCCAGCGACTGCTCCAGCAGCATCGGTCGCTCCGGCCGCCACGCCAACCGCCCCGGTTCATACGCCGGCGCCGGTTGTCGCTACCCCGGCAACCCCGGCACCAAACGTTCCCGCGACTCCAGCACCGACCACCACTGCGCCGGTTGCTCCCGCTACTGCCGCGCCAACCGCAGAAGCGGCCGCTCCGGTGGCTGGCGACGGTCAGGTCCAGTTGCAGTTCAGTGCCGATTGCTGGGCACAAGTGACCGACGGTCGTGGCAAAGTGATCTTCAGTGGTCTCAAGCATAAAGGCGATAGCGTCACCGTTTCCGGCAAGCCGCCGCTTGCCGTGCGTCTGGGCGTTGCCCGTGCCGCACAGGTCAGCTACAACGGCCAACCGGTCGATATCGCTCCGTTCACCAGTGGCGAGACTGCTCGCCTGAAGTTGGGTCAATAAGTCATGCACGGCGAATCTCCAATCAAACGTCGCGTTTCGCGCAAGATCTGGGTCGGCAACGTACCGGTGGGCGGCGATGCGCCGATCGCTGTGCAGAGCATGACCAACAGCGACACCAATGACGTGGCCGCCACCGTTGCGCAAATCAATCGTCTGGAAGCCGCTGGCGTCGATATCGTCCGCGTTTCGGTGCCGGACATGGACGCCGCCGAGGCGTTCGGCAAGATCAAGCAATTGGTTAAGGTGCCGCTGGTTGCCGACATCCACTTCGACTACAAGATCGCTCTGCGCGTGGCCGAACTGGGTGTTGACTGCCTGCGTATCAACCCGGGCAACATCGGTCGCGAAGACCGTGTTCGTGCGGTAGTCGATGCTGCGCGTGATCGCGGCATTCCGATCCGCATCGGCGTCAACGCCGGTTCGCTGGAAAAAGACCTGCAAAAGAAATACGGCGAGCCGACCCCGGCTGCACTGGTCGAATCCGCCCTGCGCCACGTCGAACACCTTGAACGCCTGAATTTCCAGGACTTCAAGGTCAGCGTGAAGGCCTCCGACGTGTTTATGGCCGTCGAAGCCTACCGCTTGCTGGCGAAAGAAATCGTTCAGCCACTGCACCTGGGCATCACCGAAGCCGGTGGATTGCGTTCGGGCACAGTGAAATCCGCCGTGGGCCTAGGTATGCTGCTCGCCGAGGGGATTGGCGATACTATCCGCATCTCGCTGGCGGCCGACCCGGTCGAGGAAGTGAAGGTCGGTTACGACATTCTCAAGTCTTTGCATCTGCGTTCCCGTGGCATCAACTTCATCGCCTGCCCGAGCTGCTCGCGGCAGAACTTCGATGTGGTGAAAACCATGAACGAGCTGGAAGGGCGCCTTGAAGACCTGCTGGTGCCGCTGGATGTCGCGGTGATCGGTTGTGTGGTCAACGGCCCGGGCGAAGCCAAGGAAGCCCATATCGGCTTGACCGGCGGCACGCCAAACCTGATTTACATCGACGGCAAGCCGGCGCAGAAACTGACGAATGACAATCTGGTGGACGAGCTGGAAAGGCTGATCCGCCAGAAAGCGGCCGAAAAGGTCGAAGCTGACGCTGCCGTAATTGCGCGCGGCTGACCCTGACTGAAGAGCCGAACGAATTTAAGGATTTAAAGTGAGCAAGTCATTGCAAGCCATTCGTGGCATGAACGACATCCTGCCCGAACAGACCCCGCTGTGGCGTTATTTCGAGGGCACTGTTGCGCGTCTGCTGGATAACTACGGTTACAAGCAGATTCGCATGCCGATCGTTGAATTCACCGAGCTGTTCAAACGCTCGATCGGTGAAGTGACCGACATCGTCGAAAAAGAGATGTACACCTTCGAAGACCGCAACGGTGACTCCCTGACCCTGCGTCCGGAAGGCACCGCGGCGTGCGTGCGTGCAGTGCTTGAGCACGGCATCACCGGCGGTGGCCAGGTGCAGAAACTCTGGTACATCGGCCCGATGTTCCGCCACGAGCGTCCGCAGAAAGGCCGTTATCGCCAGTTCCACCAGATCGGTCTGGAAGTCTTCAACCTCGACGGTCCGGACATCGACGCCGAGCTGATCACCATGACCTGGCGCCTGTGGGGCGAGCTGGGCATTCGTGATGCGGTCAAGCTCGAACTCAACAGCCTCGGCACCAGCGAGTCCCGTGGTCGCTATCGTGAAGCGCTGGTCGAGTACCTCTCGGCGCACCACGACAAGCTCGACGAAGACAGCCAGCGTCGCCTGAAAACCAACCCGCTGCGCGTGCTCGACACGAAAAATGCCGACACTCAAGCGGTGCTGGTCGATGCGCCGAAGATGGCCGACTACCTCGATGACGAGTCGCGTGCGCACTTCGAAGGTTTGAAAGCGCGTCTGGATGCCGTCGGCATTCCTTACGTGCTCAACCCGAAGCTGGTTCGCGGCCTCGATTACTACAGCAAAACCGTTTTCGAATGGGTCACCGACAAGCTCGGCGCTCAGGGCACTGTTTGCGCGGGCGGTCGTTACGACGGTCTGGTCGAGCAGATGGGCGGCAAGCCGACCACCGGCGTAGGTTTCGCCATGGGCATCGAACGTCTGGTGCTGATGCTGGAAACCCTCGAGCAGATCCCGGAAGAAATCTCCCGTCAGGTTGATGTCTATCTGTGCGCCTTCGGTGAAGAAGCCGAGCTGGCCGGTCTGGCCCTGGCTGAGCGTGTTCGTGATCAACTTCCAAACCTGCGTCTGCAAGTCAATGCCGGCGCCGGCAGCTTCAAAAGCCAGTTCAAGAAAGCCGACAAGAGCGGTGCGTTGTACGCATTGATTCTGGGTGACGACGAAATGGCCCAGCAAGTGGTAGGTTTCAAACCCCTGCGTGGCCAGGGCGAACAACAAAGCATTGCCTGGGATGCGCTCGCCGCTCACCTGGCCACCTGCGTCGTGCAGGGTTGAAGCTGTCCAAACAGCCGATTTAGCGATTAAGGAGTATTGGGGTGTCGAGTACCGAAGACGAACAGTTGGCGGATTTGAAGGACTGGTGGACACGCAACGGCAAACCTCTGGTCACCGGCGGCCTGTTGGCGCTGGTCATCGTGTTCGGCTGGCAGGCTTATCACAAGTATCAGAGCAACCAGTCGCAAGGCGCCTCGGTGCTCTATCAGCAATTGCTGGAAACCACGCTGACGCCTGATGGCAAGCCTGATGCGGCCCGCGTTGCGGACCTGGCCGGCAAGCTCAACAGCGAATTCGGCGGTTCTGCCTACGCGCAATACGGTAGCCTGTTCGTCGCCAAAGTGGCGGTCGACAGCGGCAAGCTGGATGACGCCGCGACCGAACTGAAAGCCATCGTCGACAAACCGGCCAACCCGGCGCTGGGCGAAATCGCCCGTCAGCGTCTGGCGCAGGTACTCGGCGCGCAGAACAAGGCCGATGACGCCCTGAAACTGCTCGACGGCGATGCCGACAAAGCGTTCCTGGCCACTCGCGAAGAACTCAAGGGCGACCTGCTGGTACAGCTGGGCCGTACCGATGACGCGAACAAGGCGTATCAAAAAGCCAAGGCGGCACTGTCGGATGAAGCGGCGGTCGGTGGCCTTCAAATCAAGCTCGACGACCTGGCCAAAGGGGATGCGTGACGTGATCCGTTGGAAGCATGCAGCATTGCTGGCTCTGGCCCTTCTGGCCGCGGGTTGCAGCAGCAACAGCAAGAAAGAATTGCCACCGGCTGAACTGACCGACTTCAAAGAAGAAGTGGTTCTGCAAAAGCAGTGGAGTCGTTCGATCGGTGACGGTCAGGGCGAAACCTACAACATGCTGGTGCCGGCGATCGACGGTGACACCATCTACGCGGCCGATGTGACCGGCGTGGTGATGGCCATGGATCGCGGCAATGGCGATGTGAAGTGGAAGCAGGATCTTGAGCTGCCCGTCTCCGGCGCCGTGGGCGTGGGTTACGGTCTGGTTCTGATCGGTACGCTGCGTGGCGAAGTCGTCGCTCTGGACACCAGCAACGGTGAAGAGAAGTGGCGCGCTCGCGTCAACAGCGAAGTCCTCGCGCCACCGGCCAACAACGGTGACGTAGTAGTGGTGCAGACTCAGGACGATCGTCTGATCGGTCTGGATGCATCGACCGGTACCCAGCGCTGGGTGTACGACAGCACGCCGGCCGTACTGACCCTGCGTGGCACCAGTGCACCGCTGGTGACCAACCGCCTCGCGGTGGCTGGCCTGTCGACCGGTAAAGTGGTCGCTCTGGACATTTCCAACGGCGTGCCGGTCTGGGAACAACGCATTGCGATTCCACAGGGTCGTTCGGAACTGGAGCGCGTGGTCGACATCGACGGCGGTCTGCTGCTGTCCGGCGGTACGCTGTACGTTGCCAGCTACCAGGGTCGCGTGGCGGCACTGGACCTGGAAAGCGGTCGTCAACTCTGGCAGCGCGATGCGTCGAGCTACGCCGGTATCGCTCAGGGTTTCGGCAGCGTTTACGTGAGCCTGTCCTCGGGCACCGTTGAAGGCGTCGACGAACGTTCGACCACAGCATTGTGGAGCAACGATTCGCTGGCCCGCCGTCAACTGTCGGCCCCGGAAGTGTTCTCCAGCTATGTTGCAGTGGGTGACCTGGAAGGTTATCTGCACCTGCTGAGCCAGGTTGACGGTCGTTTCGTCGGCCGTGAGCGCATCGACAGCGACGGCCTGCGTGCCCGTCCGCTGGTGGTGGGTGACACGATTTATGTATATGGCAACAGCGGCAAACTGGAAGCCCTGACCATCAAGTAACAACTATGCTTGGGGTTAAACCCCCAGGCGGCCCCGGATTCATGGGGCTTGCAGCGCTAACAGGCGTTGCCCCGAGCACCAGCCGCTGCCTCGCAGCGGCTTTTGTATTTTCTGAAATAACGAAGTGGAGAGCCGCATGGTTCCCGTAATCGCCCTGGTGGGCCGACCGAACGTCGGCAAGTCCACCTTGTTCAACCGCCTGACCAGGACTCGTGACGCCATCGTCGGCGACTTGTCCGGTCTGACCCGTGATCGCCAGTACGGTGAGGCCAAGTGGCAAGGGCGTTCCTACATTCTGGTCGACACCGGTGGTATCTCCGGTGACGAGCACGGTATGGACGAAAAAATGGCCGAGCAGTCGCTGCTGGCCATTGAAGAAGCAGACGTTGTGCTGTTCCTGGTAGATGCCAAGGCAGGTTTTACCGCCGCCGACCAGATGATCGCCGAACACCTGCGCAAACGTAACAAGCGTTCCTACGTGGTCGCCAACAAGGTCGACAACATTGACCCGGAAATGGCCCGCGCTGAATTCGCTCCGTTGGGTATGGGCCACGCGATCCCGATCGCCGGTGCTCACGGCCGTGGCATCACGCAGATGCTGGAAATCGCCCTGGGTGATTTCCCCAAAGACGCAGAAGAGCCGGAAGACGGCGAAGAAGAGATCGTTGCCGAAGGCGAGGAAGCCAAGCGCATTCCTGGCCCAAGCGAAAAAGACGGGATCAAGATCGCCATCATCGGCCGTCCGAACGTGGGCAAGTCGACGTTGGTCAACCGCATGCTCGGTGAAGACCGCGTAATCGTCTACGACCAACCCGGCACCACGCGTGACAGTATCTACATTCCGTTCGAACGCAATGAAGAGAAGTACACGCTGATCGACACCGCTGGTGTGCGCAAGCGCGGCAAGATCCACGAAGAAGTCGAAAAATTCTCCGTGGTCAAAACCCTGCAGGCGATCAAAGACGCCAACGTGGTGATCTTCGTGATGGACGCCCGCGAAGGCGTGGTCGATCACGACCTCAACCTGCTCGGTTTTGCCATTGAGTCGGGTCGTGCGCTGGTGATCGCGATCAACAAGTGGGATGGCATGACGCCGAGCGAGCGCGACTACGTCAAAGTCGAGCTGCAACGTCGTCTGTTCTTCGTTGATTACGCCGACATTCACTTCATCTCGGCCCTGCACGGCACTGGCGTGGGTAACCTCTACGCATCCGTACAGAACTCGTTCAAGTCGGCGGTCACCCGCTGGCCGACCAACCGTCTGACCCAGATTCTGGAAGACGCCGTTGGCGAGCACGCGCCACCGATGGTCAACAACCGCCGGATCAAGCTGCGTTACGCTCACTTGGGTGGCGCTAACCCGCCGATCATCGTGATCCACGGTAACCAGATCGAGAAAGTGCCGAAGTCGTACGTGCGCTATCTGGAGAACACTTACCGCCGTGTGCTGAAGCTGGTCGGTACGCCGATCCGCATCGAGTTCAAGGGCGGCGAGAACCCGTACGAAGGCAACAAGACCACGCTGACCGACCGCCAGGTCAACAAGAAGCGTCGCTTGATGTCGCACCACAAGAAAGCCGACAAGAAGCGCCGCGACAAGAAGTGATTTATCACTTCGTGTAGGAGCTGCCGCAGGCTGCGATCTTTTGATTTTGCTTCAAAGACAAGATCAAAGGATCGCAGCCTTCGGCAGCTCCTACATGGGTTCGGCGATAAGAAGGGCGCTCACCAGAGCGCCCTTTTTTTATGGGCGCCGGATGGGCTATCCTCGGGCTCTCCCGCGCCGTCGTCAGAGCCGGGTGTTGAGCAGGGAACCCCCGATGATCACCAGTAAGCTGCCGAATGTCGGCATCACTATTTTCACGCAGATGTCTCAGCTCGCGGCGCAGACCGGCGCGATCAACCTGTCTCAGGGTTTTCCTGATTTTGACGGCCCGCAGTCGCTGCGTGATGCGGTCGGTCGGCACATCGCCAGTGGCCACAACCAGTATTCGCCGATGACCGGGCTGCCGGCGCTGCGCGAACAGATTGCGGCGAAAATCGCTCGCAGCTATGGCGTGCAGGTCAATGCTGACAGTGAAGTGACGGTGACGCCGGGCGCGACCCAGGCGATCTTCTGTGCGATTCAGGCGGTTATCCACAGCGGCGACGAAGTCATCGTGTTCGATCCGTGCTACGACAGCTACGAACCGGCGACAGAGCTGGCGGGTGGTCGCTGCGTGCATGTGCAGTTGAACCCGAACGATTTCTCCATCGATTTCGACCAGCTCGCCGCGGCCCTGAGTCCGCGCACGAAAATGATCGTCATCAACACCCCGCACAACCCGAGCGGCGCGCTGATCAGCCGTGCCGAACTTGATCAACTGGCGGCACTGATCCGTGATCGTGACATCTACCTGATCAGCGACGAAGTCTATGAACATCTGGTGTTCGACGGCGTGCCGCACGTTAGCGTGCTTGCCCATGAAGAGCTGTATCAGCGTGCGTTTGTGGTCAGCTCGTTCGGCAAGACCTATCACGTCACCGGCTGGAAAACCGGCTATGTCGTCGCACCGCCAGCGCTGACCGCCGAGTTGCGCAAGGTTCACCAGTACGTCAGCTTCTGCGGTGTCACGCCGTTGCAATACGCGTTGGCCGATTACATGGCCGAGCACCCGGAGCACGTCGAAGAGCTGCCGGGTTTCTATCAGGCCAAGCGCGATCTGTTCTGCGATCTGCTGGCGCCGTCGCGCTTCACCTTCACCCGAGTCACCGGCACCTACTTCCAACTGGTCGATTACTCGCAGATTCGGCCTGACCTGAACGACGTCGAGATGGCCACGTGGATGACCCGCGAACACGGCGTGGCGAGTATCCCGGTGTCGGTGTTTTACCAGAATCCACCGCAAGGCCAACGCCTGGTGCGTCTGTGTTTTGCCAAACGCGAGGAGACGCTGCGTGAAGCGGCGGCGAAACTATGCGTGATCTGAGTGCATTGCCCGATCTCAATCTGGCGCTGATCCAGACCAGCCTGGCCTGGCATGACCGCCAGGCCAACCTCGAGCATTTCGAAGTGTTGCTGGAGCAGGCGCGTGGGGCGGATCTGATCATCCTGCCGGAAATGTTCACCACCGGATTCTCCATGGAGTCCGAAACCCTTGCCGAAGCCGAGAACGGTCCGACCAGCAAGTGGCTGCGGGTTCAGGCGGCGAAGCTCGATGCCGTGATCACCGGCAGTGTGATCATTCAGGCCGCCGACGGCAGCCATCGCAATCGCCTGTTGTGGGCGCGGCCGGACGGTGAAGTGCTGCATTACGACAAGCGTCACCTGTTCCGCATGGCTGGTGAGCACAACCATTACACCCCTGGCGAACGTCAGGTGCAGTTCGAACTCAAGGGCTGGCGTGTGCGTCCGCTGATTTGTTACGACCTGCGCTTTCCGGTGTGGAGTCGTGATTCGCAGGATACGGATCTGCTGCTGTACACCGCCAATTGGCCGGGTGCGCGGCGTTTGCACTGGAATCGGCTGTTGCCGGCGCGTGCGATCGAAAACCTTTGTTATGTGGCGGCGGTGAACCGCGTTGGCACCGACGGCAAGGGCTTCGCGTATACCGGAGACAGTCAGGTGCTGGATTTCCAGGGTGAAACCTTGCTGGCGGCGGGGGAGGCGGATGGTGTGTTTAAGGTGGTGCTGGAAGCGGCGTCACTGGCGGCGTATCGCGAGCGCTTTCCGGCGAATCTGGATGCCGACACCTTCGAGTTCACCTGAGGTAACTGATCGTTCCCACGCTCTGCGTGGGAATGCAGCCCGTGACGCTCCGCGTCACTGGACGCAGAGCGTCCCTTGAGGCATTCCCACGCGGAGCATGGGAACGAGCGCATCAGGCAAAAAAAGGCCCCGGAGTTCGCACTCCGGGGCCTTCTGCATTTCAGCGGTCGATTACGCCGCTTTCGCCTCAGGCTGGCTCAGCGAGCGGTTCAGCGCGCTGAACAGGGCCTTGAAGCTGGCGGTGGTGATGTTTTCATCGATACCCACGCCGTGCACCGCACGTTCGCCATTCACGCGCAGCTCGATGTAAGCCGCTGCTTTAGCGTTGGTGCCCGCGCCGATCGCGTGTTCGTTGTAGTCCATGATCTCCACCGGAATCGGCAGGCCGGCGACCAGTGCTTCCAGCGCACCGTTGCCCTTGCCGCGCCAGTGCAGGTTGGTTTCGCCCTGACCTTTGCTCGCCACTTCCACTTCGACGGCGCTGTTGCCGTTTTCTTCCTGCAAGCGATGGCTGACCAGCGCGTACGGGGTGTTGGCTTGCAGGTATTCGCTGATCAACAGCGAGTGAATCTGTTTGGCGGTCATCTCCAGGCCGAGACGATCGGTTTCACGCTGCACGACCTGGCTGAACTCGATCTGCATGCGACGTGGCAGGCTGATGCCGTATTCCTGCTCCAGCAAGTAAGCGATGCCGCCCTTGCCCGACTGGCTGTTGACGCGAATCACCGCCTCGTAGCTGCGGCCGATGTCGGCCGGGTCAATCGGCAAGTACGGCACTTCCCACAGTGCATCGGGTTTCTGCTGGGAGAAGCCCTTGCGGATTGCATCCTGGTGCGAGCCGGAGAACGCGGTGTGCACCAGGTCGCCAACGTACGGGTGACGTGGGTGAACCTGAATCTGGTTGCACTCCTCAACCACTTTGCGCACGCCGTCGATGTCGGAGAAGTCCAGCTGCGGGTCGAGACCCTGGGTGTACATGTTCAATGCGACGGTGACGAGGTCGACGTTACCGGTACGCTCGCCATTGCCGAACAGGCAGCCTTCGACGCGATCAGCACCCGCCATCAGGCCCAACTCGGTAGCGGCGACGCCGGTGCCACGGTCGTTGTGGGTGTGCAGGCTGATGATCACGCTGTCACGACGGTTGATGTTGCGGCCGAACCACTCGATCTGGTCGGCGTAGACGTTCGGGGTCGCACATTCAACGGTGGCCGGCAGGTTGAGGATCATCTTGTGCTCAGGTGTCGGGTTCCACACCTCGATCACTGCGTCACAGACTTCCTTGGCGAATTCCAGCTCGGTGGCGCTGAAGGTTTCCGGCGAGTATTCGAAAGTCCACTCGGTGTCCGGCTGCATCGCCGCGTATTTGACGAACAGCTTGGCCGCGTTCACGGCGATGGCCTTGATGCCGTCCTTGTCCTGGTTGAAGACGATGCGACGGAAAGAAGGCGAGGTAGCGTTGTACAAGTGAACGATGGCTTTCTTCGCGCCGCGCAGGGATTCGAAGGTGCGCTCGATCAGGTCTTCACGGCCCTGGGTCAGCACCTGAATGGTGGTGTCGTCCGGGATGTGGCCTTCTTCGATCAAGGTGCGCACGAAGTCGAAGTCGGTTTGCGAAGCCGCCGGGAACGATGCTTCGATTTCTTTTACACCGACCTGAACGAGGGTTTTCCAGAAGCGCAGCTTCTTCACCGCGTCCATCGGCTCGATCAGCGACTGGTTACCGTCACGCAGGTCGGAGCTGCACCAGATCGGCGCGGTGTCGATTGTTTTCGATGGCCAGGTGCGATCCGGCAGGTTGATGACAGGAAACGCGCGGTATTTCGAAGACGGATCTTTGAGCATGCTCATCGGGAAATTCCTTATTGTCTGGGCCGAAAAGAGGCGGCCTGCCGGTGTTACGAATGTTCAGGGAAAAGCGTGGGACGAGGTGCCGCGATTCAGCCTGGCAGTCGTGCGCTGACGAGGCACAGGCTGCGGTGCTGGCGAAGCTGAATGAGGGTGTGAGAGGTTTTCATGCCTTCAACCCTAACCGCGAGGGGAGAGGATGGCAAGCAGTCGGAAAAAATTGAGAGGAATACTCGGAAAGCGGGTTTTTGCGGGATTTTATTGCGCTGGAGATCGCTGAACGTTGTGATATTTGCGCGAGGTTTGATTGGGGCGCAATCGAGGTTTTTAGGGATTCATTGAGTATTGCTGTGTTGTATAGGCCGCCTTCGCGAGCAGGCTCGCTCCCACAGGGGATCTGTGTTGTGAATAAGATCCAGTGTGGGAGCGAGCCTGCTCGCGAAGAGGCCGGTCGCCTCAACACATATTCAAGGTTGAAACGCACCAATGAAAATCGCCGGATCCACCCGCGCATCATTAAGGCTGACATTCCAGTGCATGTGCGGGCCGGTCGCCCGGCCGGTCATGCCAACCTTGCCGACCACCGCGCCGCGCGCCAGTTGATCGCCGACTTTCACATCAATCTTCGACATATGGCAGAACATGCTGATAAAGCCCTGGCCATGGTCGACAAACACCGTGTTGCCGTTGAAGAAGTAGTTGCCCGTGAGGATCACCTTGCCCGCCGCCGGGGTCTTGATCGGCGTGCCCATCGGCACCGCGAAGTCGAGGCCTGCGTGGGGATTGCGCTCCTCACCATTGAAGAAGCGGCGCACGCCAAACTTGCTCGATAGCGGCCCGTTCACCGGTTTGTCCAGCAACAGATTGCTCGGCGTGTTCGGGCTGAAGCTGCGGTAAGCCTTGATCTGCTCGGCCAGTTCGCCCTCGATGCGCTTGAGGTTCGACTGATCCGGGTTTACTTGCTGTTTGTTCTTCAGAGTGATGCGCTGTTCCGGGTACTTCTTGTTGCCCACGGTGAACGGCAGATTACGCCCGCCACTGCTGATCTGTTGCGCACCCGGCTTAACGGTCAACGGCACGCCGACAATCGCCAGCCAGTTGTTCTGCTCTTTCACCACCAGCACCGGTTTACCTTGATAGGTGGCTTTCGGTGCCTGCGCGGCTGAGCCTAGATCAACCACCGCGACGCCGCCCGGCACCGGTTTGTTCAGCAGCCGGGTGATGTAGCTGTCGGCGTGGGCGTTAAAGGTCAGACAGAGCAAAAACAGTGGAGCCAGAAAACGCGGCATGGATCAGTCCAGTAAAGAAAGGGTGACGGGCGTCAGGTGATTGTCCTCGACGCGCACTTGCAGTTCGCCTTCGCCGAGCTTGGCTTTGAGACGCTGGCCGGTGTGGGTTTGCGCGGCGTTGCGGATCGCGTGGCCGCGCTCATCCAGCAGAATGCTATAACCGCGACCGAGCGTTGCCAGCGGGCTGACCACGTGCAGCGTCTGCATCTGGCTGTGCAGTTGCAGACGACGGTTTTTCAGACCTTCGCGCATGGCCCGGGGCAAGCGTTCGGCGAGGCTGTCGAGGCGCTGACGCAACATCGCCAGTTGCCGTCCCGGATGTTGCCCGGCGAGGCGGGTTTCCAGGCGGATCAGGCGTTCGCGACGGGTATTGAGATGGCGCTCGAACGCCCGGCGCATGCGCATGTCCAGATCGTCCAGACGCTGCGCCTGCTGGCGCAGACGTTCGCCGGGATGACGCAGGCGCCGCGCCATGCCTTCGAGGCGCAGGCGATCACGCATCAAGCGATCGCGCATGCGCATCACCAAGCGGCGATGCAGGCTTTCGACCTGACGGATCAAGTGGCTAGAATCGGGCGCGAGCAATTCGGCTGCCGCGGAAGGCGTCGGCGCCCGGACGTCGGCAACAAAGTCGCTGATCGAAACATCGGTTTCATGGCCGACGGCGCTGACAATCGGTGTCACACAAGCATCGACGGCGCGGGCCACGGCTTCTTCGTTGAAGCACCAGAGGTCTTCCAGCGAACCGCCGCCACGGGCGAGGATCAGCGCATCGAAACCACGGGCATCGGCCATTTTCAGCGCGCGGACGATTTGCGCGGTGGCCTCGCGGCCCTGTACGGCAGTCGGAATCAGCGTCAGTTGCACCTGCGGCGCACGCCGGCGGAACACGCTGATGATGTCGCGAATCACCGCGCCAGTCGGCGAACTGATGATACCGATGCGCTGCGGATGCGCCGGCAGCGGCACTTTGCGTTCGGCACTGAACAGACCTTCGGCGCTGAGCTTTTCCTTCAACGCATCGAAGGCCAGGCGCAGCGCGCCGTCACCGGCCGGTTCGACGGTGTCGAGGATCAGTTGATAGTCGCCACGGCCTTCGAACAGCGAAACCTTGCCACGCACCTTCACCGCCAGGCCGTCCTTCAACGCCTGACGCACGCGCGCGGCGTTCTGCCGGAACAGCGCGCAACGCACCTGCGCGCCGCTGTCCTTAAGGGTGAAGTAGATGTGACCGGACGCCGGGCGGGCGAGGTTGGAGATTTCGCCTTCGACCCAGATGTTGCTGAACACGTCTTCGAGCAACACCCGCGCGCGGCCGTTGAGCTGGCTGACGGTCAGGACTTCACGGTCCAGGCCAAGTCTTGCAAAGGGATCTTTAATCATGGGGCGCAGTTTAAAGCTAATTTCCAATGCAATACACGCTCCCCTGTAGGAGCTGCCGAAGGCTGCGATCTTTTGATCTTTCTTTTGGCGGGCAAGATCAAAAGATCGCAGCCTCGTTTCACTCGTCAGCTCCTACAGAAGATTGGTGAAGGTCTGGAGGAAGTGTTGGATCAGCGGAGTCGGATTCTGACGATAGGCGAGGGCGACGGTGCTGTGGCAATCGGGATCGGTCAGCGGCAGGAATCGTACGCCGCTCGGGGCGATGTCCTGCATGGATTCCGGCAGCAGGGCGACGCCGAACCCGGCCTGAATCAACTGTAACTGTGTGGTCTTGCGCGACATCACCCGCGCCGCTTTCGGGAAGAAACCCTGACGCATGCACAGGTCAGCACACAGATAGCTCAGGCCACCGCGCTGTGGATGCGGAATCGAGATGAACGCTTCGTCCTTCAGTTGGGCCAGGTCGACACGCTCAGCCGCGGCCAACCGATGATCCATCGGAACCGCCAGCAGCAACCGTTCAGTAAACAGCGGCACAACCTGAATCCCTTCACGCTGGCGCAACACCGGCAGGCGCAGCAGGCCGATATCGAGGCGTCCTTCGGCCAACTCTTCCAGTTGCGTCTCGGAAGACAACTTGCCGATATCCAGTGACACGCCAGGCTGTTGCTGCAGATACGCGCCGATTTCACTGAGCAAACGTCCGCTGATCGACACGGTGCTGGAATGGCTGAGGCGCAACGTGCCGAGCTGACCGTTGCCGACTTCAGTGGCCATGGCACTGGCCTTGCTCAACTCATTGAGCAGATTTCTGGCGCGCGGCAAAAACGCCTCGCCTGCCGCTGTCAGGCGAGGCTGGCGCGCGGTTCGTTCGAACAGCGGGGTTTGCAGCCGCGTCTCCATGTCCTTGATCTGCCGGCTCAGCGCCGATTGCGCAATAAACAGCCGTTCGGCTGCCGCACTGAAGCTGCCGCAGTCGGCGATTTCGACGAAGTAACGCAATTGACGGGTGGAGAGCACGAGCCATGCCTTTTCGAGATGAGTAATCGACCTCGAAGATATTAGTCGCAACCCTCGACGCTGGCTAAAGTCATCTCAGGCTTATTAAGGAAGTAGACCCATGAGTGTGGCGGGGTTGTTGAGTGAGTGGTCGTGGGGCGCCGAAGGCTGGGTGGTCATTGGATTGGGCATCGTGCTGGCGTATATCGTCTTCGGTATCGCCGGGTTCGGCACGGCGTTGGTGGCGGGGCCGATTCTGATTCTGTTCATGCCGTTGTCGAAGATTGTGCCGCTGCTGGTGCTGCTGGATTTCGTCGCGGCGTTCGGCAATCTGCTGCCTTCGCGGCGTGATGTGGCGAAGCCCGAGTTGTTGCGGTTGCTGCCGTGTATGGCGATCGGTTGTACGCTGGGGGTGATTTTCCTGCTCAACCTCAAATCCGATGTGTTGCTGTTGTTGATGGGGCTGTTTATCAGCGCTTACGCGATTTACAGCCTGTGGGTGAAAGCGCGGCCGACGCAATTGTCCGCAGCGTGGGCGCTGCCGATGGGGACGGTAGGCGGGTTGTTCGGGGCTTTGTTTGGCAGTGGCGGCTTTCTCTATGCGATCTATCTCAACAGCCGCTTGCCCAAAGACGCGGCCCGGGCCACGCAAAGTGCGCTGATCAGTTGCAGCACGGTGGTGCGTTTGAGCCTGTTTGCCATCGCCGGTGTGTATGCCGAGCTACCCTTGTTGATGCTGGCGCTGTGTCTGTTGCCAGCCATGGCGCTGGGGTTGTGGGGCGGGCGGCGCTTGACCCTGAAGTTGTCGCGCGAGGCGTTTGTGCGATTGGTGACGTGGCTGGTGCTGGCGAGCGGGCTGGCGTTGATCGGGCGCTACCTCAGCACTTGACCGGATTTTGTCAGGGATTAAGCTGCCCGCCGCACTGACGCCATCGCGGGCAAGCCCGCTCCCACAGGTTTCTCTGGTGTACACAACATTTGTGACCGAACGAGATCCCTGTGGGAGCGGGCTTGCCCGCGATGGCGGCGGAGTGAGCACCGCAGAATTTCCATTTGACGTCGCAGGCTGCACCATGAATTCGCAAAGCATCATCGTCCCGAAAATCTCCACCCTGCCGGTCCACGAACCCCGGGCCCGGGCGATCGTGCGCTGGCTGGTGCGCAAGAACATCATCAAGGAAGAGCTGACGACCTGTGGCCGCACCGGCAACCGCATGGCTTACGCGATTGCCGATGGCGCCCGTGCCGTGGTGCTGCACCCGCAAGCATTGCCGTTTGGTGAGCCGATCAACGGGCTGGAGATCGTCACCAAGCGCTGCATCTACACCCCGGCCAAAGGCTTTCTCGAAGAAGCCGGTTGCGCCGAGTGCCGCCGTGAAGTCGGCGAGGCGCTGTTCGAAAGCCTTGAAGACTGGTTCCCGGGCCGCACCGACAACTTCACCTGCCCGGAGTGCGGGCATGAAGATGACATCAACGGCTTTCTATATCTGCAGGAGTGCGCGTTCTCCAACCTCGGCTTCATCTTCAACAACTGGCTGGAAGCTGGCTTCAAACAAAGCTTTATCGATGAGTTCGCCGATTGGCTCGATCAACCTGTCTCTTGGGTCAAGGTGGAGCTGTAGCGGCGGGGATCTCCGTATATCAGCAACATTGATATTAAGCTGAGTTTTACATTGAACAGCAGGGGGTGTCTGACTATAATGGCGCGCTTCCATTTTCCCGCTCGGGAGCCCCCGCGATGCTGCGTATCAGCCAAGAAGCTCTGACATTCGACGACATTCTCTTAGTGCCCGGTTATTCCGAGGTACTTCCTAACGAAGTCAGTCTCAAGACCCGCCTTACCCGTGGCATCGAGCTGAACATTCCTCTGGTTTCTGCCGCCATGGACACCGTTACTGAAGCCCGTCTGGCAATCGCCATGGCTCAGGAAGGTGGCATCGGCATTATCCACAAGAACATGACCATCGAGCAGCAAGCTGCCGAAGTGCGCAAGGTCAAGAAGTTCGAAGCCGGCGTCGTCAAGGATCCGATCACCATCGAGGCTGATGCCACGGTACGTGACCTGTTCGAATTGACTCGCATGCACAACATTTCCGGCGTTCCGGTACTGCACGATGGCGACCTGGTCGGCATCGTCACTTCCCGCGACGTGCGTTTCGAAAGCCGTCTGGAAGCGACTGTCCGTGAAGTGATGACGCCGAAAGAGCGTCTGGTCACGATCAAGGAAGGCGCGAGCAAGGACGAAGCACGCGAACTGCTGCACAAGCACCGCATCGAGCGCGTGCTGATCGTTGACGACAAATTCGCCCTCAAAGGCATGATGACCGTCAACGATATCGAAAAAGCCAAAGCCTACCCGCTGGCCAGCAAGGACGATCAAGGTCGTCTGCGCGTTGGCGCTGCGGTCGGTACCGGTAAAGACACCGGTGATCGCGTAGCCGCTCTGGTCAATGCCGGTGTAGACGTGGTGGTGGTCGATACCGCCCACGGTCACTCCAAAGGCGTGATCGATCGCGTTCGCTGGGTCAAAGAGAATTTCCCTGAAGTGCAGGTGATCGGCGGCAACATCGCCACCGGCGCCGCTGCCAAGGCTCTGGCCGAAGCAGGCGCTGACGCAGTCAAGGTCGGTATCGGCCCTGGCTCGATCTGCACCACCCGTATCGTCGCCGGTGTCGGCGTCCCGCAAATCAGTGCCATCGCCAACGTCGCCGCTGCCCTCGAAGGCACCGGCGTTCCGTTGATCGCCGACGGCGGCATCCGTTTCTCCGGTGACCTGTCCAAGGCCATCGTTGCCGGTGCTTCCTGCGTGATGATGGGCTCGATGTTCGCCGGTACTGAAGAAGCGCCGGGCGAGATCGAACTGTTCCAGGGTCGTTCGTACAAGGCTTATCGCGGCATGGGTTCGCTGGGCGCCATGTCCCAGGCTCAAGGTTCTTCCGACCGTTACTTCCAGGACTCCTCGGCAGGCGCCGAGAAACTCGTTCCGGAAGGAATCGAAGGCCGTGTTCCTTACAAAGGCACCCTGAGCGCGATCATTCACCAGTTGATGGGCGGTCTGCGTTCCTCGATGGGCTACACCGGTAGCGCCAACATCGAAGAAATGCGCACCAAGCCTGAGTTCGTGCGGATCACCGGCGCTGGTATGGCCGAATCCCACGTTCACGACGTGCAGATCACCAAAGAAGCGCCAAACTACCGCGTAGGTTGAGCCTTCAAGCAATAAAGTAAGCAACCGGGGCTGTTTGATTCAGCCCCGAGTTGTTTCTGAATCACGACTGTTTCTGAACGACTTAGACGAGACTGAATCATGGCCCTCGATATTCACGCTCACCGCATCCTGATCCTCGACTTCGGCTCGCAATACACCCAACTGATCGCCCGCCGCGTGCGCGAGATCGGTGTGTATTGCGAACTGCACCCGTTCGACATGGACGAAGATGCGATCCGCGAGTTCGCGCCTAAAGGCGTCATCCTCGCCGGCGGCCCCGAGTCCGTGCACGAAGCCAACAGCCCGCGCTGCCCGCAGGCCGTGTTTGACCTGGGCGTTCCGGTTTTCGGTATCTGCTACGGCATGCAGACCATGGCCGAGCAACTGGGCGGCAAAGTTGAAGGTTCCGAACTGCGCGAGTTCGGTTACGCCCGTGTCGACGTGGTCGGCAAAAGCCGTCTGCTCGACGGCATCGAAGACCACATCGACGCCGATGGCCTGTTCGGTCTCGACGTATGGATGAGCCATGGTGACAAGGTCACCAGGATGCCGGAAGACTTCCACATCCTGGCCAGCACCCCGAGCTGCCCGATCGCCGGCATGTTCAACGACGATCGGGCCTACTACGGCGTGCAGTTCCACCCGGAAGTTACGCACACCAAGCAGGGCGGTCGCATCCTGTCGCGCTTCGTTCTCGACATCTGTGGCTGTGAAGCCCTGTGGACGCCGTCGAAGATCGCTGAAGACGCCATCGCCAACATCCGCGCACAGGTTGGCACCGACAACGTGCTGCTGGGTCTGTCCGGCGGTGTTGACTCCTCGGTGGTTGCCGCGCTGCTGCACAAAGCCATTGGCGATCAACTGACCTGCGTCTTCGTCGACAACGGCCTGCTGCGTCTGCACGAAGGCGAGCAAGTGATGGCCATGTTCGCCGAGAACATGGGCGTCAAAGTGATCCGCGCCAACGCTGAAGATCAGTTCCTCAACAACCTGGCCGGCGAAGCCGACCCGGAGAAGAAGCGCAAGATCATCGGTCGCACCTTCATCGACGTATTCGATGCCCAGTCGAACAAACTGGAAAACATCAAGTACCTCGCGCAGGGCACCATCTACCCGGACGTGATCGAGTCGGCTGGCGCGAAAAGCGGCAAGGCCCACGTGATCAAGTCGCACCACAACGTGGGCGGCCTGCCGGAAGAGATGAACCTGAAACTGGTCGAGCCACTGCGCGAACTGTTCAAGGATGAAGTCCGTCGTCTGGGCCTGGAGCTGGGCCTGCCGTACGACATGGTCTACCGTCACCCGTTCCCGGGCCCGGGTCTGGGCGTGCGCATCCTCGGTGAAGTGAAAAAGGAATACGCCGACCTGCTGCGTCGCGCTGACCACATCTTCATCGAAGAACTGCGCAAAGCCGACTGGTACCACAAAGTCAGCCAGGCCTTCGTCGTGTTCCAGCCAGTGAAATCGGTTGGGGTTGTTGGCGACGGTCGTCGTTACGCTTGGGTGGTTGCCCTGCGTGCCGTGGAAACCATCGACTTCATGACCGCACGTTGGGCACACCTGCCTTACGAACTGCTGGAAACCGTTTCCGGCCGCATCATCAATGAAATCGAAGGCATCTCCCGCGTCACTTACGACGTGTCGAGCAAGCCGCCGGCGACCATTGAGTGGGAGTGATCCCGCTGCAAGTCGATTAACAAAAAACCCTTGGCCTGAAGCCAAGGGTTTTTTCGTTTCATGCCCTGAAAACAGTTAGCTTGGCAGGCGACTTTGCAGGGTCAAGCCGATCTCTATCAAACGCTGGGATAACGCGGCGATGTCACGGAACATGATGCCGCTGATCCGCGGCATCGCCTGTGCCCAGATGTAAACCTGACCATCCCCTCTGCGATTCACCATTGTTCGAACAATATTGCCGTCGCTGTTGCGACGCACAAGCGTGTATGCATTCTGCGTTTTTTCGAACATGAACATGCCGTTGCGATTCAGCAGTGTATTCACTGTCGCCTCAGTCCATTGCGGCACGGGTGTTTCGATCTGCAAGCGCAGATCCGCGAATAGAAAGTCGGATGAGTTGCGCGTCGTTGCCCCGTTATCAAACGGGCCCCGAGTGACTTCCAGTCCCGGGTCGATCCTGACACCGGCCACTTCAGTGGACGACGCTTCTTCAATCCGCAAACCGATGCCGCCCCTGAGTTCGCTGATGCCTGGCAGATTTCTGAAAGTATTGGTGTTCGTTGCCTCGACCAGGGCAACCCATTTGCCTGGTCTGTTGAGGAGCTCGTCACCCCACATGATTTGCGATGCGAGCCGGGCGTGGATCATCTGCTCTTCGATCGAAGTAAGCGGTATCTTCACCTTGTAACTGAACGCTCTTTCAAGACCATGGGGCCGAATGCCATTGGCCTGGGCAGCCTTGATCAGTTCAAGCATGTTGAACCGGCCATCAGGGTCGGTACCCAGGCTGGACAAGTAGCCTCGAAGATCCTCTGACATCTCTCCCGACCGGTAAAAGTCGTCGAGATCTGCCTGGGCAAAATCACTCAGCAAACCACGTACGTAGAGTGTGTTGATATGCCGTGCGAACAACGGCATGTTTTCGATCATGAAACGCATGCTGGCGATGCGATCAAGGGTTTCGCCGACGACCAGTCCATCGGTATTGGCAAAGATGCGATCAATCAATTCAGCCGTCTGCATCTCGGCATCGATTGGCGGGATGACTGGCCGTGCGGGCAGGTTGGTCCAGTCCAGCTCTGAGTAATACTCTTTGGCCTCGTTCAGCTTGGACGTGCGTCTGTTGCGGAAATAGTCCGCATACGTATCGGCAGGTGATGGTTTTCCGCGATTTGCACTGGAGGGCTCGGCGAAAGTGTCGGGCAAGTTCATTGCCCACCTTTTCATTTTCGCCATGTCCATTCCTGCGATGTCGTTGAGGGGGGTAACCAGCCGCAGTGGTCGCGCAACCGGTGAAACCGGTTCGACGAGGGGCAGTTCCGCTGACGGCGTTGCCGACGCTGGGGCCGAGGATGAGGTCAGGTCAGTGTCCCGAAAAGAGGCCTTGCCCACGCATTGGCCGCCGCCTCTGAGACGCAACGCGGGTATGCGTTCCCACTTGCCGCCACTGCCGAATCGTAATGGTAGCGAGTACGCGAACTGATTGGGTCGCTCGGGATTGACGATGGCCCAGTTGCCAGCGTCTTCGGAATCGGCAAAGTAGCGCACGTAGTACGCGTTGCCATCCATTTCGATGGCATAGCCCGGCTCCTTGTCCAAGCGGTAAATGCCCTCATATTTGCCTGGCACTGCCTCTACGGAACGGTGTGCAAGTAACTCGTTGCATCGATAACTGGCCGGAATCTTTGGAAAGGACGAACTTTGGCGCGCAGCAGGCGTGGCCAATTGCTCGGTGGAGGCGATGGTCGTCTCGATGGGGATTTCGTTTGTCAGCTCAACGCTCGCCTCTGGATCAACCGCCGTGACTGGCGTTTGATCCAGAGGCGGCAAGAGCGGTGCTTCAGGCGAAGTGAATTCGATCAACCCGCGCATTTCTTGCGCTTCGGCAAACTCCACCTGCGGGCCCACTTCAAGTTGCGCGCCAGTGCTGATCAGAAACGGGATGTTGAACACAATGTCGATCGCATTGAGCACTGCGCCGGTAACACCGGCTTTGCGTTCGGTTGGCGTAGTGCCGTTGATGGCCTGATCGATGTTCAATCCCATGTTCGCGATGCTGGCGCCAATCAAAGGCAACGCAAAAGGCCAGCCCACCGCTGCCATCGGGCCAAATACTTTCAAACCGGCACTCAAGTAACCGATCCAGAGTTTTTTGCGCAGGTCACTGTTGGAAGTGAGCGCCAGGTGCGCCTCGGCAACCATGCTTATGCGTGTCGACTCGCTCAACCAGGTGAATGCGTCACCGGTGATCGCGACGTTGCTGCGGTTGATCATTTGGTGATCACTGTGACCCCAGGTGCTCACCAGGCGGTTCATCAGATCGGTGAGGTTTTCGCTCATCTGATTGCGGTCAGCCAGCGGGAAATGCTTGAGAAACGCTGTGCGCTTGTCCTCTGAATTCATCTGTTCAAGCATCCACCAATGCAGATCCGCTTCATTGTCCATCAAGAGGAATGCCCGGGCTTCGCCTGGCAGGTAAAGGGTCTGGCGGCCACTGTCCTCCACCAGACGCAGCACATTGGAGGCGACGTGGCCATCGAGATCCAGCGCCCGCACTTCAGCACCGACCGGGTGTAACGCTTGCAGCATTTGCAACGTGACGGGCCAGGTGACGGGGCCGATTACCGAGCCGACGATGCGCTGAAAATCAGCTCCATCAAGGTCACCGTGTTGCAGCGCCTGCACCGCCAGACTGAGAAAGTTGCACTTTGCCAGGGCGCGGAAGTTATCCGACGAGGTTTGCCAGAATGTCGTCAGTTGACCTGTGTAGCGAGCGCTGAAGTCGACAGCCCAGAACGCCTTCAGCACATCGCTGCCCAGCAACCGCACTTCATTGCTCTGATTGAAGTTTTCCGTCTCCGGGCCATCCGAGTAAAAGCCGCAGTACAGACCAAGCAGATCTGCGTTGTCTTGATCGGTCGCGCGAAAGCGATGGATCACCAACTGCGTGAGAGTGAGCGTTTCGTAAGGCTTTTCCAGCAAATGTTCCCAACCCGTGAAGGTCAGCGCGCTGCTCTGAGCCGTTTTGAAACGGTGGAAGTAAACACGGTCGGAATCGAGGCCGGACAGTCCTTTGTCCACCAGTATTTGGTTGGCGACTTGATGGGCTGCGTCGAGCAGACTCGGGCAGGTCTGCACGATAGTCGAGGCAATGGTTTTGAGGGCAGTTTTGTCCGCTGCGTTTGGCAGGAGACGTCGTTCGGGGGAGGTCATGCGTTCTTCATCCTTGAGAAACAAAGATTGAGCATGACCGATTGGCGCAAGGGGAGTGCACTAGCCGGCTACCGCATATTGCCCGCTATTGATAATAGAGTGGGGGTGATGGAGGAGGGATGTTTGTCCGGCGCTCGACAGGCCGCTAGCTGGCTTCACAAGCGCAGAGGGAGGTTGATGAAAAATGCCAGTCAGTTTTGCTGACTGGCATTTTTGTTGTCGGGCCTTCCTTGCTCATTTCTAACCGGAGAGCCTCAATCAGGAATCCGGCTGCGCAATATCAGCCCGGTATCGGACAACCGTTGAGACATGTCCTTCAGATTGGCGAATGCAATGTCATTCACTCGCTGCCATGCCGGTCGATGGAGGGAGACCTTGCCGTCACTCGATTGAGTTATCGGAGTGCGCTGGAGCATGCCCTGTTTGCTGCGGTGGATCAGGGTGTAGCTGTCGCCTGTTTTTTCGAACAGATACATGCCGCGTCTGTACAAAAGATTCTCCAGCGTCTCCTCGGTCCAGGTCACCTCGGGGACCTGAACTTTCAAGCGCAGGTCGGCGCGCAGAAGGTCCGGATTACCTTGCCTCACGGTTCCCCCCGGCGAGCTGCCGCGTGGTACTTCAACCCCCGGATCGACATCCATGCCCAACTCTGTACCGGGGCCGACTTCTTCGATTCGCAGGCCGATGCCTCCCTTTAACTCACTGAGGCCCAGCAATCCTCTGAAGGTGTTGGTGTTGTGAGCATCGGTGACTACGATCCATTTTTCCGGACTGTTGAGGTAGACGTCACCGGTCATGATGTCGTTTGTCAGGTAAGTACTCATCATTTGCTCGTCGATGGAGGGCAGCGGCGTTTTCATTTTGTAGCTCGCCGCGCAATCGATCGCCTGGACCCGAACCCCGTTCGCTCGTGCGACCTGGACCAGTTCCAGCGGGTTGAATCGACCGGCGGGATCGGTGCCCAGGCTGGTCAGGTAAGTGCGCAAATCAACGGTCATGTTGCCGCTGGTGAAGTAGCGGTTCAGCTCAACCTGAGCGAAGTCACTGAGCAGCCCGCGCAGGTAGAGGGTTTTCGCGTGGCGGGCCAGCGCCGGCATGCTCTCAATCAGAAAACGCAGGCTGGCGATGCGATCAAGGGTTTCTCCCACCACCAGCCCTGAAGCACTTTCAAAAATTCCATCGACAAGATCGGCCAGCGGCATCAGGCGGCTGATTTCGGGCATTGCCGGACGCGCAGGCTGGATGATCCACGGCAGATTCTTGAAAAAGCCTCGGGCTGAACTCTGCAGGAGTTGGCGTTTGCCGGCGGCATACAATTCGAACGGGTCATCCATGCCAAAGCCGCCGTCTCCGTCGGGCTGCAACCGGGCATGGGTTTCGTCGAGGTTCAACGCCCAGCTTTTAATGGAACGGCGCACCGGCGGATCGATGTCGTAGGCGCTGGTTACAGGACGCGGGGGGCGCGATGTCGAGGGTTGCGGTTCCTCCGCCGGTGGAGCGGCCGCCTCGGGTGATACAGGTTCGAAGGTGTCGAGTTCGAGATCCGGGGAGCATTGTTTGCCCATGCACTGGCCGCCACCTTTGAGACCCAGGGCTGGCATCCGCTCCCATTGCCCTTCGCCATTGAGGCGGATCGGCAAGGCGTGAACAAGCTGGTTGGGACGCTCCGGGTCAACGATTGCCCAGTCGCCACCGCCGCGAGAGTTGGCGAAGTAGCGGACATAGTACGGAGTGTCATTCATCAGAACGGCATAGGGAGGATCAGAGTCGAGACGGTAGACGCCGTGGAATTTCCCGGATCCCTCGCCGAGTGCCGCGCCATCGAGCAGCTCGTTGCATTGATACCGTTCGGGCACCGGGGGCGGAAGGGCGTTCTGCGCCGGAATCAGCGTCGTTTCATCGACATTCGGCACGGTGATGTCGAGATCGTCCGGCACCATGATCTGCAATGGGGGGGCGGCTTCGGCTGAGGGATTCAAGGCTTCGCTGTACTCGGCCATTTCTGCGGCCTCTGCCGCCTCTACCTCGGCGCCCACCTCCAGCATCGGCCCGGTGCCGATCAGCAATGGAAGGTTGAATAACAGGTTGATGCCACTCAATACCGCACCCAATACGCCCGCCTTGCGTTCGGCGTTGGTCTTGCCGTTTTGCGCCTGATCGATATTCAGGCCCATGTTGGCAACGGTCGCGCCTATTACCGGCAACGCCAGCGGCCAACCGACAGTGGCCATCGGTCCAAACACTTTGAGGCCTGCACTCAGATAGCCGATCCACAGTTTTTTGCGCAGATCACCATTGGACGTCAGCGACAGGTGCGCTTCAGCAAACATCGCCTGACGTGTCGAGTCGCGCAGCCAACTGAATGCATCGTCACTCAGCACCTGGTTTGTGCGGTTGATCAGGTGGTGGTCGGCCCGGCCCCAGGTGCCCACCAATCGATTCATCAGATCGGGCAAGTTCTCGCTCATGTGTTGACGATCGGCGAGGGCAAAATGCTCGAGGAAGGTCGCGCGGCGTTTCGCGTCGTTCAGTTGCTCCAGCACCCACCAATGCAGGTCTGCGGGCGTTTCCTTGACCACGAAGGCTTCGGCTTCACTGGGCAGATAGATAATCTGTCGACCGCCGGGGTCGACGATGCGCAACAGTTGCGTGGCGACATGCCCGTCAACGTCGAAGGCGCAAACATCCCCCGTTGGCGTGTGACTCGCTTGCAGCATGCTCAGGGTGATCGGCCAGCTGACAGGCCCCACCACCGAGTCCACCAGCCATTGGAAGTCACTGCGGGTGAGTAGCTCAAGGTCCAGCGCCTGCACTGCACGACTGAGGAAATTGCACTTGGCCAATGTGCGGAAATCCTCGCTGTGGCTGTTCCAGAAGTCCGTCAGGGTGGCGGTGAAGTGGCCACTGAAGTCGAGACTCCAGAACGCCTTCAAGACCTCATCGCCATGCAGCCGCACCTGGTTTTTTTCGTCGAAATTCTCGCCCTGCGGACCTTCGGTGTAGAAGCCGCCGTACAGATCGAGAAGATCGGCGTTGTCCTGGTCGGTGGCGCGAAAACGATGAATCACCAGTTGAGTCAGGGTCATCGATTCGTAGGGTTTTTCGCGGATGTGTTCCCAGCCGGTAAACGAGCGAGTGCTGCTTTGGGCGGTCTTGAAGCGATGGAAATAAACCTGATCCGGATCAAGGCTCGGCAAGCCTTTGGCCTCAAGCAGATCACGGGCGGCTTCGTGGGCGGCGTCCTGCAGACCGGGGCAGTTATGCACGACGGTGTAAGCGATTCGCTTCAGAGCCGCTTTGTCTGCCGCGTTTGGCAGAGGACTTTTTGGGGTGGCGTACATGCTTTCTCCATCCTTGAGAAATGAAGGCCGAGCATGGCCGATTCGCTCAAGGGGAGTGCACTACATATGTACCGCACATGATCGTTGGAAATGTGCCGGGGTCAGCGCCGAGCCACGTCGGAAAAGTAGAACTTGTCGAGGGTGTGCCGCGATTCGGTGTACTCGAACTGACGACCGTCCTGAAGGAAGGTCTGGTTGCTGACCACGATCACATGGCTCTGGCCGTCGAGGTCCAGGTGCAGTTGATCGTCCTTGCTGCGTGGCACCGCTTCGATGGTGCGTTGGGCGTAGGCGATCTGTAACTGCAGGGTCTGTTCGATATGCGCATAGATCGACTGCTCGGCGATATCGAGGGACAGGCCGGGAATCACTTCGCTGACGAAATGGTTGATGTCGAGGATCACGCGTTTGCCGTCGATCCGCCGCACGCGCTTGATCCGCGTGATCAGGCTGCCGGGTTCGGCATGGATGTGTTCGAGCAGGGCGCCTTCGAGCGGGATCTGGCTCAGTTCGACCACTTCGGTGCTGACGTCGTTGCCCAGGCGCGGGTAGGTCTCCTGGAAACTGACGATGCCGCCGAGCTGAAACTCGATCGGATTGGTCGAAAGCACAAAGGTGCCCTTGCCGTGGATTTTCTGCGCAAAACCGCGTTCCTGAAGCAGTTCGATAGCCTTGCGAACGGTCCCGCGGCTGGCCTGATAGCTGTCCATCAGTTCGGTTTCGGAAGGCAGGCGGGCGCCGCGCTCCAGGCGTTCAGTCGTGATGCTGGCCAGCAGATCGCTATAGATCTGGTTGTATTTGCTCATGGGTAGGCTCGGTGCCGACTGTGCTCAAAGCCACGAACCTTAAGGCCAGGGTAGGGCTTTGTCCATGTGGACGATGGAAACACCTTAGGGTCGAGTAGGAAAAATCGTCTGCGGTCTGGCGGGAACATACATAAACAAACTCGTCTGTACGAGTTGTTGCATTAACTCGTACAGACGAGTATTTTTCGCTTCGGCGTGCTGCCAATAACAACAATCCATAGCGGAAGAACTAGCATGAGCCACGACTACCCGAACATCGCCAGGCAATTGCTGCAAAGCCTCGGCGGCAGCGACAACCTCGAACAGGCCGCCCATTGCGTCACGCGGTTGCGGCTGGCCCTGAAGGACCCGAGCCTGGTCGACAGCGCCACGCTGAACCAGATCGACCTGGTCAAAGGCTCGTTCTTCACCGGTGGCCTGTATCAGGTGGTGATCGGTCCGGGCGAAGTGGAAAAGGTCTATGCCGAACTGCGTCGCCAGACCGGCCTCGCGGCGGCGACCATCGCCGACGTCAAACAGAAAAGCGCCGAAAAGATCAACGCCATGCAGCGTCTGGTGCGGGTCTTTTCCGACGTGTTCATGCCGATCCTGCCGGCGCTGATCATTGCCGGCCTGTTGATGGGCATCAACAATCTGCTCGGCGCCAAAGGCATGTTCATCGACGGGCAAACCCTGCTCGATGCTTACCCGAAACTCGACGGGCTCTGGAGCCTGATCAATCTGATGGCCAACACCTCGTTCGTGTTTCTGCCGGCGCTGGTGGGCTGGTCGGCGGCCAAACGCTTTGGCGGCAGCGAGATCCTCGGCATCGTGCTTGGCCTGATGCTGGTACACCCGGACCTGCTCAACGCCTGGAACTACGGCAAGGCCGTGGCCGGGCTGGACGGGCAGCAGTTGCCGTACTTCGACATTCTCGGGCTGTTTCAGGTGGAGAAGGTGGGTTATCAGGGGCAGATTCTGCCGATTCTGCTGGCCGCTTACGTGATGAGCGTGATCGAAAAATGGCTGCGCGCGCGCGTGCCCAATGCCATTCAATTGCTCGTAGTGCCGATCACCACCATCGTCGTCACCGGTGTGCTGGCGCTGGCGGTAATCGGCCCGGTGACCCGCCACATCGGCATCTTCATCACCGAAGGGCTGGTCATGTTGTTTGACCTGGCGCCGATGGTGGGCGGCGCGATTTTTGGTCTGCTCTATGCGCCGCTGGTGATCACCGGCATGCACCACATGTTTCTCGCGGTCGACCTGCAATTGATCTCGACCCAGGGCGGCACCTTCATCTGGCCGATGATCGTCATGTCCAACCTCGCGCAGGGCAGCGCCGCCCTGGCGGTGTTCTGGATGACCCGTAATGCACGAGACAAGAGCATGGCGTCGACCTCGGCGATTTCCGCCTATTTCGGGATCACCGAGCCGGCGATGTTCGGCGTCAACCTGCGCTACAAGTTTCCGTTCTATGCCGCGCTGACCGGCTCGGCACTGGGCTGCGTGTTCCTGTCGTTGAACAAGGTTCAGGCCTCGGCCATCGGCGTCGGTGGTCTGCCGGGGTTCATCTCGATCATTCCGCAGTACATCCCGATGTTTGTACTCGGGATGCTGATTGCCATGCTCGTGCCGTTTGTTCTGACCTGTGCACTGAGCATGAAGATTGTCCGCCCCGGTTATCGGGTTGCCTGAATCGATCTGTAGGCGCTGCCGAAGGCTGCGATCTTTTGATCTTGCCTCTCAAAGTCAAAAGATCGCAGCCTTCGGCAGCTCCTACAGAGCTCGTAAAATTCAAGAGGGAAATGTGCCATGCAAGACTGGCAGCGTTCGGTGATCTACCAGGTCTATCCGAAGAGTTTTCATAGTCAAGCCGGCAACCCGACAGGGGATTTGCTCGGTATTGTCGCCAAACTCGACTACCTGCACTGGCTGGGTGTCGACTGTTTGTGGATCACGCCATTCCTGCGTTCGCCACAACGCGATAACGGCTATGACATCAGCGATTACTACGCCATCGACCCGAGTTACGGCAGCATGGCCGACTGCGAATTGCTGATCGCCGAAGCAGGCAAGCGCGGGATCAAGCTGATGCTCGACATCGTGGTCAATCACACCTCGATCGAACACGTATGGTTCCAGCAGGCGCGCAGCAGCCTCGACAACCCTTACCGTGACTTCTATATCTGGCGAGATCAGCCGAACAACTGGGAATCCAAGTTCGGCGGTTCCGCCTGGGAGTACGAAGCCCAGACCGGTCAGTATTACCTGCACCTGTTCGATCACACCCAGGCCGACCTGAATTGGGACAACCCGAAAGTGCGCGCTGAAGTGTTTCGGATGATGCAGTTCTGGCGAGACAAGGGCGTCGGCGGTTTTCGTCTGGACGTGATCAATCTGATCTCCAAGCCCAAGGACTTCCCCGAAGACAACAGCGATGGCCGACGTTTCTATACCGACGGGCCGAATGTCCACGCGTACTTGCAGCAGATGCACCGCGAAGTCTTCGAAGGGCATGACCTGATCAATGTCGGCGAGATGTCATCGACCAGCCTCGAACACTGCATTCGTTATTCGAATCCACAGTCGAAAGAACTGTCGATGACCTTCAACTTTCATCACCTGAAAGTTGATTACCCGAACCTGCAGAAGTGGGTGCGCGCCGATTTCGATTTCCTTCAGCTCAAGGGGATTCTGTCCGACTGGCAGACCGGCATGCAGGCCGGTGGCGGCTGGAACGCGCTGTTCTGGTGTAACCACGATCAACCGCGAGTGGTCTCGCGCTTCGGCAATGACGGCGAGTATCGCGAACGCTCGGCGAAGATGCTCGGCACCGCGCTGCATTTTCTGCAGGGCACGCCGTTCGTCTATCAGGGCGAAGAGTTGGGCATGACCAATCCGGGGTTCGAATCGATTGAGCATTACCGCGATGTCGAGACGCTGAACATCTTTCGCCTCAAGCGCGAAGCCGGCAGCAGCGATGCCGACAACATGGCGGCAATCAAGCAGAAATCCCGTGATAACGGCCGCACGCCGATGCATTGGGACGCTGGACCGAACGCCGGTTTCAGCAGTGTCGAGCCGTGGATCGGGGTGCCGGCCAATGCCGCGCAGATCAACGTCGCCAAGCAGCTCGATGACCCAGACTCGGTACTTCATCACTACCGCAATCTGATCGCACTGCGTCGCCGCGAATCGCTGATGACCGAAGGGGTGTACCGACAATTACTGCCCGAACATCTGCAGGTCTGGGCGTATGTGCGTGAAGGCAGCGCCGAGCGTTTGTTGGTGGTGAACAACTTTTACGGGACAACCTGTGAAGTGGAGTTGCCGGCGACGGTCATCAGCGAGTCGATGAGCCAGCGCCAGTTGATCAGTAACTATCCGGACGAGCCGTTGCGCAAGCGCCAGGTGACTTTAAGACCTTACGAGTCATTCGTTCTGCACCTGATCGATCCCTGACCTTTAACTAAAAAAACAGCTTTCAAAAAAACACGCAGAGCACTGCGCGGGGGATTTTTGCGCGCCGAATTCATGCAACCAGACAATAAAAACAATGGGGTGGCTTATGAAAACAACAATAAATCGCAGCCTTGCAGTCGCAGGTTTTTGCCTGGCCTTACCGCCAACGTCACAAGCGCTGGAGTTTGGCGGCTACTTGCGCAGCGGTGTTGGCACGTCGGTCAACAGCAGCGGCCAGTCATGCTTCCAGTTACCCGGTGCGCAGACCAAATATCGTCTGGGTAACGAATGCGAGCAGTACGGCGAACTCGAGTTGCGCCAGGACCTGTATACCCTCGACGACGGTTCGGTACTGAGTGTCGACGGCATGGCCTCGCTGTATAACCGCTACGATCGCAGCCCCACATTCAAAGACGACAATGGTTCGATCCGCTTGCCGCAGGCCTACGCACAGTGGTCGGCGATGCCTGCACTTAACGGTGGCTCACTGTGGGCCGGTCGGCGTTACTACAAACGTAACGACATCCACATTTCCGACTTCTATTACTGGAACCAGAGCGCCACGGGCGGCGGGGTCGAAGACGTATTGATCGGCGACCTTAAATACAGCTACGCCTTTTCGCGCAAGGACAACCTGTACCAGAAGGACTACATCAATCGGCACGACTTCAACGTCGCCGGTTTCAAGACCAACCCGGGCGGTGAGCTGGAGTTCGGTTTGAGCTACATCGACAAACCCGACAGCCGCGATGCACACCGGGGCTGGGCGATCACCACGCAACATGTACAAACGGATTTTTTCGGCGGCAAGAACAAACTGGCGCTGCAATACGGTGAGGGGCCGGGCACCGGGTTGGGTTATACCGGCAACGTCAAACTGGACGACAGCAACAAAAGCTACCGGGTCGTCGAGTTTTTTGACTGGCAGGTGACACCGCGTTTCGGCGGTCAGGTCGAAGCGGTGTATCAGAAAGACATTCGCCCGGACGGAGCCGATCAGAACTGGATCTCGTTGGGGGTACGGCCTGCGTACGCGCTCAGTGAGCACTTCAAACTGGTCACTGAACTGGGCCACGATCAAGTCGAAGCCCCGGGCGGCACGCGCAAGCTGAGCAAGTTCACGTTTGCCCCGACCTGGTCGCCGAAAGGCCCGGAGTTCTGGGCGCGTCCCGAGGTGCGTCTGTATTACACGTACGCTACCTGGAACGAGGCGGCCAAACGTGCGGCCAACCAATTGGCGAAAGGCTCGGCACTGTCTGACACCGGCGCATTCGGCACCGCTCGCCACGGTGCGAATGTCGGATTGCAGGTCGAATACTGGTGGAAATAAGCGATGCTGATGGAGCGTCGCGCTCCGTGGGTACTTCAAAGCATAAAACTGCAGGTGACGTCATGGCCACACCCCAACAATTGCAACTGCTGGCTCCCTTGTCCGGTGTCCTGATGGCACTGGAGCAGGTTCCTGATCCGGTGTTTTCCGGGCGCGTGATCGGTGACGGTCTGTGTATCGACCCGACTTCGTCGACCCTGTGCGCGCCACTGGCCGGGGTCATCAGCAACGTGCAGGCCAGCGGACATGCCGTGAGCATTACCGATGACCACGGCGTGCAGGTGTTGATGCACATCGGCCTGGACACGGTGAACCTCGGCGGGCAAGGCTTCACTCGGCTGGTCGAAGAAGGACAACGGGTTGTGGCCGGGCAGGCGCTGATCGAGTTCGACGCCGATTACATTGCCCTGCATGCACGCAGCCTGCTGACCTTGATGCTGGTGGTCAGCGGGGAGCCGTTCACCTGGCTGATCGCGCCGAGCGGACAGGTCGAAACCGGCCAGCCTTTGCTTGAACTCGCCGGTGCGCAGTCGAGCGGCGAGGCAGCTGTCGTGGCAGAAGGTCAGGCTGTGTTTTCACCTTCGTTGAAATTGCACAATCCCAATGGTCTGCATGCGCGTCCGGCAGCGGTGTTTGCGCAAGCGGCAAAGGGCTTTGCGGCAAAGATTTACCTGCATAAGCAACAGGCTCAGGCCAACGCCAAATCGTTGGTGGCGGTCATGGCGTTGCAGACCGCTTGCGGCGATAGCGTGCAGGTCAGTGCGGTGGGCGAAGATGCTGACGCGGCAATCAATACGCTGACCCGGTTACTGGCCGAGGGCTGCGGTGAAACGGTGGCGGCGGTGGCACCTGTCGAGGTGGTCGAAACCGAGGCGCTGACGCTTCTGCGTGGCGTCTGCGCATCACCCGGTTCGGCGTTGGGCCAAGTGGTGCAGATCAGCGAACCGGTCTTCGACGTCAGCGAGTTTGGCGGCGGAGCTGATGTCGAGCGTGCAGCCCTCGCCAATGCCCTGATCGAAGCGGATCTGGCCTTGCAGCATTTGCGTGATACCGCTGCTGGTGAAGCCGAAGCCGAGATCTTCAAGGCCCATCAGGAACTGCTCGAAGATCCGGGTCTGCTCGATCAGGCGCAAGCGTTGATCGACGCGGGCAAAAGCGCGGCCTTCGCCTGGCGTGCGGCCACTGAAGAAACCGCGATCATGTTTCGCCAGCTCGGCAGTGCGTTGCTGGCGGAGCGGGCGGCGGATCTGACCGATGTCGGACGCCGGGTGCTCAAGCTGCTGCTGGGGATTGGCGAGCAGGCGCTGGAGCTGCCGCAAGGGAGCATTCTGATTGCCGATCAACTGACGCCGTCGCAGACCGCCGGCATCGATACCCGCAAAGTACTGGGCTTCGCTACGGTGGGTGGTGGCGCGACCAGTCACGTGGCGATTCTTGCGCGCGCCTGTGGCCTGCCGTCGATCTGCGGGGTGCCGGTGCAGATGCTCGCGCTGAGCAATGGCACTCAAGTATTGCTCGATGCCGACAAGGGCGAACTGCATGTGCATCCGGACCCAGCGGCGATCAAACAATGGCAGGCGCGTCACGCGCAACAGCGCCAACGCCATGAACATGAACTGGCCAACGCAACGCTTGCGGCACGGACCCGTGACGGGCATCACGTCGAGGTGTCGGCCAACGTCGCCTCATTGGCTGAAACCGAGCAGGCCATGGCTTTGGGAGGCGCGGGCGTCGGCCTGCTGCGTTCGGAGTTTCTCTATCTGGGGCGCAATCACGCGCCGAGCCATGACGAACAGGTCAACACTTATAGCGCGATCGCCCGCAGTGTCGGACCTGCGCACAATCTGGTGGTGCGCACCCTTGATGTCGGCGGCGACAAACCGCTGGCCTATGTGCCCATGGACAGCGAGACCAACCCGTTCCTGGGCGTGCGCGGCATTCGTTTGTGCCTGGAGCGCCCGCAGTTATTGCGTGAACAGTTCCGCGCCATGCTCGGCTGCTGCGATCTGACGCGTTTGCACATCATGTTGCCGATGGTCACGCAACTGTCGGAGCTGCGTCTGGCGCGGCAGATGCTCGACGAGGAAATCCTCGCGCAGGGGCTAACGCAACGGCCGAAACTGGGGATCATGATCGAGGTGCCGGCGGCGGCGTTGATGGCGGATCTGTTTGCGCCGCTGGTGGATTTCTTCTCGATCGGCACCAATGACCTGACGCAATACACCCTGGCGATGGATCGCGATCACCCGCGTCTGGCCAGTCAGGCGGACAGTTTTCACCCCTCGGTATTGCGCCTGATCGCCATGACCGTGAAGGCTGCGCACGCCCATGGCAAATGGGTCGGCGTGTGCGGGGCGATGGCCTCTGAACGTCTGGCGGTGCCGCTGTTGCTGGGGCTGGGTGTGGATGAGCTGTCGGTGAGTGTGCCGATGATCGCGCCGGTCAAGGCAACGGTGCGCGAGCTTGCGCTGGCGGACTGTCAGATCATCGCGCAACAGGTGCTCGGTCTGGAAAGCGCCGGGCAGGTGCGCGAGGCGTTGCAGCTGTTTCACGAGGCAACCGTCGATACTTTACGGGTTCTGGAGAACTGAAGATGTTCGATCAATTGCAGAAGGCATTCTGGAAAGCCCTGACCCCCGATCTGTTGGTGGATACACCCGCAGCACCGGCCGAGCCGACTGACGGGTTGAGCGCCGATATCGTCGCGGCGCTGGGCGGGGTGGATAACCTGAAATCGCAGCAACCGCTGGCGTTGACGCGGGTGCGTGTGGTGTTGCGTGATCTGTCGGGCCTCGACCAACAGGCGTTGAGCGCCGCTGGTGTCGCGGGTGTGATGCCCTTGGCGGGCGGTGTGGTGCACCTGATTACCGGGCTGCGACCTTAAGCCGGCAGGGGATGTGCGGCCTCAGGTCGCCCTTACTGTTTCTCAACCGCAGGTGTATCGTATTCGCCTTTTACAGGCCTTCAGGGCCTGTCGCTGATACGTGAGGTAGTTGAGTTCATGTCCTTTACCCGTCGCCAAATCCTCGGTGGCCTGGCCGGTCTTGTTGTCGTTGGCGTTGGTGCGGGGGGCGCGTCGCGTTACTGGCTCGGCAAAATGGCCGACGCCGAGGCGGGCCACGACTATGAACTGATCGCCGCACCGCTGGACGTCGAGCTGGTGCCGGGGCACAAGACCGAGGCCTGGGCATTCGGCCCATCGGCGCCGGGCACCGAGTTGCGCGTGCGTCAGGGTGAATGGCTGCGGGTGCGCTTCATCAACCACTTGCCGGTGGCGACCACTATTCACTGGCACGGCATTCGTCTGCCGCTGGAAATGGACGGCGTGCCGTACGTGTCGCAACTGCCGGTGCTGCCGGGTGAGTACTTCGATTACAAGTTCCGCGTGCCGGACGCCGGCAGTTACTGGTATCACCCGCACGTCAGCAGCAGCGAAGAACTCGGGCGCGGGCTGGTCGGGCCGCTGATCATCGAAGAGCGCGAGCCGACCGGTTTCAAGTACGAAAAGACCTTGAGCCTGAAAAACTGGCACATCGATGACGAAGGCAATTTCGTCGAATTCAGTATTCCCCGTGAAGCGGCGCGTGGCGGTACGGCGGGGCGGTTGTCGACGATCAATGGGGTGCCAACCCCGGTGATCGAACTGCCGGCCGGGCAGATCACCCGGGTGCGTTTGCTCAACCTCGACAACACGCTGACTTACCGCATCAACATTCCCGGTGTCGAAGCGAAGATTTATGCGCTGGACGGCAACCCGGTCGAACCGCGGCCATTGGGCAAGGAATATTGGCTCGGCCCAGGGATGCGTATTTGTCTGGCGATCAAGGCGCCGGCGGCGGGTGAAGAGCTGTCGCTGCGCAACGGGCCGGTACGTCTGGGCACCCTGCGTTCAGTGGCCAATACCGATGCGCCGACCGACTGGCCGAAAGCGCTACCGGCCAACCCGGTGGCAGAGCCGGACCTGGCCAATGCCGAGAAACTCAACTTCAATTTCGAATGGGTCGGTTCGGTGTCGGTCAACGTCGACAATGGCCGGCCGCCGAGCCTGTGGCAGATCAACGGCAAGGCCTGGGACATCACCGACAAGACCTGCGCCGACCGACCGATTGCCAGCCTGAAACTGGGGCAGAGTTACATCTTCGAATTGAAGAACATGACCCAGTATCAGCACCCGATCCATCTGCACGGCATGAGTTTCAAGGTGATCGCGTCGAACCGGCACAAGATCATTCCGTACTTCACCGACACCTATCTGCTGGGCAAGAACGAGCGCGCGCAAGTGGCGTTGGTGGCCGATAATCCCGGTGTGTGGATGTTCCATTGCCACGTGATCGACCACATGGAAACCGGCCTGATGGCCGCCATCGAGGTGAAGTGATGCGCCAGATTCGTCCCGCCGCGATCATCGACCGCAGCCGTGACCGCGATTTCATGCGCGAAGCCCTGACCCTCGCCGCACAAGGCGCAGCCCTTGGCGAAGTGCCGGTGGGCGCGGTGCTGGTGCAGGACGGCGAGATCATCGGGCGCGGCTTCAACTGCCCGATCAGTACCAGCGACCCGAGTGCTCATGCAGAAATGGTCGCCATCCGTGCGGCGGCGCAGGCGGTGGATAACTATCGTCTGCCGGGCAGCACGCTGTATGTGACGCTGGAGCCGTGCAGTATGTGCGCAGGCTTGATCGTGCATTCGCGGGTGGCGCGCGTGGTGTATGGCGCGCTGGAGCCGAAGGCGGGGATTGTGCAGAGTCAGGGGCAGTTTTTTACCCAGGGCTTTTTGAATCACCGGGTGTTGTATGAAGGTGGGGTGTTGGCGGAGGAGTGTGGTGCGGTGTTGACCGAATTTTTCCGTGCACGCAGAGCGAAGAGCCCCTCACCCTAACCCTCTCCCGGAGGGAGAGGGGACTGACCGGGTTGAATGGGCGATCTCCGCCGACCTGAGTTATCGAGTCGAACTCAAGTTATGAAAAGCGTGAGGATCGGCTCCCTATCCCACTGGGAGAGGGGACTGACCGAGCTGGATGGGCTGAGTCCGTCGACCTGACATACCGAGTCGAACTCAAGTTTTGAAAAGCCCAAAGATCAGCTCCCTCTCCCACAGTGAGAGGGGACTGACCGGATTGAATGGGCGAGGTGCACCGACCTGAGTTATCGAGTCGAACTCAAGTTTTGAAAAGCTCAATGATCGGCTCCCTCTCCTTGGGGAGAGGGCTGGGGTGAGGGGTGGGCTCACCGCGGTGTTTGGGCGATTGGATTATTTACGAGCGACAATCACCGCCCGCATCGGCGCCGGCAGGCCTTCGATGGTTTTGCTGTGATCTTCCGGATCAAGGAAATCACTCAGCGACTGATACTTCATCCACTCAGTCCCGCGCTGTTCTTCAACCGTGGTTGTGCTCACATCCACGCAACGAATATCGGTGAAACCTGCACGACGCAACCACAACTCCAGCGCCGGCACCGACGGCAGGAACCACACGTTACGCATCTGCGCATAACGATCTTCTGGCACCAGCACCTGATGCTTGTCGCCTTCCACCACCAGCGTTTCCAGCACCAGCTCGCCGCCCTTGACCAGGCAATCCTTCAGCGCCAGCAAATGTTCGATCGGCGAGCGACGGTGATAAAACACGCCCATCGAAAACACCGTGTCGAACCCTTCCAGATTTGGTGGAAGGTCTTCGAACGGGAAGGGCAGGTGCCAGGCATTCGGCTCTGACAGATAACGTTGCACCGCCTGGAACTGGCAGAAGAACAACCAGTTCGGGTCAACACCAATCACGCTGTTCGCGCCGGCACCGAGCATGCGCCACATGTAGTAGCCGTTGCCGCAGCCGACATCGAGGATGCGTTTGCCCTTCAGATCCAGATGCGGGGCGACGCGCGACCATTTCCAGTCCGAACGCCATTCAGTGTCGACGTGCACACCAAACAAGTCGAACGGCCCTTTGCGCCACGGCGACAGGCCCATCAACGCGGTGCGCATTTGCGCGCGGGTTGCCTCGTCGCAATCGGTGTCGAGTTTCAAACCGTTGAGCAGATCCACTTCGCTCGGCTGGATCTTCGGCAGGGCGTCCAGCGCACTTTGCCAGCGCTCCAGATCGCCGTGACCTTTCTCCATTTTCTTGTCGAGTTGCGCCTGCAGGGTGTTGGCCCATTCGGCCAGCGGTGTGCCGGCGAGACGGCGGGCGAGGGGGGACAGATCAATCATGGCAAGGCAATCAACGAGGCAAAGTTAAGACACTGGAACCACGGCACGACTTTCGAGAACCCGGCGGCCAGCAGGCGTTCGCGGTGTTCTTCGAGGCTGTCGGGCTTCATGACGTTTTCGATGGCGCTGCGCTTCTGGGCGATTTCCAGTTCGCTGTAGCCGTTGGCGCGTTTGAAGGCAACGTGCAGATCGGTGAGCAGCGCATGTTCTTCGGTATCGTTGAAGCGCAGCTTTTCCGAGAGTATCAATGCGCCGCCCGGCAGCAGCGATTGGCGAATGCGCGAGAGCAACGCGGTGCGCTGATCGGGAGCGATGAATTGCAGGGTGAAGTTCAGCGCCACCACCGAAGCAGGTTGAAAATCGAGGGCGAGAATGTCGCCTTCGATCACTTCAACCGGCAGCAACTCTTGGAACATCGAGTCCTGACCGTTGAGGTATTCGCGGCAGCGTTCGACCATCGCCGCCGAGTTATCCACAGCGATCACGCGGCAACCGTCGGTGCGCACATGACGGCGCAGGGCTTGAGTGACCGCGCCCAGCGATGAACCGAGGTCGTAGAGCACGCTGTTCGGCTGGGCGAACTGCGCCGCGAGCACGCCGAGGTTTTCGACGATGGTCGGGTAACCCGGCACCGAGCGCTTGATCATGTCCGGGAATACCCGCACCACGTCTTCATTGAAGGCGAAGTCAGGCACCTGGGCCAAAGGCTTGGCGAAAATACGATCGGGTTCTTTGCTCACGGCGGTTCCGGCGGTGTAAATGGAAAGGCCGGCATTTTAGCCAAAAGGGCGCGGGGATGCTTGGGTTGTCTGATAAAGCGGCAAATCAAAAGATCGCAGCCTGCGGCAGCTCCTACATGGGAATGCGGTTTTCTGTAGGAGCTGCCGCAGGCTGCGATCTTTTAAAGGCTAGCGCGTTTGCTTTGGGAGAACGCGGAGGCCGCAATGCCCCACTGGCCCAGCCAGTAGCTGAGGATGATGACGTATGGCGCGGCGTGGAATGGCGATACGAAGCGATCAATACCGATCACGCTGTCCGAGAACACAAACGCCAGCGCACCGCCCGCCGCCAGCAACGCCGAGCGTTTCGGCACATCGGTGCCCAAACGGGCCAGCGCGCGCCAGAGCATCGCGCTGATCGCCGTGCCATAAACAATCACCGGCACCAGCAATGGCCCAAGACCGCTGGAAATCAGAAGACCCAGCAGCACCGCGCCCACTCCGAGGGCAAGTACCAGTGGCAAAATCGCCAGACGCTTGCAGTCACTCAGATAAGCCTTCAGATAAGCCAGATGCGCAACCAGAAACGCGCCGAGGCCAAACACGAACAGATCGCCCGGCCAGGCCAGCAACACATCACCCAGCAACGAGAAAATCAGACCGAGACTGATCCAGCGCCGATAGTCACTGGGTGGCGCGTCGTGTAGCCAGCCAAGTAGCGCCAGCACCGGCAGCGGTTTGACCAAAAGACAAAGCAGCGCCGCATGGGTGCTGACGCCGTAGAGAAACGTCACCGCGCCCATTAGCGCCAGAATTAGCCAGCCCACGATCAATTCACCGAAATGGCGCAGTCAAAGGTTTCCACCGGCAGCACTTCCGGCGCCCACGGCTGTTGCGAAGTCAGGCGCAGACGCCCGGTGCCGGGGGCAAAGGCCTGGAAGCGCCAGGTCGACAGACCTGCTGCGCCGACGACGCCAGCGTCTTCCGGATTGCTGTAGACCTCGGGGCTAAGTGCACGCAGTACGCCGCCAGCGGAATCCTGAATGGCCCAGCGATAACCCGTGGTCGGGTTGCTTGGCAGCATGATGATGAGGTTTTGCCCGTTAGTGAGCCGAACGGGGCATTCGCTTTGTTTTTCCACGGTCACGTTGTGTTTCGGTTGCGTGGCGCAAGCGGCCAGCAACGAGAGGGCGAGAGGGAGAAACAGGCGAGTGGGGGACATAAGGTCAGCAGCTCCGGCGTTGACGACGAACGGCGAGCATAACTGAAGATGAGACAAAGTGTGACAACGCCAAGCCCTCACCCTAGCCCTCTCCCAGAGGGAGAGGGGACTGATCGGGGGATATTGGCGAGGTACGCCGACCTGAGCGTGCGTCAGCGAATCCATAATCGACCCGGTGTTTCAGGTCGGCGCATAGCGCAAGACCGCTCGGTTGGCTCCCTCTCCCAGGGGGAGAGGGGATTGATCGGGGGATATTGGCGAGGTACGCCGACCTGAGCGTGCGTCAGCGAATCCATAATCGACCCGGTGTTTCAGGTCGGTGCATAGCGCTAGACAGCTCGGTCGGCTCCCTCTCCTGGGGGGAGAGGGGACTGATCGGGGGATATTGGCGAGGTACGCCGACCTGAGCGTGCGTCAGCGAATCCATAATCGACCCGGTGTTTCAGGTCGGTGCATAGCGCTAGACAGCTCGGTCGGCTCCCTCTCCTGGGGGAGAGGGCTGGGGTGAGGGGCTACCGGCTACCGGTCAGAACAGTACCTTCGCCACATCGGCAAACCGCTTGGCGAAATGCACGGTTATCCCTTCCTTCAGATAATCCGGCAATTCCTCGAAGTTACCCCGATTCGGCTCCGGCAGAATCAATTCGAAGATCTTCTGCCTTCTTGCGGCAATCACCTTCTCGCGCACGCCGCCAATCGGCAGCACATGCCCGGTCAGGGTCAATTCGCCAGTCATCGCCACGCCTTTCTTCGGCGGTTGATTACGTGCGAGCGAGAGCAGGGCGCTGGCCATGGTCACGCCGGCGCTCGGACCGTCCTTCGGCGTGGCGCCTTCTGGCACGTGCAGATGGACAAAGGCTTCGTCGAAGAACTTCGCGTCACCGCCAAACTGTTTCAGATGCGAGCTGACATAGCTGTAGGCGATCTCTGCCGATTCCTTCATCACATCGCCCAGTTGCCCGGTGAGTTTGAAGCCGCGATTGAGCGTGTGAATCCGTGTTGCTTCGATCGGCAATGTCGCGCCGCCCATGCTGGTCCACGCCAGACCGGTAATCACGCCGGTGCCGGACAGCACTTGTTCGTTGCGGAATACCGGATGGCCGAGTGACGCTTCGAGATCTTTCGGCCCGAGCTTGATCACCGCTTTCGGCTCGTCAATGAGCTTCATCACCGCTTTGCGCACCAGTTTGCCCATTTGTTTCTCGAGCTGGCGCACACCGGCTTCACGGGCGTAACCGTCGATCAAGGCTTTGAGCGCGCTGTCGCTGATGCTCAGGCTGCCCTTGGACACGCCGGCCTTTTCCAGCAGTTTTGGCCACAGGTGACGCTTGGCGATGGCGACTTTTTCTTCGGTGATGTAGCCCGACAGGCGAATCACTTCCATCCGGTCCAGCAACGGGCCGGGAATCGAATCAAGGGTGTTGGCGGTGCAGACGAACAGGACTTTCGACAGGTCCATGCGCAGGTCGAGGTAGTGGTCGAGGAATTCGACGTTCTGTTCCGGGTCGAGGGTTTCCAGCAGTGCCGAGGCCGGGTCGCCCTGGTAGCTCTGGCCCATTTTGTCGATCTCGTCGAGCATGATCACCGGGTTCATCACTTCGACGTCTTTCAACGCTTGCACCAGTTTGCCTGGCTGCGCGCCGATGTAGGTGCGGCGGTGGCCCTTGATCTCGGCCTCGTCACGCATGCCGCCGAGGCTGAAGCGGTAGAACGGCCGGCCGAGGGATTCGGCGATGGATTTGCCGACGCTGGTTTTACCCACGCCAGGCGGGCCGACCAGCAGCACGATGGAACCGCTGATCTCGCCTTTATAAGCACCGACGGCGAGGAATTCGAGGATGCGATCCTTGATGTCGTCGAGGCCAGCGTGGTGTTTGTCGAGGACCTTGCGCGCGTGCTTGAGGTCGAGTTTGTCCTCGCCGTACACGCCCCACGGCACTGAGGTCGCCCAGTCGAGGTAGTTGCGGGTCACCGCGTATTCCGGCGAGCCGGTTTCGAGGATGGACAGTTTGTTCATTTCCTCTTCGAGGCGCTTCTGCACCTGCGCCGGCAGGACTTTGCCCTCTAAACGCTGCTCGAACTGTTCGAGGTCGGCGCTGCGGTCGTCCTTGGTCAGGCCGAGTTCCTGCTGGATGACCTTGAGTTGTTCCTTGAGGAAGAACTCGCGCTGATGCTCGCCGATCTTGCGGTTAACTTCTGCCGAAATCTCTTTTTGCAGGCGTGCGACTTCGACTTCCTTGCGCAGCATCGGCAGGACTTTTTCCATGCGCTTGAGCATCGGCACGCAGTCGAGCACGGCTTGCAGCTCGGGGCCGGTGGCGGAGGTCAGGGCGGCGGCGAAGTCGGTCAGCGGCGATGGATCGTTGGGGCTGAAGCGATTGAGGTAGTTTTTCAGTTCTTCGCTGTACAGCGGGTTGAGCGGCAGCAGTTCCTTGATCGCGTTGATCAGCGCCATGCCGTAGGCCTTGACCTCGTCGGTCGGCTCGGTGGGCTGATGCGGGTATTCGACTTCGACCAGATACGGTGGGCGGTGGTGTTTCAGCCACGTCTTGATGCGCACGCGGCTCAGGCCTTGGGCGACGAATTGCAGTTTGCCGTTTTCGCGGCTGGCGTGGTGGACTTTGACCAGGGTGCCGTATTGCGGCAGGGCGCCGGTGTCGAAGTGGCGCGGGTCTTCCTGGGGCGTGTCCATGAAGAACAGCGCCAGGGAATGGTGTTCGGATTTGCTGACCAGTTCGAGGGTTTCGGCCCAGGGTTCTTCGTTGACGATGACCGGCAGGACCTGGGCCGGGAAGAACGGGCGGTTGTGGATAGGGATGATGTAGACCTTGTCCGGCAGGTTCTGGCCGGGCAGGGCGAGGCCTTTGCCGCTGGAGGTGTGTTCGATGTTTTCGGCTTCGGTGTAGTCGTCGGGGTTTTCCGGGAATTCTTGCTGGTCGCTCATGGGGCACCTGCGCAATGGGGTATGGGTCTTAGATGGGGCAGGGTTTGGGTGGTTTCAATGGCGGGGGATGTTTCTGCTTGTGTGTTCAGGGTTTTGACAGGGTTCACGCTTTTGACTTGGCGGCCTTTGGGCCGACCATGCTCTTGGGGGGTTTGGGTGTATATCCGTTGCCGTGGGTGTTGCTGATTAGGGTT